>CADARY010000014.1 GCA_902790375.1 Oscillospiraceae bacterium | reverse complement strand
TTGAGTCAATGTTATCGTCCTTTCCATGCTCTCTATTCTATGGATAGGTGACATTTTCTCAAGTTAATTGTAGGGTGACATTATCACAAGTTAACAACAGCCCCTTAAAAATATTCTTGCTTTTTCCTGCAAATGTATTAGAATACTGATGAGCACATTTTAATCAACTGGCACGTCAATTACAATAGAAAGGGAAGAAAACATGAAAATTTTAGTGATCAACGCCGGCAGCTCCTCTCTCAAGTATCAGCTTATTGATATGGAGACCGAACAGGTCATGGCCAAGGGTCTGTGCGAAAGGATCGGCATCGACGGCCATCTGAAGCACAGCCCGCTGGTAGGCGGCAAGCCTGTTTTTAATGAAGATGTCCCCATGCCCACGCACTCCGAAGCCATCGCTGCGGTCATTGAGAAGCTCACCAGCGCGCAGTATGGCGTGGTAGCCTCCATGAAGGAGATCGACGCAGTCGGTCATCGCGTGGTCCATGGCGGCGAGAAGTTCGCAAGCTCCGTCAGGATCAATGACGATGTTATGGCCGCCATTGAGGAGTGCATCCCCTTCGCCCCTCTGCACAATCCTGCCAACATCACCGGCATCAAGGCCTGCCGCGACGTGATGGGCGATGTCCCGATGGTCGCCGTGTTTGACACCGCCTTCCATCAGACGATGCCCGGCAAAGCCTACATGTACGCTGTTCCCTATGAGTATTACAAGAATGACGGCATCCGCCGCTACGGCTTCCACGGCACCTCCCATCGCTATGTCTCCGGCCGCTGCGCAGAGCTGATGGGCAAGCCCATTGAGGAGCTCAAGCTGATCTCCTGCCACATGGGCAACGGCTCCTCCATCTGCGCCATTGACGGCGGCAAATGCGTTGACACCTCCATGGGCTTTACGCCTCTGGTCGGTCTGCCCATGGGCACCCGCTGCGGCGATCTGGACGCGGGCGTCATCCAGTTCCTCATGAACAAGTATGGCTTCAGCATTGATGAAATGCTGAACATCCTCAACAAGAAGTCCGGCGTTCTGGGCGTATCCGGCGTATCCTCCGACTTCCGTGATCTGACGGCAGCCTCCGAGCAGGGCAATGACCGCGCGCAGCTCGCGCTGGATATGTTCCACTACTGGGTCGCCAAGGTGGCCGGCTCTTACGTCGCCGCCATGAACGGTGTGGACGCCATCATCTTTACTGCCGGCGTCGGTGAAAACTCCAAGGAATCCCGTGCCGCCATCGCCGAATACTTCGGCTATCTCGGCGTGAAGCTTGACGATGCCGCCAACTCCAAGCGCGGCGAGGATATCATGATCTCCACCCCGGATTCCAGGGTCAAGGTCTTTGTCATCCCCACAAACGAAGAGCTTGTCATTGCCAGAGACACCAAAGCGATCGTCGGCTGATCACCCGTATCATGCAAGGCCGCACCAGACCGGTGCGGCCTTTTCGAAACAAGAAGGAGGTCATATGATGCCGAAATTTGAAGAATTTACGTTTCCGTCCAGCACCGGGCATAACACCATCCGCGCCCTGAAATGCATTCCCGATGAAGCGCCCAAAGCCATTGTTCAGATCGCCCATGGTATTGCAGAGCACATCGACCGCTATCGGCCGTTCATGTCTTTTCTGGCGGAGAACGGCTATCTTGCTGTCGGCAATGACCATCTGGGTCACGGAAAGTCGATTACCGATCCCAGCCAGAAGGGTTTCTTTGCTGAAAAAAACGGCTGGTCCCATGTGGTAGCAGATATGGATCTGCTTCATGATCTGATGAAAAAGGAATATCCGGATATCCCCTATGTCTTTTTCGGTCACAGCATGGGCAGCTTTCTCACCCGTACCTATCTGATCAAGTATCCCCTGAATTATGACGCCGCCATTATCAGCGGCACCGGCCATCAGCACAAGCTCATGGTGCTCGGCGGATTCCTCGCCGCAAGTCTTTTTGTCAATTTGAAAGGCGCACACAAGGTCGGCACAGAGCTGAATGACATCGCCTTTGGCTCCTACAACAAGGGCTTTAAGAACCCCCGCGGTATATACGAATGGCTCAGCCGGGATCCCGCTGTTCAGGACGCCTATGCCGCCGACCCTCTCTGCGGCTTCATCGCCACGAACGGGCTTTTCCGGGACATGATGGGCGGTATCCGTTTTATCACAAATCAGAGCAATATCAATACCATGAACAAGGAAAAGCCAATCTATTTCATGTCCGGAGATGCAGACCCCGTCGGCGAAAACGGCGCGGGTGTGTATCGCGCCTATAATGCCTTCAAGGAAGCCGGACTGCGGGATGTAATCATCCGCCTCTACCCCGGCGGCCGGCACGAGATGCTCAATGAAATCAATAAGGATCAGGTCTATCAGGACATTCTCAACTGGTTAAAGGAAAAGGTCATATAACAACGCACAATAACGGACAATACCCGCCATGCGCTCCCTTGAAGCAGGAAAGCACGGCGGGTATTCTTATGCTGAACATCCATAGAAATCAGCGAGGCAACAGCCGGTTGCTTGTATTTTGGCATGCTCGCCTTTATAATGTCGGTAAGGAGGTGGCAGGATGGACGCAAAGGACATACTGTTTGAACTGCGCACAAAAAACGGCCTTTCGCAGGATGAGCTGGCCGAAAAAGTATTTGTAACCCGGCAGGCGGTTTCCCGCTGGGAAAACGGCGATACCGTGCCGAGCACCGAGACGCTCAAGCAGCTTTCAAGGCTCTATAACGTCTCTATCAACACGCTTCTCGGTTCTCCGCGCAAGCTGGTCTGTCAATGCTGCGGGATGCCGCTTGACGACGCGGTCATCGGCCGGGATCGTGACGGTGCGCTTAACGAGGATTACTGCCAATGGTGCTATGCGGACGGGACATACACCTACCACGACATGGATGAATTGATCGACGTCTGTGCCGCGCACATGGCGAATGAAACCTTCTCTGAAGCGCAGGCGCGGGCCTACCTGAAACAGACGCTGCCGAAGCTGGACTATTGGAAGCGATACGAAGAATTGAGCGACGGCGGACAATTCGAGGCCTTCAAGAGACAACTGATCGAAGAAATCAACACCCTCTCCATTGAGGGGATGCCCAAGGTGGAAAAGCTCAACGCCCTTGTCGGAGGGTATGTGAATCTCGCATATCGCCTGCCGAGCGGCGTGCCTGTACAGTTTCTGGATGACGGAACCACCTATCTGGGGACCCAGCTTGAGCCGGAGTTCGGCGGAGAACGCTGCTTCGGGGTGCTCGCCAACATGGATTTCATTCTGGTCAGCACATACGGAAAAGACGGAGCCGATCCGGAGCTCATTCTCTATAAAAAGAGATAGCCTTTCCCCATGCAGGAGCAAGCGTCGCCAACAAAAAGATACCCGACCAAAGTCGGGTATCTTTTTGTTATAGGGATTTATCTTACTCTTCAGCTTCGGGAGCAACGCCGGTTGCCACGCCGTCTGCAGACACCTCGTAAACGAGCGCGTCTTCCTCGGCAGCGGGCTCCTGCTCGTATGCCTCTTCCTCAGCCTCCGCAGCCTTGACAGGCGCGGGCTCGGAGAGCGCGCGGATAGAGAGGGAGATCTTGTGCTTCTCTTCGTCGATCGCAGTGATCTTCGCGTCAACCACATCGCCGACCGTGAGCACGTCCTCGGGCTTGCCGATGCGGCGGTTCGCGATCTGGGAAATGTGGATCAGGCCGTCAACGCCGGGCAGAACCTCGGCAAAGGCGCCGAAGGGCATGAGCTTGACGATCTTGACGGAGGCCACATCGCCGACCTGATAACGGCTGGTGAACTGGGTCCAGGGGTTGCCGTTGGGATCCTTGTAGCCGAGAGAGATCTTGCGCTTTTCCTTGTCGAAGGAAATGACGTAAACCTCGATCTCATCGCCGACAGAGACGACCTCAGAGGGCTGATGAATGCGGCCCCAGCTCAGCTCGGAGACATGAACCATACCGTCGATGCCGCCGATATCAACGAAAGCGCCGTAGCTGGTCAGGGACTTGACAACGCCCTTGTACTTCTTGCCGACCTCAATCTCGTTCCAGATGGTCTCAATGCGCTCACGACGCTCAGCCTGACTAACGCGGCGGATAGAGCCGACCACGCGCTTGCGGGCCTTGTTGACCTCGGTAATTCTGAGTCTGACGGGCTTCTTGAGCAGCTGGCTCAGCTCAGCCTCACGGGGCAGATCGGTCTGGGAAGCGGGGACAAACACGCGAACGCCCTTGACGTTGACAACAACGCCGCCCTTGTTCTCTTCCGTGACAATGCCCTCCAGCACAGCGCCGCTCTCAACGGCATCCTCAATATCAGTCCACATCTTGGCAGCATCAAGACGCTTTTTGGAAAGCATCGCGGTGCCTTCCACATCGTTGACGCGGACAACAACCGCCTCGATCATGTCGCCGACCTTGACAGCATCCTCAACCTTGATGCCATCATCGGTAAACTCGGAAGTGGGAATAAAGCCCGAGTACTTTGTACCGAGATCAACGCTGATCTCAGTACCGGTGATGGCGACAACCATGCCGGTTACCTTATCTCCATTATATATAGTTTTTAGAGTTTCCTCCAGCATTTCGTCGAAGGACATCTCTTTTTCAGCTGTGGATTCTTCAACTTTGATCTCGTCGCTCATTTTGTTTCTTACCTCCTTAATTATCCACGCAGGGGTCGATGCACCGGCAGTGAGGCCCACTGTGTCTGCGGCCTCAAGCCTGTCCAGCTTGAGCTCCTCGATCCGCTCGATAAACTGGACATTGGCGCAGTGCTCTCTGCATATTTCCGCAAGATGGACACTGTTCGCGCTGTGCTTTCCGCCGATGACGACCATAGCGTCACACTCCGAAGCAATTCTCGCTGCCTCTTCTTGCCGCGTGGACGTAGCAAGACATATTGTATCAGATATTTTTGGATTTGTACATATTTTTTTTATTAAATTACTACATTCGGTAAAATTACTGTTGGTCTGCGTCGTCTGCACTACTGCAGTTATAGGTTTTTCCCAATAGGAAGGCTGCGATTTCAGCCATTTTTCCAATTCTTCGGCATTCTCAAACACTTCATGTTCGCCGCACCAGCCGCATATGGCGACGACCTCCGGATGGGAACGGTTCCCGATCACGATGGTGAAACGCCCTTCTTCCCTGGCTGCCGCTACAATCTTGTGAATTGCCAGAACCTTGGGACAGGTTGCGTCGTGGATCTCACAGCCTGCCGCCTCCAACTGTCTGTAGATCTGCGGCGGAGCTCCATGCGCGCGAACAAGAACATGCTCTCCGGGGCAGAGCTCTGCCGGATCATCCACAACGCGCATCCCGCGGGCTTTCAAATCACGGATCACATCTTCATTATGGATCAGCGCTCCGAGGCTCACGCAGCTTCCGTATTCCTCGAGCAGCTTTTCCGCCATCTCGACCGAACGGCGTACACCGAAGCAGAAGCCGGCGCTCTTGGCCATAACCAGCTTTTTCACTGTTTTTCCTCCGGCGCAAGCGCAAACCTGTTGATGATGATCTCACACAGACGCCCGTATGTTTCTTCCGCGTTCATCTCGCTGGAATCCACCTCCACCGCATCCGCAGCCTTGCGCAGGGGCGCCGCCGCGCGTGTGGTATCCTGTTCATCCCGAATGATTATATCACGCAAAACCTCTTCAAAACGAACGTTCTCGCCCTTTTCCAGCAGCTCTGCCAGTCGTCTGCGCGCTCTGGCTTCAGGGCTTGCCGTAAGAAATATTTTCAGCTCCGCATCGGGCAGCACCACGGTACCGATATCGCGGCCGTCCATGATGATATCGTTTTCCCTGGCAAACTTTCGCTGCAAGTCCAGCAGGAAGCTCCTGACCTCCTGATGGGCAGAGACATCTGAGGCGGCCAGGGAGATCTCCGGCAGACGGATTTCCCTTGAAACGTCCTCGCCGCTGAGCAGCATGCACTGCTCCCCCGCCTCATTATAACGGATCTGGAGATCCAGACCCGAAAGGATTTTCATTACTTCCTTCGCATCCCGCCGGTCAATCCCGGCGCGGCTGCAGGCAAGGCCCAGGGTGCGATAGATGGCGCCGGTATCCACATACAGGAACCCGAATGCCTTGGCAAGCTTTCTGGCCATGGTGCTCTTGCCGGACCCGCTCGGCCCGTCGATGGCGACGGCATAGTATCCGTTCATGCTCTTATTCCTCTCCTATTGAATTTCCGGCAACATAGCCGGTTGACCAGGCGATTTGCAGATTAAAGCCGCCCGTATAGGCATCCAGATCCAGAATCTCTCCGGCAAAATACAAACCGGAAACAAGCTTGGACTGCATACTGCGGGGATTGACCTCCTTTGTATGCACGCCGCCTGCCGTGACAATGGCTTCGTCAAGGGGACGGGTGCCGGTGATCTGCACAGGAAAAGCTTTCAGCAAATGCAGAAGCCGCAGCCGCTGTTCTCTGGTAATGCTGTTGACGCGGGTATCCTCCGGAATACCCGATAGCCGGATCACCACAGGGATCATCGCGTGCCCCAGCAAATCTCCCAGGGCGTTTTTAAATTCTTTATTGGCATACTTTTCAAAATCCCGGAGCAGACGCGCGTCCAGTTTTTTCTCGTCCAGCCCGGGCTTGAGGTCAATTTCAAGGCGGTACGACGCGCTGCCGATATTTCGCATATGAGCGCTGGCCGTGAGTACCAGCGGGCCGGAAACGCCGAAATGCGTAAACAGCATCTCTCCCAGCTCCCGGTAAATCCGTTTATCGTTTTCAAACAGCGACAGCGTTACGTTTTTCAGACTGAAGCCCTGCATCTCCGCGCAATATGCATCCCCGCTCTCCAGCGGTACAAGCGACGGGCGCGGCGGCGTAACGCTGTGTCCCAGCTGTTCGGCGAAGCGGTAGCCTGCGCCGGTAGAGCCGGTGAGCGGATAGGACATGCCGCCTGTGCAGACTGCGGCGGCACGGCACGGGATGTATCCCTCCCCTGTCGTGACTCCGGCAACCGCCCCGTTTTCTGTAATGATTTGCTTTGCGGCACTCTTTACGAATCTGACCCCTGCTTTTCGGCAGAGAGAGACCATGCAGTCTGCGACATCGTTTGCATTGTCGGACTGCGGGAAAACGCGGTTTCCCCGTTCGGTCTTAAGCGGAAGGCCGTTTTCCTGAAAAAAAGCCATGACGTCGGCAGGCGAAAAACGGTTGAGCGCGCTGTAGAGGAAGCGCCCGTCTCCGGGAATGTTCGCCATGACCGTTTTAATGTCGCAATTGTTGGTCAGATTGCACCGGCCCTTGCCCGTAATGCGCAGCTTTCTTCCCAGCTTCTCGTTCGGCTCCAGCAGTATAACCCCGATCCCCCGCTTTGCAGCCTGAAAGGCGCACATCATCCCCGCGGGTCCGCCGCCGATTACCACCAGCTCTGTGGATTCAAACTCCATATGTATCACTTCTCTCCTTCAGTGAGAAGACTATTGATCTCGTTTTTCGTTAAAGGACGAAAGCACCCGCTCTTCAGGCTGCCCAGCTCCACATTGCCCTCCGCGACACGCTGAAGCCTTGTCACCTTCAGGCCGGCTTTTTCGCACATTTTCCGGATCTGCCGGTTTCGTCCTTCCCGGATCGTGATCGACAGCAGCGCCCCGCCGGGAAAGCACTGCACAATATCAACACCCAGGGCATGGACGGTACAGCCGTCAATCTCCATCGGCCGTCGGAGCATATGCGCAGCCTTTTCGATATTCTCCCCGGTAACCCAGGTACGATAAACCTTGCTTACCTCATGGGAGGGGTGCATGACGCGGTTGGCAAAATCCCCGTCGTTCGTCATAAGCAGCAGCCCCTCGGAGTACATATCCAGCCTCCCGACCGGATAAACGCGGCTGCCAAGCTCTCCCATCAGCTCCGTCACATTTTTGCGTCCCTTTTCATCGCGGAGGGTTGTGACATATCCCCGGGGCTTATTCAGCATGAGGTAGAGTTTTGTCGTATCTCTTGGCAGCTCTTTGCCGTCCACTGTGATAAGATCTGTCTCCGGATCAGCCTTTTCGCCAAGGGCGGCTCGCTTTCCGTTCACAGTTACGCGGCCGGCGGAAATCGCCTCCTCCGCCGCCCTTCTCGACATGAGGCCGGCAGCAGATATCAGTTTCTGGAGTCTCTCAGTCATAGTATCAGAACCTCGGATCAAGAATGTTTCAATATCGCTCAGCCTGTACTGCACTCTCCAAATAGAGAAGCGGGATCGAACACAGCTCTTTTCCGTCTCGATGGAGTGTGAGCAGGCCGGCCGTGTCCCCGGCTTTCACCGGTGCGAAAACAAAACGCGGCAGCTCCACACGGTACTCCACACTCCCGTCCCGCGGCAGAACCACCCGGGCGCCGGGCGGCGGTACTGCGTGTACGGCTTCCCTGCTGCCGGTGATGACAAGGACATCAAACATCAGCTCTTCACGCAGATCGTGAAGGGCGTAATGCGCATATGCCCAGTCATACAGGCGCATATGATCGTCCCAGTCGTCCGGATCGGACAGCGTCACGCAGACAAGGAGCAGGCCGCCCCGTTCGCAGGCGGAAACCAAGCAGCGCCCTGCGGCGTTGGTATAGCCGGTTTTTCCGCCAATACAGCCGGGACAGCAGCTCAGAAGCCTGTTATGGTTGAGGAGGGTCAGTCCCTTCACCTCAGCGGCTCTCGTCGCCGTCAGCGCACAGAAGGCCGGGTTCTCCATGCAGTACAGCATAAGCTGCGCCAGATCGCGCGCGCTTGAACAATGCCCCTCTGCATCCAGGCCGTGGGGGTTTTCAAAGTGGGTGTTGGCAAGCCCCAGGGCCGAAGCCTTCTGATTCATAAGCCCGACAAATGCCTGCTCGCTTCCGGCCGTGTGCTCTGCCAAGGCAAGCGCCGCGTCGTTTCCGGAGGCGAGAAGAAGCCCCAGCAGCAGCTCCCTAACCGTGTATGCCTCTCCCGCGCTGAGATACATGGACGAGCCTTCCACCTCGCAGTGTCTTTTCTGCGCGATGACTGTGTCGTCAGGATCCGTGTTTTCGAGACATACGAGCGCTGTCATGAGCTTCGTCGTGCTGGCAATCAGACAGCGCTTATCCGCGTTCTTCTCGACAAGCGTAGTTCCGTCCGCGCACATGAGAACACAGGCTTCCGCCGAAACAGGCGGTTTCTCCTCTGCGCTTGCGAGAACAGGCTGCGTGAGCAGCAGCAGAGTCAAAAGCAGCGTAAGAAAGACAGACCGAATAATAAGCACCACCCCGCAAACAATCTGGGCAGTGCTTATTATTGTCCTTTCCGGCTCTGATTATTTGTCCTTCTGACTGTCGATGAAAGCCTCTACCCGATCCAGCACCTGAGGAACCAGATCAATCACACGGTCAACCGTGTTGTTGGCCGGCGGGTTGACATTGACCATGCGCACGCAGCCGTCCTTAATAATCAGGAAGCCGATCGGATCAATCTTCACACCGGTGGCATTGCCGCCGCCATACGGGCGCCGCTCTCCCTCTTTCTTGCTGCTGAATTCGACACCGCCGCCGCCAAAGCCGACGCTGATCCTGGAAATGGGGACCAGGGTAATCCCGTCCGGCGTATAGATAGGATCGCCCACAACCGTGTCAACTTTGAGAATGTTCTTTACATTCTCCATTGTGTTCTGCATCAGTTCGCCGATCGGATTCTTATCCATTGTTGTCTCCATTATTGTCATTCCTTTCCTCAGGCTGATTATTTATTTGATCTGCAGGAGCTTGCTGCTCGTTTGTCTCAGGTTTATCTTCACCGGCGTTCTCCGTACCGGGCTCCTCCGTATCGGAAGCGGGAACTCCGTTCTTTTTCGCAAGCTCTTCCTCTTTCTTGAGTCTCTTCCTGCGTTTGAGCAGAACGCCCAGCACGCCGATACCGGCCGCGAGCGCTGCGCGCACGACCTGAATCAGGCGCAGGGTGATGCTGAGCTCAGTGTCAACTGTCATCCAATTGGCAGTGAAATCAATATCTGTCCAGACATCCACATCACCGCAGCGGAATGTCCTCGCGCAGATCGGCGCCAGCGTACTGAGGCCCCCGTTCACCAGGCCGAAGGTTTTTGCGGTGTAATAGGGATCGACCCCCGCTGCCGTGTAGTGCAGCATAAATTTACGGACGGTGAGCTTGCCGAATTTTCTGAGGCCTTTGAAAGCCTTCTTGATAATCTCAAGGATCTCCTCTTTTGTAAAGTTGAGCGACTTCTTCGGTTTTTTCTCTTCTTCCGGCTTCGGCTCTTTCTTCTCTTCCCTGGGCTTTGGCTCTTCCTTCGGCTTTTCCTGATCCGTGTGCTTCTTTGGCAGCAGCTGAAACGCGAACCCGTCTACTCTCAGCGCAAGTCGAAATTGCTTGTCGATATACGCGACGTCCGCCCCGATGGGCACAAAGAGCACGAAGGCGATGAGCAGTGCGACAAGCCCCACAAGGATCCAGGCTAAAACAGGCGCAAAGATAAACAGCAGCACCAGGCCCACGATGACGCCAAGCGCTATCCATTTTATCAAGCTTATCCCTCCTCACGGGGTGTCGGCATCCTCACCGGCACTGTTCTGTTCCGCTTCCTGGGGCTTCGTCAATTTGTCTATGGCGCTTTGCAGTTTTTCAAGGCCCTCGCCTCCGCTCACCTCCGGCAGAACCGGAAGCTCTGACAAGCGGGTGATGCCCATGGTGCGCAGAAAAACATCCGTTGTGCGGAAAACCGCAGGTCGCCCGGGCGCTTCGAGGCGGCCGCATTCCTCAATCAGGCCGCGCTCGGAAAGAACGCTGACGCTGTAGGAGCTGTCCACGCCGCGCACCTGTTCGATATAAGCGCGTGTCACAGGCTGAAAATAGGCCACCACTGCCAGCGTCTCCAGCGCAGCCTGAGAGAGCATGGGCGGTTTACGCTGCTCCAGGCAGGCGCTGATCACCCCGGCATGCTCCGGCGCGGAGCACATCTGGATCTTATCATCGAGCCGCAGAATCCGCATGCCGCGCTTTTCGGATTCATAAAGCTCATGCAGATAATCCACGGTCCGGGATAATTCCTCCTCGTCTACTCCCAGGATCAGAGAGAGACGGGCAAGGGGGACGCTCTCCCCCGCTGCAAAGAGTACGGCCTCCACGGCCGCTGTCATTGTATCCATCATGATTCCACGATCTTTTCCATAATTTCGTCCACATTTCCGCCGACAAAGCTCAGAGAATAGCCGTCTTCCTCCCGCTCAATATGAACGCTGCCGATGCTGCACAGCTCCAATACGGACACGAACGTCGCCACGATCTCCGAACGGGAGCCGCATTCCCGATAAAGCGCCCCCAGGCTGACGTCGCCCTTACGCAGACGGTTGAGAATCTGCAGGCTTTTGTCGCGCACACTGTAGACGATCCTTCTCGGCACCTTGGCGCTCATGTCCGGCGGCGCCGTTTTGCCGCCCCTTGTATAGATCCGGTACATGGCCTTGAGCAGGTCGACAGGCTCGTGATGATATTCATATTCCTTCCCGATCTTCGGCAGCGGCTCCGGGGGCTTGGCGTAATACAAAAGGCCCTGCTCAGATGCTTTCTTCAGATTGGGAATGATCTGCTGAATGGAGGTGAAAACATCCCGCGCCTTGAGCTGCTCCAGGGAACTCATCAGCAGCTCAAGCTCGGAGACTTCCTCCTCGTCGGCGGCAAGCAGCGTGCGTGTTTTGATGTACAAAAGCTGCGCTGCCATCTGGACAAACTCGCTTGCGATCTCAAGGTCCATGCTCTGGGCCGCGTCCAGCCAGGCGAGATACTGATCCAGAATATCCGAAATGCTGATATCGCGGATTTCGATCTTGTTTTTTGAGAGCAGCTGCAGGATCAGGCTCAGCGGTCCTTCAAAATCCTGCATCTCATCCTTGTCGTGGACGATGCCCTCCAGATAAAAATTGGGGTTTTCCATCATTTATTATAAAACAGCTTCAGAACAGTGTTGCAGGCCCATTGTGCGATAGGGAACAAACGCAGATACGTCCATTGAATCGCCCTGGACAGCGGCGTACCGAGAACGCCGGTCCAGACGAGGACGATCAGGATCAGTCCGCCATAGCGTTCATATCGCATCAGGCGGCGATAGCTCTCCTCATCAAGCAGGGAAAACACGACCTTGGAGCCATCCAGCGGCGGGATCGGCAGCATGTTGAAAATGGCATAGCCGATGCTGATGTACGCTGTGAGATCGAGCATGTCCAAAATATATTCGCCGACACTGTTTCCCTTCAGCGGCAGATAGAGCATCCCGTAAAGAAGCAGAAACACCAGCGTGATCAGCACATTGCTCACCGGCCCTGCCAGGGCTGTAATGGCCATATCCCGCTTGGGGTTTTTAAACTTGTTCATGTTCACGGGCACCGGCTTGGCATAGCCGAAATGCACTGTCACCATCATCAGCAGTCCGATGGGATCCAGGTGCTTCAGAGGATTCAGCGTCAGCCGACCGGCACGCTTTGCCGTATCGTCCCCAAGACGATAGGCAACAAGGCCGTGACTCAGTTCGTGAAGTGTGATACAGATCAGCGACGGGATCACGCTTTTCAGTATCCCCAGCAGATAGCTGAAGTCGAAGCCATTCTTAATTATCTCCAGATCGCTGATCGCATTCACCCCCAAGATATTGTCATTCTATCAAATCCTGTTACAAAATACAAGCT
The DNA here is from genome assembly GCA_902790375.1 of Oscillospiraceae bacterium. Lineage (GTDB taxonomy): Bacteria > Bacillota > Clostridia > Oscillospirales > Oscillospiraceae > Limivicinus. The sequence continues at coordinate 133,398 of CADARY010000014.1, read as the reverse complement.
TCAGCGGGGAAAATCTTTCCCCGCTGAAGAAAAATCTTATATCAGCTTATTGATTTCCGCCAAAAGCGCTTCCCGGCCCTGACCCTTTTCCGCTGAAAACGGGATCAGCAGCACCTCCTCCGGAAGGCTGAGGGTCTCCCGGATGAGGGAAAGGTTCGGCTCAATCTCGCTCTTTTTGAGCTTATCAAGCTTATTTGCCACCACCACGAGGCGGCAGCCCGTGTTTTTGAACCATTCTGCCATGGTCACATCGTCTGCCGTGGGCTTGTGCCGTGCGTCCACGATCATGACGCCAAGCTGAAACAGGCCCGCAGCAAAGAAATCCTCCATGAGCTTTCCCCAGCGCGCCCGCTCTGCCTGTGAAACCCTGGCATAGCCGTAGCCCGGCAGGTCGATGAGATACAGGCGCTCGTCGATCAGGAAATAATTGACATGGATCGTCTTCCCCGGTTCGGAGCCGACCCGCGCAAAGTTCTTTCGGTTGAGCAGGCGGTTGATGACAGAGGACTTCCCGACATTGGATTTACCGGCGAAAGCAACCGCCGGGATGCTGCTGCTGATAAACTGATTGGGTGCTGCGGCGGATTTGACAAATTCCGCCTTGTTGACATTCAAAGCTTTCATTTTACTGTCTGACAGCCAGCATTTCCTGACCTGCCACCGGCAGAGCAGCTGCAGGGGCTGTCTCGCTCTTCTTTCTGACCAGCACCAGATCCAGGATATCGTCCACATTCTCCGCCGTTACAAAGCTGAGCTTTGCCCGGACTGTCTGATCAATGTTTTCCAGATCCACCTCGTTGTCAAGCGGTATGATGACCGTTTTGACGCCTGCGCGCAGCGCGCCCATGGTTTTCTCCCGCAGGCCGCCGATGGGTAGGATGCGTCCGCGCAGCGTGACCTCGCCGGTCATGGCGATGTCACGGCGCACAGGCGTACCCGTCAGGGCGGAGACGAGCGCCACTGTCATCGTAATGCCCGCGGAGGGACCGTCCTTCGGGACAGCGCCATCCGGGAAGTGGATATGTATGTCTTTGTTTTTGTAAAACTCCGGGTCTATGCCAAGCAGGCCGCTCCGGCTGCGGATATAGGTAACGGCTGCTTTGGCCGATTCCTTCATCACATCGCCAAGGTTGCCTGTCAGCTCCAGTCTGCCGGTGCCGTCGACCACGGCGACCTCGACATCCAGCACCTCTCCCCCGACCTGGGTCCAGGCGAGACCGCGCACAAGGCCGATCTCATCACGCGGGTGCAGCGTGTCCGGCTTAAACCTGGCCGGGCCGAGAAGCTCTGCCACAGTCGCGGCATGCAGGGTAAGGCTCTTGAATCTCTCCTCGGCCACGCCGCTTGCTGTCTTGCGGCAGACATTGGCGATCTCGCGCTCCAGATTGCGGACGCCGGATTCCCGTGTGTAGGAGCGGATCATCTCCCGGATGGCATCATCCTGGATCTTGAGCTGGGATGCCTTGAGGCCGTGCTTTTTCCGCTGCTTGGGGATCAGGTGCTGCTTTGCGATCTGCAGCTTTTCTTCGTCCGTGTAGCTGGAAAGCTCAATGACCTCCATGCGGTCCAGCAGCGCGCGCGGAATGGTGGAAGTGGTATTTGCCGTTGTGATGAAGAACACGCCGGAGAGATCAAATGGCAGCTCCAGGAAATTATCCCGGAAGGATCCGTTCTGTTCTCCGTCCAGCGCCTCCAGCAGGGCGGCGGCAGGGTCGCCGCGGTAGTCGGCTGCCAGCTTGTCGATCTCATCGAGCACCATGAGCGGATTGCAGGAGCCCGCCTGAATGATGCCGCTGATGATGCGTCCCGGCATGGAGCCAATATAGGTGCGGCGGTGACCGCGGATCTCAGCCTCGTCATGGACGCCGCCCAGGGAAATGCGCACAAGCTTGCGGTTCGTGGCGGAGGCAATACTCTGGGCGATGCTGGTCTTGCCGGTGCCCGGAGGGCCGACCAGGCAGATCAGGCCGCCCTTGATATCCGGGCTCAGCTGCTTGACCGCCAGATATTCCAGAACGCGCTCCTTGACCTTCTCCAGGCCGAAGTGATCATCGTCCAGCTTTTTGCGGGCCCTGGCGATGTTGACCGTCTCCTTTGTGGTCACACCCCAGGGAATCTCCAGACAGATATCCAGATAGTTGCGCAGCACCGCTGCCTCCGAAGAGCCGAAGGGCTGCTTGGCAAGGCGTCCCAGCTCCTTGTTGAGCTTTTCGCGGATCTCATCGCTCACCGGCAGGGCGGCAATCTTTTCTCTGTAAATCTCGATATCGTCATCCTCGCCGAGCTCCGACTGGATGATCTTCATCTCTTCCCTGAGATAATAATCCCGCTGGCCGCGGTTCATAGCCTCCTGCGTCTGCTCAGACAGCTCCTTCTCAATGCTGAGAATGCTGAGCTCACGCGACAGAAGACGGTTGAGCATGGCAAGGCGGCGTGTGGGATAGCGCTCCTCCAGCAGAAGCTGCCGGTCTTCGATGCTCAGGCGCACATTCTGCGAGAGATAATTGGAGACGTAACCGGGCTCCGGGTTTGCCAGAAGGTTGATGATCTGCTCGTTGATCATGTCGCTGTTATATTGGATGTATTCCTCAAACTGCGCAAGGCAGCTTCTCAAAAGCGCCTCTTTCCTCTCCGGGCTGACCCGCTCCGCTTTATCCTCCCAGGGGACGATATAGGCCGTATAGCCCTTTGGGTCACAGTTCATGCTTTCGGCTTTTGCGCGATAAAGGCCCTCCACCATGACGCGGCAGATACTGCCCCGCGGCTGCCGAAGCTGCTGCCGGACACGGCATACCGTGCCCACGGCGTAGATTTCGTCCTCCTTCGGCATATCCGCCCCAAGATCCTTCTGGGCTGAGAGGAAGATCAGCTGATCTGCGCGCACGGCGTTGTTCAGCGCTGCAATGGAAGCCGGCCGCTCCACATCAAAGGTGAGCAGCATGCCGGGAAACACATGCAGTCCGCGCAGTGCAAGCAGCGGTATTTTGACTAATAGCTCTTCGTTCTGTGCCATGGTTTCTCCCTTCTCAGAGCAAAGCCGTTTATTCTTCGTGAATGATCGTCGGGCTCGTTCCCTTTCGGACGCATTCAGCAGTCACGATGACTTTCTTTGCTGTTTTATCCGAAGGAACCCGGTACATGGGCTCGGTCATGACGCCTTCAACCACACTGCGGAGACCTCTCGCGCCGATCTTCAGCGCAATGGCCTTGTCAGCGATTGCCTCAAGCGCCTCCGGCTCATACTCGAGCTCCACCCCGTCATAGGCCATGAGCGTTTGATACTGGCGTGTCATGGCGTTTTTCGGTACGGTAAGGATGCGGACCAGATCATCCCGGGTCAGACTGTCCAGCGTTGCGATCACCGGCAGGCGTCCGATCAGCTCCGGAATGATGCCAAACTGCAGCAGATCGTGCTGCTGCACCTGAGCCATGATCTTGCCGACATCCCGATCCGCCTTGCTGGTGATCTCCGCGCCGAAGCCCATGCTCTTTTTATCGGTACGCTTTTCGATGATCTTGTCAAGACCGTCAAATGCGCCGCCGCAGATAAAGAGAATGTTGGTGGTATCCACATGGATAAACTCCTGCTGCGGATGCTTGCGGCCGCCATTGGGCGGGACGTTGGCAATCGTTCCCTCCAGAAGCTTCAGCATGGCCTGCTGCACACCCTCGCCGGAGACGTCGCGGGTGATGGAGGTGTTTTCACTCTTTCGGGCGATCTTGTCGATCTCGTCGATGTAGATGATCCCCTTCTGAGCGCGCTCGACATCGAAGTCGGCGGCCTGCAGGAGCTTGAGGATCACGTTTTCCACATCCTCACCCACATAGCCTGCCTCCGTCAGCGTCGTTGCGTCCGCGATGGCGAAGGGAACATCCAGCATTTTTGCCATGGTCTGGGCAAAGAGCGTCTTGCCGCTGCCGGTGGGACCGATGAGGAGGATATTGCTCTTTTGCAGCTCCACCTCATCTCTGGCTGCATGCAGGATGCGTTTATAGTGATTGTACACCGCAACGGCCAGGACGATCTTCGCCCTCTCCTGTCCGATGACGTATTCATCAAGGCGCGCCTTGATCTGCATGGGCTTGGGAAGCTTTGCCAGCTCCAGCGGCAGCCCGTTGGAACCCAGGACCGTCTGCTGCGGGTTATCCAAATCCTCTTCAATGATGCTGGCGCACATCCGCACACAGTCGTCACAAATATAACAGTTGTTGCCGGCGATCAGGTGTTCTACCAAAGACTGGGGTTTGCCGCAGAAGGAGCAGCGTATGCTGCGTCTGTCTTCATTTCTTGCCATGTTATCTCCTTAATAAAGAAGGAGGAACGCAAACCGGTCCCTCCTTCCGCACTTATCAACGCTTATAGATGACCTTGTCGATCAGCCCGTACTCCCTGGCCTCATCTGCCGACATAAAGTAGTCGCGCTCGCAATCAGCCGCAAGCTGCTCAACGCTCTTGCCGGTGTTTTCCGCAAGAATCTCATTGAGCTTTCTCTTGATCTTAAGAATATGCTGTGCCTGAATCTCAATGTCGGTGGCCTGCCCCTGGCTGCCGCCGGAGGGCTGGTGAATCATGATCTCGGCATTGGGCAGGGCGATGCGCTTGCCCTTCGCGCCGGAGGAGAGCAGGAAGGCGCCCATGGACGCCGCCATGCCGATGCAGATGGTCGACACATCGGGCTTGATATACTGCATGGTATCGTAGATCGCAAGACCTGCGGATACGCTGCCGCCGGGACTGTTGATGTAAAACTGAATGTCCTTGTCGGGGTCCTGCGCTTCCAGATACAGAAGCTGTGCCACGATCAGGCTTGCGGTCGTATCATTCACTTCCTCGGACAAGAGGACAATACGGTCATTGAGCAGGCGGGAGAAGATATCGTAAGACCTTTCGCCCCGGCTTGTCTGCTCTACTACATAGGGTACTAAACTCATTTGAAACGCTCCTTATCAGGCTGAAATGGAATCTAAAAGAGCATATCCGGTACGCGGGAAAATTATTCCGCTTTGGCAATGGCGCTGGCCACGATCAGGTCGGTTGCCAGCTCCTTGCGGAACTCATGGCGCATGAAGTCTTCACCGAAGTACTGCTTGAGCTGCTCGGCCGTCGCGCCCACATCCTTGGCAGTCTTTTCAACATAGGCCTCAAAGGCCTCCTCGGTATCGGCAAGCTCCTCGGCGCCCATGACGGCGTCCAGCAGCAGATCGTTTTTGACCTGGAAGAGGGCGGCGGGGCGGATGCTGTTTTCCATCATCTCGTCATTAATGCCCATCATCTTCTTGATCTCGTCAAGAGAGACGCTGTTGTCCCGCATGCCGAACTGGCTTGCGTAATTGCGGAGGATATCCTCCACCTTCTCTTCGATCATGACCGCGGGAATGTCGGCCGTAATGTTCTCCGCCGCCTGGCGCATGATCGCATTGCGGAAATCGGCCTCGGCGCGCTCGGCGCGGACCTTGTTCAGGTTCTCGCGGATGCTGTTTTTATACTCTTCAAGCGTGTCAAACTCAGACACGTCCTTTGCAAATTCATCGTCGAGCTCGGGCAGCTCAGGCGTGGTAAGGCTGTTGAGCTTCACCTTAAAGACAACGTCCTTGCCGGCAAGCTCAGGCGTGTAGTCCTCGGGGAAGGTGATGTTGATGTCCTTCTCCTCGCCGATCTTCATGCCGACGACCTGATCCTCGAAGCCGGGAACGAAGCTGTTGGAGCCGAGCTCCAGCGCATAGCCTTCGGCCTTGCCGCCGTCGAAGCGCTCGCCGTTCAGGTAACCGTCGAAGTCGATGTTGGCGGTATCGCCCATCCGCGCCTCGCGGTCATCAATGTCCAGCATACGGGCATTGCGCTTGCGGACGCTGTTGATCTCCGCCTCCACATCGGCGTCGCTGACCTCAACGGCAGCCTTCGGTGCCTCAAGGCCCTTATACTGACCCAGGGTCACCTCAGGATAGACAGATATGGAGAAGGTGTAGGCAACGGTCTTGTCATCGGTAATGTCCACATCGGAGATGGAGGGCGCGCCAACGACCCGCAGACCGGCCTCCTTGATGCCGAACTCATAGGCGGCGGGGGCCAGCTCATCCATGGCGTCCTGATAGAACACCTCAGGACCGTACATGCCTTCGATCACGGCGCGGGGGGCCTTACCCTTGCGAAAACCGGGGATACTTATGGAAGATCTGTTTTTGAGATAGGCGTCGTTGACGGCCTTGGCAAACTCGGCAGCGTCGGACTCTACCACAAAAGCAGCGGTATTATTTTCTTTGTTTTCAACATTCTTCAGAATCATGGTTGATTTCCTCCTCTATATGTGTCTGCACGCACCGTGCTATGATAGCAGATATTTCCGTTAAAATCAATGGCTAATTCTTAAACATCTTGAAAAAACGGTAATCTGACAGGCGTAAAATTGACGAAATCCGCCGAAACAAGCTTGAACTGCGTTCCCTCATGCCAGCCGTTGAAGGCCCCGGCGCAGCCTTTGCCGTGGATATGACCGTAACAGCACAGCGGCACGCGGTGTTCCTTCAGAAGCTGCAGGATTTCCTCGCAGCGATAAGACCCGTAAATGGGCGGGTAATGAAGGAAGACCAGCTTTTTTCTGTCCCCGGCTGCCTTGAGCGAAGCGTCCAGCCGCATGATCTCCCGGCGCATGATTTTGGCGTCATGCTCGCCGCCTTTTTCTTCCTCATAAAACCAGCCCCGTGTTCCGCACAGGGCGTATTCTCCATAGCTGTAGGCGTTATTATGGAGGATCTCAATGCTTTTGATCCCCTCCTGCTCAAAAAAGCGCTTGATTTTTGCCGCCGTATTCCACCAATAGTCATGGTTTCCCTTGAGGACGATTTTCTTTCCGGGCAAAGCGTCCACAAAATGAAAATCCGGGGCGGTCTCCTCCAGACTCATCCCCCAGCTCAAATCGCCGCAGAGCACTGTGAGATCCCCATCCGTCAAACGGGAAAAAGCAGCCTTCAGCTTCTCGTCATGCTTTCGCCAGGAATCGCCAAAAATGTCCATCGGCTTTTCTTTGGCAAGAGACAGATGCAGATCTCCGATGGTGTACAGGGCCATATTTCCTCCGAATAAACTCAAACAAAATGCAGATACTGGACTTGAATCCAAAACAATGGAGGCAACGCAAATGAGTGAAAAGAAAACCCATGGGCCGAATCCCGGCGTAGGCTGCGATGTGATCGCCTGCAAATACAACACGGTCGACTGCCGGTGCGTGGCGGAACACATCAGCGTCCAGAACGAAAATGCCAGCTCCAAGGGCGAGACCTATTGCTCGACCTTCTGCCCGCGCGGCAGCTGCTGAGTTTTCCCCTGCCCGCTCCGGGCAGGGTACATAGGATATAATTTAAGGCAATACCGTCGCAGATGTACTTTGTGTACCTCAAGAAAAAGTGACGAAATCAGGGCACAAATTTTCCAGGAGATGCCGAAGGCGGATTGTGCGGTGTTGCCTTAATAGGAAAAGGCGTTCTCCAGATGCCGGATCGTGGGACGAAGCGTCCCCGTTCCCGCCGGCGCGTAGATCTCCATCACGTCAAAGCGCGGCTGCAGCTCACAGCTGTTTTTCACAAGCCAGTACTCTGCCGCGCAGATGACACGGCGCTGCTTTGCATAGGTGACAAACTCGCGCGCCTCGCCATGATCCGCATTTTTACGCAGCTTTACTTCAACGAACACGATGAAGCCGCCTTTGCGGGCGATGATGTCTATCTCTCCCTGGCGGCAGCGGAAATTCCGTTCAAGCACCCGATATCCGCGAAGGCGAAGATAACGGACAGCCCGATCCTCCCCCCAGACGCCAAGGTCTTTTTTCTCGTTCATCCGTGCAGATTCTTCAGAAAGCTCATCCGGTGGATCGGGGATGGACCGTATTTCCGGATCGCCGCATAATGAAGCTTTGTGCCGTATCCCTTGTGCTGCTCAAAATGATATTCCGGATAGCGCTGTGCCATCTCCAGCATATATCGGTCACGGCTGACCTTGGCCAGAACAGAGGCCGCCGCGATATCGGCGCATTTGGCGTCCCCCTTCACAACACAGCGGTTTTTCATCGTGATGCCGGTGCTGCGATTGCCGTCAATGAGCGCAAGCTCCGGCGCGGGATTCAGCTTTGCGATGGCGCGATTCATGGCGAGATAGGTGGCGTTGAGAATGTTCAGCTCCTCAATCTCCTCCACGCTTGCAAACGCGATCCCGCAGCTGATCGCCTGTGCACAGATCGGGTCAAACAGCGCCTCGCGCTTTTTCTCGGTGAGCTTCTTGGAGTCGTTCAGCCCCTCCAGTTTAAGGCCGCGCGGCAGGATTACCGCTGCCGCGCAGACAGGGCCCGCAAGGGGGCCGCGGCCAGCCTCATCCACGCCGCAGAGAAGCCGGAATCCCTCGTCATATATCTCATTTTCCAGCGTCCAAAGCTCTGTCATCCGGCATCTCCAGCGTCAGTCTGCCAAGCTTGCCCTCATGGTATTCCTTGAGCAAGGTATTGGCCATACGTTCAATATCGTACTCGCCCTTTGAAAGGAGAAATCCGCGCTTTTTGGCGGCCTGCTCCAGAAGCTCATATCCGTTGAGCTCCGCGTCCGGTTCGATCCTGTACCGCTCGCGCAGAGCGTCGGGATAGTTGTCCCGGAGCCGGAGCATGAAGTTTGCGCCCAGGGTCTCCTTGTCCAGCACATCTGCCTTGATGGCGTTGGTGATGGCCAGCAGCTCCCCCACCTCCTGGCTGTCAAATTTCGGCCAGAGAATGCCGGGGGTATCGAGCAGATCCAGACCGGCGTCAATGCTGATCCACTGTCTGCCGCGGGTAACGCCGGGCTTATCGCCTGCAATGGCAGCCTTTCTGCCGGCGACCTTATTGATAAAGGTAGACTTTCCGACATTGGGAATGCCGAGGATCATCACCCGCAGCGGCCGCCCCGCCTGGCCCTTGGCCTCATAGTCTTTAAGCTTGTCATAAAGGAGCGCGCGCACAGCGTTTACAAAACCGCTGACGCCGCGGCCTGTCCGGGCGTCCGTCTCCAGAATGGAGATCCCCTGCCCCTGAAACCACTGGCGCCAGCGGGCTGTGGCCTCCGGGTCTGCCAGATCGCTGCGGTTGAGAATGACAAGGCGCGGCTTTCCGGCAGCCAGACGGTCGATATCCGGGTTGCGGCTGGACGCCGGGATGCGGGCATCCAGGATTTCACACACCGCGTCCACGAGCTTGAGGTTTTCTTCGATCATCCGCTGGGCCCGGGTCATATGTCCCGGAAACCACTGGATGTTCATTTTTTCCATTCCGTTCGTCATTTGATCGCTCTGACCACAGACAGCGGGTAGATCACACAATACGCCCTGCCGATGATCAGCCGTGAATCGAGCATGCCGATTTCGGCCTTGCGGCTGTCAACGGAGGCGTTGCGGTTGTCGCCCATCACAAAGACGCAGCCTTCCGGTACGGTCTTGGGACCGATAAAGTCAAGCTTGTTATAGGTCAGATCGTTGATATAGTCTTCTGCCAGCGGCTCGCCGTCAATATAGACGATACCGTTTGCAAAGTCCATGTTGATTTCCTGGCCCTCCGTGGCGATCACGCGTTTGACAAGGGCGCGGTCCGGATCATATTCCGCCTTCTTGAATACGACCACGTCTCCCGCCTTCGGCTTGTAGAACAGGCCGGAGACAAGCATCTTGTCGCCGTTATGCAGCGTCGGAACCATGGAGGAGCCGACAACGTCGATCACGTGGAAAACAAAGGAGCATAACAGCGCTACCACTATCAGGGCAAAAATCAGAGCCCGAATCCAATCATAGACATCTTTGCAGCCTGCGTGAGGATCAGGCGCTTTCCCGGCAACTTGTTTTTTTGTTTCGTTAGCCATTGCTACTACCACCTTATATATAGTCAAAGCATTATACATCAAAAAGATCTGCACCGCAACTGTTTTCTGTGCCGCCCGTATCTTGCAAACCGCAGGCGCGCTGTGTTATCATGGCGGGTGAAAAAGAGGTGGTCTGCTTGAAGCTGAGCATTGTCATTCCCATCTATAATACGCGGGATTATCTCAGGGCCTGTCTCGATTCGGTCATCGTCCCGGAGCTGCAGGATTATGAAATCATCCTTGTCAACGACGGTTCAACGGACGATTCCGGTCTCATAGCGGCAGAATACGCCGGGCGATATCCTGAGCGCATCCGCCTGATCGCCACAGAAAACGGAGGCTTGGGTGCTGCGCGCAACATCGGGCTTGAGAATGCCCGCGGCGAGTTTCTGTTCTTCCTCGACAGCGACGACCGCCTTTGTGAAGGCGCCCTGCCGGAGATGATGGCGGAGCTTACGCCGCAGCGGGATATGATTCTCTTCGATTTCCTGTCCGTTCGGCCGGACGGCTCGGTGATCGAGCGGCTTCCCGGCTGCGCGAAGACCGGTCTTGTCAATCTTGCGTCCTATCCCGAGCTTCTGATGGAATATCCTTCAGGCTGCAACAAAGTCTGCCGGCGTACCCTCTTCATGGAAAACGGCATCCGTTTTCCGGGTCGGGTGTGGTATGAGGATCTGCGCACGATGCCGAAGCTCTACCTCTGTACGGACAGGATCTGGGCCACGGGAAAAGCCTGGTACTGCTATCTGACCCGCCCGGGCTCCATCACCAAGAGTGCAAATCTTGCACGAAATCTGGAGATCATCGACGCGGCTGACGATCTGACCGGGTATTACCGGGCGGAAGGACAGTTCGATAGATACAAAAGCCAGCTTGAATATGTGGTGTTTTACAATGTTTTTTTGGCGGGCTCCATGCGTATCTGTACCGCAGATCCGGCAAGCCCTCTGCTGCCGAGGCTGCGTGAGGCGCTCCTTGCGCGCTTCCCCGACTATGCCGAAAACCCTTACGTGCGCGCAATGCCGCTTAAGCACCGGGTGCTGACGGCGCTTCTGATGCGCGGGCACTATCGCAGCGCCGCAGGACTGATGAAGCTCAAGGCGGCGCTCACCTGACAGGAGGTTCCTATGCTGAAGCTCAGTATCATTATTCCTGTTTACAATGTAGAAAAGTATCTTTCGAAATGCCTTGATTCTCTGCTTGACCCCGCAGTCCGGGATTATGAGATCATCCTGATCAACGACGGCTCGACAGACGGCTCTCTTTCCGTCGCCGAGCAATATCAGGACAGATATCCGGGGCTCATCACGGTCATCACAACGGAGAACCTCGGACAGGGCAACGCGCGGAATATCGGAATCGAACGCGCCGGCGGAGAGTTCCTGTATTTTATTGACAGCGATGATTATCTTGCGCCTGACGCTCTTCACGGCATGACAGCCGTTCTGGATGAAACGCTGGATATCCTGATTTTTGACTCTACAACCGTGAACGTGGACGGCAAGGCCATCGAGCGTATACCCGGCTGCGGCAGGTCGACCAGCGCTCTTGGCCTCTCCGATTATCCGGAGCTCCTTTTGCAGTATCCCGACATCGGAAACAAGGTCTTCCGCCGCAGCCTCTTCCTGCAAAGCGGCGTCCGTTTTCCGATACGCGTCTGGTATGAAGACATGCGCACCATCCGCAAGCTCTATCAGTTTACGGACCGGATCCGTTATATTCCCCGCGCATGGCATTTTTACCTGCAGCGGCCAGATTCCGTCACCAACACCAGCCGTGTGCGCCGAAACCTCGAAATCATTCCGGCAGTGGATGACCTTTGGGATTTTTACCGCTCCCACAAGCGTTGGGAGGAGCTGCGGGAGGTTCTCGTCTATCTGGCTTTTCACAACGAATTTCTCACCGGTTCGGTGCGCGTAAACCTCGTTGACTGGAGAAGCGACGTGCAGGAAACGCTGCTTTGCGATTTTCTGCGGAGAGCCCCGGATTGGCGGAATAACCGCTATGTGCGCGCCCTCCCCTTCAAGCACAGGCTTCTCACCTGGCTGCTGATGCGTCGTATGCGGCTTTCGGTGCATATCCTCATGAAGCTCAACAATCTCATGAAAGACAAGAAAGTATAGGATACGGGTCAAAATCCCCGTAGCCTATACTTTTCTTTTGATGTTGAGCAGCAGCTGCCCGAGCCCTTCCAGGCCATGATAATTGAGAAACATGATGATCTTCCGGTTTCGCGTCTCGGCTCGATAGCTTTCACATCGGGACAGCCGCGGGATTTTTTTGTGGGCATATTCCCGAAAAGCCCGGATCACCGCCTGCCGGTCAGCCGCTGTCTGCTGCGCAAGGCGGCTGATCGTATCGAGCACCACATGATTGATGACAAAAAAGGAAAAATCCTCCCGCCGGTTCATGGCAATCATTTCAGGCTCCAGCAGATCCATGATTTTGAGCATATCGAGATTTTTTGCCGCGTTGTTGTTATGCATGGTGGATTCCTGCCCGCGCCGATAGATGTAAAGCGGCTCGTGCAGGTATTCGGTTCTGCCTGAGCGCAGAAGCATCATCGCCGAAAAATAAAAATCCTCATACCACAGCCCCTCGGGGAAGCGGAGATCCCCGATCAGCGTCCTTCGAAAGATCTTGTTGCAGGAGGAGCCTGCGGCGCTGAGCGGATGCTCCTGGAAATTCGCGGGGAGCAGGCGCTCGGTCCCGTCGCTGAAGCGCTCGAGAAAATCGCACACAACTATGTCCGCGCCCGTCTCATCCGCGCAAGCCAGGAGTTTTTTATACATGTCCGGCCTGACCCAGTCGTCGCTGTCCACAAAGCCCACATAGTCTCCTTTTGCAAGCGGAAGCGCGAGATTGCGCGCGCGCCCCTGACCGCCGTTTTCCGTGTGCAGGCAGCGAATGATCCCGGGTTTTTCCGCGGCGTAGCGATCGGCGATTTCACCGGAGCGGTCTTTGGAGCCGTCATCCACCAGAAAAATCTCCATGTCCTCAATCTCCTGCGCAAGAAGAGAGTCGACACACTCGGCAAGATAGGCCTCCACATTATAGACCGGCACAATAACGCTGAGCCTCATATCCACTCCCCCCTCCAGGTACTGGCGCGGCCCAGAGGCAGGACTGCCGACTGGTAATAGATCAGGCCCAGGATCAGCGCAAAATAGAAGGATACGTTCGGCCTTCTGAGCACGGCGCCGGAATACTGCGCAATGCCGATCAGAAGCACAAGCGTGACAAACAGAATATAATTGTCAGCCGTAAAGCTGTTCTTAAAATCGCGCAGAAGGCGGCGCAGCATCATGTACACAAAATACAGGACAAACAGGACATAGGCCGCAAAGCCCACATACCCGAAATAGTAGAAGATTGCCGGCCAGTCGTTTTCAAGATCCACGCCCCCGTAATTCCAGGCAGCCGAGATATCGATCCCGAAGAGCTTCGTCAGCGTGTCGCTGTGGTCCCACATGAGGGAGACAAACGCTCTCTTCAGATTCCGGGTATTGAGCAGGATCGCGGCATCGGTTGTAAAACCGTATTTTGCCATGATTTCGTCAATATCGTACATCTCAAACATGCCCGGCGACAGAATCCAGAGACATTTCCAGTAGTAATCCTCATACATGCGGTGGATTTCAGCGTCGTTCAGGATCTGTTCTTTGGTAAGCGCGTTCGGATCAAAGCCCCATTTGTCCGCATCCTCTACAAACTCGCCCTCTGTTTTTTCCATGAAAGCGTTCTGCTCCTGCCGGATTTTGTACTTGGGCGTGAGCGGATAAGCCGCCGCTGCCAGAAGCGATACGACGACCAGTACGAGCACGGCGAAGCGATTGAGCGAGCAGCCTCGCACCAGATGCTCCAGCGGGAGAAAGACCGCGAACCCCAGAAGGATCAGAAAGACAGACAGATAGCAGGTCATGGTGCCGTTTATGATCAGGCACAGGGCGCACACTGCCGGGACAAGAAGATTGACAATCCTCTTGTCGGATTTCACAGCGCAAAACACCGCAAAGGCGGACAGCACCACGAGAATCGTGCTGTTGGCCGTTCGGTTGTCGTCAATGACCCATCCGCTCACGCCGAGGCCTTCGCCGTAAGTGATGTTGGCTGTGCCTGTTACGATTGAAAGCAGCAGTGCCAGGGCTGTAATCCCTGCCGCAAAGAACAGCCCCCAATACGCCTGGTTTCTGGTCTGCGCATCCCGGATCGAAAACACGAAGCACAATGCGAGCACCGGCATGTGCGCCACCTTGGCGGTATAGGAGATCTCATAGCGAAGATCCGCCGCCCCGATCCGACAGACATTGGCGATGTGAAGAAGGCATATGACGCCGATGGCGCACAGGCCAAGCGCCAGGCGGCCTTTATCCTTCTTCTCAGGCAGGACGATCAGCAGCGTGATCGGAAAAGCAAGCATGATCAAAAGCCTGATATATCCGGCAAAGGTCCCGTCGGGACTTTTTGTCCAGAAGGCAAGGATATCGAGAATGGGCTGAAGAATGATCAAGCCCATCAGCCAGTGGTTCCGAAAGAAGCGCGCAAAGGGTTTCCTCTGTTTTATCCTGGTATTCATCCTATCACCGTAAACCATTTCTCAGCGACCGCCTCACGGCTGAAGCTTGCCGCATGACGCCGTGCGTTCTCTCCCATCCGCTCCCTGAGCTCCGGGGCCTCCATCAGCTCGACAAGTCTTTCCTCGTACTCCTCCCGATTTCCCTCCGGGACCAGGTATCCGTTCTCCCTGTCGCTCACAAGAAAGCCGGGGCCGACCCGGACATCATAGGCCACAATGGGCAGGGCGCAGCTCTGCGCCTCCATCAGCACAAAGGGAAAGCCCTCCGAACGGGAAGACATGGCAAAGATCGAGGCGCGCAGCATCTCTCGTTCCACCTGTTCATTATTCATCTGACCCGGCAGCTCAATATAGCTTTGTGCCTCTGCCTTTTCTGTAAAATCCCGAATCCCGGCCAGCTCGTCCCCGTCGCCGATGATTTTCAGCTTCCAGTCAGGGACGCGGGGATGGAGACGGACAAACTGCTCCGCCAGGAGCGGAAAGCGCTTCACCTCTGTCACACGGCCGACAGCCAGCACGGTTTTTTCCCGGATTCCAAAATCCTCCTGCTGCGGATAATGCTCCAGAAAATTCGGCATGAAGACAAGCTTTGTGTGGCTGTTGCGCCCCGCCATGAGCTGCCCGACCTCCTCCACAAGCTGTGGCGTCAGCAGGGTCAGAATATCCAGATTCCGGTAACCATATCGGAAGCCCCTGATATACTTTCGCTCAAAGGCGTGATCATGATGAAGCTGTCCGATTTTCAGGACATTTTTTGCCCCGTATTTGGAAAGCGGCAGATTATCCTCATGCCGCGTGGTGATGATGACTCCCTCTGTGATATTCCGGATCATCTTACGCACAGCCCGGCGTTTTCCGGTGAGGATGCGTATGCTCCGCATCGTCTCCTTGTGAAAAGCACGAAGGTTTTTTGACCGGACGGCAGCCTTCCATTCTTCCCGGTTAGGCACATCCCGCAGCAGGAAACGCACGCTCACACGAGGGTCGACCGGCAGAGCGGGTGTACCGGGCAGTTTATAAACGCTGTATAATCGAACGTCATAGCGCTCGGCAAAGAGATTTGCCATACCGATGATCGCCTTCTCCACGCCGCCCACGCCAAGATGCAGCGCGATAATATTGACCTGCTTCTTCCCGGAGCCCGATTCCTCCGCAGGCGCTTCGGCAAGCTGCTTGACCCTTCTGATGATTTCAGCGTTGTATTCCTTCAGATCGTCCCTGTGCTTCTGCGTCTTGCGGGCTGAGCACATCGCCTCTGCAACGTCCTCATACCCCACAAGTCCTTCGCTGTACTGCTCCAGGTTTTTTGTGCAGTACAAGGGCAGGCCCAGGGCCCGGGCCTCCATCACGTTGAGCGGCTGCCCCTCATACCGGGAGGTGGAAAGAAAGGCATCCATCTTGTCCATATAAACAAAGGGGTTCTTTTTCTGCCCCAGAAATGTCACGAAATCTGTCAGGCCCAGGCTGTCCCGCTGATACTCCAGAGACAATCGTTTATCCCCGTCGCCGATGATGTACAGATGCACATCCTCCCGCACCGAGACCACCCTGCTGAACTCGTCGAGCATGATGTCATAGGCCTTCTGGTGGCAGAGCCTGCCGACCGCGACAAAATTCAGTTTTGAAGGATCCACCTCAAAATCACAGGGCTCTGCCGCTTTCTCATAGATTTCGCGGGTGTCGATCGTATTCTGGATGACGGTAAACTTTTTATCATACATCCCGCTGCATTCCATAAAGGGCTCGATCACCCCCTTGGATACGCCTACAAATTCATCGTAATACTTGAATTTATCCTTGAAGTTATTCCAGAGCACACGATATTTCCACTCGTTTTCCAGCTTGACATTTACATTGTTGTGAATCCACATAACCCTGCGCTTCGCGGGAACGGTCAGGGCGCCGAGAGCGCAGGAAAACTGATAGGAATTAAAGTCAATGGCGACATCATAGGGCTCTGTCACATCGGAAAAATCAAGCGTGACCATCCTGCGCGCAAGGTCAAAGGGGATAAAAGAATAAAGACGCGGGATACGCCTCAGATATTTGATGTTCAATTCCTTCGGGAAATCGGCATCCCAGAAGCATTTCTCATCAGACAGATACAGATCCACCTGATAATCCCGATAATCAAAGTTCATCAGGAGATTGATAATGGATTTCTGAATCCCGCCAACATCCAGATTGTCCTGAAAAAAGGCAATTCTTTTCATGCTCCCTGTCCTTCCCTGCTGACTGCCGGTCCAACGCCGCACCCGCATGAGCCAATATGCCGATACATTTTATATTGTATCGCAAATACCGTATTCTGTAAAGGCGGATTTGTTATGCCGCAAAAAAGGCACCTTCCCGCAGGAAGATGCCTTTTTTGCATATCTGTCTTACAGGCGCTCCTTGACCTTGGCCGCCTTGCCCACGCGGTCACGCAGGTAGTACAGCTTCGCTCTGCGAACCTTGCCCTTGCGGACGGTGGTGACAGAGACGATGGAGGGAGAGTGCACGGGGAAGACCTTCTCACAGCCGACACCGTAGGAGATGCGGCGGACGGTGATGGTCTCATTGATGCCGCCATGCTTCTTGGCAATGATGGTGCCCTCGAAAGCCTGGGTGCGCTCGCGGTTGCCTTCCTTGACACGGACGAGAACACGGACGGTATCGCCCACGTTCATTTCGGGCAGTTCATCCTTGGTGTACTGCTCGGAGAGAATTTTAATCAGATCCATTGTATGATCCTTCCTTTATATAGACGTTCTTATCAGAGGGACGCAGCCTTGACAGCGGACCGCCTTATTCGCGGCTGCACAGGTTCTCCCTGCGCAAGCTATAGTATATTACCATACATTCAGGCACAATGCAAGGGGTTTTTACCGAAAAATCTCCATATTCTCCAGATAATTTTCAATTCTTGTAAAGCGGGCAAAATCCGGCGCGATTCCTGGCTCAAGCTGTCGGAGGGCGTCTGCCAGCAGAGCAGGGTTCAGGGTCGGCTCCTGAGCGGAGATGACAGCGCGGAGCTCGACCGTCTTCTCCCCTGCCGCAAAGCGTATCTCCCGAATGGCCGGGCGAATATCGCTCTGTCCCTGGCCGCGCTTGGTCTTCTTTTCGATCACGATCGCCTCCTGTGAATAGAAGCGGTTCAGCTTTTCCGCCATATCGGCAAGCGGTCTGTCATCATATTCGAACGCGCCGCGGATCTCCAGGAACTTGAGCAGCGCCGTTTTGTTCACCTGCTCATAGCAGTCTGTGACCCGGATGCCCTCAGGCATCACGGCCGTGAGCCTTGCGGGCAGCTCGCGGAGGTCCGCGTCCCCCCTGAGGCGAAAGTCCATGATCTCGCAGAAGCTCTCAACACCGACCGAAAGCGGCAGCGCAATGGAGATCTGCGGGTGAGGATTGAAGCCCTCAGAATACTTGAGCTCGTATTCCGCGCGCGAAAATGCCCGCTGCATGGTGTGCATCAGATCCAGATGGGAGATATAGACTGCCCGTCCGGTTTTTTCAAAGCGAAGGCGCAGCTTATCCATCGCACCTGCCTCCTTCCATGAGCTTCAGCGCTCCGCAGGCGGAGCACTGGCGCCGGCAGTCCGGCGAGAGTGTGGAGCTGTAGCATTTTTCCCGCTCCCGCCTGAGATGCTCCTTGCGAACGCCGACGTCAATCATGTCCCAGGGCAGGATCTCCTCGGTGCTGCGCTCCCGCTCGGCATAGAAGGCAGGCGAAAGGCCGTGCTTTTCGAGGGCCCGCATCCAGCGATCAAAGCTGAAATAATCGGTCCAGGCCTCCAGCCTGCCGCCGTCTCTCCAGACCTCCTCCAGTACCGGCGCAAGACGCCTGTCCCCGCGGGAGAGCACAGCCTCCACAACACTGGTGTCCGCGTCATGCCAGTTATAGACCACGTTGCGGGAATTGATGCTGCTGCGCAGGAGATTGACCCGCCGGAGATATTCCTCTTTGCTGATCTGTGCCTCCCACTGGAAGGGACTGTGGGGCTTGGGAATAAAGCAGGAGGTGGAGACCGTGATCTTCACGCCCCGGTTTTTGTTTTTCGCGTTTTCCCGCCAGCAGTGGAGGATGCGCCCCGCCATATCCGCAATGCCGATGATGTCCTCATCCGTCTCCGTGGGCAGGCCGAGCATGTAATAGAGCTTGACCGTATTCCACCCGCCCGCGAAGGCAATGGCGCAGGTGTTGAGCAGATCCTCCTCCGTGACATTTTTATTGACGGCGTCACGCAGGCGCTGGCTGCCGCCTTCGACCGCAAAGGTCAGGCCGCTTTTCCTCACCTTCTGGAGCTTTTCCATGATCTCCATGGAGAAATTGTCAGCCCGCAGGGAGGGCAGCGACAGGCCGATGCTGCGGCTTTCGCAGTAGTCCAGCAGCCCGTCGCACAGGCCGGGCAGCGGGCGGTAATCGCTGGTGGAGAGGGACAGGAGCGTCACATCCTCATGGCCGGTGTTTTTCAACGCCTCGATCCCCTGCCGGATCAGGGTCTCCGGCTTCTTGGCGCGGATGGGGCGATAGATATAGCCCGCCTGGCAGAAGCGGCAGCCGCGCACACAGCCGCGAAAAAGCTCGAGATTCACCCGGTCATGCACGACCTCGGTAGACGGGACGATGGGCCTGGTGGGATAGGGGGCCTTGTCCAGATCCACAATTACACGCTTGGTAACGCGCTCCGGCGCGCCCTCCTCCGCCGTGATCGAAGCGACGGTCCCGTCTTCGTTATATGAAACGCTGTAGAGAGAGGGCACATATACGCCGCCGATCTGCGCGGCTTTTCGCAGGAAGTCCCGCTTGGACCAGTTTTCAAGCTTTGCCTGGTTCAAAAGCGTGAGCAGGTCATTATTCATCTCCTCCCCCTCGCCGATGACGAAGAGGTCAATGAACTCCGCCATCGGTTCGGCATTCACTGCCGCGGAGCCGCCCGCGAAAACCAGCGGCAGAAGGGATTGCCTTTCGGCAGAGCGAAGCGGCAGTCCCGCCTGGTCGATCATATCCAGCACGGTGGTATAGGCCATCTCATAGCCGATGGAAAAGGCCAGCGCGTCAAACCGATCGAGGCTGTCTCCGCTCTCCAGCGCGTAGAGCGGGATGCCGGCTTTCTTCATCTCCGCATACATGTCCCCCCAGGGAGCAAACACGCGCTCGCACCAGACAAAGTCCAGACTGTTCATGGTGTGGTACAGGATGCTCATGCCGAGATTTGACATGCCGATCTCATAGGTATCCGGAAAACAGAAGGCGACACGCAGCTCCGCCTTCTCTTTATCCTTGATGATCTGATTATACTCTCCGCCCGTATAGCGCGCAGGCTTCTGCACGCGGGGCAGGATACGTTCCAGTCTCTTGTCCATATTTCTCTCCCCAGTCGGTTTGGGGCTATTCTAAATGATTTCCCGGCTTTTTACAAGTGCTTCCTCTTCATTTTGAAAAAGCAGCAGCCAGATCGCGGCGGCGAGCAGAGCCGTACTCTTTTTCCATATGGCGAGATACACCCCGCCCGTGAGCAGGAGCGTGAGACATACCGTGCTGACGCCGTGATAGAGCCGCGCACCGCGCTCTTCGCCGAGCGTCATGGCGCACAGTATGCTGAACACCCGTCCCCCGTCCAGCGGCAGCAGCGGCAGGAGGTTGAAGGCCGTCAGCAGAATACTCAGCGCCGCGCTTTGCCTGAGACACGCAATGTCTGTGAATCCGACAAGGGCATAGAGCGCGCCGCCGAGAGGCCCGGCAAGCGCGGCGAGGACGTGTCCCGCGTCGGAGCAGCTTCCGTGATAGCGTATGCAGAGTCCCCGCGCGTCTGCCGTAAGGCCGGTGATCTTCTGTCCCAGCAGACGCAGTGCCAGAATATGCGAAAGCTCATGCACCGCGATCGGAAGCAGCGCCGCGGGCAGCAGGGTCAGGGCCGCACGGTAATACAGGCAGGCTGTCAGATAGACCGCCGTAAAGCTCAGGAAAAAATGCCGTTTGTCCATCCGCTCCCCTCCCCGGCAAGGATATGCGGGCGCGGCGCAGGATATGAACTCAAAACGGATATGGCCGCAAAAGCGTAGGGGTAGATCCCCAGATTGACCCGCCGAAAAGAGGGCAGAAGGTGAATTGACAACAGGCCACCGGTCAAATAACCGGCGGCCTGTTGTCAAGAGAGGCCGGCCTGGGCCGTCGGCCCCTACGACATTCATCCCAACACAGGAGCTGTTGTATTTTGAGACAACTCCCGTCGTGGTTTATTTCCAGTTTTCGATAAAGCTGCGCATGATGTTGTACAGACGTTCTGTGGAGCTGATGCTTAAACGCTCACGCACAGAGTGCACCTCGCGCAGGTCGGGACCGAGCGAGACGCAGTCAAAGTCCGGCCGCTTTTCCATGAACAGGCCGCATTCAAGCCCGCCGTGCGTGGCAGTGATGCCAGGCTCTCTGCCCAGAATTTTCGTGCAGGCGGCGCTCATGGCGTCGCGCAGACGGGATTCCTTTTTGAAGGACCAGGCAGGATAGGGATCATGGGTGGAGAAGGAGGCCTCGAAGAGCGTGCAGAGAGCCTGCAGGCGCTCTGCCAGCATCTCCTTCTGACTGCCGATGGAGGAGCGAAGGCTGAAATAAAGGCCGATCCCCTCTTCTTCCGTTTTGATGACGCCGAGGTTCATGGAGGTCTGCACCAGGCCGGGGATATCCATGCTCATTGCCTCCACGCCATAGGGGGCAAGCAGCAGCATGCCGAGCAGAGCCTTTGTTCTTACCGCAGAGAACACCTTCTCTGCCATCTCGGCATCTGCGCATCTCATGCGCAGGCCCGGATCGGGTGTTGCATATTCGTTGCGAAACATCTCCTCATCCGCCTTGCACATTGCTTCAAAACAGCCCGCCTTCTCTGCGGGGACAGCCACGACGGAGCGGCAGAACAGCGGAATGACATTGGTGAACGTGCCGCCCTCCATGGAGGCGATGCGAAGACCCGTCTCCTTTTCCGCCCGGTAAAGGAAGCGGCCCATGAGCTGGGTTGCGCTGGCACGGCCCTTGTCGATCTCCGCGCCGGAGTGTCCGCCCTTGAGGCCGTCGATCACGACCTCAAAAAAGCGCCAGCCGTCGGGCGCTTTTTCCCAGTCGGCCTGAAAGAAAGCATCCACGCGTACGCCGCCGGCACAGCTGACAGTCAGATACCCCTCCTCCTCGGAGTCGAGGTTGATGAGATTGCGCCCCTCCAGCACGGAGAGATCCACGCTGTCCGCGCCGAACATGCCGGTCTCCTCATCGGTTGTAAAAACTGCCTCCAGCCGGGGGTGCCTGAGGGTATCGTCGTCGAGCAGAGCCATCGTGATGGCAACGCCGATGCCGTTGTCCGCGCCGAGGCTTGTCTTATATGCCTTGACCCAGTCTCCGTCAACCACAAGCCGCAGTCCATCGGTCTCCATGTCGATGCCGCAGTCCGGCTCTGAGGCGCAGACCATGTCGATATGCCCCTGCAGAATCAGCGGCTCGGCATTCTCATAGCCGGGGGTCGCGTCCTTCCAGATGATGACATTATTCATCTCATCCTGCTTGCAGCGCAGCCCACGCTCCTGTGCAAACCTGACGCACAGATCGCTGATCTGTTTTGTGTTGCCGGAGCCATGCGGCACTGAGCAGAGCATTTCAAAATATTCAAAAACCTTTTCGGGCTTCAAGCCTTGCAATACTGCCATTTTTTCCTCCTGTAAAGACAGCCCATGCCATGGCATGGGCTGTTGTGCTTTTTGAGCGATCAGAACTCGCCGGCGAGGAGGTCTTCCTCTTCGCTGGGAATCTCTTCATCCTGCATCTCCGCCTCGGTTGGCGTGGAGACAAACTCACTCAGCCAGGCCTCCTGAGGCAGATTCGCCAGGTAACCGGGTACGTTCAGAATGATGCCGTCCATGCTGTAGGGAAGCTTCAGAGACACGTCGACCATCTTTTCGTCGCCGCCCTTTTCTTCGATCACACCGAGCGTCATCCTGAATCTCTGACCGATGTTGGTGGTCATACCGCGTTCACGCGCGGCAAGCCTTGCGATCTGCTCGCCCTTCACATAGACGTTGACGCGATAGGGCGCCTTGTAGCTCTCGCCGTTATACTCCAGGGTCTTGTTGTCGACATAGACCGTATGTCCCCGGCCGATGACCATCATGCAGGCCGCAATGGCAAGCAGGATCGCAACGGCGCCGACCCGGAAAAGGAGCCTTCTCTTATTCATGCTTATCGGCCTCCTCCTGTGCAAGCTGCAGCTGCTGTGCATTCTGGCTCTTGTGCTTGCGTTTCTTGGTCTCATACATAATGAGCGCCACGGTGATAACGGCATAGGAGACAAAGACACGGAAATACTCGCCGATCATGGAGTCGCCCGTGATCTCAGCGCCCGCCTTGGGGGCGACAATAAACATGGTGTGGAACAGGATAACGCCGAGGAAAACATTGCCGATGGAAGCCTTGTCCACACTGGCGCCGCCGACCAGCAGAGCCGCGATGCAGAACATGCCGATCTGCGAATGGGAGCTGTAGGTGGCGATATTGCCCATATTCTGGAGATAGATAACCATTCCGAAGCCTGCCAGCACCGTGGACATGACGATGGAAATGATGCGGGTGCGCTCGACATTGATACCGGCGTCGCGGGCAACATTCATGTCCTGGCCGACAGCGCGCATATCCTGACCGAGCTTGGTCTTACGGAACCACACGATGAAAAGGCACAGCACCCCGATGATGAGAAAGGTCAGTACCGGGATCTTCACGCCGCTGACACGCACGGCCAGCAGATTATCCAGGCACTGGCGCATATTCAGCAGGGACACCGTGTTGCGGATACCGTAGCCGCGGGGCAGCTTGATGGAAAAATGCTTGATCGGGATGATGGAGCCCATCATATACAGCACGATCAGCTGATAGATACCGTTCATGAAGAAGCTGATAATATAGCTCGTGATCATTTCGCGGCCCTTGGCCATGTTCAGGATCTTGCCGCAGAACGCGCCAAGAAGCACGGAGATGGGGATGGAAATGATCATGGCCAGCACCACGCCGGGAATACCCCAGATCTGCCAGTCGGAGACCAGGATCAGGGCGATCTCTCCTGCCATGGCGCCGAGGGTCATGCCGAAGTTCAGGCCCATACCGGACATGATGGGGATCAGCAGAGCAAGGATCAGGAATATGTTGCGGCCCATACGGGTCACGATCTCGTTGATCAGATAGCCCCAGGAGAAGCCGGAGATCGGAATGCAGACCGCGCAGATCAGCACGAACATGAGGGGCACACTGTTGTCGCGAACGAAGGAGAGAATTTTGCCGGCAGTAATCTTGTTTTTCATTTCGTCGCCTCCGTTTTCCTTGTCAGCGCATAGAGGATCATGCCCTGGGAAGCCACGACACGGATAACCTCGCTCATATCCATGTGGATCATGTTGTTCATAACGGTGGGCGTCATGGTGACAATACCCTGAAAGAGGAAGGTGCCGATAATGACGTTTGCAATCGACGCCTTGTTGACGGACGCGCCGCCGATCAAAATGGCGGAAACAGCGGGCAGCGCCATATAGAAGGGCGCCATATAGAGCTGGATAAAGCCGAAGCCCTGCTCATAGACCAGAATGCCGATGGCGGCAAGCCAGGTGGAGAGAACAACGGAAAGCATGCGCATTTTATCCACATTGACGCCGGCAGCCTTGGCAAAGGTGGGGTTGGAGCCCACAGCCGTCATGGCCGTGCCGGTCTTGGTGTGCAGGAAAGCCCACATGCCGAAGGCCAGCACCGCAAAGAACAGGAGCGTGCCCGTGGGGATGGAGAGGCTGCCGATATTGATCTGCAGGAAGTTCGCAAGCACCTTGTCATAAAAGCCTTCCAGCGAGATCGTGGTCCTCAGGCCCTTGCCGGAGAAGCCCCAGACCATCGTCGGGCTGTGGTAGGGCAGCAGAAGCCACATCATGCACATGAAGGACACGGACGAGAAGCCGACATAAGTTGCGATCATCATCTCGCCGCCCTTGATCTTGTTGAGAAGCCAGCCGTAGAGCGCGCCGAGAACGATGGCAAAGGGAGTGGCAATGAGGATCGCCATGAGAAAGCTCAACGGCCCGGTAAAGCCAAGCTCGATGGAAAGCGTAGCGCCCAAAAGGCCGGAGATAATACCGAGCGGAAGCCCGAAGTTCAGGCCGCAGCCGGAGTGGATCATCGGCACCATGGCAAGCACCATGACGGCATTCCAGCTGAAGCGGTTGATGGTGTTGCTGATCTGCATCCAGAAGCCTGCGCCGACAATGGGGGCCGCAATATACAGCATCAGCAGGAAGGCTGCAATGATAAGTCTCGGCAGGCCGAAGGCGTCAACAAAGGCCTTGAGCCTGTCACGCAGCGTCATATTGGTTTTGTCTAATGTTTCGTTCATGCTGCCCTCCTCACTTTACCATACTGACCATCAGCATGCCAAACTCCTCCGAAGGCTTTGAGGCCGGGAGGATGCCGGCAACCTTGCCGCCGGAAATGATGGCGATGCGATCACAGATCGAGCGGAGCTCTTCCAGCTCCGAGGAGATCATGACAACGGTGACGCCGCTCTCCCTGTTGAACTTTCTGAGCGCCTCGAGCACCAGGGATTTGGCGCCCACGTCTATGCCGCGGGTCGGCTCTGACACAAAGAGGAATTTGGGCTCGAGCGCAAAGGCTTTGGCAAGACATACCTTCTGCTGGTTGCCGCCGGAGAGCTCCTTCGCCTTCTGCTTGGAGCCGGTGCATTTGATGGCAAGCTCGTCGATATAGCGCTCGGTCACCTCACGGATCGACTTTTCATCGCGCCACTTGACAAAACCGCCCAGGTAATTCTTCAGGAATTTGTTCTGTACCTGCATGGCCGGGAAGGCCACGTTCCACTCCAGCGTCTCATCCAGCAGCAGGCCCACGCCGCGCCGATCCTCCGACACGAAGGCAAGGGACGCGTCCAGGCACTTTCTGGGGCTGTTGAGCGGGATCTTTGCCCCGTCAAACTCCACGCTGCCGCCAGCCTCATACAAACCCATGATGCCGTTGGGAATGCCCAGCTTGCCCTGGCCGGCCAGGCCGCCGATGCCCAGGATCTCGCCCTCCTTGATATCAAGGCTGACGTCCCGTACGATCTCGCCCGGCATATCCACCCAGAGGCGTTTGATGGACATGATGGTTTTTGCGTCCGACTTATCGCGTATATCAGATTTGGCAGTCGTTTCAACGGCTCTGCCAACCATCCGACTTGAAATCTCATTTACGGTGGTCTCTGCTGCGGGTTCGTCTGAAACGACGTAACCGTCGCGCATAACCACAACTCTGTCGCAGACTGCCAGGATCTCATGCAGTCTGTGGGTGATGAAGATGACGGCGATGCCCTTTTCCGACATGGAGCGAATGGAGGCAAGCAGAGCTTCCGCCTCCTTTTCGGTAAGCACCGCGGTCGGCTCGTCCAGGATCAGGATCTTGAGCTGATCCTTGCTGAGCTCACGTGCAATCTCCGTAAACTGCTTATGTCCGACAGGCATTTCGCTGATGACCATATCCTTGTCGATACGGAAGCCCATCTTGTCGATGGCGGCCTCCGCGCGTTCGGTCATCACATGATAATTCAGCGTATCAAGTCTGTCTCCGAAGACCTCGGAGATAACATTTTTCTTTTTCGGTTCGCGGTTAAGGAGGATATTCTCCGTGGCAGTAAAGCCGGGAATCAGGGAGAACTCCTGATGCACCATGCCGATGCCGGCAGCAAGTGCGTCAAAGGGCGTGTTGAAGGTGACCTTCTCGCCGTTTATGAGAATATCGCCTTCATAACCGCCGGTGTCGCGGATCACGTCCATGCCAAAGAGAATCTTCATGAGGGTGCTCTTTCCTGCGCCGTTTTCGCCGCAGAGCCCCAGGACCTCGCCCTCGGCCAGGCTGAGGTTGATATCCGTCAGCACCTGATTGCCGAAGAAGGCCTTTTTGATATTCCGCATTTCCAGAAGCGGAGCGTTGTTATTTGCCATATCTGTTACCCACCTAATCAATTAACAGGGGGAGGGAGCGCCGCCCCCTCCCCCCTTGGTTTTCTGTTTTTGGAGCCTTGGGAAATTACTTGATGGTGAAGTACTTCTCGGGAACCTCAACAGAGGTGGAGCCCATGTAGTGGCCCGGATTACCCATGATGTAGGTATCCTGATAGATCAGGAAGGTGTTTTCAGCCTTCACGCCGGTCTCCGCATTGGTGTAGTTGGAGCCGTTCCACTCAGCGCCGGGGGAGAACTCAGCATAGGCCTTGGAGATGTCGTCGATCTCCAGGAGCTTGCTCTCGCCGTTGATGACGTTGAGCGCATGCTGGGCAAGGCCGGCGGAAACCGTGTAGCCGTAAGAGTAAGCCCAGGTGCCGAAGCGGCCGGCGCCGCCCTTCTCGGAGATGGCGGATTCGACCTTCGCAAGGATCTTGGCATAGTCGCCGGCCTCAGCGGTCAGGTCAATGCCCAGAGCGCCGGGATAGCCCATGGTGGGAGAGGGCAGGTCAGCCTCGACGAAGCATCCGCCGTACTCGAGCAGCTGCTTGAGCAGAGGCTCGGTGTGGGCGTCGTTGGTGCAGAAGTAAGCGGCATGCTCACCGTACTGCTCGACCCACTGGGGGACATGCTCAAGAATGTAAGCCTGTGCGCCGGCAACACCAACGTCGGTGGTGGGGTCGGGAGCGGTCTCAAGAACAAACTTCATGCCAAACTCCTCGCAGGCGGCCTTCATGATGGCCACGCGGCGGCTCATGGTCTCGTAAGACATGTGGCGCGGGAAGGAGATGTGCACAAAGGTGTCGCAGCCCATCTCATGGGCGGTGCGGATCATCAGGTAGCCGCGGGCAACGAAGTCGTTGTTGACGACAAGGTCAGCAGCGGAGCCGATCTCGGGCAGGTCCTCATGAGACTCACCGGCGATGCAGATGATGTCAGGGTTCTTCTCCTTGATCTGGCGGAAAGCCTCGGTGGTGCCGGGGACAGCCTGGTTGACAATGATGGCCTTCATGTCAGGGTCATCGGCCATGTTGACGATGGTCTGGATGGTCGTCTCAAGCTCCTCGGTAAAGTTGTCGGGGTAGATGGCCAGCTTGACCATATCCTCGCCATACTTGGCCTGGAAAGCCTCGGCGCCGCGGCGGTCGTCCTCAGACTGGGAGACGGAGCCGGTGATGATGCCGATATGGGGCTTGGACTCTGCGGGTGCAGGAGTCTCAGTGGCGGCGGGTTCAGCCTTCTTGCCGCATGCGGCAAGCGCGAACACCAGGGTGAGCGCGAGCAGAAGCGCAACAATCTTTTTCATGTTTTCCTCCTTATCGTTCTTGGATACAAAAGCAGTCTTCCGGCGGCTTTGACCCCCGTAAAACCGCTCTCACATCCTCCATTCATTTCCGAGAACACATGAAATTCTCGAAAACTCCTTTAATATATCACATAATTTTTTTTCGCACAAGGTCAAATTCACATTTTTGATAAAAATTATTCAATCAATCTTTACATTCTGGAGCAGCCTGCGTTGCTGGAAAACATTTTGCATTGTGACAAGCGTCCTCCCCCGTTATAATCGGTGCGAGGTGGTTTGCATGAAACTCAGGAAAACCGTAATCCGCATGCTCAACATGTGTCCTGATGCCTGGTACATATTTATCTCTTCCATAAAGCTTACAGCCTTCCTGCTGCTGGGCGCCTTTATGCTCCTGCTGAGCTGGGGCGGCAGCATGTCGGAGGGCTATACCCAGTACATGACAGCGATGAGCCTGTATGAAACAGGAGAGGCTCTGCTGATGATCGGCGCCATCTTCTCGGTCTGTATCGAGGACGTTCAAAGCTCGAGACGGTAAAACTCCTCCCTGTCCATCAGGGCGTTGAGAACGTCCAGCAGCGCATCCGCGCTCATATGCTCCGGCAGATCGAGCCGACGCTGCACAGCCTTTCGGCGCTCGGCACTCCCCTCTTTTCCGCTGAGGCCCCGGGCGTAAAGATCCGCCTTCCCGATCCGGCCGGACGGCATGTCAGCAGGCTGATCGTCGAAGGTCGCGCCCGCACGGCGCAGGGCTTCCAGCAGGATTTCAGGCCGCATGCCCTCCACTCCGAGCTTCCCTTCTCTGGACGGGGCTGCTTTTCGTCTCTCTTTTCCTTTGATATCGGGGATGTAGGCATGCTTTACCAGCCTGGGATCGACGCAGCCCCGGATGTGGTTGCGGATCATAAATCCCGCTCCATCAGAATCCGTGAGTACGATGAGTCCCCGTGTCTCTGCCAGCGTCTGGAGAAGGCGGCGCTTCTGCGCATCATGAAAGATGCCGAAGCCGGAGGTCTCCAGAATCACCGCATCCACGACCTGGCTGAGGGTGTTCTTATCATAGCGCCCCTCGACGACAATGACTTCCTTAATCCGGCGCATGCTCTTCCCCCGCCGCAATACGCAGCACGGTTTCTTTCAGGAGCTCCCGTGCATCCGCGCCGCTGCTCTTCATGCGATAGTCCGTTTCGGCGCAGAGCTCCACCGCCCGCTTCAGCTGCGGCAGGGTGAAGCCCCTGGCCGCAGCGATCAGCTTATTGGCAATGTAATCATACTTCATGGCGCATACATCCATGACATATCTGGCGCCGAGATCCTTTTCCACCGCGAGCCTTGCCGCATAGAGCTGGCGCATCTGTTTTCCGAGGACAGCCAGGATCATGATCGGCTCGTTATTCTTATCCGCGAGCAGTTCCGCCAGAACCTCCATGGCGGAATTGTTCTTCTTCCGGGCGATAAGCTCTGTCATCTCAAAGACCACAGCCTCCGGAATATGATTGGCCACAGCCTCCACGTCCTCCGGCGTCACTTTGTCGCCTTTGGCATAGGCCGCGATCTTTTCAATTTCCGGGATCAGCCTGCTCATAAGGTCGCCGCTGATAAAAATCAGCCGTTGAGCCGCCGCAAGATCGACGCTCTTCCCTGCTGCGGCAAAGCGGCGCACGATCCAGTCTGTCAGCATGCCCTGGGACTGGCGGGTGAATTTGAGTTCCCGTCCCTCGGAACGCAGGGTCTTGACAAAGCGAAGCCTGCCGTCCGGCTCAAACTCGGCGTTCTGCACGAAAGCCACCGTGCAGTAGTCCGGAAGATCGGACAGGAGCTTTGCGCAGGCCTCCGGATCTGACAGGCGGTTGATATCCACATCGCGCAGCTCCACAAAGGTCCGCTCTGTCATGAAGGGCATGGCGTCCACCGCCTGGCGGAGCTTCACCGGGTCCAGCGCGGGTCCGTCAATCCGCTTATAGCTGAAATCGTCCTCCCCTTCCGGGAGGCATCTTTTTTTCAGCTGCTGCAGATACTGCTCCCGCAGATAGTCCTCCGGGCCCCAGAGCAGATAAAGCCGCTCCGGCCCCAGCTCCTTGAGTGAGCGAAGCTCAGAAGCATAGTTGAAGGCTTCTTCGTTTTTCCCAGCTTTCTTAGCCATTGTTCTTCTCCAAACGGATTTCCACCGTTCCGTCTTCATCCGTTCGCATGACTTGATAGCCATGCTCCCGCAGCGCGTCCAGCGTTTCCTGCGCCGGATGGCCGTAGTTGTTATACCCGACACTGATCACCGCAAGGCGGCCGCCGGCTTCCTCCAGGAGCTCGGGCGCGCTTGCATATTTGGAGCCGTGGTGACCCACAACCAGGATATCCGTACCGCTCAAATCCTCCTGCTGCACGAGCTTACGCTCCAGCTTTTTCGATGCGTCCGCCGTTACAAGAAGCTTGGTCTCACCAACGCAGAGGCTTGCCATCAGCCCGCTTTCGTTCCTGTCGCCGGAATCTGACAGCCTGTATAGCCGCATCTTCAGTCTGCCGCAGGAGGCCTCGGCATTGTTTTTCAAAGCCCGAACCTCTGTCCCGTGCCGGGCGGCACACGCCAGAATGGCGCTTTGACAGCCGTTATCCTCCTCTTCTACCGCAGGAAGGATCAGCGTGTTCACCGGCACCATTTCCATCAGCCGGACAGCGCCGTCGACATGATCCTCATCCATATGCGTCAGAACGAAGATTTCAACGCTCCTGCGCCCGCAGCCCAGGAGATATTCTCCGGCAACGCTCCCGGCATGCTCCGTGCTGTAGACATTGCCGCAGTCGATCACCGCGGTTTCATCCCCGGCGAAGGCTGTGATACACTGTCCCTGTCCGACGTTCAGGACGCTGATGCAGTCCGTCTGCCGGTACAGCCTCTCTGTGCGCAGGATGACGCCGACCAGCAGCGCGAGCGAGAGCGAGGCCGGCAGCAGGATTCTGACATAGCGGTGCCTTCGCAGCAGCACGCCCAGCAGCAGGAGCGCATAGCTTGTCAGCATCCAGACAAGCGCGCCCTCGGTTTTCATATACAGGACGGCATGGGGCAAAGCTGCGACCTTCCCCGCGCAAAAGAGGATATAGCGCGCCGGCCAGGCACAGAGCCACGCCGCCGCTGACCCGAGCGCCGGTATTACCGAGAGAGCGCAGGCCGCCCAGGCCATGCAGAAGCAAAGGCTGACCGTCCACAGGCAGGCGACATTGCTCAGCACCGCGAGTAAAGGCACATAGGAAAAATGCAGGGCCGTGATCGGCGTTGTAAAGACCATGACGCTCAGCGAGCCTGCAATTACCCCGAGGAGCGTCCGGATCGGACCGTAATGAAGCTTTTCCGGCAGCGGCCTGAGGAGCCATGCAAGGATCGGTTCCGAAAAGCAGATGATTCCCGCCATGGCAGAAAAGCTCATCTGCAGACTCACGCTTCCGGCCGCAAAGGGACAGGCAGCCAGGAGCAGCGCCAGCACCGCCGAAAGGGACGTAAGCGGATCATTTTCCCGCCGCAGTACCGGCGCGAGCAGCAGGAGGGTCTGCATGAAGCCCGCGCGGACCGCGGACTTGCTGACCCCCGTCACCAGCACAAAGCACCAGATCAGAACAATGCTGATCCATGCGCTGCGTCGGCCGTTTCCGAGCAGGAGCCCGAGAAAGCCAACCAGGAAGGAAATGTGCAGGCCGGAGACCGCCACCACATGCATGAGTCCGGAGCGGCTCATGGCCACATATAACGCGTCGTCATCATAAAAGTCCTGCTTGTCGCCAAGCATCAGGGCTTTTATGAAGGTGCGGCTGTCCTGCGGAAAGATAAGCTCCACACGGGAGCAGAGAAAACGATGCAGCCGCTGCGGCAGACTCGCAGCCGAGAAGCCGGCATCGCGGATTTCCTCCTCCCCCTTGACGCTGAGCTTGAGGTAATAGCCGTTGGTGTGATAATTATCACAGGCTTTCCCGTAGAGCGTATCCGCCGGGGTGATTTTGCCGGTAAAGCTGATCGTCTGTCCCGGCTCCGCATTCAGGAAGGCCTTATGGTTATCGTATACGATCGCCTTGAAGTGCGGCAGATCCTCCGATCGGATGCGGATGTGCAGGCGGCAGTAGCCGCTGTATTCCTCCGGGTAATCCAGCACCGTGCCGCAGATCTCCCGCGTCTGCCCGGCGTATTCCTGCGCGCGGTCTATTGTGAGACTTTTGTAGACGGAATACTCCAGCAATCCGAGAGAGAAAAACACCAGCGCAACCGCGGCCGGCCGCAGCCACTTTCGGTGAAGCAGCGCAAGGGCGGCGCCGAAAACTGCGGAAAGGACCGCAGGCACGATCAGCCACCCTGCCGGTAAAACATAATTTGCGAGGAACACAGCGGCGGAAAAGGCCAGCGCCGCCGTCGCGAGCTTCCTCATAGACTTCCCTCACAAAACGGGGCCGGTATGGATTGCAATACCGGCCCATTGGTTTTCTTAACGGATTGCTATGCCGAGATCCGTGCCGCCGATCAGATGAAAATGCAGATGCATCACGGTCTGACCGCCGTCTTCACCACAGTTATTGATGACACGGTAGCCATTTTCAAGGCCTTCGGCCTTTGCGATCTTTGCAATGGCCTCAAAGCACTTGGCAACATAAAGAGAATTGCTGCTGTCCACGGCATCGGCGCAGGGGATATGCTGCTTGGGAACCACCAGGACGTGAACGGGCGCTACGGGATTGATATCCCGGAAGGCGAAGACATACTCGTCCTCATAAACCTTGGTGCTGGGAATGTCCCCGGCGATGATTTTGCAGAAAAGGCAGTTGTCCATTTTTATGATCCTCCTGTCAGATTTTCTCATCGACAAAGCTCTCCACGGCGTTCAGCGCAGCCTGGAGCTTCGAGACGTCATTGCCGCCGCCCATGGCGGAATCCGGCTTGCCGCCGCCCTTGCCGCCGGCAATGGCGGTGATGCTGCGGATAATATCACCGGCCTTGATCCCCTTTGCCACAGCATCCTTGCCGCAGACACACTGGAAGGTGATCTTGTCGCCGTTGGAAGAGGCCACGACCGCGACCACATTGCTGCATTTGTCGCGCAGCACGTCGCCAAGCTGGCGCAGGGTATTGGCGTCGCAGCCCTCTCTGGAGCACGTCACCACGCGCAGGCCCTTTACATCCTTGCCGTTTTTGAGCATCTCATCCGCGCCGCCGGCAGATTCCTTAGCCTTGTACTGCTCGATCAGGCGCTTTGCCTCGCGCAGCTCATTGGCCTGCTGCTCGAGCTTCTGGGGCAGATCGGCGGGACTGGTCTTGTACATGGCGGCGAGAGCGGACAGCTCCTCCACGCCGTGATTCAGGATCTTCATCGTCTCAAGGCCGGTGCTGGCCTCGATGCGGCGAACGCCGGAGGCGACGGAGCCCTCGGAAAGAATGTGGAAGGCGCCGGCCTTCGCGGTATTGTCCAGATGTGTGCCGCCGCAGAGCTCGATGCTCCAGCCGCCCATGTTGACGACGCGGACCACATCCCCATATTTTTCACCGAAGAGAGCGGTGGCGCCGCTCTTTCTGGCCTCTTCAACGGGCATTTCCTTCACGTTGATGCCATAGCCGGAGAGGATGGCATTGTTGACGATCTGCTCCACCTCTTTGAGCTGCTCGGCAGTCACGGCGGAAAAGTGGGTAAAGTCAAAGCGGAGGAAGTCCGGCTCCACGAGAGAGCCCGCCTGGTGCACATGGTCGCCCAGCACCTCGCGCAGCGCCTTGTGGAGAAGGTGCGTGGCGCTGTGGGCGCGTCCGATCGCCTGGCGGCGTTCGGCACAGTAGCTGGCCGTGACCGTATCGCCCACGGAGAAGCTGCCGGACTTGACGACACCGTAGTGCATGTATTTGCCGCCCTTGTTCTTCTGGACGTTGTTGACCTCAAAGACGCTGTCGCCCGCGACGATTTTGCCGTGGTCGGCGACCTGACCGCCCATCTCGGCATAGAGGACGGTTTTGTCGAGGACGATGATGCCCTCCGCACCGGAGCCCAGCTCCTGCTGCAGTTCATCCTCGGAGACCAGCGCCAGAACCTTCGCGTCCGTCTCCGCCTGATCGTAGCCGACAAACTTCGTGTCGGGGATCTCCTTGCCGAACTCGATGCCGGCCCAGCCAAGGTCGCCCAGGGCCTCTCTGGCCTTGCGGGCGCGCACGCGCTGCTCTTCCATCAGGGCCTTGAAGCCGGCCTCGTCCACGCCCATACCCTCGTCCTCGCACATCTCGATGGTCAGATCGATGGGGAAGCCGTAGGTGTCATAGAGCTTGAAGGCGTCAGCGCCGGAGAAGACGCTCTCCCCTTTTGCCTTGTGGGCCTCCAGCAGCTCGCCGAAGATCTTCATGCCGGCGTCGATGGTGCGGGCAAAGTTCTCCTCCTCGGTTTTGACGACGCGGGTAATATACTCCTGCTTCTCGCGCAGCTCCGGGTACTGGCACTCGTTCTCATGGATCACGGTGTCAATGACCTCATAAAGGAAGGGCTCATTTACGCCAAGGAGCTTGCCGTGGCGGGCCGCCCGGCGAAGCAGCCTGCGCAGGACATAGCCGCGTCCCTCGTTGGAGGGCAGGATGCCGTCGCAGATCATGAAGGTGGCAGAGCGGATATGGTCGGTGATAACGCGAAGCGACACATCCATCTTATGGCTTTTACCGTAGAAGGCGCCGGTCAGCTCGCTCACCTTATGGGTGATGTTCATGACCGTGTCCACATCAAAGAGGGAATCGACCCCCTGGCAGACGACCGCAAGGCGCTCCAGCCCCATGCCGGTGTCGATGTTCTTCTGCTTGAGCTCGGTATAGTTATTGTTGCCGTCGTTATCGAACTGGGAGAAGACGTTGTTCCAGACCTCCATGTAACGGTCGCAGTCGCAGCCGACGGTGCAGTCCGGCTTGCCGCAGCCGTACTCCGGTCCTCGATCATAGTAGACCTCCGAGCAGGGGCCGCAGGGGCCTGCGCCGTGCTCCCAGAAGTTGTCCTCCTTGCCGAAACGGAAGATCCGCTCGGGGGCGATGCCGATATCCTTGTTCCAGATCTCAAACGCCTCATCGTCATCCACGTAGATGGAGGGATAGAGCCTGTCGGGATCAATGCCCACCCAGTCGGGGGAGGTCAGAAATTCCCAGCACCAGGCAATGGCTTCCTTCTTGAAATAATCGCCGAAGGAGAAGTTGCCCAGCATCTCGAAATAGGTGCCGTGGCGGGCCGTCTTGCCGATGTTTTCAATGTCGCCGGTGCGGATGCACTTCTGGCAGGTGCAGACACGGCGGCGGGGCGGCTCCTGTTCCCCCTTGAAATAGGGCTTCATGGGGGCCATGCCGGAGTTGATGATCAGAAGGCTTGCATCATTCTGCGGGATAAGCGAAAAGCTCGGCAGGCGCAGATGCCCTTTGGTCTCAAAGAAGCTCAGAAACATTTCTCTGAGTTGATTTACGCCGTATTTTTCCATGTAAATATATCCTCCAAAAAAAGAACTGACAAAAAACAATACCTCCGCCCCGGTCCAGGGGCGAAGGTATGATTCGCGGTACCACCCTGATTACGGCATGCGCCGTATCTCAAGCGCCCATAACGCGGGCAGACGCCCCGGTCATCCCGGGGAGCTCAGGAATGGCTGTCGGTTTTGGACACAGGGCCTTTCAGCATCCGGCCCCTCTCTGCAGAATCCTGCGCCGACTCGTTCCTTCACAGCCGATCACAATATCACGGACGCATTTTATCACAAGTCCCCGATTTGTCAAGCTTTATCTACGGCGTTTCACCGCCGCAGAGCAGATAAAGCGGCCAAGGCATGCAAAAATCCAAAACCGGCATACCGATACTTCCTTACTGAATACAAAGAAGCAGACAATATTCAGCATACTGTCTGCTCCTCCAAGCCTTCTTGAGGCAGCTTTCCTTAAGGCAACACCGCACAATCCGCCTTCGGCATCTCCTGGAAAAATTGTGCCCTGATTTCGTCACTTTTTCTTGAGGTAAGATTTGGACGCTTACTTAAGTACATCTGCGAAAAAGTGCCTTTATCAGAACCCAAATTTTCTCAGGATCTGCTCTTGCCAAATTATGCGGTATTGCCCTAAATTGTCTTGTCCGAAAGGGTGCGAATTAATACATGCCGCCCATATCGGGTGCTGCGGGCATGGGAGGATTCTTCTCGGGGATATCGGCAACCAGGCTCTCGGTGGTGAGAACCATGGAAGCGACGGAGGCGGCATTCTCCAGGGCGCTGCGGCAGACCTTGGTCGGGTCAACAATGCCGAGCTTCAGCATATCGCCGTACTGATCGCCTGCGGCATCGTAGCCGTAGCTGCTCTCGCTGCTGCTGTAGACATTGTTCAGGATCACGGCGCCCTCCATACCGGCATTTGCAGCAATCTGCATGATGGGGCTTCTCAGGGCCTTTGCAACCAGCGCAGCGCCGGTCTTCTCGTCACCCTCGAGCGTGGCAGTGAGCTTGTCGGCAGCCTTTGCAGCCACGACATAGGCCGTGCCGCCGCCAGGGACGATACCCTCGGCGACTGCGGCGCGGGTAGCGTTCAGGGCGTCCTCGATGCGCAGCTTCTTTTCCTTCATCTCGGTCTCGGTGGCAGCGCCGACCTTGATCACGGCGACACCGCCGGAGAGCTTGGCAAGACGCTCCTGCAGCTTCTCACGGTCATAGTCGGAGGTGGTGGTCTCAAGCTGACGCTCAATCTGGGAAACGCGGGCGCGGATCTCAGCGGAATCGCCGGCGCCGTCCACGATCACGGTATTCTCCTTGGTGACCTTGACCTGGTGTGCCTGACCCAGCATATTGATGTCGGCGTCCTTGAGCTCCATGCCGACGTCGGAGGAGATGACCTGGCCGCCGGTGAGGATGGCGATATCCTGCAGCATTTCCTTGCGTCTGTCGCCGAAGCCGGGAGCCTTGACGCAGATGCAGGTGAAGGTGCCGCGCAGCTTGTTGAGCACGATGGTCGCAAGGGCTTCGCCCTCTACGTCCTCAGCCACGATCAGGAGCTTGCGGCCGGCCTTGACGATCTGCTCGAGCAGGGGCAGGATCTCCTGGATGTTGCTGATCTTCTTGTCGGTGATGAGAATGAGCGCGTCATCAATGACGGCTTCCATCTTGTCGGTGTCGGTGACCATGTACGGGGAGAGGTAGCCGCGGTCAAACTGCATGCCCTCAACGACGTCGCTGTAGGTCTCTGCGGTCTTGCTCTCTTCCAGGGTGATGACGCCGTTCTGGCTGACCTTCTCCATCGCTTCGGCGATCAGAGCGCCGATGTGCTCATCCCCGGAGGAGATGGTGCCGACACGGGCGATATCCTTGGAGCCGGACACGGGCTGGGAAATGGCCTTCATGGCGCCCACGGCAGCCTCGGCGGCCTTCTGGATGCCCTTCTTCATGACCATGGGGTTGGCGCCCGCTGCCAGATTCTTGAGGCCCTCGCCGATCATGGCCTGCGCCAGAACGGTGGCGGTGGTGGTGCCGTCGCCGGCAACATCGTTGGTCTTGGTGGAAACTTCCTTGATGAGCTGAGCGCCCATATTCTCAAAGGCGTCCTCCAGCTCGATCTCTTTGGCGATGGTAACACCGTCATTGGTGATCAGGGGAGAGCCGAATTTCTTATCCAGCACCACGTTGCGGCCCTTGGGGCCGAGGGTGATCTTCACCGTATCGGCGAGCTGGTTCACGCCGCGCTCGATCGCTTTTCTTGCTTCTTCACCGTAAATAATCTGCTTAGCCATAATATCTTAACCTCCGTATTACTCAATAACAGCCAGAATGTCGGACTGGCGGACGATGGTGTATTCCTGATCCTCCAGCTTGACCTTGCTGCCGCTGTACTTGCCGACGAGAACGCTCTGCCCGGCCTTGACGATCATCTTGACCTCGTTGCCGTCAACCATGCCGCCGGGGCCGACCTCGACAACCTCATAAACCTCGGGCTTCTCCTGTGCGGAGGAGGTGAGGAAAATGCCGGAAGCGGTGCGCTCTTCGGCCTTGTTCTGCTTCAGAACAACTCTGTCTGCCAAGGGTTTGAGTTTCATGCTTATATACCTCCAATAATTTATTACATAAATCAGCATCGTTAGCACTCAAACACCTTGAGTGCTAACGATGCATACTATACCACACTTTTCATATTTTGCAAGGGGGTTCCGAGAAAAAAACGCCGGAAGTTTTTGAATTTTTTGTTACCGCACCGGAGACTCAGTGCGCGGCCTCATCGAAAAAATGCATCCCTTCCGGTACGATCAGCCTGAGCGCGCCCGGGATCAGCTTCATTTCAACACTTTTGGCGTAAATGGCCTCACCGTCCACATTGATCACGTTCTCCTCATCGAAGTCGATGCGGAGACTTGTGCCGCGCAGGTGCTTGATGTGCTTCGGATATCTGTCGGCCTTGCCGGAGGCATAGGGCCCGATATATCTCGCAAGCGTAAAGAGACTGACGCCCGGCACCACGTAGATATCCAGGACACCGTCATCAGGCCGTGCGTCCGGGCTGGGGTTGAAGCCGCCGCCGTAAAAGCGCCCGTTGCAGGCGCACAGCAGCGCAAAGTCGCCGGAATGGCAGTACTCCCCTGTCTGCACACGCATCGGCCGGTTGATGCCCTTGAACACATTCACAATCGCGGAAACGATATAGCCGCCGGTCCCGCCGATCAGGGGCAGGCCGCTGTAGCGATGTACCTCCGTCCCGATCCGCGCGTCAATGCCGACCGAGCAGATATTGGCGCTGTAGCGCCCGTTGCAGTCAATGAGGTCGATGGGCCGCTCTGTGCCGTTGAGAAGGGCGTTGAGATCCCGGTATAAATCCTTCTCCTCCCCGAACATACGGCAGAAATCATTACCGGTCCCTGTGGGATATGGGGCCACAGCCACATTGTCCAGCAGAGCCGCGCCGCATACGCACTCATTGAAGGTGCCGTCGCCCCCGCAGGCATAGACGCGCAGATGCCCGGCTTTTTCAGCTTCCCGCCGGATCTTCTCCGGTGCGTCCATCGGCGCACTGGTCACATAAAGCTCCCAGTCCTCTTCCCTGCCCTCAAACGCGGCGCGGACTGCACGCTGTACTGCGATGCTCTTGTCCTTGCCGCCGGCGGCAGGATTGACAATAAACAGATGCTTCATCGCGCTTATCCTTCTCTATTTTCTCACTTAAAATACATATAGAGATCGCATTTGATCATGCCATTATAGAGCTTGCGCTTTTTATCCGCCTGACGGCCGAAGCAGCGTTCAAATTCCGTGTGGGAGGAGAGCAGATAAAGCTGCCAGTTCGGGCACTCGGAAAACGCCCTTCCGAAGCCGCGATACAAGGTCTCGGCCTCCTGCTTTTCCATGATGCGCTCCCCGTAGGGCGGATTTGTGACGATGACGCCGCGCTCGGTTTTCCGGTCAAAGCGCATGGCGTCCGCCACCTCAAAGCGCACGACATCGTCCACGCCGGCACGACGCGCGTTTTCCTCTGCAATGGCGACCGCCTTCGGATCAAGATCAGAGCCCACAATGCGGTAGTCACCGTGATATTCGCGTGCTCTTGCCGCTTCGCGTTCATCCTCCCATATACGGCGGGGGATGCTCTTCCAGCTCTGGGCGGTAAAGCCGCGGTCGAGGCCGGGCGCGCGGTTTTTGGCGATCAGCGCCGCTTCAATGGGGATCGTGCCGCTGCCGCAGAAGGGATCGCAGAAATCGTCCCGCCCCCGGTAACGGGAGAGGGTCACCATGGCGGCGGCCATGGTCTCCTTCAGGGGAGCCGCGTTGTGCGCCGGTCGGTATCCGCGCTTGTGAAGCCCGTCGCCCGACGTGTCGATGCAGAGAGAGACGCGGTCCTTCATAATGGAGAACTGGATTTGGTAGAGAGCCCCCGTCTCCGGAAACCAGTCGATACGGTACTTGCTTTTGAGCCGTTCGACAACTGCCTTTTTGATGATCTTCTGACAGTCGGAGACAGAGAAAAGCTGGGAATTGAGGCTGTAGCCCTTGACGGGAAAAGCGCCGTCGACGGGGATCAGGCTCTCCCAGGGCAAGGCCTTTGTCCCCTCAAAAAGAGCGTCAAAGCTCCTGGCCTCAAAGCTGCCCACCTCGATCAGCACCCGCTCGCCGATGCGCAGGCAGATGTTGGCTCTGGCAAGCTCCGCGTCCGAGCCGCCAAAATAGACCCGTCCGTTTTCGGCAGCGACGTCCGGAATGCTCAGCCTTTTGAGTTCATCCGCAATCGGGCCCTCCAGTCCCAGCAGGCAGGGCACACACATTTTATAGTTCATGGCTTTTCCTCTTATGTATACAAAATAGTATTGAATGTCGCGTTTTCCGGCGCGGCTTCTCAAAACAGCCCGACGGCCTTTGCCAGCGGCACGAGAAGGATCGGCAGGAAAATACCGGGCAGCATGTTGCCCACCTTGAAATGCTCCTTGCCGAGGCCGATGATATTGCAGGCCATGGCCAGGAAGATCGGCCCGCCGACCGCGCTCATCTCATTGATCACCTCGGGCGTGAGAACTGGCTCGGCAAGCGAGGCCAGCAAGGTCAAGAGCCCCTGAAACAAAAGCAGCGGAACGGCGGAAAAGATGACGCCCGCTCCAAGAGCGGAGGCAAAGGCGGTGGCGCTGATGAAGTCCATGACGCTCTTGGTATAGAGAATGCTGTAATCGTGGTCAAGCCCCGCGCGGATCGAGCCGAGGATCGTCATGCTGCCGATGCAGAAGAGCATAAAACAGGTGACGACGGCGTCCCCAAAGGGGCCCTTGCCGAGAGCCGTGCCGGCAAGCCTGCGCCTGGCCCAGTCGCCGGCGCCGTTGATCCTGTCGTCAAGCCGCAGTGCCATGCCGATCAGCGTGCCGATGACAAGGGAGAGCACCACGACAAGAAAGCTCTTTGTCCCGGCAGCTCCCTGAATGCCGATGGCGGCGGTGATAAAGCCCATGACCTTCATGATGCCAGCGGAATAGGACTCCGGGATTTTGTTCCCGAAAAGCGTCCCGATCAGGCCGCCGATGAGTACCGCGAGGGTGTTGATGATTGTACCGAGCATTGAACAAGACCCCTTCAATCGAATAAACCGGGACGATTTTAGCACACACGCCGCCGTGTTTCAACATCCAGAATGGAAAAGAGGAAGAAAATCTTTACAAGTGCCGGGGAACCGGCTATAATATATTGCTAAGTATTTTATAAGGATGATTGTTTTTATGCCGGACTACAAAAAAGAAATCGAGAGGCGGAGAACCTTCGCCATCATCTCCCACCCCGACGCGGGCAAAACAACGCTGACCGAAAAGCTCCTGCTTTACGGCGGGGCCATTCAGCTTGCGGGCTCCGTCAAGGGCAAGGCCACTGCGCGCCACGCAGTATCCGACTGGATGGAGCTGGAAAAGCAGCGCGGTATCTCCATTACCTCCTCCGTCATGCAGTTTGAGTATGAGGGATACTGCATCAACATCCTGGACACGCCGGGACACCAGGATTTTTCCGAGGATACCTACCGTACCCTCATGGCGGCGGACTCTGCCGTTATGGTCATTGACGCCGCCAAGGGTATCGAGCCGCAGACCAGAAAGCTTTTCAAAATCTGCGCCATGCGGCATATCCCGATCTTTACCTTTATCAACAAGCTCGACCGCGAGGCCAGAAGTCCCTATGATCTGATGGAGGAGCTGGAGCGTGAGTTCGGGATCGGCACCTATCCGATGAACTGGCCCATCGGCTGCGGCCGGGAGTTCAAGGGCGTGTATGACAGAGAGAAGCGGGAGATCCTCGCATTCAACGAATTTCACCGGGGACAGAGCAAGATCCGCGCTATCGAGTGCCGCCTGGATGAGACGGAAAAGCTGGACGAGCTGATCGGCCCCAGACTGCGCGAGCAGCTGGCGGAGGATATCGAGCTTCTGGACGGTGCGGGCTACGACTTTGATCTGGAGGCTGTGCGCGAGGGCGCGCTCAGCCCGGTGTTCTTCGGTTCGGCGCTCAACAATTTCGGCGTGGAGCCCTTCCTTGAGAGCTTTTTGAGGATGACGATGCCTCCGCTGCCGCGCGTATCCGGCGAAGAGACGGTGGACCCCATGGATGCGCGCTTCTCGGCCTTTGTCTTCAAGATCCAGGCCAATATGAACAAGGCCCATCGCGACCGCATCGCCTTCATGCGTATCTGCTCCGGCCGTTTCGAACGGGACAGAGAGTACTACCATGTTCAGGCGGGCAAGAATCTGCGCCTGGCACAGCCCCAGCAGCTCATGGCCCAGGACCGTGCCATCATTGACGAGGCCTATGCCGGCGATATCATCGGTGTCTTTGACCCGGGCATATTCTCCATCGGCGATACGATCTGTGAGAAGGGTATGAACGTCTGCTTTGAAGGCATCCCCACCTTCGCGCCTGAGCATTTCGCGGGTGTGGAGCGCGTGGATACCATGAAGCGCAAGCAGTTTGAAAAGGGCATCCAGCAGATCGCTCAGGAGGGCGCTATTCAGATTTTCCACGAGCCTTATACCGGCGTGGAGGAAGTGATCGTCGGCGTTGTGGGCGTGCTGCAGTTTGAGGTGCTGGAGTACCGGCTGCGCACCGAGTACGGCGTTGAGATCCGCAGGCGTTCCATGCCCTTTGAGCTTGTCCGCTGGGTGGAGAACGAGGATATCCGCATTCAGGATCTGAACCTCACGAGCGACACCAAATGGGTGCAGGACTTCAAGGGCAACAATCTGCTGCTTTTCACCTCCGACTGGTGCGTCAACTGGGCGCTGCAGAAGAACGAAGGCCTGCGTTTAAGGGAGTTTAACAGAGACTGAAAGGAGCAAGCATGGCGGAAGGAATCAAGATCGAGATTTATCGGACGAAAAATGCCGATGAACTGACGCAGTCCCTGGCCGATCCGGAATCCAGAATGGATACCGGCAGCGGCGCCGCCATGACAGCGGCGCTCTCCGCCGCCCTTTTGAAGCGCGCCGCGGCTCTGACGGTACCGATCAGGCCGGGAAATGAGCGCGCCGAGTATATCGACCGCAATGCGGAGATC
This sequence comes from Oscillospiraceae bacterium, assembly GCA_902790375.1. GTDB lineage: Bacteria > Bacillota > Clostridia > Oscillospirales > Oscillospiraceae > Limivicinus. Next base: position 90,648 of record CADARY010000014.1, on the reverse strand, counting down.
CTCCGGCGCTATATGGTGCACCTCATTGACGAGGACGTCAAAGCCCGCGGACCTCTCCGCCGCGCCTTCAAAGAGGGCGGGGAGCGGGAAATCGAGGCTGCGCGCCAGCCCGCCGTCGCCATTGCGGGCGAGGTCATCCATATGATGAGCCAGGCGCTGGAGCTTGGAAGAGAGCTTGCGGGCCTTTGCCCGCAGGAAGCGCTGCACTATCTGGGCGAGTTTGCGGAGCTTGCCATGGCTTCTGTCCGCAGCGCCCGCCTGTATATCCTCGACATGTCGGATCAGTGCTCGGACGACACGTATCGCTATGTTGTCAGGCGTGAGAACGAGCTCACGCTCAAAGCCTGCGCTGCCTGCGCAGAAGAGATCACAGCCGCGGCAGAGGCGGCTGTATAAAGGAGGCGCGGAACATGGATGCCAATATTGCAAAGCTGAAGGAATGGATAGACGGCAGTGACAATATCGTCTTCTTTGGCGGGGCCGGCGTCAGCACCGAGAGCGGTATCCCCGACTTTCGAAGTGTGGACGGCCTGTATAATCAGAAGTGGAAATACCCGCCCGAGACCATCCTCAGCCATACCTTCTTCGAGCGCTTTCCCGAGGAGTACTATCGTTTTCATCGGGAGAAGCTGGTGATCGACGGCGTAAAGCCGAACCGCTGCCACCTGCGTCTGGCAGAGCTGGAGCGGGAAGGCAAGCTTAAGGCTGTCATCACGCAGAACATCGACGGTCTGCACCAGGCCGCGGGAAGTGAAAACGTCCTTGAGCTGCACGGCAGCATCATGCGCGCATACTGCTCCCGCTGCCGAAAAAGCTTTGACGCCGATCTCATGAACCACGGCTCCGGCGTGCCGCGCTGTGGCTGCGGCGGAGTGATCCGCCCGGATATCGTACTCTATGAGGAACCGCTGGACAACGATGTGATGATGCGCGCCATCCAGTATATCCGCAGCGCGGATGTGCTCATCATCGGCGGCACTTCTCTGAAGGTCTATCCGGCGGCAGGGCTCATCAACTATTACCGGGGGAATAAGCTTGTGCTGATTACCCGCAGCAGTACGCCTGCCGAGGCGGATCTCACCATCCACGGCAAGATCGGCGAGGTTTTTGCGCAAATCTGAAATTGAAAAAGGAAAGACCGAACACTATGGGCAAGGGAAAGCTGATCGTTCTGGAGGGCATTGACGGCAGCGGCAAGTCCGCGCAGTACCGCCTCCTGTGCGAGAGAATGGAACGGGACAAAATTGCGTATAATCACATCGTATTTCCGCGCTATGAGAAGCAGAGCAGCGCGCTGATCCGTCTCTATCTCGGCGGCGCCTTCGGAAAAAAGCCCGGGGATGTGAACGCTTACACGGCTTCCGCCTTTTACGCGGTGGATCGCTTCGCCTCCTATCGGGACGATTGGGGCAGGCTTTATGAAAACGGCGGTCTCATTCTCTCCGACCGCTATACGACCTCGAACGCCGTCCACCAGGGGAGCAAGCTCCCGGATGAGGAGCTGCCGGCCTTCTTCGACTGGCTTGCGGATTTTGAATACGGGAAGATGGGCCTGCCGGAGCCGGATCTGGTTCTCTATCTGGATGTGGATCTGGAAACCTCCCGCAGACGCATGCGGCAGCGGGAGGCGGAAACGCACACCCGCGCGGATATCCATGAGCAGGACAGCGGCTATCTGGCCCGCTGCCTTCACACGGCGGACATGGCCTGCCGGCATTACGGCTGGACGCGCATTCCCTGGCAGAAGGACGGGCGCGAGCGCGATATGGACGAGAAAAACGCTGAAATCTATGACATTCTCCTGCGGGAGCTCGGAAACAAATAGGGTGCGCACGGCGTCAAAGGAAAAGGAGCCCCATGCGGGGCCCCTTACAGGCTCAGCAGCAGCCGCAGTCGTTGCTGCAGCCGCAGTTATTGTTGCAGCCGCAGTTATTGTTGCAGCCGCAGCCGCCGCAATTATTGCCGCAGCCGCAGTTGCCGCCGCAGCCGTTGTTGCAGCCGCCGAAGAGAATGATGATCAGGATGATGAGCCAGAGGGTGTTATTGTTGTTACAGGAATTGCAGAACATAGTACGTTCCTTTCTCCGCACATGAGCTGTCATCGTCCGCCGAGCTGTGCGGAACCGGCGGGACCGGCTGTGAGCGGCGCCGCGTTGTTTCACAGCGCTCATGCCATCTTATGACGCAGTCCCCTGCCGTGTCACAGACTGCGGTACTCCCACCCTGATCAAAGGAGAGTAACATGCCCGACGAACTCGACAAAATCAACGAAATATTCCGCATTCAGGATGAACACGGCAAGCCGGCAGAGCAGCCTGCCAAAAAGCGGACCGCCAAGCACGCCGAGAGGCGCAAGCCCCTGGAGGCGATGGACAAGCTCCTGATCGACGCTTCCGGCAAGGAGACGAGCAACTACACGGGCGACGCGGAGTCAGAGCGGGATTATCACCCCGTAAGGCAGAGCCATGAGTATCACTCCGGCTGCCTCGGGGGACTGATGTACTTTACCTTCATCGTGTGCGTCAGTATTGTGCTGGCCTGCCTTGCCTGGATGGCGACAAGCGACATGCTCGCCCTGAACAAAGACGACTTTACGGCTGTCGTCACCCTGCCGAGCAGCATCTTCCAGTCCGAAACCGTGGACAGGATCGACGAAAACGGACAGAAGGTCGGCACCAAACGCGTCACCCATGCCGATATGGACTATGTGGCGGATGTGCTCAAGGACGCGGGACTGATCGAATACAAGTGGCTCTTCAACCTTTTCTGCAAGATCTCCACCGCAGACGAGAAGGTGAGCCCCGGCGAGTATGAGCTGCGCTCCACCTTTGACTACCGCGCGCTGATTCAGAATATGCGGGCCGGCTCCGCCTCCACCGTCACGGTCACGGTGACGATCCCGGAGGGCTTCAAGATGCACCAGATCTTCATGCGCCTGGAGGAAAACGGCGTTTGCAGTTATAATGATCTCATGAAGGATGCCGGCGAGGCCGAATACAACTACGATTTCCTGCAGCTCAGCGAGGGGCAGGGCGCTTACCGTCTGGAGGGCTTCCTCTTCCCGGACACCTATGAGTTTTATGTGGGCATGCAGGGCTCCAGCGCCGTCAACAAGCTGCTGGATAACTTCCGACGCCGTGTGACGGAGGAGATGTATCAGCGGGCTGAGGAACTCGGCATGAACATGTACGATGTGCTCAAGGTCGCCTCCCTCATTGAGAAGGAGGCCGGCAGTGATGAAGAGCGCACCCTGATCGCCTCGGTCATCTATAACCGTCTCAACGCCGGGATCGTGCTGGGCATTGACGCCTCGGTTCTCTATCCCTACGATGAGCACGAGGGGGCGCCCACCGCCGAAATGCTGGAAAAGGATGATCCCTACAACACGCGCATCCATGACGGTCTGCCGCCCACCCCGATCTGCAGCCCGGGCCTGACCTCCATTTACGCCGCCCTCTATCCCGAATCGACGAACTATTATTACTACGCGCTCGATCAGGAGCTGGGCATTCACAGATTCTTTACTAATGATACGGAGTTCAATAACTTTGTTGCTTCACAAAATTATTCGTAATGATTTCGAGCTTCTTTCTCCCGCGGGAGATTGGGAACGCCTCGAAATGGCGCTGTGCTACGGAGCCGACGCCGTATACCTGGCCGGAAAGGAATTTGGCCTGCGGGCCGCCGCCGGTAATTTTGAAAGAGAAGAGCTCGTCCGCGCGACGGCGCTTGCGCACAGCATGGGCCGGAAGGTCTACGTGACCTGCAATACGCTGCCGCGGGAGGATGAGCTTGCCCGCCTGCCGGAGTATCTCGGCTTCCTGCAGGAGGCCGGGTCTGACGCCCTCATCATCGCGGATATGGGAGTGCTGGCGCTTGCCAGGCGATTTGCCCCGCAGCTCAAGCTCCATGTGAGTACGCAGCTTGGCGTGGTCAACAGCGCTGCCGCCAATGTTCTGCACGCCATGGGCGCGGACACGGTGGTGCTCGCCCGGGAGCTGAGCCTGGAGGAGATCCGGAAGATCCGTGCCAACACCCCCTCGGAGCTCAGGCTGGAGGCCTTTGTGCACGGGGCGATGTGCGTCTCCTTCTCCGGGCGCTGCCTGCTGTCTAACTATTTGACCGGGCGGGACGGCAACCGGGGCGAGTGCGCCCAGCCCTGCCGCTGGAAATACAGCCTGGTGGAGGAAAAGCGCCCCGGGCAGGCCTTCGATCTCACGGAGGATGACGGCGGCACCTACATCATGAACTCCAACGATCTGCGGATGATCGAGCATCTGCAGGATCTGGCGGAGGCGGGCGTCACCAGCTTCAAAATCGAAGGACGCATGAAATCCGCCTATTATGCCGCCGTGACCACGAATGCCTACCGTCACGCGCTTGACGCCGTCGCCGCCGGAGATCCGGTGCCGGAGCTGTGGGTGCGGGAGACCGAGATGGTCAGTCACCGGCCCTATTGCACCGGCTTTTACCTGGGCCGCGAGCCCGGTCAGTGCTATGACGGAACATACACGAGCGGCGCGGACATCGTTGCCGTTGTGGAAAGCTGCGAGGAGGACGGGAACGCCCTGCTCACCCAGCGCAACAAGTTTTCTGTCGGCGAGGAGCTGGAGCTTCTCACCCCCGAGGGGGAGCCGCTTGCCTTCACCGCGGCAGCGCTCTTTGACGAGGAAGGAGCGTCTATCCCCGATGCCCGCCACCCGATGATGGCGTTTCATATGCATCTTCCGAAAAAGGCCCCCAGGCTCTCCATTCTCAGAAGGCGCAGATAATGGCAGCTCCGGGATCTGTGATACGATCCCGTTTTTAAAAAAAGAATCCCCCAGCTTGGCTCAATGTCACAAAGCGATGGCATTGCCGCATTGCCTGGGGGATTCTTTAGGCAACACCGCATAATCCGCCTGCGGCATCTCCTGGAAAATTTGTGTTTTCTTGAGGTACACAAAGTACATCTGCGAAAAAGTGCCTTTATCAGAACCCAAATTTTCTCAGGATCTGCTCTTGCCGAATTATGCGGTGTTGCCTTTATTTCTGTTTCTGCCGGATAACGTCCAGACTGTCCACCCGCTCCAGCAGTTTTTTCATTTCCACGATCAGCCGATCCACCTTGCTCTGAGTCTCTTCCGTGAGCGCTCCCGCCTTCCAGTACCGGTTGATGCGCCGCAGGTCTCCCAGCAGCGCCGCCCGGTCCGTCACCTCCCGCAGGCGCGCTTCATCCTGTGTTTGAAGATAATGCCGCATGAACAGATTCAAAAATTCCCGGCATATTCTGTAGGAAATCCCCAGATACGGATCTGTGTCCTCCGGGTCCTTCCCTTTTCCTTTATCGAAATAATAATTCATATCCCCCAGCTCAAAGATCGGGTCCCCTGTCGACAGGCGATCCATATCAATGGCAAGGGCTTCGGTTTTGTGCAGGAAGACGTTGCTGGTATGAAAGTCCCCGTGGATCAAAAACCTTGTCGCCTGCATGCCATCGATCAGCTCACAGCAGCGGTCGGCAAGCTCCCTGTCGCAGCGGGCAAGCCCATTGGTGATATATGCCCGGAATCTGTCCCTTGCATCGGGGAAGCAATCCTTCTCCTTCGCCTCGGTACTGTGAATGGTCCGGGCCAGCTTCGCCATCACGCCGGCATAATAATCCAGACCTGACGGATTATTCGCAATGCAGGCAGACAGAGTCTCGGAGCCCAAAAGCTCATACATGGCGCCGTAGCGGTCTCCCAGCGATACGATACCGAAGGAGATCGCCGTGGGGATGCCGAGGACAAATGCGCGCCGACTCAGCGCGATCTCCCGCTCTACATCCCGATAGGTGTTTATTATATCATAGACCTTGAGGATCAGCTCATTCCCGTAGCGGTAAACCGTCCCCTTCTGTCCGCTGCCGATCTTACGGCAGCCGTCGAGGGATACCTCCCTGCATTTGCCGGGCATTGGCTTATCGGAATCGGAGGGTTCCGAGCAAAGAGAACCGGCAGGCTCCTTATCCATCATGCGTCCTTTCCCTGAACAGAGCTGTTGTAAAGCCCGGCTTTTGTCCGTCGGGCAGCTTACTCTGTCCCATATGTTTCATTCTCCAATCTGCTTTAGGCCGATTGCGGTAATTATATCATAAATCCGGCAGTAAGGAAAGTACTTTTCCTTTCCTGCCGATAACCTCGCCTTGCTTTTTCTCTGCTTATCACGTATAATTACCCACGCTTTGAACCTGCGTTTTTATTTTTCTTTTGTCATGCGCCTTCGCTGCCATGCCCGGAGAATACTGTCCCTTTCACTGTGAAAATTGCGGGCGCGCAGGGCGCAGAAAGGAGATCACAAAATGCCCACGATACTGGATGGAAAAGCTCTCGCGGCGTCGATCCGCCGGAGGATTCAGGAGGAAGCCGCAAAGCTGCCGCGCAGGCCCGGGGTCGCCGTTATCCTTGTCGGAGATGATCCCGCTTCGCAGCTCTATGTGACGAACAAGATCAAAGACTGCGGGGAATGCGGTTTCTTTTCGCGTCTGATCCATTACCCCGTCTCCGTCTCGGAGGAAGAGCTGCTTGGTGCGATCAGCAAGCTCAACGACGACGCTGCCATTGACGGCATTCTGGTTCAGCTCCCTCTCCCGGCGTCCTTCAACGAGCGCCGCATCATAGAATCCATCAGTCCGGCAAAGGATGTGGACGCTTTCCATCCGCTCAATGTGGGGCGAATGGTTCAAGGGGATTCCGTGCTCTGGCCGTGCACGCCCCGCGGGATTGGCCGTCTGCTGGACGCCTATCACATTTGCGTGGACGGCAAGACCTGCGTCGTCATCGGCAGAAGCGAGATTGTCGGCAAGCCCATGGGCCTGCTCCTGCTTCAGCGCCACGGCACCGTGATCTACTGCCACAGCCACACGCAGGATCTTGCCGCCATGACGCGCCTGGCGGATATACTGATCGTTGCGGCAGGGCGCCCGGGACTCATCACCGCAGACATGGTGAAGGACGGGGCCGTGGTGATCGATGTCGCCATGAACCGTGATCCTGTCACCGGGAAGTTTACCGGGGATGTGTGCTTTGACGAGGTAAAGGACATTTGCTCCCACATCACCCCGGTTCCGGGAGGGGTCGGCCCGATGACGCGGGCCATGCTCCTGGAAAACGCGCTCACGCTGGCAAGGCTCCATATGGGGCTGTTGGCCTTCGATAAAACAAGTGCCGCCTTATTGGAAGAATATCATTGAAAAAAAAGCAAAAATATAGTAGAATATAAAGAAAGTATCGAAGCTGAGAGAGCGATCCGTTGGCAATCCTGCACAGCGGGCAAAAGGACTCCTGCAGCGGATTACAGTTTCATAAAGTAGGAGCTGATCATATGAACGAGACAAAGAACATCACACAAAAACAAACGCTGCAGCCCTATCTTTCGCCGCTGGCCGTCTGGGCGCTGTCGGTCGGTTCGGCTATCGGCTGGGGTTCGCTTGTTGTCACCAGCAGCTCCTACCTCTCCCAGGCGGGACCGATGGGCTCCATCCTCGGCCTGCTGATCGGGTTTGCCATGATGCTGATGGTGTCGAGCCATTATCATTTTCTGGCCAATCGTTATCCGGGCACAGGCGGTCTTTATAACTATGTGAAGTGCATCTTCGGCTATGACCTCGCCTTCCTGATCGCCTGGTTCATGTTCCTGATCTATATCTCGATCTTCTGGGCCAACGCCACGAGCATTCCCCTGTTCGCGCGCTATTTCCTGCAGGCCGTCTTTAAGAAGGTGTATCTCTTCAAGGTCTTCGGCTATGAGGTCTACCTTGGGGAAGCGCTGGTGACGCTGGTGGTGATGTGGCTGGTCGGTCTGCTGTGCATGAAGAGCAAGACGGCGACTGCCAGGCTCATGGTGGTGATGGTGCTGGTCTTCACCGTCGGCATTACGGTATGCTTCGCTGTTGCCATGATCGGGCACCGCAGCACCGGCATGAGCATGAGTCCTGCCTTTCTCCCGGATAAAAACGTCCTGGGGCAGGTGATCCGCATTGCCTTTATCTCTCCCTGGGCTTTCATCGGCTTTGAAACCGTGACGCATTCGGCCGAGGAATACAAATTCAAGCACAGCAATATGTTCCGCATCCTCGTCCTCGCCGTGACCGTCACCACCGCCCTGTACATCTTTATTGTTCTTCTGAGCGTCTCCGCTTATCCGGAGAGCTGCTCCGGCTGGCTGGATTATATCACCCGCCTGGACGAATTTGACGGGATCGCCGGCCTGCCTGCCTTTTACGCGGCAAACTATTACCTCGGTCAGACCGGTGTGAATATCCTGATGGCATCTCTGCTGGCCCTGGTCCTTTCGAGCCTGATCGGTATGCTGCGCGCCCTGAGCCGCCTGTGCTATGCCGCAGCGCTGGACGGTATCTTGCCCGTGCGCTTTGCCAGGCTCAATGACAAGCAGATCCCCGTCAACGCCATTCTGCTGGTGCTGCTTGTCTCTCTGCCCATCCCGTTTCTCGGCAGAACGGCGATCGGGTGGATCGTGGACGCCACCACGTTTGGAGCCACCATTATCTACGGCTTCGTATCGGTCGCAGTCTTCAAGGTCTCGGGACAGGAGGGCGTCAAAAAGAATCGCCTGATCAGCGGCATCTGCCTTTTCATTCTGGTTGCCTTTTCCATATTCCTGCTGTTCCCGAGCGCCTTCTCCGATTACACCATCGCTACGGAGACCTATGTGCTGATGGCCGTGTGGACGTTCCTCGGGGTGCTGTATTTCAGCTGGGTCATCCGCAACGATCAGGAAAGAAAGTTCGGCAAAGCCATCGTTGTCTGGCTTTCCCTGCTTGTCTTTATCGTTCTGATGGCAATGACCTGGGCGGAAAGGCTGAACGAGAGCAGAGAAAACGCCATCATTGCGGAAATTTCTTCCTATATGGATGGTGCGGGCGACAGCAAGCTGCTCGCAATGAGCAAGAGCGACTTTCTCGCAATGGAGCTCAAACGCCTCCATGACGCCGACAACACCAGCGTATTCGTGATCGTGAGTCTCTTCGGCCTGTCCCTCCTGGTCATGCTCGCCAACTATGTCTCCATGCGCAAGTGGGAGCAAAAAGCACAGGCGGAGCGTGATGCGGCCGAGACGATCGCGCTGACCGATCCCCTGACCGGGGTCAAGAGCAAGCACGCCTTCCTGTTGAGGCAGAAGCAGATCAACGCCGCCATTGACGAGGGCAGCGCGGAAGCCTTTGCGGTCGTCGTCTGCGACGTGAACGGCCTGAAGGTGATCAACGACACCCTCGGCCATAAAGCGGGCGACGAGCATATCGTCAAGGCTTGCAGGATGATCTGCGACATCTTCCAGCACAGCCCGGTTTACCGGACGGGCGGAGACGAGTTCGTGGTGATCCTGCACGGGCGTGATTATCTCATCCGCAAGGAGCTGCTTTTGGCGCTGCATGACCGGTCCGTGGAGCATATCAGCACCAAGGATGTCGTCGTCTCGGGCGGCCTTTCGGAATATCAGGCCGGGATCGACACCAGCTTCCACGAAGTGTTTGAGCGCGCGGACAACCTGATGTATGAGGAAAAGAAGCTTCTCAAAGGAATGGGCGCCATATCGCGTGAGGACGCCGAGGTTGCCGCGAAGCCGATTTTCCCGGCAGATGAAGACGCGGAGATCCTGAATCTGAAACGCTATGTCCTCATCGTAGAGGACGAGCGCATCAATCAGATGATCCTGGGCAATATGCTCGGTGACAGCTATGAGGTTCTGTATGCCTCGAACGGGAATGAAGCGCTGGAACAGGTCAAGACCCATAAAGACGATCTGGCAATCGTGCTGCTCGACCTCCAGATGCCGCAGATGAGCGGTATGGAGGTTCTGAAGGTCATGAAGGAAGAGGCGGAGCTCAGCAATATCCCGGTGATCGTGATGACCGCGGATCAGAGCGCGGAGGTCGATTGCCTGAAGATCGGCGCCATCGACTTTATCCCCAAGCCCTATCCCTCTCCCGAGATCATTCAGGCCCGTGTCAACCGCTGCATCGAGCTGAATGAAAAACGGAACATCATCCAGTCCACAGAGCGCGACAGCCTGACGAACCTGCTGAACCTGGATTATTTCCTCCGCTACGTTCGCCTGTATGACCAGCATTATCACGATCTGCCGATGGACGCCATCGTGCTTGACGTCAACCATTTTCACCTGCTCAACGAGCGCTACGGAAAACAGTACGGCGACAGTGTGCTCGCCCGGCTCGGCAATCGTATCCGGCAGATCTCCCGCGAGGTGGGCGGCGTATGCTGCCGCCGCGCAGCGGATATCTTCTACATCTACTGCCCGCACAGAGAGGACTATGAGAGCATCCTGGATCAGGCGTCCGAGGGCCTTGTGGACGAGGATGTGTCCGCCAACCGCGTGCGTCTGCGCATGGGCGTATACTCCCGGGTGGACAAGTCGCTTCAGATCGAACGGCGCTTTGATTACGCGAAGGTCGCCGCAAATACCGTGAAATACGGCTTCCGAAAGGCGATCGGGATCTACGATATCAAGATGCATGAGGCGGAGCTTTATAAGGAACGCCTGCTGGAGGACTTCAAGCCCTCGCTGGAAAGCAACTGCTTCATGGTGTATTTCCAGCCCAAGTTTGATATCCGTCCCGACAAGCCCGTTCTGGCCAGCGCGGAAGCCCTGGTGCGCTGGAATCATCCCGAGCTCGGCATGATCAATCCCGGTGTGTTTATCCCGCTGCTGGAGGATAACGGCCTGATTCTGGATCTCGACCAGTTCGTATGGCGTGAAGCGGCGGCAAGGATACGGGACTGGAAAGACCGCTTCGGCTTTTCCGTGCCGGTGTCGGTCAATGTATCCCGCATTGATATGCTGACGCCGAATCTGAAAAACATTTTCAAGGAGATCCTGGATGAGCATCATCTCAGCCCGGATGATCTGATGCTCGAGATCACGGAGTCTGCCTACACCGGTGACTCCGACCAGGTGATCTCCACGGCAAAAGAGCTGCGCGGTATGGGGATGGGCTTCCGTATCGAGATGGACGACTTCGGCACCGGCTATTCGTCGCTGGGTATGCTGTCCCACCTGCCGATCGACGCGCTGAAGCTGGACATGAGCTTCATTCGCAGCGCCTTCGGAGAGAACAGAGATGTGCGGATGATCGAGCTGATCATCGACATTGCGGATTATCTGCACGTACCGGTCGTGGCGGAAGGCGTGGAGACGCAGGAGCAGTATCTGGTTCTGAAGGCGATGGGCTGCGAATATGTGCAGGGCTATTACTTCTCAAAGCCCGTGCCGCCGGAGGACTTTGACCGTTTCCTGATCGAGCGGGCAGAGACTGCCTACGCGGTGACGCCGGTGACGAGAAAGACCTATATGAGCATCTCCAAAGCGCTAACCAGCGATTTCGAGAGCATCTTCTATGTGGACGTTGTTTCTGCCCACTTCCTTGAGTTCTACAGCGGCAGGGATGGCGATCTTGAAATCCGCCCCGGCGGTATAGATTTCTATGGAGACGCCAGAGAAAAGCTGCTGGAGGACGTGTGTGCCGAGGACAGAGAAAAAATCAGAGATGTGCTCAGCAAGACAAGTCTGCTCCGCTGGATCGACCAGGAAAACATAGAGGAAGTCTCCTTCCGACGGATGCGGGAGGGCAAATTAAAGCCGTACATCCTGCAGGCGATCAAGACCAGAAGCAGCGACGATCACCATATCGTCATCGTAATTCGGCAAGAGCAGATCCTGAGAAAATTTGGGTTCTGATAAAGGCACTTTTTCGCAGATGTACTTTGTGTACCTCAAGAAAAAGGGACGAAATCAGGGCACAAATTTTCCAGGAGATGCCGCAGGCGGATTGTGCGGTGTTGCCTTAATGATCCCTGACGGCGAAATCGCCCCGACTGCACATGCATGCAGTCGGGGCGATTATTGTTCGGTGCAGCCGGGAGAGCCAATCGGGTTTATTGCAGAAAGCGCGCTTCAAACTCCGCTGCCGGAAGCGGCCGGGAGAAATAATAACCCTGTGCAAGGGCGCAGCCTTTCTTCTTCAAAAGCCGCATCTGCTCCTCTGTCTCCACTCCCACAGCGACCACGGGAAGCTTGAGGTATTTCGCAGTCTCCAGAATCAGATCGACAAGCCGCGAAGCCTTTTCATCCTGTCCCAGCTCGGAAACCAGAATTTTCTCGAGCTTCAGGCCGTCGACGGCTATGGATGAGAGCACGCTGAGCGTGCCGCTCTCCGCGCCGAAATTGTCGATCTGGATCTCATAGCCCGCTCTGCGCAGGCTTTCCACAATGTCAAAGATCTGGAATCTGTTTTCCGCGCACACCGATTCCCTGATCTCCAGCTTGAGATCATCGCAGGAAAGGCCGTTTTCCCTGATCGCCTCCCCCAGCGTCCGCTTCAAGGCAGGATCAAACAGATCCTGGCTCGACAGGTTGACCGACACCGGAACCGCTGTGCCGTATTTCTTCTTCCAGGACGCAAGCTGGCGAACCGCTTCCTTCCAGACGTACTGATCCACCGAGCAGATCTCTCCGCTGCGCTCAAGCAGAGGCAGGAAATCGACCGGTTCAATGAGGCCGAGTTCCGGGTGCTGCCAGCGCACCAGCGCCTCCGCGCCGGCGAGCTTCGGCGTCTCGGTTCGGGTATCAAGCATCGGCTGATAATAGACCTCAAACTCCATGGCCTCCAAGGCACGCTTCAGATCGCTCAGGAGGCGCTTATCGTATGCCTCCTGTTCGAGAAGCTTCTCGTCAACGACGACCATGCGCTCCTCCCCCATCCGGCGCGCCTTTCGGCAGGCCATGCGCGCCAGCTCAAGCATACGCACGGGTTCCGTATTCGCGCGCCAGGGCGCGACGCCCATTTTCAGCCGCAGCCTCATATCCGGTGAGAGAATGTCCAGGCTCCCCTGCAGGCTGCGATAGAGGGTTTCATAGTCCTCCACGGGCGGGCAGAAGACGGCAAAGCGGTTTGTGTCTGTCCTGCCGGTGATCCCGCCATGCTTTTTTACGAAGGTCTGGAGCCCCGCTCCCAGCGTGCGCAGGATATCCTCCTCAAAGTGCTGCCCGTACATGAGGCCGACAGCCGAAAGCTGATCGACGCTCAGCACGACGGCATCCATCGGCTGGTCGGGCTTCTCACGGTACATTCGCTCGGCATAGGCGTAGAAGTATTCCCTGTTATACAGACCTGTCCGCTTGTCGATCTCAGTTTTCGCAATCAGGCGCTGTTTTTCGTCCGCTCTTTTTTCAGCTTTCATTCCGCGCAGCAGCAGGAACAGAAACACGCCGCCGATCAAGGCAAACACGCCCAGCAAAACAAGGAGGTTTCTCCTGAAAAGATCAATGATAGTGGTTTTTGCATCCTCCGCATAATACTTTGTCAGGGACGCATTGATCGTGGAAGCCGGGACGATGCCGGTAATTTTGCTCAGGATGGAATACAGGAGCGTATCCTGCCGGTTTACCGCGAGGCAATCATCCATTTCAACGCCGGTGGAAATAGTCGTCAGGTTATACTTTCCGCAGAGGTCGGAGATGTTGTTGAAGCGGTAGCTGCTGATCAGCAGACAGTCCGCCTGTTCGTCCGCAATGGCGCGCAGGCAGCTCGGCGTATCCTCAAAAAAGACCGTCCGCCACTGCGGGAAATGATCCATCAGGAACATTTCATAGTTGGGATTCCCCACGTTGACGGCAACCGCCACCCGCTCCTTCTTTGTGAAGGAGTCTTTATCCGACTCGCGGATCACTGCGGCCATGTCCGTGCGCATCAGCGCGGGCGTGATGAAAACGCCCTGAATCTCCCCGTCATAATCCGTGAGGTTTACGGGAAATACGCAGTCCACCTCTCCGCTCTTCAACGCCTCCATCGCAGCCTCGGCCGTGGAAAAGGCGACCGGCTCAAATTCCAGATGGGCGTTATTGAGGCAGTCCGAGGCAGCCTCCAGAAAGTCCTTCAGCGCGCCGGTCAGCTCCCCTGTTTTCTGATCCCTGGCGCAGAAAGCCAGATAATTGTCCCGGTATCCAACCCGGATCGGGCCGTGGGCAGAGAGCCAGGCGATCTCATCTGCGCTGAGATAGTGGTTGATCTTTGCGGTTTCGAGGTACTTTTCATAGAGCGTTCGATTATAAAGCGGGTTCTCGTCCAGAATCTTGGTCATGGCGTTGTTGAGCTCGCCGAGAAGCTCAGGGCGCGATTTGCTGACGGCAAAGTAAAAATCGGAGGAGCCGATCTTGCAGGCAGGCACGGCGTCCCCGGCCTTGTGCAGTCCGTCAAGCGACGCATAGAGGTCGATCTCGCCGAGCTTGAGCTGGGTAATGTTATACTCCTCCGAGCCGGTCATCTCCACGATCTCCGCCCGGACGCCGTTTGCCTCCGCCCAATTCCGGAAGAAGGTAATCTGAACGCTGCCCTTGTTCGCGCCGACCTTTCTGCCGTTGATGGTGGAAAAGTCCTCCGGTGTGATCTCATGATTGCCGGGCGCCGTGAAGAGATAGTAATCCTCCGTCCCCATCGGCTGCGCGGAGAACAGCATTTTTTCCGCGCGCTCGTCCGTATAGGAGACATCGCTCATCAGGTCGATCCTGCCATCCTCAAGCATTTGCAGCAGCTCCGGCCAGCTCCCGGTCACATATTCGTATGTCCAGCCGGTACAGGCGGCGATCTTCTGCTGATAATCATAGGCGTAGCCGGAGCGCCGCCCCAGCTCATCCGTGGTGTTGAACGGCGATTCATACCAGCCGACACGGACGATTTTTTCGGATTCCCGCGCATGCGCGCCGAGCGGCAGCGCAAGGGCGGCCAGAACCGTGAGCGCAAGCAGGAGCGCGCCGCGCGCCGCATACCGTATCCGTTTTCCTGATTTCATCTTTTCGCCTCCAGCGCCGGCACTCTCCGCGCCCGCTTTGCTTATTCAGCGCGCGCTTTTCCGGCTGCGTTTGTTTTCATACATGCAGGCATCCGCGCGTCGGATAACATCGTTCACGGAACGGTCGGTCTGCGGATCGTAAACCGCGACGCCCATCGCAATATGTACCTGCTCCCATTTGTTCTTGTTGACGGCACAGATCTCCGCCATTTCCCTGCTGAACTGCCGTGCGAGCGCTTCCCTGTTCCGATAATCATCATTCTGCAGAACCACGGAAAACTCGTCCCCGCCGATGCGGAACACGGGGCTGTGCT
Organism: Oscillospiraceae bacterium; assembly: GCA_902790375.1. GTDB lineage: Bacteria > Bacillota > Clostridia > Oscillospirales > Oscillospiraceae > Limivicinus. The sequence continues at coordinate 75,488 of CADARY010000014.1, read as the reverse complement.
GATAGACGCGGCAGATCAGGCGGCTGGCTGTTTTGAGATAAATATCGCCTTTTTCATGACCGTAGCGATCGTTGATCTTCTTGAGGTCGTCGCAGTCAAACATGCCGATCGCAAAGGCAATGAGCCCGTTGGTTTCATTCATGCGCGTCTGGAGCTGCTCAATATAGGTGGAATACGCCCCTTTGTTGCGCACAGAGGTCAGAGAATCGACATAGGCGCGCTTGCTCAGATCGGAGATATGATCCTTCATGTGGCCGGCCAGGCGCTTGAAGGTGCTTGTCAGTCTGCCGATCTCATCATCCGCGTCATAGTTCAGCTCGAAGTCGTAATTGCCTTTGTCCACCTGTTCGGCAGCGTCGGTCAGCTCCTCAAGCGGCTTCGTGATGCGCCGTGTGTAGAACATGGTAAAGATGCTCAGCGCGACCAGCACCTCAACAGACACGATCACGATGTTCAGGATCAGCTTCTGCCAGTCCCCTTCCGTCTCCGAGATCGGCACTGTGACGTTCAGGCGCATCCCGTTCGACAGCGGCAGCCAGGCTCCGACCTTTTCCACCCCTTCATATTTATAATGGAAAAAGGTATTCTTCTGGATCAGCCCGTCCGGCACCGCAGGCATCTCCTCCTCGGTAAGGCGGGTGACGTCGATCAGGGGATGGTAGAAGAGCTTGCCTTCCCCATCGCTCAGAAACGCATAGCCGTTATTGAACAGGCGTATGCTCTCCACCTGCTCGGCCATGGTGGAATAGTCAAGCTCGATCCCGACCACGCCGACAAATCTGCCCCGCCAATAGATCGGAACATTATACGAGATCACGCGCACATCCAGATTGTCCGTAATGTACGGGGGAATCCAGATCGGCTCGCCAAAATGCTTCGGGACAGTGAACCAGACCAGCTTGGAGGTATCCTCCGTGTCATAGAGCGTGATATCCGTCACCGCATGCTCAACAAAGCCTTCCCCGTCGAGGTTCGTGTACCAGAAGCCCTTAACCGTATCCGAAAGGGTCGGATCAATGCGGTAATAATAGGTCAGCACCCCGTTTGTCTTGGCCGCGGTTTCTTCAAAAAAGGGCTTCACACGTTCGACATGCCGCGCAAGCCGCCCGCTCTCCACACCGTCCAGGTCTGCCTCCACATGGGTTGCCAGCTTCCGAACGGATTTCTGGACGCTGTTGAAATAATAGTCGAGATTCCTCTCCCCCGTCTCGCACAGCAGAAGGAGAAGCTGGTCGGATTTCCGGTGCTCCGTGCTGCGAATAAAAAGCACGCTGAGAACCGTGATGCTGGTCACCGCAACGAGAATGGCAAAGACGGTCAGCATTGTCATTTTTGTACGTAACGAGCGCATTCGCGCATCACCTCTGATTCTATCAGGCTTTCGTCTCCGAATTGCTGAGAAGCGACGACTCAAACTCGGCAGGGTGCAGCGGACGGGAAAAATAGTATCCCTGCACAAGCGTACAGCCCAGATTCTTCAGCATCTGAAGCTGGGTCTCTGTCTCCACGCCTTCGGCAATGACCGGGATTTTCAGATTCTTTGCAATGCCGAGGATCAGCGCCACCAGCTGAACATCCCGCTCGTTGTTCTCCATGTTGCGGATAAAGGTCCTGTCCATCTTCAGCACGTCGACCGGCATGGCGGAGAGCATGTTAAGCGAGGAATATCCTGTGCCGAAGTCATCCATCTCCACCGTGTAGCCTTTATCGCGCAAGCCCTCCACGACGCGGATCACCTGTTCCGCGTTCTCCGTATAGGCCGACTCTGTAAGCTCAAGCTTCAGCGTGTCACGCTCAAGGCCATTCTGCCGGATAATGTCTTCCAGGTTTTTCTCCAGCGTCGGGTCAAACACATCCACCCGCGAGAGATTGACCGAGACAGGAATCGTCCTCCCGAAGCGGGCCTGCCAGCGGGCAATCTGCCTGGCCGCCTGAGACCAGACATACTTGTCCACCTCGCTGATCTTTCCGCAGCGCTCAAAGAGCGGAACAAAGACATCCGGCGTGATCATGCCGAGCTCCGGATGCTGCCAGCGCACCAGCGCCTCTGCGCTCACAAGCCTTGGCGGCTCAGACCCGACATCGAACTTCGGCTGGTAGTAAACCTCAAGCTCATAATTATCCAGGGCGCGGCGCAGATCGTTGATCAGACGCTGGTCGAGCAGCTCACGCTCGCGCACCTGCTCATCAAAAACGATCAGATGCTCCTTGAAGTGCCCGCGCGCCTGTGTGCACGCGATCCTCGCCCTGTCGAAAAGCTGGACGGGCTCAACGCCCGGTTGGCACAGCGCAACGCCCATACGCAGGAACACGCTGGTGTTCGGCGACATGGCGTCCACCCTGCTCTGCAGGCGGTCAAATATCGCCTGGTAATCCGCGGCGTGACGACAATAGCAGTCAAAGCGATCCGCCCCGAATCTGCCGGCGATCCCGCCGGCTTCATCCGCGATTGCGTGAAGCTCGCTGCCGAGAACACGGAGGATCTGATCGCCGAAGTCTCTGCCGTTGAGCGCGTTGATGGAATGAAACTGCTCGATATTCAGCACGATGGCGTCCATCGGCACATCGGGGTGTTCATGAAAGATGCGGTTTGCGTACTGGAAGAAATAGTCGCGGTTATAAAGGCCGCTCAGGCTGTCGATCTCCGTTAAGGATATGAGCTGCTTTGCCCTCTTCTCCGCCCGCATGCTTCTCAGCAGCAGGAAAAGGATCGCCAGTATCACGATGGTGATGCCGGTCATGACGCCGGTCAGATTGTCTTCTATAAAATCGGCCAGCGTGAGCTTTGCGTCCTCCGTGATATAGTAGGACAATGCCGAGTTGACGGTAGAGGTCGGAACCAAGCTGACCATCTTGGTCAGGATGGAATACAGCTCCTTTTCGCCCTTGTCGACCGCTAAGCAGTAATCCATCTCCAGACCCGTGGGGAGGGTCGTCAGATGATATTTTTCACATTGTCTGTAAATATTATTGTAGCGATAACTGCTGATCAGCACACAGTCCGCCACACGCTCGGACACAGCCTTCAGGCAGTCCGCGGTGCTGGTATAGTATACCTTCTGCCAGTTCGGGTAACGGTCGAGCAGGAAGGTGTCGTAATTCAGGTTCCCTTCATTTACAGCCACGATCACATGCTCTTTGTTGGTGAAGATGTTCAGGTCCGATTCCCGCACCACCGCGTAGATATCCGTGCGCAGCAGGGGCGGCGTCATGACAATGCCGAGCTTTTCCCCGTCATAGCCGCTCAGGTTTGCAGGGAAAATACAGTCCACTTCCCCGTTTTTTATTGCGCTGACAGCCTTCTCCATGGTGGGATAGGCCTTGGCCGAAAAGGAAAGGCGGGCATTTTCCATGCAGCCGGAGGCGATGTCCAGATAATCCTTCATGGCGCCTGTCAGCTCCCCGCTTGTCTTGTCCGCGGCGCAGAAGGCCAGATAATTGTCCTGATATCCCACCCGGATCGTGCCATGATCCGAGAGCCAGCTCAGCTCCTCCGTCGTGAGGAAGGCGTTGGCGCCGGCTGTTTTCATGTATCTTTCAAACATCTGCTGGTTGAAGTAGCGGTTCTCGTCCTGAATGCGGCTCATCGCGCCGTTCAGGTCCTTCAGCAGATCAGGCCGGGTTTTGTTGACAGCAAAGAAGAAATCGGAGGAGCCGACCTTGGCCACCGGCACCGCCCGGCTCGGGTCCGTAAAGGAATCGACGGTGACATAGGCGTCCAGCTCTCCGGTTTCCAGCATTCTCAGCGATTCATCCTCGGTGTTTGCCAGCTCGATCAGCTCAGCCTGGACGTCGTTTCGCTTTGCCCACTCAAGATAGAAGGCCGCCTGGATGCTGTCCCTGTTCACGCCGATCCGCTTCCCGTTCAGCGTGGAGAAATCTGCCGAGCTGATGGCCCGGTTATTGGGAGAGATAAACAGATAGTATTCCTCCGCACCCATGGGAAGCTCGGGAAACAGCATGCGCTCCGCGCGCTCGGCCGTATAGGAGACGTCACTCATCAGGTCGATATCGCCGTTGATGAGCATACGCAGAAGCTCCGACCAGCTTCCGGTCACATATTCATACGACCAGCCGGTATAGGCCGCGATCTTGAGCTGGTACTCATAAGCGTAGCCGGAGCGTCTTCCGAACGCATCAACGGTATTATAGGAGGAATCATACCAGCCGACACGCACGATCTTTTGCGCGTCCTGTGCCAGAGCAGCGCTTGGAGGCAAAACAGAGACTCCCATAAGGAAACAGAGCAGCAGCGATGCAAGCCGTTTCATAAGCTCCGATCTGACTGTGTTTTGTTTCATTTTCAACCTTTCCCCCGCTGTTCAGGATTATTCCGCTTTTGAAGCCTGTATACATTTTTATGGGTATCGGCTTAATTCAGCAAGTGCCGGCTCTCGATCTGTCATTGCGAACCCGCCTGAGGTGTAAGTTCGCGTTAGCCAAACCAAAGATTTGGACGCTCACTTAAGTGACCGCTGTCACTGGTGTGGCAATCCGTTCTTCCTGCGGACAACCAGCATTTCCGTGATTAGTAGTGCCTCCGGCGGGCGGATTGCCACGCCAACGCTGCGGCGCTGGCTCGCAATGACAGGATTAGCTGAGTTAAACCGATACGCACTTACATTTTTATTGTATCATAGCCATGACAGTCATTGCAAGCGGCAGTTTCCCGCTTCTCTTTATACGCCGAAGCCCGCTGCCATTCGGGCGCGGCGTCCGTTCCGTTCGCGCTTCCTTTCAGACCTCAAGATTTATGACCCCGGATATGACGGCGGCAGCTGCCAGAGTGAGAAGAACGCCGAGAATCATGAGCCAGATTCCGATTTTTTTGACTGTCGGCATAATACGCAGGGTGATTGCCTGTTCCTCCGGGAGAGCATAGTCCGTCGGCTTCCGGGGATCGTAGCAGATTTTCACCATGTTTCCCTGTGTACCGGGAATGTCCTGCTCGTTGCCGTAGCAGAACTCCGACGCGGATGTGACGCGCTGCCCGTCGGCAGTGTCATATTCATAAATACCGAAATACACGGTATGCGCGCGCCCATCGGGGTCGCGCTCCGATTTGCTCCCCGTGTCCGCAAGCCGTGCCCAGGCCCTGCCCGTAAAGCGCTGTTCCTCTTCTTCCTGTTTATTACGGCTCATTCTGAAAACGAGGAGAAACACAGCGCCCAAAAACAGGCAGGCCAGCCCCGGGATCAAAAGCAAGAAACGCATTGCAGCCTCCTGATTCCTTTTGCTCCGGATACCCCGCCGCGCAGCATGTGCTCACTGCTTCTCTGCCGGCAGGTTTTTGATGATGCGCGCTTCAAAATCGGCTGCCGGAAGAGGCCGGGCGAAATAATAGCCCTGTACCATGTCGCACCCCATTTTTTTCAGCAGCTCCACCTGTGTTCTGGTTTCAACGCCCTCCGCAACGACCGGGATCTTCAGCTTGTTGCCGATGTTGAGGATCAATTCTACCAGTTGAATATCCTTTTCGTTCTGCTCGATGTTCTTCACAAAGGCCATGTCCATTTTCAGGCCGTCGATCGGCATGGAGGAGAGCATGTTGAGCGATGAGTAGCCGGAGCCGAAATCATCCATCTCAATTTGGTAGCCCTTGGCCCGCAGCCGCTGAATCACGCTGCCGAGCTGCTCTCTGTCCTCGGTATAGGCCGATTCCGTCACCTCCAGATGGAGATACCGGGGATGCAGGGAAAACGCCTTCATCATATCCTCCAGCGTCTGCTCCAGCGTGGGGTCCAGCGCGTCCACGCGGGACAGATTGACGGACACGGGGATCGTGATCCCGTACTGCTCCCGCCATTGCGCGATCTGCCGGATCGTCTCCCGCCACACGTACTTGTCGATTTCGCTGATCTGTCCGTTGGCTTCAAACAGGGGGATAAAATCAGCGGGCGAAATCAGGCCGAGATCGGGATGCTGCCAGCGGATCAGCGCCTCTGCGCTTCTGAAAACGGGCGGTTCGCTCTGAATATCATACTTTGGCTGATAATAAACCTTGAACTCCTGCTCCTCCAGGGCGCGTCCGAAGTCATTGAGCAGGCGCTGGCTCAGCTCCTCCCGGATACGCATCTTCTTGTCGTAGATCATGAGATGCTTTTCCGTGGCGCGCACGGCGCTGCTGGCCGTTCTTGCCCGGTCAAACAGCTGTACCGGCTCGATCCCCTCCTGCCAGGGGGCCACGCCCATGCGCAGCCGTATATTGGTATCAGGAAACTGCTTGCTCAGTCCGTCCTGAAAGCGGTGCAGCAGTGCGCGGTAATCGTCCTGCGGCACGCAGTAAATATCAAAACGGTCTCCCTCAAAACGCCCGCCGATCCCCTTCGTCTCACTCAGGAAGCTCCGTATCTCCTCCCCGAAGGCTTTGAGCACCCGGTCGCCATAGTCCCTGCCGTGAAGCTCGTTGATGGTATGGAACTGTTCAATGTTCAGGACAACCGCGTCTACCTTGCGCATCGGATCGCTCTGATACAGGCGGCTGGCATATTCAAAGAAAAAGTTTCGGTTATAAAGCCCCGTCAGGGCATCCGTCTCGACCGCGGAGATCAGCTTCCGCTCCTGGTTCTCTCTGCGTTCTGTGCGTATGGTCCGCAGCAGAAGCCCGATGATAAAGAGCGCGAGCGCCGACACGGTGATAAACACGACGCCCGCGTTGTCACGCAGAAAGCGGGCGACGGACACGCGCTCGTTGGAATAGGAATTGGCCGTCAGGGAAGAATGGATCAGCGACTCCGGGATGAGACGGCTGATTTTGTTGAGAATGGAATACAGGCAGTCGTCGTCCCGCCTTACGGCAAAGGAGCAATCCGCATTTCTGCCTGTTGAAAGCGGGGAAAGCTCATATCTCTCGCACACATCCGTCACGCGGTTGAGGCGATAATTGTTGATCAGCACACAGTCCGCCTCCCCCGCGGACACCGCCTTGAAGCCGTCCTCTCTCTCGTCATAGTATTGGATCTCCCAGTCGGGAAAATTGTCCTTCAGAAACGTTTCAAAGCCCAGATTTCCGCGTGTAATCGCAGCCGTCATGGGCTGCTCCGGCGATATTCCCCGCCGATCCGCGGTACGTACCGCCGCATACAGCTCTGTGGATACATAGGGGTCTGTGATGATAACGCCAAGCTGCTCACCGTCGTAGGAGCTGAGGTTGATCGGAAACAGGCAGTCGATCTCCCCGCGCACGAGCGCCTTTATGCCCTCTTGCGTAGATGGATAGCCCTGGGTTTCAAAGCTTAAAACCGCGTTCTTCTCGCAGGTCTTCGCAAAGGCCAGGATATCCGACAGCGCGCCCTCGACCGACTGCGTTTTTTCATTCATTCCGCAAAACGGCAGATAATCCGTCCTGTACCCCACGCGGATGCTGCCGTGCTCTTGGTACCAGGCCAGCTCATCCTGCGTCAGAAAGCCGGTCAGTCCGCTGGCCTTGTGGTACTTTGCGGTCATCTCTTCATTGAAATTCCGGTTGTCCTCCATGATGCGGTTCATGGCAGCGTCCAGCTCGCGTTTGAGATCCGGGCGGTTCCTGTTCACGCCGAAGAAGGATTCCGCAAAGCCCACCTTGCAGATGGGCAGCACGTCCGCGGAGTTTCCGTAGGTATCCAGCGTCACAAGCGCGTCGATCTCACCGCGCTCCAGCATGGCAAGCAGCTCCGGTGTCTTGCCCGTCAGCTCCGTGATTTGGGGGTGAACGTTATAATCCTTCGCCCACTGAACAAAAAGCTGTTCCTGAATGCTGTTTTTGTTGACGCCGACAAGCTTTCCGTCAAGGGTGGAAAAATCATCCGGCCTTATCTCCGTATTGTCGGGAGAGATAAAGACATGGTAGTCCTCCGAGCCCATGCGCAAAGCGGAATAGAGGATCTTCTCCGCGCGCGCTTCGGTATAGGACACGTCGCTGAGCAGGTCGATCTCCCCCGCCATCAGCATCTCAAGCAGCTCGGACCAGCTGCCTTCGACATATTCATACTCCCAGCCGGTAAAGGTGGCGATCCGCTGCTGGTATTCATAGCCGTAGCCGGAGCGCCTTCCGAACTGATCCGTATGGTGAAAGGCTGACTCATACCAACCCACGCGCACCGTCTTTCTGCTTTTTTGCGCGTAAGCATCCGAAGGCATCCACATGGAAAATGCTGCCGCAACAAGAATCAATAGCACTACTGCCTTTCGTATGCGATAAAACGCAGTGTTTCCTGATAACATCTTCCCGCTCACTCCTTAAAGCACTCTCAGATTTTCGCTTTTTTCCGGTTCGCACCGGAACCGAAGCCGTGCTTTGCCCGCCCGCAGCGGGCAGCTTTCAGCCCCGGGGTCTTCGCTTAGTCTGCAGACCGTCTGTCCTTCAGGTCGCTCTTGTTTTCATACATATTCTGGTCTGCGCGGTCGAACACGAGCGCCACACTGGCGTCGCCGTTATATTTTGACATACCGCAGGCAATGACAATCCCGCCTGTCTGAATCGCCTTGGTGTTGTGATCCTTCATTTTTCCGATCAGCTCTTCGATGCATTCATAATCCGTGCCCTGAATAACGGCGACAAATTCATCCCCGCCGATGCGGAAAACGGGACTGTGCTTGAAAATACCGCAGATGATACGGCAGGCATCCCGCAGGTATAGATCCCCGGCCTTGTGTCCGACTGTATCATTGATTTTCTTCAGGTCGTTCACATCCAGGATCACAATGGCAAAGTCCGACACGCGATGCTCTGCGATCTGGGAATCCAGGCGCTCCTCCGTTTCCAGGTAAGCATGTCTGTTCTTAACGCCTGTCAGCACGTCAAGGTTCGCTTCCCGCTGGGCCTGCGCAAGGCGCCTCTCATATTCCTCCTCCTGCCGGACATGCGCGTCGATATCGCTGATGCCCACGATCAGGCGAGGGCCTTCCTTTTCCTCGACGATGGCCGCTCTGAGCTGCACATAGCGCGGCTTCCCCTCCAGCATGAGGCGATAGCTGACAGAGAAGATGCCGTGACGCTCGATCTCAGCCAGCACGTTTTCCTTTGTCAGCACTTCAAGGAGGCGCTCCTGATCCTCCGGATAGATCACGATACGAATCTGCTCCCTGGAATCGGCGAAGAAATCCGCCCCCTCCCTGGGGCTGGCAAGCTCCTTAAAGCTGTTTGTCGCAGTGTATTCATGATAATGGCCGGTCTCCGGAACAACGGAGTAGAGACTGAGAAAGTCGCCGGCGAGCGCTCTGAGTCGGGCATAGGAAAGCTGCTCCTCCTTCACCCGTTCCATCGCAAGGCGCTGCCTCACTTCTTCGTCAACATCCGCAATGCCGATGATGATGAAGCGCTCATCGTCCTCCATGCGGGAGACCTTCATGGTGACGTAAGTCGGCCCATGATCCGAAATCAGCCGGTACTGCATCATAAAGGTATTGTTGTGCTCCAGCGCCGCCAGGAGCGTTTTGCGCTCCATCGCTTTCGAGAACTTGGCGCGGTCATCGGGATAGACGAATTCATTGACCTCGACCTGGCACTCCTCAAAGAAGTGCCAGCCGCGGCGGGCCTCTGTCAGCGCGTTATGTTCGTCGTCTGTCCGGTATTCGATATATTCCTCCGTTTGCAGATTCACATAGTAAAGATCCGTGTAGCTGCGTGCCAGCGTCTGGGCGATATGGGTATAGATGATGCCGGTTCTCCGCGCCTTCTCGTAGGCCTCCTTCGATGTGGCGATCTCGCGCCGGATGCGCACCATTTCCGTCATGTCCCGGCAGATACCGAGCACGCACTGACGGCCGGAGGCGTCCGTGTATTTGAGCTTGGTGGTCTGGAGCTGGTGCCGGTTCCCGTTTGCGTCCGGCACGTCTTCCACAAAAATGTACGGCGTGTCCATGGAGAGGGCAATCTTGTCCTCCTCGTCAAACTTGGCGGCGGTCTTTTCGTCGAAGATCTGGGCGGCGGTGAGGCCGATCACATCCTCCGGCTTTTCCTTGTGCGCATACCTGGCAAAATCCCGGTTGCAGGCCAGATACACGCCCGTTTTGGCATCCTTGGTGAAGTTCATGCCGGGCATATTGTCCAGCAGCGAAGCGATGGTCTGCTTGAGCTCCGCGATTTTCTCCGCCTCCTCCAGCAGGCGTTTCTGCTCGTTTGCGGTTCTCTCCGCCTTCAGCTTCTGCAGCAGCAGAACAATGATGATCGTGAACACCGCAATCATCACAAGCATGACCACACGCCAGTTATTCTTCAGCACCTGCGTAAGGGAGGCCCTTTGATCGGTGTGCATATAGGAGGCCAGCGCCGAGTCCATATCATCGCTGTCTGTCGTGACGGCCGTCTTGTTCAGGATGAAATAAAGCTCCCGGTCGGCTCTGCTAACCGCAAAGGAGAGGGGCATGGTCTCGCCGGTCGGCACGGAGAAGAGCCTGTATTTCGTCATGATCTCCTCTGCGGCGGGCATTCTGTATGCGCTGACAAGGATGCAGTCGGCATCCCCGGAAGCGACCGCGGCAAAGCACGACTTGCCGTCCCCATAGTTTTTTCTGTCGGACGCGGGGTATTTTTCCATGATAAACGTTTCAATGTTCAGATCGTCGGTATGAATCGCGAAGCTGATCCTGCTGTCCCGGGAAAGCCTCTGCTGGTCGGTAGCGCGCATCACCGCGTTCATTTCAGTCTTCATGGCCGGCGCCGTCACCCGCACATCCATGGCGGCCGCGTCATGCGAGCTCAGGTTGACGGGAAAAACGCAGTCGATCTCGCCGGCTCTCAGCGCTTTCAGCGCATCCTCAGTCGAGGCATAGGGGTGCGCCTCGAACTGAATATCATAGCGCCTCAGATGGTTTGCCGCATGCGTCAGGTAATCCCCCAGCGCGCCGATCAGCTCTCCCGTCTGCTTGTCGGCATCGCAAAACGGCAGGCAATCGTCCCGATATCCGATGCGGATCGGGCCGTGCGCTTTCAGCCAATCCTCCTGTCCCGGCGTCAGGAAAATATTGGTATTGGTGTTATAATTGTTGTTTTGGCTGATTCTGTGCCGGAAATCCGGATCTTCATCCTGGATTCCGGACAGCGCCAGGTTGAGCTCGGCAAGCAGATCGGGCCGGCTCTTGTTGACGGCGTAATAATAATCGGACGCGCCGACTCTGGAGACAGGGACGATCTTTTGTTCGGAGCCAAAGGAGTAGACAGTCGTGTACCCGTCGATCTCGCCCCGCGTGAGCATGTCCAGGGATTCCGCCTCCCCCAGATCCATCGGGACGATTTCGATGTTCAGGCCGTTTCTCTCCGCCCAATCCTTGAGGAAGCCCTCCTGGATGCTGTCCACATTGACGCCGATGCGTTTGCCGTTGAAGGACGCAAGATTATCCGCCGTGATCTCCCGGTTCTCCGCGTCGATGTAGATGTAATAGGCCTCCGAGCCCATGGGCAGGTCCGGGAAGGACATGAACTCTGTCCTCTCCGGCTTATAGGACACGTCGCTCAGCAGGTCGATCTTGCCGTTTTTCAGCATCTGGAACAGGTTCGACCAGCTGTCCTCCACATATTCATAGGTCCAGCCCGTATAGGCGGAGATCTTTTCCTGATATTCGACGTCGATGCCGCAGCGTCTTCCGTACTCATCCCAATAGCAGAAGGAGGAATCATACCAGCCGACGCGCACGATCTTTTGATTCGGCTCCTCAGCATATGCCGCGGCAGGCATGCTCAGGGTGATCACCGCGATCACACACAGCAGAAAGCGCAAAAGCCCCCTCAAACTTCGTTTTTCTCCCATGTTCAGCACCGTCCCCTCATGATCTTTACGATAGCAGCCATATCCTTGCTTGGCTCGGCAGCTGTTTTGTCATCTTTTATACATGCCCGCACGTGGTTATTTATGGTTATTATATCACGCGTTTCGGTAAAAAACAACAAAAACTCCCTAAAGCTCACGACATTTTCATCCCAAGATTCGTACATTTTGATCAGAATCAGACTTCAACGCACGCAATTTGCCCGCCGGGCGCTGTGGTCAGCACCCGGCGGGCATCAATTGTGCAGGTTTATGGAGCAGCAGCAGGATCCGAGGATTCTCCTGATATCATTTTTTCATTTTTCCCCATTCGCGCTCAGGTCCCGCTTGCGCCGTAGTTTGCCAGGACGCGGGCGGAGGGGTCGTTCACATCGCAGCCCGGCCAGCTCTTGTTCGGCATCCAGAAATCCGCGATCATCTCCGCCTGACCGGGATAGTATTTCTCGAAGATCTCCCGATACAGCAGACTCTCCTTGGTAAAGGGCCGGTCATAGTCATAGTTTACGCCCGTCGGCTGCTTTGAAAGTTGAGCAGTCGGCGGGCGTTTTTTGTTTACTTACTTATATTCGCTATCTATAACTACTCAAAAATAATCTCTGACATCACGTGACAATAATCGCGTCCCTTTCTGCACCGACAGACACATAACGGATTGGGCAGCCCACGGAGGATTTTACGAAGGCAATATAGTCTCGTGCTGCCTGCGGCAGATCTTCAAGATGGCGGCAGGTACTGATATCACAGTGAAAACCGGGCAGATATTCGTAAATCGGTTTCGCTGCATTCAGATCATCGATCACTGTTGGAAAATCCTCAACGCGCTCACCTCTCACATCATAGGCAACGCAGACCGGAATTTTCTCCATATAGGACAGCACATCCAGCTTGGTCAGCGCAAGCGCAGTGCATCCCTGCATCCTGGTTCCGTAGCGGGATGCGACAACATCGAAACCGCCGACTCTGCGCGGTCTGCCGGTGGCGGCGCCGTATTCTGCCCCAGCTTCCCGCAATGCACTTCCCTCTTCCCCGAAGAGTTCACAGGGAAAGGGGCCTGCACCAACACAGCTGGAATACGCCTTCATGATCCCGATCACCTGATCCAGATGTGCAAAGGGCACCCCCGCGCCGATGGGAGCATAGGCAGAAAGTGTTGAGGATGCGGAGGTGAAGGGATAGATTCCAAAGTCTATATCCCGCAACGCGCCGAGCTGCGCTTCAAACAGGACAGATTTCCCTTTGTTTATTGCGTTTTGCAGATATAGCCCGGTATCCTGAATATACGGCACAAAGGGCTTCCCATAGGCGATGAGCCATTCCATGATCTCATCGGCTTTGATTGGACTGTGTCCGTAGCCTTTTTCAACGGCGAGGTTCTTCCACTCCAGAAGATCTTCGACCTTTTTCCTTAGCGTAGTCGGATAGAGCAGGTCACCCATGCGAAGGGTCTTTTTCATATACTTGTCCGCATACACCGGAGATATCCCACGCCGGGTGGAGCCAAAGCTTTTGCTGCCGAGGCGTTCTTCCTCCAGCACATCCAGAAGCCGATGATACGGCAGGCAGATCGTTGCACGGGAGCTGAGGATCAGATTCTCCGGGCCGATCGGCACGCCGCGCGTCCGAATCGCGTCGGTCTCCTTTGAGAGGTGTTCAAGGTCAACGACCATGCCGGGGCCGAGGATGTTCGCGGTATTCTTCCGCATGATGCCGGAGGGCAGCAGATTCAGCACGGTCTTTCCGTATTCATTCACGACCGTGTGCCCGGCGTTGTTGCCGCCCTGATAGCGCACAACGACATCATACGCCTCGCTGAGCATGTCGACCATACGACCCTTGCCTTCGTCGCCCCAGTTTGTCCCTACTACAGATGTCAGCATTTTTATCTCCCCTTACACATTGATCTCGTCTGCTTTCTGCATGTCTGCCTGATTATGTTCCAGTATCGGTTTGATCACGTCATTAAGATAACGCATGCACTGTGATCCGGCCATACCGGTAAAGGATGACGGGTCCGCAAGCGCTTCCAGTTCCTCCGCTGTCAGGCCGAATGTCGGATCCTCTGCGATCCGCTGCAGAAGATCATTGTCCCTGCCATATACCTTGACCTGTTCCGCCGCTGCGACCGCGTGGACGCGAAGGCGTTCATGCAGGAGCTGGCGGTCTCCGTTCTTCTCCTTCACGCAGAACATCAGAATATTCTCGGTGGCAAGAAACGGCAGTTCCTCCCGGAGATGCTTTTGCATCACCGCCGGGAACAGACGCAGGCCGGAGACAATATTCTCATATAGATTCAAAATCCCGTCACAGGCAAGAAACGCTTCCGGGATGGCGATGCGGCGGTTGGCGGAATCATCCAGCGTGCGTTCCAGCCACTGGGAAGACGCCGTGAAAGCCGCGTTTTGAAGATCACACATCACATAGCGCGCCAGCGCCGCAATGCGTTCACTGCGCATGGGGTTTCGCTTATAGGCCATGGCGGACGAGCCGATCTGTCCGCTCTCAAAGGGTTCCTCCAGCTCCTTGAGGTGGCTCAGCAGCCGGATATCCCCGGCGAATTTGGAAGCACTTTGCGCAATGCCGCTGAGAACCTGCAGCACGGCGAAATCCTGCTTGCGGGAATAGGTCTGCCCGCTTATCTGCTGGCAAGCTGTAAAGCCCATCTTCTCCGCGATCATGTGCTCGAGCTCCTGCACCTTTTCTTCGTCCCCATCGAAGAGCTTCAGAAAGCTCGCTGCCGTTCCCGTCGTGCCCTTACACCCCAGAAGCCGCAGCTGGGATAATGCAAAATCCAACTGCCCCAGATCCATCTCCAGATCCTGAAGCCAGAGACAGGCGCGTTTTCCCACAGTCGTGGGCTGGGCTGCCTGAAAGTGGGTAAAGGCAAGCGTCGGGAGATCCCTGTTTTTCCCGGCGAAGTCTGCAAGCGCCCGCATGACGGACAGAAGCTTGCGGCGAATGAGCAGCAGAGCATCGCGCTGATTGAGGATATCCGTATTGTCCCCCACATAGCAGGAGGTGGCGCCCAGATGGATGATCGGCGCGGCTTTCGGGCAGGCGGCGGCAAAGGTGTGCACATGTGCCATTACGTCATGGCGGAGCTCCTTTTCCTTCCGAGCCGCGAGGTCATAGTCAATGTCGTCCAGATGAAGGCGCATCTCGTCAAGCTGCGCGTCTGTGATGGGCAGGCCGTGGGCCTGTTCACTCTCCGCCAGCGCAAGCCAGAGCCTTCGCCATGTGGAAAACTTTTGCTGATCGGAGAAGATCCTTTGCATCTCATTTCCGGCATAGCGGGAACAAAGGGGGTTTTGATAAATGTCGTGCATGTTATTCTCCCTTATAAATCGGGATCGGCTGGCGTTTATGTTCGCTCCGCTCGTGGAAGCGGCGTATGGTGGCAAGCTCTGATTTATCTGCCTGGCCATTCAGCAGATACTGGTCGATCACCCGGTAACTGATACCCATTTCCGCTTCGTCCGTCTGACCGTCAAACAGCCCAGCTGACGGAGCTTTGTCAATGATCTGCGGCGGAGCGTTCAGATATGTCAGAAAGGCAAAAATTTCAGTGACTGTCAGATCGCCGATCGGATTAAAGTCATATGCGCCGTCTCCCCATTTTGTGAAATAACCCATATAGGCCTCGCTGCGATTGCCTGTGCCGGCGACAATACGATTTTCTGATGCCGCCACTGCATAGAGTGTCGTCATGCGAAGCCTGGGCGCGATATTTGCAAGGGCAAGTTCTGTCAGAGAAGTTGCCGTTCCCAGAGCTTTTACCTCCTGTTCCCGAACGGAAGTCAGATCTATTGTGCGTGTTTCGATGCCATACTGCTTTGCGACGGCAAGACCATCCTCTGTGTCCTGGCCGAAGTTGCGTTTTGAGGCGCAGGGCATGATCAAGCCCACAGTATCCTGACAGGCCCCTTTGCAGAGAATACCCGTCAGAGCACTGTCTTTGCCGCCGGAATTTCCGTAGACAATTCCTTTTGCACCGCTGCGTGCAAGGAGCGCACGAATCCAGACTACACGTTTTTCGTACTCAGCTTTCCAATCACGTCTCATGTTTCAGCATCTCCATTCCCGCTCAGGTTCCGCTTGCGCCGTAGTTTGCAAGTACACGGGCGGAAGGGTCATTCACATCGCAGCCCGGCCAGCTCTTGTTCGGCATCCAGAAGTCCGCGATCATCTCCGCCTGACCGGGATAGTATTTCTCGAAGATCTCCCGGTACAGTAGGCTCTCCTTGGTAAAGGGGCGGCCATAGTCATACTCCATCCGTTTCCGCTCAAATTCCTCGTCGGTGTACAGGCTCCCGGCATAAGCCTTCAGATCGTCAACCATCGAGTGTCCCACCGCGTCGGAGAAGGCAGCCTTCTGCCGCCACAGAATCTCGTCAGGCAGCAGGTGATCCTTTTCAAAGGCATGGCGCAGCAGGTATTTTCCCATGTTGTAGGTGTTCATCTTGAGCCTCGGGTCGATGGACATGACGTATTTTACAAACTCCAGGTCGCCGAAGGGGACGCGGGCTTCCAGGGAATTTACCGAAATGCAGCGGTCGGCGCGCAGCACGTCGTACATATGGATTTCGTCGATGCGCTTCTTTGCCTCCCGCTGAAATTCCTCGGGGCTCGGCGCAAAGTCCGTGTACTTGTAGCCGAAGAGCTCGTCGCTGATCTCCCCGGTCAGCAGGACGCGCACGTCCGTCTGCTCGTGGATCGCCTTGCAGCAGAGGTACATGCCCATGCTGGCCCGGATCGTGGTGATGTCCCAGGTGCCGAGGGCAGCAATGACCTCCTCCAGAGAGTCCAGCACCTGCTGCCGGGTCATGTACACTTCCGTATGCTCGGCCCCGATGAAGTCCGCCGCCGTGCGGGCGTACTTGAGGTCGATGGCATCCACATCCATGCCGATGGCAAAGGTACGCACATGTTTGCCGAGAATCTTGGCGGAGATGGCACATACAAGGCTCGAATCCAGACCGCCGGAGAGCAGAAAGCCCAGGGGCGCATCCGCATCCAGGCGCTTGTCCACGCCGAGGATCAGCTTTTCGCGGATCCCCGCGCAGATCTCGTCCAGATCCCCGTCGATATAGGAATCGACCGTGGTGAGGTCGGCATAGCGGACAAATTCTCCATCCTTCCAGTAGTGTCCCGGAGGGAAGGGTTTGATCTCGGCGCAGAGCCCCACCAGGTTCTTGGCCTCACTTGCAAAGACCATGCTGCCGTCGGAGAGCTCTCCATAAAACAGCGGGCGAATACCGATCGGGTCGCGGGCGGCGATGAAGCTGTTTGTTTCGGCATCATAGAGGATCATGGCAAACTCCGCGTCCAGCTTTTTGAACATCTCAACCCCGTACCTGTGGTAAAGCGGCAGGATGATCTCGCAGTCGGAATCGCTCTGAAAGACATAGCCCTCATCCTCCAGCTCTTTTTTCAGCGGCCGGAAGAGGTACAGCTCACCGTTGCAGACGCACATATCTCCCTTGAGATGAAAGGGCTGCATTCCTTCCTCATGCAGGCCCATGATGGCGAGGCGATGGAAGCAGAGATACCCTCTCCCGGCCTGCTCCACGCGGCTCATATCCGGGCCGCGGGAGACCGTGCGCTCAAAAAACGGCATGAATTGCTCCGGCGTCAATGTACCGGACGTGAAGCCCATAATCGAACACATGATGATTCTCCTATCTGTTGTATTGATACGCGCGCAGGAAATCCTTATTCCACATCCTGCAGGGCGTCATATCCTTCTTCACCGGTGCGCACCTTCACGACGTTCTCCACATCGTAGACAAAGATCTTGCCGTCACCGATATGCCCGGTATACAGCACCTTCTTTGCGGTTTCGATCACATCCCGCACTGGGATGGCGCTGACCACGATATCCATCTGCACCTTGGGCCGCAGGTCGGTTTCCACTGCGACACCGCGGTAATACTCCACCTGCCCCTTCTGGATGCCGTAGCCCATGACGTGCGAAACTGTCATGCCGGTGATGCCGAGTCTGCTCATGGCATCCTTGAGAGCATAGAGTTTTTCTTCCTTGAAGACGATTTCAACCTTGGTAAACTTGTGGCCGTCCGGGCGTAAAGCGGTCTCACGCCTGACCGAAATGGCCTCTGCCGGAGGAACAGTCCCGGTTACGACGCTGTCAGCACCAGTCATGCCATACTCCGTGTATTTGCTCACCGCTGGGGCGAAGTCCGCATAAGCACTGGGTAAACCGTGTTCACTCACGTCCAGGCCGATCAGTTCATCCGCAGGATCGGCGCGCAGGCCGTTTGTCTTTTCAATGAGTCTGAAGGTAATAAACAGCAATACCGTCGTATAAACAGCGACTGTCACAAGTCCCAGCGTCTGGATGCCGAGCTGTGTAAAAGAGCCGGTATAGAAAAGACCCTTCAGTCCGGCAGGGGCATCGGGATTTGCAAGCAGGCCGACCGCAAGCGTACCCCACATTCCGTTTGCCATATGGACACCCACAGCGCCGACAGGATCATCGACATGCAGCTTCAGATCCAGAGTTTCCACAACCACAACGACCAGAATGCCCGAAACAATGCCCACGACGATTGCACCCACGGCATCCATCGCGTCACAGCCCGCCGTAATGGCAACAAGGCCGGCAAGAGAAGCGTTGAGGCACATGGACACATCCGGTTTCCCGTTCTTCTTCCAGGTGTAGATCATGGTGGTGCAGGTAGCGACGGCCGGTGCGATGGTCGTCGTGAGGAAGATGGACGAGAGCTCCGAGGGAGAAGTCGCCGCCGCCCCGTTGAACCCGTACCAGCCGAGCCAGAGGATAAACACGCCCAAGGCTCCGAGCGGGATCGAGTGGCCGGGAATGGCGTTAATTTTGACAACCTTGCCGTCCGGGTCCTTTACATATTTTCCGATTCTCGCGCCCAGCAGGATGGCACCGATCAAGGCTGCGATGCCGCCCACCATATGGATTGCGCAGGAGCCCGCGTAATCGTGAAAGCCGAGCTTGCTGAGCCAGCCGCCGCCCCAGATCCAGTGCGCCTCGATTGGGTATACCACGAGGCTGATAATGCCGGAATAGATACAGTACGCGGAAAACTTTGTGCGCTCTGCCATTGCGCCGGAGACGATCGTCGCGGTCGTGGCGCAGAACACAAGGTTAAACACGAAAGTGCTTGCGCCGGTGAAGCCCTCTGCCGGAGAGGCAATGAACTCCTTATAGTGTGTGAACAGCTGGAGATTCGGCTTGCCGATGAGGCCGAAGAAAGTGTCCTCCCCCATCATCAGCGTATATCCCAATAACGAAAACACTACGGTGCCGATGCAGAAATCCATCAGGTTTTTCATGATGATGTTTCCCGCATTTTTCGCACGGGTAAATCCTGTCTCAACCATTGCAAAGCCGGCCTGCATCCAGAAAACCAGTGCCGCGCCAATCAGATACCAAAACTCAACAGACATAGAAAGCCCTCCTTGACTTCTTTGTATTTCTTTGTTAAAGTGGAGGGCGGTGATGAGTGCTTTTGCCCTCCATTACCTCTATAAAGGCAGCCGTGACTTTTCCAGGGTGGCGGCTGTCTTTTTTTATTCCCACTCCACCGTTGCGGGCGGTTTGGACGTGATGTCATAGACCACGCGGCTGACAGAACGGACTTCATTTGTAATGCGGGAGGATGCCTTTGCCAGAAGCTCATAGGGCAGGCGCGACCAGTCAGCAGTCATGAAGTCGTCAGTGGACACCGCACGCAGGGCGATGACCCAGCCATAGGTACGGGCGTCACCCATGACGCCGACGCTGCGGTTATCCGTCAGCACGGCGAAATACTGGCTCGGCGCATCCGTAAGCCCGGCCCTCATGATCTCCTCCCGGAAAATGGCGTCCGCCTCCCGGAGCACGGCGAGCTTTTCCTCCGTGATCTCGCCCATCACGCGGATGGCGAGGCCTGGTCCCGGAAACGGCTGGCGCATGACCAGTTCTTCCGGGATCCCCAGCTCCAGTCCCACAGCGCGGACCTCATCCTTAAAAAGCTCCCGCAGGGGCTCAACAATGCGCTCAAAGCCGATCTTCTCCGGCAGGCCCCCTACATTGTGGTGGCTCTTGATCACAGCCGCGCTGCCCGCGCCGGATTCCACCACGTCCGGGTAAATCGTTCCCTGCACCAGCACGTCCTGTTTTCCGAGTCTCACAGCTTCTTCCTCAAAGACGCGGATAAACTCCTCGCCGATGATTTTCCTTTTCCGCTCCGGCTCCGTGACTCCCTTGAGCCTTGCGAGAAAGCGCTCCCGCGCGTCAACAATGATCAGATTCATCTGAAACTGGCGGCGGAACACCCTGACCACCTGCTCCCGCTCTCCTTTGCGCAGCAGGCCATGATCCACGAAAACGCAAGTCAGGCGATCCCCGATGGCCCGATGCAGCAGTACCGCCGCCACGGCGGAGTCCACCCCGCCGGACAGGGCGCACAGAGCATTCTTGCCGGACAATTCCTGACGGTATCTCTCTATGGATGCGGAGACGAAATCCTCCATTGTCCAGTCTCCCCGGCACACGCAGACCTTGAACAAGAAATTGCGCAGGATCTGACTGCCGAAGGCGGTGTGGGTGACCTCCGGATGAAACTGCACCCCGTAGAGCCTTCGCTCATCATCCGCCATGGCCGCACAGAGACAGTTTTCCGTAGAGGCGGTAATATGGAAGCCGACTGGGACAGCGCTCACGAAATCCATGTGACTCATCCAGCAGACACTTTCCGGCGGAACCTCATCAAACAGGACGCCGCCGGCAGCGCTGAGTGCTACCCGGCCGTACTCGCTGGCGTTCTCGGCGGCCTGAATCTCGCCGCCCGCCATCCATGCCAGAATCTGATGACCATAGCAGATGCCGAGGATCGGGATACCGAGTCTGAGGATTCCGGGGTCGAAGTGCGGCGAGGCAGGATCATAGACACTGTTCGGCCCGCCGGTAAAGACAATGCCCTTATAGCCTTCCCTCTGTATCTGTTCCAAAGTGATGCCGTTATAAGACTTCACTTCGGCATAGACATGCTGCTGTCGGATACGCCTTGCGATCAGGAGGTTATACTGACCGCCGAAATCCAGAACAAGGATTTTTTCCTGCATCGTACTCACTCCACTGTCACGGATTTTGCCAGATTCTTCGGCTTGTCGATATCGCAGCCCTTTTCTTTCGCTGCATAATAGGCAAGCAACTGCAGCGGCACGACCGCGAGCGCTGCCGAGAACACCGTCTCCACACGCGGGATGAAAATCACGTCGTCCGCCTGAGAGACGATTTTTTTATTGCCCTTGAAGGACAGGGCCAGCACCTTCGCCCCGCGGGCCTTGACCTCCACGATATTTGATAGCGTCTTATCCATGAGCGCCTCGTTGCAGCAGACGGCGATGACCGGCTGATTTTCCTCGATGAGGGCGATGGTGCCGTGCTTGAGCTCCCCGGCCGCGTAGGATTCGGCGTGGAGGTAGGAGATCTCCTTCATCTTGAGCGCGCCCTCCAGCGCCACGGCGTAGTCCGTGTTGCGGCCGATGAAGAAGAGCGAGCGGCTGGAATAGCGGCTTGCAAGCTTCGGGAGCTGCCAGTTCATGTCGATGGTCTGCTGGATTCTCCGCGGCAGGTGCTGCAGCTCCTTCACCAGGGCGGTGCAGCTGTCCGCGTCGATACGCCCGAGCTTTTCGGCCATGTACAGGGCGAAGAGATACAGAACTGTGAGCTGTGTGGTGTAGCCCTTGGTGGTGGCAACGGCGATCTCCGGCCCGGCGAAGGTATAGAGCACATGATCGGAAAGCTTGGCAATGGTGCTGCCCACCACGTTCACAATGCCGATCACCTTCGCCCCGCGCGCCTTGCATTCCCGGAGCGCGGCGATGGTGTCCGCCGTCTCGCCGGACTGAGAGATCACCAGAACCAATGTGTGCTCATCCACCATGGGGTCGGAATAGCGCAGCTCACTGGCAAGCTCCACCTGTACCGGGACGCGGCAGAGACGTTCAATGGCGTAACGCCCGGAGCAGCCGGCGTAATAGGCCGAGCCGCAGGCGGTAATGACGATCTTGCTGATACCCTTGAGCTCCTCTGCGCTCAGCTCAAAGCCGTCGAGCTGTACGCGCCCATCGTGGATGCGCGGGGCAAGGGCGGCCTTGACTGCGGCGGGCTGCTCCATGATCTCCTTGAGCATGAAGTGCTCATACCCGCCCTTTTCCGCCGCCTCCACGCTCCAGGTCACGCGGCTGATGGGCTTTTTGATCTCGCGCCCGGCACAGTCGCAGACCGTGATGCTGTCCGGCGTGAGCTTTGCAAACTCGCCGTCCTCCAGGTAGATCACGTTTTTCGTATGGGACACCAGCGCTGTCACGTCCGAGGCAAAGTAGTTCTCCCCCACGCCGATGCCGAGGATCAGCGGGCTTGCCTCCCGCACGACATAGAGGGCGTCCGGCGTGTCGGTGCAGACGATGCCGAGGGCGTAAGACCCCTCCAGCCGCGCAGCGGTTTTCATCACGGCGGTTTTGATTTCGCCGTCATAGTATTTTTCCAGCAGATGGACAATGGTTTCCGTGTCCGTCTCGCTCTGAAAAACATAGCCGTCCCGGATAAGCTCCTTGCGAAGCTCCAGATAGTTTTCGATAATGCCGTTGTGCACCACGGCGAAGCGCCCGTCATTGGACAGGTGCGGATGGGCGTTTTGATCCGTCGGCGCGCCGTGGGTCGCCCAGCGGGTGTGCCCGATCCCGGCAAAGCCCGGCGTCAAAGCGCCGTCCTCCGTCTTCTCGCGCAGCTTGGCGATGCGTCCGCTGACCTTCTCCACCTGAATTTGCTCACCGTTCAATACGGCGATCCCGGCGGAGTCATAGCCCCGGTATTCGAGTCTTTCCAGTCCTCCAAGCAGAACGGGCGCAGCTTGGCGCGCTCCGGTAAATCCAACGATCCCACACATGATGTTTCTCCTTTACATGGCGAAAAGAATCTCGCCGTAAGTCGGGAAGGGCCAGTATTCCTTTTCCGTCATGACCTCCGCCTCGTCCGCCACGGCGCGAAGCTCCGCCATTTTCGGAAGCAGTTTATCCCGGATCGCTTCGGACAGTGCGGTGATCTCCGAAACCGTGGAGAGCTTCACAAGCGTACCCTCCAGTCCCTCCACGCTCTTCTCGATCTGATCGGACAGGACGGAGAGCTTTTCCACGAGTCCTGTCTCATAGGTGCAGGGCAACGTCGGCACAAGCGCGCGCTTCTTGCCAGCGCCCTCCGCCACGGCGGCGCAGTACTTCGTCACGGCGGGCAGGATCTCCTTGCGCGTCATCTCGGCCATGGTGTTGGCCTCGATGACAATGGTCTTGCAGTAGTTTTCCAGCATGATCTCATAGCGCGAGCGCAGCTCCGTTTCAGAATAGACCTTCTGCCTGAGCAGCATCTCCATATTCTTGGGCTCCAGCAGGGCCTTCATGGCGTCCGGCGTAGTGCGCAGATTGTGCAGGCCGCGCACCTGCGTTGCCTCCTCGATCCAGGCATCGTCATAGCCGTTGCCGTTGAAGAGGATACGCTTGTGGGCCTTCAGGCTCCCGATCAGCAGGGCATGGAGTGTTGCGTCAAAGTCCGTGCTCTTTTCAAGTTCATCGGCAAACCGCCGCAGCGTGTCCGCCACAGCAGAGTTGAGCATGATGTTGGCGCAGGCGATGGAGTTAGAGGATCCCACCATACGAAATTCAAACTTGTTGCCCGTAAAGGCGAAGGGCGAGGTACGGTTGCGGTCGGTGGTATCGCGCAGGAAGCGCGGCAGGGTCAGCACGCCCAGCATCATCTCAGACTTTTCCGTTCCGGCATAGGGCTGCTCTTTCTCAAGCGCGTCCAGCACCGCCGTCAACTCGTCACCCAGGAAGATGGATACCACGGCAGGAGGTGCTTCGTTGGCACCCAGGCGGTGGTCGTTGCCGGCGGTGGCGACGCTTGCCCGCAGGAGGTCGGCATACTCGTCCACAGCTTCAATGACCGCGATCAGAAACAGCAGAAACTGCGCGTTTTCATAGGGGGATTCGCCGGGAGAGAGAAGGTTCACGCCCGTGTCGGTGGCGATGGACCAGTTGTTGTGCTTGCCGGAACCGTTGACGCCGGCGAAGGGCTTTTCATGCAGGAGACACATCAGGCCGTGCTTCTCGGCGACCTTCTGCATGATCTCCATGGTGAGCTGGTTGTGGTCGGTGGCGATATTGGTGGTGGAATAGATGGGTGCCAACTCATGCTGGCAGGGCGCTACCTCGTTGTGTTCGGTCTTGGCAAGGATGCCGAGCTTCCAGAGCTCCTCGTTCAGCTCCTCCATATAGGCCTGCACACGCGGCTTGATGACGCCGAAGTAGTGGTCGTCCAGCTCCTGCCCCTTGGGCGGCTTTGCGCCGAAGAGCGTCCGACCGGTATAGATGAGGTCGCGGCGCTTTTTATAGAGCTCGCGGTCCACAAGGAAGTATTCCTGTTCCGGCCCGACCGAGCAGGTGACGTGGGTGACGTCGGAATTACCGAAGAGACGCAGGATACGCAGCGCTTCCCGGTTCAGCGCCTCCATGGAACGCAGCAGCGGGGTCTTTTTATCCAGCGCTTCGCCGCCGTAGGAGCAGAAAGCCGTCGGGATGCAGAGCACCTTTCCCTTGATAAAGGCGTAGGAGGTGGGGTCCCAGGCGGTGTAGCCTCTCGCCTCAAAGGTCGCGCGCAGGCCGCCGGATGGGAAAGAACTGGCGTCCGGTTCCCCGCGAATGAGCTCCTTGCCGGAAAACTCCATGATGACGCCGCCGTCGGGGGCCGGGGAGATAAAGCCGTCGTGCTTCTCCGCCGTGACGCCGGTGAGGGGCTGGAACCAGTGGGTAAAGTGGGTCGCGCCGTGCTCCACTGCCCAGTCGCGCATGCTGGTCGCAACGGCGTTTGCCACCTTGGGGTCAAGGGGCTGTCCCTTCTTCATGGTCTGCTTCATGGCGCGGTAGACCTCGCCGGAGAGGCGGGCCTTCATGGTGCGGTCGTCAAATACAAGACTGCCGAATGTTTCCGGTACGGATTTCATATTGATTCACCCTTTCAGAAATAAAAAAAGAGACAACGACGTACAGGGGGCACTTAGCCCTCTGAGACGTCGTTGTCTCAAGACGCTCGCGAGTATAGACCTGTTTGAGGCCTTTGTCAAGTTAGTTCAAAATTTTTCACCGATTTGCATTGACGAAGGAATCTCCCGGATATTATCTTTCGGCAAATTGAACGAATGTGACGATCCTGTCATCCTGAGCGTCAGCGAAGGATAGCTGCGTTACGCCTTCGGACGCAGAAGCTCCTGCGCTGTGCGCAGTATGCCATAGATAAGTCTTGACAAAGCGGCATTCACGGTGTATTCTCACCGTGTTGAACAAAGACGTTCATCTGGGTTTTTTGCGCCCGGATGGGCGTCTTTTTTTGATTTCCCGTAGGGGGCGATCCCCAGATCGACCCGTGTCATACATTGTGCAGCGGGCCGATGAGGGCATCGGCCCCCACGGGCAGAGAGGGTGTAAGGAGGAAAGACCAGCATGACCAAATATATCTTTGTCACCGGAGGCGTTGTGTCGGGGCTCGGCAAGGGCATTACCGCCGCGTCCCTCGGCAGACTCTTAAAGGCGCGGGGACTCAAGGTCGCGGCGCAGAAGCTTGACCCGTATATCAACGTCGATCCCGGCACCATGAGCCCCTATCAGCACGGGGAGGTCTTCGTCACCGAGGACGGCGCGGAGACAGACCTTGACCTCGGCCACTATGAGCGCTTCATCGACGAAAACCTCAATCGCTTCTCCAATCTCACGACCGGCAAGGTCTACTGGAACGTGCTGAACAAGGAGCGGCGGGGCGAGTATCTGGGTTCCACGGTGCAGGTCATCCCCCACATCACCAACGAGATCAAGGACTTTGTCTACCGCGTGGGACGCGAGACCGGGGCCGACGTCGTCATCACAGAGATCGGCGGCACCATCGGGGACATTGAAGGCCAGCCCTTTCTGGAAGCCGCGCGCCAGGTATCGCTGGAGGTAGGCCGGGAGAACAGCATGTTCATCCATGTGACGCTGGTGCCCTTTCTCTCCGGCTCCAACGAGCACAAGTCCAAGCCCACCCAGCACTCCGTCAAGGAGCTGCAGGGCATGGGCATCCACCCGGACATCATCGTCCTGCGCTGTGATGAGCCGCTGGAAGCTTCCATCTTTCAGAAGATCGCCCTGTTCTGCAACGTGACGCCGGCGTGCGTGATCGAAAACCGCACCCTCCCCTGCCTGTATGAAGCGCCGCTGATGCTGGAAAAGGCGGGCTTTTCCGACGTCGTCTGCCGCAGGCTGGCGCTTTCCTGCAAAGAGCCGGATATGAGCGAGTGGGCCGCCATGGTGGAGAAGATCAAGAGCGCGAGAAAGAACGTCACCATCGGCCTTGTTGGAAAATACACGCAATTGCAGGACGCCTATCTCTCGGTTGCCGAGGCGCTGCGCCACGCGGGCTATGCCAAGGACGCGCATGTGGAGATTCTCTGGATCGACTCCGAAACGCTGACACCGGAGAATGTTGTGGAAAAGCTGACGGGTCTGTCCGGCATCCTCGTCCCCGGCGGCTTCGGGGACCGGGGCGTGGAGGGGATGATCCTCGCCGTGAAATATGCGCGGGAGCACGCGGTTCCTTACCTTGGCATCTGCCTCGGGATGCAGGTGGCCGTGATCGAGTTTGCCCGGAATAAAGCGGGGATCGCGGACGCAAACTCCGGTGAGTTTGACGAATGCTGCGCCCACAAGGTCATCGACTTCATGCCGGGGCAGAGTGATCGCATTGACAAGGGCGGCACGCTCCGCCTTGGAGCCTGCCCCTGCGAGATTGTGGTGGGCACGACGATGGACCGCTGCTACCGGGAGTCCTTCATCTCCGAGCGTCATCGCCACCGCTACGAGTTCAACAACGACTACCGCGACGCGCTCACCCGCGCGGGGCTCACGCTCTCCGGCATGTCGCCGGGCGGGCATCTGGTGGAGGCCGTGGAGCTGAGCGATCTGCCGTTTTATGTGGGCGTACAGTATCACCCGGAGTTTAAAAGCCGCCCGAACAGGCCGCACCCGCTGTTTGTCGGTCTGATCGAGGCAGCGATACAAAAGGAGGAGCAGCATGGAGCGTGAACAATATCCGCTGTATGATCCGCGCTTTGAGCACGACGCCTGCGGCATCGGCGCGGTCATCAGCATTCAGGGCATCCAATCCCACCGTACGGTGGACGACGCGCTCAAAATCGTGGAGAAGCTGCAGCACCGCGCGGGCCGGGATGCCTCCGGTGAGACCGGTGACGGTGTGGGACTCATGATGCAGATCCCGCACAAGCTCTTTTGCCGGGAGATGCCGGAGCTGGGCGCGCCCAGAAGCTACGGCGTGGGCATGTTCTTTTTCCCGCAGGATGTGCTCTCCCGCATGCAGGCGCAGAAGATGCTGGAAATCATCGTTAATCGCAACGGTCTGGAATTTCTCGGCTGGCGTAAGGTGCCGACGAATCCGGATATTCTGGGGAAAATGGCGCGCGAGAAAATGCCCTGCATCATGCAGTGCTTTGTGCGTCGGCCCGAAATCTGTCCGGAGGGGCTGGACTTTGACCGGCGCCTCTATATCATCCGCCGCGAGTTTGAGCAGAGCGGCATCGGCACTTACATTCCCTCCTTCTCCAGCCGCACCATCGTCTACAAGGGCATGTTCCTGGTCGATCAGCTGCGCGCCTTCTACCTTGATCTCCAGGACCCGGACTGTGAAAGCGCGATGGCGATGGTGCACTCCCGCTTCTCCACCAACACCAATCCAAGCTGGGACCGGGCGCACCCGAACCGGCTTTTGATGCACAATGGCGAAATCAACACCATCCGCGGCAACGTGGACAGAATGCTGGCACGGGAGGAGACGCTGCGCTCCCCCGTCCTCTCCGACGAGGATATGGACCGCATTCTCCCCGTGATCGACACGGCGGGGTCGGACTCCTCGATGTTGGACAATACGCTGGAATTTCTGATGATGAACGGGATGCCGCTTCCGCAGGCCGTGATGATCACCATTCCCGAGCCCTGGGCGCATGACAGGAAAATGAGCCAGCAGAAGAAGGACTTCTACCAGTACTACGCCACGATGATGGAGGCCTGGGACGGGCCTGCCGCCATCGTCTTTTCCGATGGGGATGTTGTCGGCGCGGTACTCGACCGCAACGGGCTGCGCCCCTGCCGCTGGTATCAGACGAGTGACGATTACCTCATTTTGTCCTCCGAGGTCGGCGTGCTGGATATCCCGGCGGAAAAGATTTTGAAGAAGTCCCGCCTTCGCCCGGGGCGCATGCTGCTGGTGGATACCGTCAAACAGCGCATTGTGGAGGATGAAGAGCTGAAAGAGCAGTTTTCCTCCCAAAGCCCCTACGGCGAGTGGCTGGATTCGTGTCTTCTGCACCTCGAGGATCTGCCCATTCCGAACAAGGCGGTGGAAAAGCATTCTCAGGCCCTGCGGGACAAGCTCTACAAGGCCTTCGGCTACACCTACGAGGAGGTCAAGGACTCCATTCTGCCGATGGCAAAATCCGGTGCGGAGCCCACGGCCTCCATGGGGACGGACATTCCGCTGGCGGTTCTGTCCGAGGCGCGGCAGCCGCTTTTCAGCTACTTCAAGCAGATGTTCGCGCAGGTAACGAACCCGCCCATCGACGCCATCCGGGAAAAAATTGTGACGGATACCTCGGTCTTTCTCGGCGCAAGCGGGAATCTTTTGGAAGAACAAGCGGAAAACTGCGCGGTTTTGCAGATTGAAAACCCCATCCTCACCAGCGTGGACATGCTGAAGATCCGCTATCTCGATAACCCGGAGTTTCATGTGGAGACCATTTCCCTGCTCTACTATAAACGCACGCCGCTGGAACGGGCGCTCGACCGCCTCTTTGTCTCCTGTGATCGGGCGTATAAAAACGGGGCGAATATCCTCATTCTCTCCGACCGGGGCGTGGACGAAAACCATGTGGCGATCCCGTCCCTGCTTGCGGTCTCTGCGGTGCAGCAGTACCTGGTGCGCACCAAGAAGCGTACCGCCGTGTCCCTGGTTTTGGAGAGCGCCGAGCCGCGCACGGTGCATCACTTTGCAGCCCTTTTGGGATACGGCGCGCAGGCCATCAACCCCTATCTCGCGCAGGAGTGCATTGAGGAGCTCATTGAGCGCGGGATGCTGGACAAGGACGCGGGCGTGGCGGTGGACGACTACAACCGCGCCATTCTGAGCGGTCTTGTGAAAATCGCCGCGAAAATGGGCATCTCCACCATTCAGTCCTATCAGGCCGCGCAGATCTTTGAATGCGTCGGCATCAGCAAATCCGTTGTTGACCGCTATTTCACCAACACCGTCAGCCGCGTGGAGGGCATCGGTCTCGCGGAGATCGACGAGAGTGTGGAGTGGCAGCACGACCAGGCCTTTGAGCCGCTGGGCCTCGGCTTTGACGCGACGCTCAATTCCGTCGGCTCCCACAAGCTGCGCTCCGGTGCGGGGAAAGAGGATCACATGTACAATCCCCTCACCATCAAGCTGCTGCAAAAAGCGGTAAAAGAGGGCGATTACGCGGTCTTCAAGCAGTACTCCGCGCTGGTGGACGATCAGGCGGTGCCCCACACGCTGCGCGGGCTGCTCGGCATGTGCTTCGATCCCGGCGGCGGAATTTCCATTGACGAAGTGGAGAGTGTGGAGAGCATTGTCAAGCGCTTCAAAACCGGGGCCATGAGCTACGGCTCCATCTCGGAAGAGGCCCACACCTGCCTTGCCGTCGCCATGAACACCCTCGGCGGCAAGTCCAACTCCGGCGAGGGCGGGGAGAATCCCGAACGGCTCTCTGACCCCCTGCGCTGCTCCGCCATCAAGCAGATCGCCTCCGGGCGCTTCGGCGTCACGAGCGCTTATCTCACAAGCGCAAAGGAATTGCAGATCAAGATGGCCCAGGGTGCAAAGCCCGGCGAGGGCGGGCATCTGCCGGGCAGCAAGGTCTATCCGTGGATTGCCCGCACAAGGCTTTCGACCCCCGGCGTGACGCTCATCAGTCCCCCGCCGCACCATGATATTTATTCCATTGAGGATCTGGCTCAGCTCATCTACGACCTCAAGAACGCAAACCGCGAGGCCCGCATCAGCGTGAAGCTGGTGTCCGAGGTGGGCGTCGGCACAATTGCGAGCGGCGTCGCCAAGGCCGGGGCGCAGGTGGTGCTGATCTCCGGCTACGACGGCGGCACCGGCGCGGCCCCCGCGTCCTCGATTCATAACGCCGGGCTCCCCTGGGAGCTGGGACTTGCCGAGGCGCACCAGACGCTCATCAAGAACGGGCTCAGAGAACAGGTGGTGCTGGAGACGGACGGCAAGCTCATGACCGGGCGGGACGTGGCCATCGCCTGCATGCTGGGCGCGGAGGAATTCGGCTTTGCCACAGCGCCGCTTGTGTGCCTCGGCTGCTGCATGATGCGCGTGTGCAACCTGGATACCTGTCCGGCGGGCGTCGCGACACAGAACCCGGAACTCAGAAAGCGCTTTTCCGGCAGACCCGAATATGTGATCCACTTCATGCGCTTTGTGGCGCAGGAGCTCCGGGAGATCATGGCAAAGCTCGGGGTGCGTACCGTTGACGAGCTGGTGGGCCGGACGGATTTACTGGTGGAGCGCGAAAAGCGCATCACCCACCGGGCCGAGACCGTGGATCTCTCCGCCCTGCTCTCTATGCCCTGTCCTCATCCCGTGCCGCATTTCAAAGCGGATGCGGTCTACGACTTCCATTTGGAGCGGACAAAGGATCAGAGTGTGCTATTAAAAGAACTGGGTGCGAAGCTCAAGGCAAAAAAGCCTGGGAGCGTTCGTGTCCCGGTTTCCAGCACCGACCGCGCCTTCGGTACGCTCTTCGGTTCCGAGATCACACGGCGATATGGCAGCACCCTCAAGGACGATACCTACACCGTTTACTGCCGGGGCGGCGGCGGGCAGTCCTTCGGCGCGTTCATCCCGAAGGGACTCACGCTGGAGCTGGAGGGCGACTCCAACGACGGCTTCGGCAAGGGTCTCTCTGGCGGAAAGCTGATTCTGTACCCTCCGCAGGGCTCAACGCTCCCGGCGGATGAAAACATCATCGTCGGAAATGTCGCGCTTTACGGCGCGACCTCCGGCACGGCGTTCATCTCCGGCGTTGCGGGCGAACGCTTCTGCGTGCGAAACTCCGGCGCCACCGCCGTTGTCGAGGGCGTGGGCGACCACGGCTGCGAGTATATGACGGGCGGCAGGGTGCTCATTCTGGGGCAGACCGGCAAAAACTTTGCCGCCGGGATGTCCGGCGGCGTGGTCTACGTACTGGATGAGGCGCACGATCTCTACACCCGCATGAACAAAAGCGGCCTGCATGTTGGCCCGGTCAAGGACCCGAACGATGTGCAGGAGCTGCGGGATATGCTCCAGGCCCATCTGGACGCGACCGGCTCGAAAAAGGCCGCCGCGATTTTAGCGGATTTCAAGGCGTATCTGCCCGCCTTCAAGAAGATCATCCCCGTGGACTATGAGCGTATGCGCAGGGCCATCGAGGACTTTGAAAGCCGCGGCGAGACGCAGGAGCAGGCCGAGATCAAGGCGTTTTGCGCCGCCGTGAACCACTGAGGAGGTCGATAGAATGGGAAAACCGACCGGATTTCTGGAATATGAGCGCAGGGCGAATCCTGTGCGTCCGCCTTTGGAGCGCGTCAGGGACTGGGAGGAGTTTCATCTTTCGAGTTCGGAGGAGCAGCGGCGCGAGCAGGGCGCAAGGTGCATGAACTGCGGCGTCCCCTTCTGTCAGGCCGGGGTGCAGTTTGAGGGAAAGCAGCTCGGCTGTCCGCTGCACAATCTGATCCCCGAGTGGAACGACAGTGTCATGGACGGAAACTTCGCCCACGCGCTGACAAGACTCTTGAAAACAAATAACTTCCCGGAGTTTACCGGCCGCGTCTGCCCCGCCTTCTGCGAGCAGGCCTGTACCTGCGGGCTGTACGGTGATTCCGTCACGGTACACGATAACGAGCTCAGCATCATCGAGTACGCTTTCGCTCACCATCTGATGGAGCCGCGCTTTTCGCCCCACAGCTCGGGAAAAAATGTGGCGGTGGTGGGCTCCGGTCCGGCGGGACTCGCGGTGGCAGACCAGCTCAATCACCGGGGGCACTGCGTCACGGTGATCGAAAAGCGGCAATACCCCGGCGGGCTTTTGATGTACGGCATCCCGAACATGAAGCTGCCGAAATCCGTCGTCCGTCGCCGGATTGAACTCATGACGCGCGAGGGCGTGAGCTTTGTGACCGGCCTTGACGCCGCCGATCCCGCGGTCGCCCAACGCCTCATGCTGGAATACGACGCTGTGGTGCTCTGCTGTGGGGCGGAGAAGCCGCGCCCGCTCGGCATCGACGCGGAGGGTGTTTCGGGTGTGTGCTTTGCCATGGACTTTCTGCCCGCCGCCGTAGAGCGGCAGCAGTTCGATCTCTCCCCCGCCGTTCCCTCGGCCGCTGGGAAAAACGTCATTGTCATCGGCACCGGCAATACCGCGAGCGACTGCGTGGCAAGCTCCATCCGCCAGGGCTGCAAAAGTGTCGTGCAGCTCGTGCGCCGGGCGAAGGAGGATTATCTTGCGCCGGACGGCAGCCTCCCGCAGGACTACGCGCAGGAGGAAGCAGAGGCCGTTTTTGGCAAGGATCCGCGCCTGTTCTCGCAGAGCCTATCCTCGCTTGAAACCGATGAAGCGGGCAATCTCACAGCCATTGTCACGAAGGATGGGACGCGGCTTCCCTGTGAGCTTTTGATCGCCGCGACGGGCTTTGCCGGCTGTCGGGAGGATGTCTGCGCCGCCTTTGGCGTGGAGCTTGACCGCACCGTGAAAACCGAGGCGGGTTCCTTCCAGACCAGTGTCCCGCACATCTTCACAGCCGGCGATATGCACCGCGGCCAGTCCCTGGTCGTCCACGCCATAGCCGAGGGGCGCGCCTGCGCCGCCGAGGTCGACCGCTTCTTGATGGGCTATACAAACCTGATCTGAAAGGAGGACTGGACATGGCCGCTTTTGAACCGATCCTGTCCGGCATCCCGGGACTGGACCGCTGTCTTGATTCCATTCGTCTGGGTGACAACGTGGTGTGGCAGGTCTCCGACCTGGATGAATTCCGCTTTTTTGCAAAAGCCTTTGCCGAGCAGGCCGTCCGGGACGGGCGGAACATTCTGTATATCCGCTTTGCCGGACATGATCCCATCCTGCCCGCCATGCCCAGCGTGCGTCAAGTACATGTGCCGCTTTCTCATCTCTTTGAATCCTTCACCGTGGATATCCACAACCTGATTGAACGGGAAGGGCGCGGCGCTTTCTATGTCTTCGACTGCCTTTCCGAGCTGGAGGAGGCCTGGGCAACGGATCTCATGATGGGAAACTTCTTTCACCTGACGTGCCCCTTCCTGTTCTCTCTGGACACGGTCGCGTATTTCCCTGTCCTGCGCGGCAGGCACTCCTTCGATGCGATCGACATTATCTCGAACACCACACAGCTCTTTCTGGACGTTTTCCCAGGAGGCCGGGACAGGCTCTTTTTCCGGGCCGAAAAGGTCTGGGAAAGGCCGCTTGCGCATCTGGCCCAGCCCTACGGCTGCGATCTCGGAGACGGCAGCTTTTATCCCGTTTCCGAGAGCGTGGAGCTCAGCCGCTTTTACCGAAGCCTGAACGAAGCGAAGGGTCTCAAAAACAGCCAGAGCATGGACAGCTGGGAGCGCTTCTTCCACGCCGCCCGTGTCAAATACGACGCGGGCCTGGACATTCGCAGCGAGTGTGACCGCATGTGCGACATCATGCTCACGCGCGATAAACGTATGCGGGATATGATCGTAGAGCAGTTTCAGCCCGAGGATTATTTTGAGATCCATGACCGCATGATCGGCACCGGACTCATAGGCGGCAAGGCCTGCGGGATGCTGCTGTCGAGGAAGATCATCCAGAACCGCGACGCGGCGCTTTTTGAGCGCATTGAGCCGCACGATTCCTTTTACATCGGCTCCGACGTGTTTTATTCTTACATTGTGGATAACGGCCTGTGGGATCTCAAGCTCAGCCAGAAGACGGCGGACGGGTATTTTTCTCAGTCGCAGGTTTTCTCGGATGCCCTGCTCAGCGGTGTGTTTGCATCCCCGCTGCGCACCCAGTTCCGCCAGCTTTTGGAGTATTACGGCAATGAGCCGATTATCGTGCGCTCAAGCTCCATTCTCGAGGATGGCTTCGGCAACGCCTTTGCCGGGAAATACGAATCCGTCTTCTGCAGCAATCACGGGACACCGGAAGAGCGCCTGCACGCGTTTGAGTCAGCTATCCGCACCGTCTATGCCAGTACGCTAAGCCTCTCGGCGCTGGATTACCGGAAGCGGCGCGGGCTTGCGCATCTGGATGAGCAGATGGGAATCCTTGTCCAGCGGGTTTCCGGCTCTCATTATGAGGGCTTTTTCATGCCGTGTGCAGCGGGCGTCGGCTATTCCTCAAGTCCCTACCGCTTCGGGGTCGATCATCCCGAGAAGGGTATGCTCCGCCTGGTGTGCGGCCTCGGTACCGCCGCGGTTGATCGCCGCACCGGCTCCTATCCGCGTATGGTCGCGCTGGACAAGCCCTCTGTCGTGTGGCAGACCTCCTCAGCAGATCGACACCAGTTCTCCCAGCGCCTTGTGGATGTGGTCAGCGATACGTCCGACGGCGTGGAAAGCCGGGACGCCGAGAGTATCCGCGCGGCGCTTCCCCCCTATCTGAGCGCTCTTCTCTATTCCCATGACAGGGAGACGGAAACGATCCTGCGGGAGCAGGGCATCCGTGAGGATGTGCTGTACGTCTCCTGCGAAGGGATTGTAAACAACAGAAATCTAATGCGGGATATGGGCGAGATCCTGCGCCTGCTGCAGGATACCTACGCCTATCCGGTCGATATTGAGTACACCATCAACTGCGCCTCAACAGGCGAGTATGTGATCAGCCTGCTGCAGTGCCGCCCCCTGCAGCTGACCCGTACCGGCGACAAGGTATCCATCCCGGCGAACTTAAAAGATGAAGATATTCTGATTGAGACCGTCGGCACCTCCATGGGCTTTTCCCGCAGCTTTCCCCTGGACGTTCTGGTATATGTGGATCCGGTCGCCTACTACAACCTGCCCTATCGTGACAAGTACCGTGTCAAACAGATGCTCTCAGCCATCAACTGGCGTCTGCGCGGACAGAATAAACGCATGCTTCTCATCACGCCCGGCAGGATCTGCACGAGTTCCCCGGAGCTCGGAGTGCCGACGGAGTTTTCCGACATCAGCGAGTTTGACACGATCCTGGAGGTCGCGGACCGCCGGGCCGGATATATGCCCGAGCTCAGCTACGGCAGTCACATCTTTCAGGATCTTGTGGAGGCGGAAATTCTGTACTCGGCAGTCTTTGAAGGGGCGAGCACGCGCGTTTTCCGGGAGCAGGAGCTCAAAGCCGGGAATGACCTTGCGGAGCTTGTCGATTCACCTGACGGCATGGAGAATGTCATCTACTTGCATCAGATACAGTCCGGCGAAGTGTGGGAGTATTACGACCTTTCCAGTGAGCGTTTTCTTGTTGCACGGAGAGTCCGTTTGTCCCGTTAAAATATGCCGTTGCCCGCATCTTCGTATAATTTACACCCGTCGGCTGCTTTGAAATGGAAGCAGTCGGCGGGCGTTTTTTGCGTTTACGAGCTTCCCGGGCGGGCAGCTTTTGTCTCCTCATCAAATTCCTGTAAGAAGCTCACCATGAAGAGGTGTCGGCTTTCGGCGATTCTCTTTGCTGTCTCGGTGTTCATCTCATCTTTTAATAGCAGCAGCTTATCCTGGAAATGCTGAAGCGTCGCTTCCAAAGGTCTGCCGTGCTCACCGCCGAACGCAAAGGTTCGAGCAATCCCGATCGCGCCGATGGCATCGAGACGATCTGCGTCCTGAACGATCATCCCTTCCAGGCTGTCCGGGCGTTTCCCCCTGTTCTGGCTGAATGAAACAGCGTTAATTGCTTTGCAGATACGTTCTATCTTATTTGAATCAACATCGTGCTGCGTCAAAAATGATCTTGCGTTGGCATTGTTCTCTGTATGGAACAGCTTGTGATCGTCTGCGTCGTGAAGCAGAGCGCTCAACGCTACCGTTTCCAGATCGCAGTCGGGTTCCTGCTGGGCAATCAGCATTGCGTTTTGATAGACACGCAGGGTATGCGCGGCGTCATGCCCGCCGGCATTATCCCGAAACAGTAAATCCACATAGTCGATCGCTGCATCAATCAAAGACATATACTCACCTCATTCGCTCCTTGTATGATTCCAAAACCTGCATCGGCTTCCATTTAGGCAATACCGCACTTTTTCGCAGATGTACTTTGTGTACCTCAAGAAAAAGTGACGAAATCAGGACACAAATTTTCCAGGAGATGCCGAAGGCGGATTGTGCGGTGTTGCCTTTAAGATAATCTCCGGAAGCAAGGCTGTATCGAATCCCGTTTTTCTCCCGGGATACGGTCATGGAAACGGCTCTCCCCGCGGCTGTGCGCATAAACGACCTGCTCCGCCCCGTACTCCTCCGCCATGGCGGTAAACAAGCGCTCGTCCTCCGGGATGCTCGTCGGCGGATAATGCAGAAACATGATATATGCTGATTATATATGAAACAGCTTTGGATTTCTACCGGCTTTTTAAAAATTTCACTATTCCGGCACCTTCATGGCGCTGACACGGGAGTCCTCCTGTGCTATAATGCTTCTATCCGACAGTGGGATTTTCGATCCCGCTGCGCTGGCAGGCTTCCGCTCCCCTGACCTGACGTGAGAAGGCTGGGCCGCGTCTGTCTGTGGCGGCGCTGGTCTATCCGGCTGAACACCGGATTGCTTCGTCGAAAATTCTTCCGCAACTCGGGATTTGATCAAAGGAGGACAATGATGGTACTTTTTATCAATGCGTGTGTCAGGAAAGAATCGAGAACAAAAGAGCTGGCAGATTATCTGCTGTTAAAATTGAATGAACCATACGAGGAACTATATCTGAACTCAATCCACTTTCCGATTGTTGATGAAGATTTCCTCAACAGGCGTGACCGGCTGATTGCTGATCGGGATTTCAGTGATCCCATGTTTGAGCTGGCAAAGCAATTCGCCGAAGCGGATCGTATCATAATTGCCGCGCCATTTTGGGATCTGTCTTTTCCCGCGGTATTAAAGCAATATTTCGAGCAGATCAATGTCCGGGGAATCACGTTTTACTATACGCCGGAAGGGATACCCACCGGCTTGTGCAGGGCGAAATGTCTGACATATGTCACAACTGTCGGCGGGAATACCTTCCCTGAAGAATACGGAGCCGGATACGTCAAAGCGCTGGCGCAGACTTTTTACGGTATCCCGGAATTCAGGCTGATCAAAGCCACAGGGCTTGATATTATCGGAGCTGATGTTGATACCATAATCGATTCTGTAAAAAAGGAATTGTGAATCTCGATGCTCTATCGGGTTCCAGCCAATCTATGACCGCTTGATCTTAACGATACCATGGCCAGCAGCTTGTCATCGACTCAGCCCTCTCCAAAGCTCTCCATCCGGCTCAAGCTCTTTCGGGATGATGTGCCCGCGGGCGTGGATGCCTGGAGAAGACCGGCAGGAATATCACGCTCAGCGCAAAGTGATTAACTGCCTGGAAAAACTGAGCAGTTTACTGCTCCAGACGGAATGTGGTATTATTGAATTGCCGTTTCGCTCGCCCCCGGCGGGGCAACCGCGAAGCATGGCAAAATTGCTCCCCAACAAATTCAAGAGTTTATTGGGGAGCAATATAACGCCTGAGGTGAACGAAACGCCCCATGGAAAAAGCAATCATCAGTGAGGAGACGGGCCTATGGTTTCGAAGCGGGAAGAGACACGCAATCGCGGCAGATTAACGGCCATCGCGGCGCTGGTCGCGGCGACCATCCTGTTCGCGGTGTGGGCGCTTGTTTTTCACCATCACGAGCTGTGTGTTTTCATAGTCGAGAACTATGTAGCGACGCTGGCGCTGCTGCCCGCGCTGGCGCTGCTGGGCCTGCTGGCGGTGATCGTGAATATCGACGCCTATATCCGCCCTGATCTCAAGCGGATCATGGGGATCATTGTCGCCGTGGTGTTCAGTCTTTTGCTCCAGGATCATCTGGAATACCGCCTGATGATCGGGCAGGCGCGGCCGTTTGCACGGACGCTGACGGCGATCTACGGCTATGTTGTGCGCCCGGTGGTGCTGGCGCTTTTTCTGCGCATCATGGCGCCGGAGAAGAAATTCGGGTGGGTCTGGGCGCTTGTGGGCATAAATGCCGCAATATACGCCACGGCGCTGTTTTCGCCCGTCTGCTTTCGAATCACCTGGGACAACCATTACAACGGGGGCCCCCTGTCTGACACGAGCTTCTATGTCGGCGCGGTTCTCCTCAGCTACTGGCTCCTGCTGACGGTG
Source organism: Oscillospiraceae bacterium (assembly GCA_902790375.1). Taxonomy (GTDB): domain Bacteria; phylum Bacillota; class Clostridia; order Oscillospirales; family Oscillospiraceae; genus Limivicinus. The sequence goes on along the minus strand of CADARY010000014.1, from coordinate 37,242 downwards.
CGCGTGTTCGAGCCGGAGACGCGCCGGGAGACCTGGCTGCCGGTACTGATGTTCGAGCTCATTATCGGCGCGCTGGCGCTGGACTTCAACACCTATGACTTCGACCAGCCCGTGTCCTACTTCATCCTCGCCGCCGTCATTGACTGCGTGATCAATTATATCTGGCTGCATCTCCAGTTCGTGCGGGAGCACGAGCGGGCGCTGCAGGCCGAGCAGCGGATTCAGATCATGATGACCCAGATCCAGCCCCATTTTCTGTATAACTCCCTCACGGTGATCCAGTCGCTCTGCCGCTCCGACCCGGCTCAGGCGGAAGAGGCCACGGTGCAGTTTGCCAATTACCTGCGCGGGAACATGGACGCCCTGCAGACGAACGCCCCCATCCCCTTCGCAAGAGAGCTGGAGCATACCAGGGAGTATCTCGCGCTGGAGCAGATGCGCTTTGAGGACAAGCTGAGCGTGCGCTACGACATTCCGTGCCAATCCTTTACGCTGCCGATCCTGACCCTGCAGCCCATCGTGGAGAACGCCGTGCGCCACGGCGTGCGCGGCAATGCCGACGGCCGGGGCGAGGTGGTCATTTCCACCAGGGAATACGCCGACCGCTATGAGATCACCGTGACCGACAACGGCCCCGGCTTTGATCCGGAAAAGCAGAAGAAGGATCCCGGGAAATCCCATGTGGGTATCCAGAATGTGCGGGAACGGCTTGCCCAGATGTGCGGCGGCAGCCTGCGCGTCGAATCCGCGCACGGCGCGGGGACCGCCGTGACCATCACATTGCCCAGGGAGGCAAACAAACGATGATGATTTTTGCCATAGACGATGAACCCAAGGCCCTGCGGGTACTCTGCCGCTGTGTCGAGGAAGCCGCGCCGGGCGCAGAGCTGAGAGCCTTCGACAAGGCCGCTGACGCGCTGGACGCCATTCGGACCGGAGGCCTGTCCCCGGACATTGTGTTCAGCGATATTGAGATGCCCAGCACCTCCGGGCTGGAGTTTGCCGTCGCGCTCAAAACGGCCTCTCCGGACACGCGGGTGGTCTTTGTCACGGCCTTTTCCCAATATGCGCTGGACGCCTTTCGGGTGCGGGCCCAGGGCTATATCATGAAGCCGCTGACGCCGGAGCTTGTCCGGGAGGAGCTGGACGAGCTGCCGACGGCGCCGAAGCCGCAGACAAACAGACTGCGGGTGCAGTGCTTCGGCAGCTTTGAGGTTTTCTGGCAAGGGGAGCCGCTGAAATTCGCGCGGAGACAGACGAAGGAGCTGCTGGCCTATCTCATTGACCGCAAGGGCGCGGCCTGCACGTCAGAGGAACTGATCTCAGCGCTGTGGGGCGACGGCAGCGACAGGAAGGACGCCAAGCACGCGATCCGCAATCTCGTCGGCGATCTGCGGGAGACACTGAAGCGAATCGGGATGGAAGCTGTGCTGATCCGCCGCGGGGCGCATATCTCGATCCGCCCGGAGCTGCTGGACTGCGATTATTACCGGATGCTGGCGGGCGATATGGCGGCAGTCAACGCCTTCCGGGGCGAATACATGAGCAATTACAGCTGGGCGGAGCTGACGGCGGGGACGCTGTATTTTCACGAGCTGTCGTAAGTTTTCCGGGGCGCGGTGTGCGTCCCGGACTTTTTTACCGGCGTCGTACCTGTTCATTCCACTCCCGTCATTCCGAGCCAGTGTCGCAACACTGACGTGGGAATCCGCCCGCCGGAGGCACTACGAATTACAGATGCCTGCTGACCGCAGGGAGTACGGATTGCCACACCAGTGACATCGGTCACTTAAGTGAGCGTCCAAATCTTTGATTTGGCTAACGCGAACTTACACCTCAGGCGGGTTCGCAATGACAGATCGAGAGCTGGTACTTGCTGATGAAAGCCGATACCCATGTAAGATTTTCCGGGGCGCAGATCGTGCCCCGGATTTTTTTTAACAAAATTCGCCCAGAACAGGGAATTTGAGACTATTTTGAGCGCCCCGGGTGTTATGATGATGTCGAAAAGGAGATCATCCCTTGCTGAAGAGAGAGGAAACACCATGCTGATCTTTGCCATAGATGACGAACCGAAGATCTTGCGGGACACGGAACAGGCCATCCGGGAGGCTGTGCCGGAGGCGAAGCTCATGTGCTTTGCGCTGGCTGCCGATGCGCTGGCCGCCATCCGGGATAAACGCCTGCGCCCGGACATTGTGTTCAGCGATATTGAAATGCCGGGGCTGTCCGGGCTGGATTTTGCCGTCGCGCTCAAAACGGCCTCACCGGACACGCGGGTGGTATTCGTCACAGACATTCCCAAATACGCTTTGGACGCCTTCCGGGTACGGGCACAGGGCTACATCATGAAGCCGCTGACGCCGTATGAGGTGCGCACGGAGCTGGAAGCGCTGCCGACGGCGGGCAACCGGCCGAAGAGGCTGCGGGTTCAGTGCTTCGGCAGCTTTGAGGTGTTCTGGCAGGGAGAGCCGCTGAAATTCTCGCGGCGGCAGACAAAGGAGCTGCTGGCCTACCTCGTCGACCGGAAGGGAGCGTCCTGCACGGCGGAGGAGATCATCTCCGCGCTGTGGGGCGACGTCGCGGACATGAAAAACGCGAAGCACCGCATCCGCAACTTTGTCGGCGATCTGCGGGAGACGCTGCGGCAGATCGGGATGGAGGACGTGCTGATCCGGCGCGGGGCGCATCTCGCGATCCGTCCGGAGATGCTGGACTGCGATTATTACCGGATGCTGGAGGACGATATGGCATCGGTCAACACGTATCGGGGCGAATATATGACCAACTACAGCTGGGCGGAGCTGACGGCGGGAACACTGTTTTTCCATAATATTTCTTAATTTTTATCCGGGACGCTTTCTGCGCCCCGGTTTTTTTCATTATAATAGAAAAACAGGAAATATTTGAGACGCTTTTGAGCGCGTCCGGTGATAAAATACCATTATCTATGCGGGTAAACTGCAAACAGACCGCCTCCGCAAATCCAATCACGTACTCCCGCGGGGAGAGAAAGGAAAAGCTCATGAAAAAAACGCTCTGCATCCTGCTGACGCTGACCATGCTGATGGCCCTGGGTGCTCCGGCTTTCGCGGACGACGCCGCGAAAGCGCCGGTATTCAAGGACGGCGCGGCTCAGCCCATCCTGCAGTACACCAACCTGAGAGACGCGAACTACACCAACGAGGACAGCGACATCCTCCGCTTCTGTGTCTACGTCGAGACCGACCACGACACCGACGGCGACGGCAAGGCCGATCTGGTGGAGGCGCTGGTTCAGGTTCCCCGGGCTGCGGCCGAGGGCGCGTACAAGGCCGGCACGATCTACGACCCGACCCCCTACGGTGCGGGCACCGTGGAGGAGTACGGCATGGATCCCTCACAGATGCTCAATCCCACCCCCTTTGATTACAGCAGGCTCTATGCCTCGGGTGAAAAGCGCACCCCCGCCGGGAGCATGACCACCCTTGAGGCGGCGGCGATCGCCGACCCGGCGGTCTGGAATTACAAGGTGCCCTTCTCCAATATGCCCGGATACATTTACGCCCAGGCCTATGACTACTATCTTGTCAGAGGCTTTGCCGTGGTGGAGGCGGGCGGCATCGGCACCTACGGCTCCGAGGGCTATGAGCTCTGCGGCTTTGACCTGGAGCGGGACGCCCACGCCTGCGTGGTGGAATGGCTGGCGGGCAAGCGCACAGCCTACACCGATCCTTATAATAATATAGAAATCGCGGCCGACTGGTCCAACGGCAATGTCGCCATGACGGGCTGCTCCTACGGCGGCACCCTGCCCTTTGAGGTGGCCACCTCCGGCGTTGAGGGGCTCAAGACCATCATCCCCTTCGCGGGCATCGCCTCCTGGTACGAGTACACCAACTCCCAGGGCGCGCCGCTGTATAACGAAGCGGACTACGCGCACACCCTGGCCTTCTACAACAGCGGCGCGGCCTTCCTGGACGACGACTGGACGGTCATCAACGACGACTATGCCTCCTTCCTCTGGCAGCTCTCAGAGGATCAGAAGGCGACCAACGGCGATTATGACGATATCTGGGCGCGGCTTGACTACTCGGTCGACGCAAGCAAGATCAACTGCTCGGCGCTGATCGTCCACGGCATGAACGACTTCAACGTCTGCACCAAGCAGTCCGACCTGATGGCGCGCTCCTTTGCCAGAGCCGGGCAAAACTTCAAGCTCGTCCTGCACCAGGACGGCCATAACATCCTGAACGGCGTCGTCGTCAACGGCGAGCTGTGGCAGGAGATCATGAACAAGTGGCTCAGCCACTATCTCTATGACGTGGACAACGGCATCGAGAACATGCCGACGGTCAGCGTCCAGAGCAACCTCGACGGTTCGTTCAAAACCTACGATACCTGGGACGACTTTACCTACGATACCTTTGAATACAACAAGACCGTGAACCCCGAAGACGTCTCCCATGTGGATACGACCGCCATCGGCCCGTTCTACGCCCAGTATAAGGACGGGACCGACGAGCAGGGCAAACCCAATTCCCGCGACAATTACTATCTCTCTCTGCCGCAGAGCGCCTGCAGCACCTATGTGTTTGAGCTCCCGGAGAATTACAGCTTCTGCGGCGTGCCCGAGGTGCAGCTCAGACTCTCCACCCGAAACGCGGGCGGGAACGGCTTGGTGATCTCGGCCTTGCTCATCGACACCATCGACGGCCAGACGCCCTTCAAGGCCTACATGACCAAGGAGCGGATGAACAACACTCTCCCGAAGCACACCCTCGGCGTGACGGAGACGGGCGGCGGTCTCAGCAGAACCAAGGTGATTGAATTCGTGCAGAGCAACACCACCGCCAAGCTCATCACCTTCGGCCACAGCGACCTTGCCGACTACGGCGGCGGCTACGAGGGCAGGGATTACGCCAGAAAGACGGAGGAGATGAAGCCGGGCGAATACTACGACTACACCATCTATCTCCAGCCCACCTCCTACACCTTCCAGCCTGGACACAAGGCGGTGCTGGTCGTCACCGGCTGGGATCCCTACAGGGCTCTCCTCGACGAGGACTATTTCAACGGCGTCGTCTCCGACTCATCCCTGTCCTCCCATAACTACTCGTTCAACATCGACAACTCCGCCTTTGCGCTCCGCTTCCCCCAGAACGCGCAGTAACAGGAGAAATCCAGCAATCCAGCCCGCCTGTCACGGCTTCTCTGATACGAAGCCATGACAGGGAGCCAAAAACAGGAAAGGACATAAGTACATGAAAAAACTACTCTGCATGATTCTCGCGCTCACGATGGTGCTGACGCTCGGCGTCCCGGCTTTCGCGGTGAGCTATACGGAAAAAGCCCTGCCCGTCGTGCGGGACAAGGTGGACACCACCGAGACCGCGACCGTCCGCTTCTATGAGGATCTGCCCCACGTGCCCTACATGAGCGTCACGGACTTCTACAACCGGTTTTATCTGGCGGGCACCGACATGACCGAGGGCATGAGCTTCAAGCGTGACGGCAGCGTTTACACGGTCACGAACTTCCTCGGCGACAAGGCGGTCTTTGACGTGGACACCGACACCGTCGTGATCTACGACATGAAGCGCTTTATCGAACCCGCCCACGACCTCCTGCTCACGGAGTCCGGCGGCTACGACCCGGACTATCCCTTTGCCAAAACGCGCCACGTCACGGACCCTGCAGAGGCGACGCCGAAGGCCTTCACACTGGCAAACTATGACATCCATCTGCGCGGCGACGACACCGGCGTTTACGCGCCGCTGCCCACCCTGGCCGACATTTTCGCAAGCGCCGGCGGGTACTATGTCGTGTATGTGGGCGAGAAAATCTACATCAAGGACGTTCTGGGGCTGATCCAGAAGGAAAACGCCATGGAGAACGACCCCGACTATATCCCCGCCGTGAAGGCGGACCGCGCCGAGGATCTGGCAAAATTCACCTATAACGAGCTCTGCCTGAGCCTGGATCTGTGGCACGGCAAGCCCGGCCAGGAGTTCATCCACGATGATCTGGTGAACGAGACCCTGGATAAGGTTCTCTCCACGAAGTACCCCGCGATCAAGGAAAAGCTGCTCGCGACTGACTTTCTGACCTTCTACACGGGCCTGAACGAGCTTTACCACGGCCTGCTCTTTGACGGCGGACATACCGGTATCGGCGCTGTTGTGATCCAGCTTGACGAGCTGGAGCTGTCGCGCAGCATCATGTATGACGTAATGGACAAGGAGTACGGCAGATCCTACTACGAGTTCAACTACGGCATGGACGAGCGCAAGACGCAGTGCAAGGAGGCCCGCGAAGCCCTCTACAACGGCGATTACTACGCCGAGCAGGGCGACACCGCCATCATCCGCTTTGACCATTTCATCGTGGACAACGACGGCTGGAAGGCCTTCTATGCCGGCACGGGCGAGCGGCCCCTCATCACCCTTGACGATGAGGGCAACGAGACCTGGGAGGCCATCGGCACCGTTCTCTCCGGCCTGGAGCGCGCCGCGCAGAATCCGGCGATCAAGAACATCATCATCGACGACACCTGCAACGGCGGCGGCGAAGATACCGCGCTGCTCGCAATCGAGTGGCTGCTGACCGGCGTCGGCTATGTCCGCGACAGGGATGAGATGACCTCTCAGTACAACACCAAGTACCAGGACTTCGACATGAACTTTGACGGCGTCTTTGACGACAAGGACGTAAGCCCCTATACCGGCTACAACTACGGCGTGCTGACCAGCAAATGCTCCTTCTCCTGCGGCAACAACTTCCCCTGGTTCATGCATGAGCACGGGGCCATGATCCTCGGCGAGCAGAGCGGCGGCGGCGCATGCGCCATCCGCATGTCAGGCGTCGGCGGTATGGATATGCGAAACTCCGCCGCCTCGAGCATCGGCGTCACCGATGAGGGCGGCAGCATCGACAACGGCTGCCCCGTGGACGCGAATCTCCTGGGCGACGGCGAGAATCCCACCGTCGGCTTCTATGACCTGGCCGCTCTCAGCGGGCTGATGAACGAATACTTCGGCGAATCCCTGGCACAGGCCGCGTGATTGAAACGGGCTGAAGCGAATCCTGTCTTCTGTTTTATGGTTTATTATTATAGTAAGGAAAGGAACTGATCACATGAAAAAACTGCTCTGCATCCTCCTCGCGCTTACCATGGTGCTGTCCCTGGGCGTCCCGGCCTTCGCGGCTGAGGGCGAGCGCCCCGGCGCCGCCTGGATCGATTCCGGCATCTACGGCGTCTATGAGGGCAAGGGCGAGATCCGCCTGCAGGACGACTTTGCGGCCGCTGTGAACCGCGAATGGGCCGAGAGCGCCAAAATCAACGACGGCGAAGCCAACGTCTCGGCGAGAACGGAACATACGGACGAGATCAACCGTGAGAAGATCGCGCTCATCACCGGCGAAAAGAAGGACGACGAGAAGCTGACGAGCCTGCAAAATCTCTACGCCCTCCTGCTGGACTGGGACGCGCGCAACGCGGCGGGCCTTGACGGCTTGAAGCCCTTTGTCGAGGATCTGATGGGCCTCAGCTCCGTCGAGGAGATGACCGCGTTCCTCTCTGACCCCCAGCGCAACCTCTTCGGTACGCCGATGGTCATGGATATGGTCATGGGCAATACCGAGGACGCCTTTACCAATATCCTGTACATCATGACTCCCGCTATGTTCAGCGACGATCCGTCCGCTTATGAGGCGGGCGACGAAGAAAGCCCCGCCATCGCGGTCAACAGACAGCTCTGCGAATACATGCTGCGCAAGCTCGGTTACAGCGAGAGTGAGGCAAAGGAGCTCTTTGACAAGGCCATGGACTTTGAGCGCGGTTTCCTGCCCGGCCTGGAGGCCATGGAAAAGAAGATGGAAGGCAAGGGGACTGCGGATGTTTTCTCCCAGCGCTTTACCACCGAAGAGATCCGGGACATGTATAAGAATTACCCGCTTTGCGAGATCTACAAGGCGCTGGGCTTTGATCTGGACGGCCGTCTGGTCGGGATCATGACGCCCGATGTCATAGGCTGCATCGACGCGCAGTACACCGACGAAAACCTGGACAAGCTCAAGGCCTGGGTGCTGGCGCACACGATAACGGAGTTTACCTCTTACTGCGACAGAGAGACCTTTGCGGAGACGACTCTGCTCCAAGCCCCGATGACCGGCATCGACACCCTGCCCCCGGACGAGATCTACGCCATGAAGACCATCACCGCTCTCGTCCCCTCCCTGGTCGACGAGGTCTATGTGGAGTACTGCTTCGATAAGAGCATCAAGCCCCAGATTTATGATCTCACCGTCATGATGATCGACGCCTATCGCGAGATGCTGCGGGAAGAGGACTGGCTCTCCGACGCGACCAAGGCGGCGGCCATCGAGAAGCTCGACAACATCAAGATCAATGTCTGCTACCCCGATAATCTGCCGGACGTCGGCAGCCTCACAATCAAGTCCGCCGAGGAGGGCGGCACCCTGTTCGATGCCATCAAGGCAGCGCGGATTTTCGGGCGCGGCATCGCGGCGGAGATCGTCCAGCGCCGCAACGACGGCACCTACTGGAAGTTTGATAACTACTACAGCACCCTCGCCGCCTGCTACGTCCAGACCGAGAACTCCATCAACGTCTTCGCCGGTATCTGCGGCGGCGACTACTACCAGGCGGATTGGCCGCTGGAGAAGAAGCTGGGCGGCGTGTGCATGGTCGTCGGCCATGAGATCACCCACGCCTTTGACGACAGCGGCGCGACCTTTGACAAGGACGGCAATTACAAGGACTGGTGGGCGGAGGAGGACACGGCAAAATTCCATGAGCGCGTCGATAAGCTCAAGGCCTGGTACAGGGACTTCGTTCCTGCGCCCGAGCTCTCCGACGAGCCCTACGGCGAGGAAGGCGCAAATCGCGTCAGCGGCGAGGCCATCTCCGACCTCGGCTCGGTCAAGTGCCTGCTCTCCATTGCGGCCAAACAGGAGAACTTCGATTACGAGATGTTCTTCACCCAGCTTGCCATTATTCAGAAGAACGCGCGCTACGCCGCCGCGGAGCTGCCCACTCTCGCCAATGAGACGCACCCGGTGGAATACTCCCGCTGCAACGTCCCCCTGTCGAACTTCGAGAAATTCCATGAGACCTTCGGCGTACAGGAGGGCGACGGCATGTACACCGCCCCGGCCGACAGGATCACGGTCTGGTAAAAATAACTGGCATTTGCGCAGGCTTTCCACTCTGTCATTGCGAACCAGTGACCGATGTCACTGGTGTGGCAATCCGTTTTCCCTGACAATGTCCGATTATGAACCCGGCCGCCAAAAGACGCGGATTGCCACGCCGGTGTGAGCACCGGCTCGCAATGACAAAAACGGTACAGTTTCGCGCTTATCCCTTACCTCTTGGCAAAACCCAAACCCATTAGGAAAGGAACTGACAAGATGAAAAAACTGCTCAGCATGCTCTTGGCACTGACCATGCTCCTGTCCCTTGGCGTCCCGGCCTTGGCGGCGGGGCATGAAATCACGAAGAACAGCTTTCCCCTCTATCCGATGGGCATGGATATGGGCATGGAGCTGACGCTCTACTTCCTTGACGGCGTAAACGACCTTCCCTACGTGGAGCTCAAGGACTGGATGGAGCTTCTCAATACCATCAACGGAGAAGAGGACGGGACAGGCTACAGGCTCTCGCTCGAAACCGCCGGCCCCATCGCCTGCTACACCCGCGAGAACGGCTTCACCATGATCATTGACTTCGACGAGGACACCTTCAAATTCATGGACTACAACCTGTTCATGAAGCTCCCCACCATGTCCACGCTCCTGGATTTCACCTCCGGCTCCTGCTTCAACGCCGAGGGGCAGCCCTCCCTGATGAAGAAAAGCGAGGATTACAGCTATGACCGCTACGGCGACGAGCTGGTACTGCGCCTGGGAGACTACGGCATCGATCTCATCTGCCAGGACGGGCTGTATCTGGTTCCGATGCAGACCATGAATGACTTCACCCTGGCGTCCAGCAGGGGACTCAACTGCTTCTATAACGGCCAGTGTGTGATCGTGATCGACAAGCTCTCGCCCAATGACGAGCGTTACTACGCGGCCCCCACCGGCGCGCGCAGCGCAAAGCTGGCCGAATACGGCTATAACGAGCTGTGCCTCATGCTGGACAGCCTCTACGGGCTGAAGGAAATCCACGAGATCGACAGCTTTGCCAGCATGTTTGATCAGATCGGCTTCGTGGAGCCGCTGACCGGAACGGACCCGGCTCGGGCCGACAAGGCGATCTATTACATGATCAACAAGTACCTCGACGATCTCCACTCCGGCTTCGCGGCCTATTCCTATCTGACCGGCCCCATCGACTACAGGGCCGAGAAAGGCCCCTCGTTCCAAAGCCTGTTCGATCACCGTGAAACGAATCTGGCAGCCCGTGCCGAAAAATACCCCGACGGCGTGCCCGCCTACGAGGAAGTGGGCAACACGGCCTACATCACCTTTGACCATTTTGAGATCAAGTCGGAGAAATATGAGGACTACTACGGCTACAAGAGCGCGCAGGAAATCCCCTTTGACGACACCGACACCTTCGCCATGATTATCCGCGCCCACGAGCAGATCACCCGTGAGGGAAGCCCCATCGAGAATGTGGTCATCGACCTGAGCTGCAACGTGGGCGGCTCGGTGGACACAGCCGCTTTCCTGATCGCCTGGTGCCTGGGCAAGGCCTCCATCAGCCTCAAGGATAATTTCACCGGCGCCATGGCCAACACGGATTACTGGGCCGACGTGAACCTTGACCGCGAGTTTGACGAGCGGGACACCATTGCGGACAAGAACATCTACTGCCTCATCTCCCCCGTGAGCTTCTCCTGCGGCAACCTCGTGCCGAACGTCTTCAAGCAGTCCGGCAAGGTCACCCTGATGGGCCGGACCTCGGGCGGCGGCTCCTGCACGGTGCAGCCCATCTCCTCCGCCTGGGGCACCTCCTTTACCATCTCGGCTGCCACGCGCATGTCCTTCCTCAAGAACGGCTCCCTCTATGACATCGACCGCGGCGCCGATCCCGATTACACCATCAGCAAGCCCGAAAAATTCTACGACCGCGCGGCGCTGACCGACTACATCAACAGTCTGTACTGAGCTGAAAGGCGAAGCATCTGATTCTATGACGAAAGGACCTGACAAGATGAAAAAACTGCTTAGCATGCTCCTGGCACTGACCATGCTGCTGTCCCTCTGCGCCCCGGCCTTCGCGGAGGAATCGCACACCATCACCGGCGAAGATATCCCCCTGTATGCCGTCGGCCAGGAAACCGGCGAGACCATGAAGCTCTACTTCCTGGACGGCGTGAAGGATCTGCCCTACATGGAGATCAGCGACCTGTGCGATCTGCTTACCGGCTTGATCGGAGGCGGAGTCGCCACCTTCACAGAGGACGTCCAGGGCCCCATCGTGACCATTACCCGCAATCACGAGGGCGGCAGAGACGACGGCTGCCGCGCCACCTTCGATTTCGACAAGAGCGAGATCCGCTTTGTCGACTACAATGTTTTCACCATGAAGCCCGATGCCTCCACGATCCTGGACGTGACCAGCATTCCGTTTGTCACCAGCGATGGCCAGCCCGCGCTCATCCAGAAGGTGGACAAGGGCACCTTTGACCGCTACGGCGACGAGCTGGTGCTCCCCCTGGCGGATTACGACATTGAGCTGATCTATCAGCCCATCGAAAACGGCCTGTACCTGATCCCCCTGCAGACCCTGAACGATTTCTTCTTCGCGCCCAACGGTGCTTTCTTCTTCTATAACGGCCAGTGTGTAAATCTGAATGTGGAAATCAATCCGGGCGACGAGCTCTACTACGCCGCCCCCACCGGCGAGCGCAGCGAAGCCCTGACAAAATACGGCTACGGCGAGCTGTGCATGATGCTGGATTACCTGTACGGTCTGAAAGAGGTTCATGACATCGACCGCTTTGCCCAGCTTTTCCACGAGGTCGGCTTCGACCGGCTCCTCAAGGGCAATGAAGTCAAGCAGGCGGACGCCGCGATCTACCGCCTGATCGCCGACTACCTGGACGACGGTCACTCCTCCTGGCACGGCTTCTCCTACCTGACCGGCGACCTCGACTATACGGCTCCCAAGGGTCCCTCCGAGAGCAAGTGGTCTCAGCAGCGCGATCTGTACGCAAGCGCACGGGAGAAGTTCTACCCCGACGGTATCCCCGGCTATGAGGAGGTCGGCAATACCGCGTATATCACCTTCGACAAGTTTGAGCTTCCCCAAATGATGAACACCGCGGAATACATCTACAGCATCGAGGATCCGGCGGATCTTCCCGACAACGACACCATCGGCCTCATTATAAAGGCCCACGCGATGATCACCCGCGAAGGAAGCCCCATTGAAAACGTCGTCCTTGACCTGAGCGTCAACCAGGGCGGCGCGGCGGATACCGCCGTGTTCGTCATCGCCTGGTTCCTGGGCGAGGCCAACATCGGCATGAAGGACACCATGACCGGCGCGGTCTGCGCCTCCACCTACCGCTGCGACGCGAACCGCGACCGCGAGTTTGACGAGCGCGACACCGTGCAGGACAAGAACCTCTTCGTGCTGACCTCTCCCGTCGGCTTCTCCTGCGGCAACCTCGTCCCCTGCGCCCTCAAGGATTCCGGCATGGTCACGGTCATGGGCCGCACCTCCGGCGGCGGCTCCTGCGTGGTGCAGAAGATCTCCTCCGCCTGGGGCACCTCCTTCCAGATTTCCGGCAACCACCGCATCTCCTTCATCAAAAACGGTGCCTACTATGATGTTGACCGCGGCGCGGAGCCCGATATCATCATCACCAGCCCCGAGAAGTTCTACGACCGCGCGGCGCTGACCGACTACATCAACAGTCTGTACTGAACCCCCATAAGAACGTATGGCACACAAACGATGGGCCCGTTTCCGGGTCCATCGTTTAAGCGTATGAAAATGAGGAACAAATGAAGAGAAATAATGATTTAAAAGAGCCATCGGGGCCGATCAGCTACGGGCGTCTGGTCTTTCAGGCAATTCCGGAGCTGTTCAGTTATCAGATGATTTCGGGCATCCTGCTGGCCATAGCGACATGGGGGCTGTATAAGCTTATAAACCTTGTGGCCGAGTCCGGCGGCGCGGCCCTTACCACGGCAAATCTCACGGATCTGCTCCTGAGCTGGCGCGGTCTTGTGATCCTGCTGCTGGGCGTGGTGCTGGTCGCGGTCTTTGCCGCCTTTGAGATCTTCGCGAGCATCTATCTCTATGACGACATTCTGAACGGGCGCACTGTGCGCATCTTCGCCGAGATCGGAAAGGGCTTCCGCGCCCTGCGCCGCTTCCTCTGCCCCGGCGGACTGCTGGTGCTGCTGTATATCTTCATCGCGGTGCCGCTGTGCGGGATCGGCTTCTCGATCAGCCTGACCGAGAACTTCTACATCCCCAACTTCATCATGGAGGTCGTGCGCGCAAAGCCCCTGTACAACGCGCTCTACTGGATCGTGATGCTGGCGCTGCTGGCCGTGGGTCTTGGCGGCGTGTTTACCCTGCACGGCGTGCTGCTCGACGGGCTGAGGCCGAAGGCGGCCTTTGCGGCGTCCTGGCGGCTCTGGAAAAAGAACTGGAAAAACTTTGTCCCGGCCATGGCGCTCACTTTTGCGGTGCTGGTGCTGATCCTCATCACCGCAGTCTTCCTGCAGGAGCTCCCCATGAACAGCCTGGAGGCTGAGGGCGCCGCGCTGCCCAGGAACTACCGGGTGGACTCCGAGGCGGTACTCAGTGGGATCTACACCGACACCGACCTCGACGTCATCGTTTATCGCGCGGTCTGCGCCCTTGTCGTCCTGGACGGCGGCTTCCTGCTCTATCTGCTGAGTCTGCTTGCCAGCTCCTGCTTTATGCTGCGCTTCACCCGCTGCTATCTGGAGTACACCAGGGATCTTGCGGTCAAGTGGCCCTCCCGCTCCAAGCGCCGCGGCTATGGCCGGCATGTGCTGCTGATGATCCTCACGCTGGTGCTGCTCCTGCTGCTCGCGGCGCTCATCGGCCTCGGCTTTGACGATGTGGTGCACCGGTCGGAGCCTGTGCGCATTGTGGCCCACCGCACCGGCGGCGTCATGGCGCCGGAGAACTCGCTGGAGGGTCTGGAGCTTGCCATCGAGCATAACTGCTTTGCCGCCGAGACCGACACCCAGCGGACGAAGGACGGCTATTACATCATCAACCACGACGACGACTACAAGCGCCTGACCGGCGTTGCCAAAAAGCCCGGTGATCTGACGTTGGAGGAGACTATGGCCCTCACGATCACCGATCCTGTCACCGGCGCGAAAGCCCCGGTGCCGAAGCTCGACGAGATGCTGGATCTGGTCAAGGGCCGCATCACGCTCTTCCTGGAGCTCAAGGGCGTCTCCGCCGACAAGCAGATGGTGGACGACGTGGTGAAGCTCATCCGGGAGAAGGACTGTGTTGAGAACGTGACGCTCATCTCCCTGAAATATGACATCATCGACTATGCCGAGACCAAGTACCCGGAGTTTAACACGGGCGTGCTGATGTTCGGCGGCCTCGGCGACGTGGCCCGCATTAACTGCGATTTGCTGATCCTGGAAGAAGAGATGTCCACCGACAGCCGCATCGACTCCATCCACGAAAGCGGCAAAGAGGTGTATGTCTGGACCATCAACACCGAGCGGGGCATGCACAAATTCCTCGACAGCCATTGCGACGGCATCATCACCGACCAGATCGAGATGGCGGAGCGCGTAAAGGCGGAGCTTGCCAATCGCACAGACCTGCAGCTTCTCCAGGACAAGCTGGAGGATCTGTGGGAGTGAGGAAATCACAGAAAGCAAAAACACATCCATAAACAGCAGAAAACCCGTAAACCCATTGTGTTCTCCCACAGGGAGAGAAAGGAAGATGACAGTATGAAAAAATTTCTCAGCATTCTCCTGGCGCTCTCGATGCTCCTGTCCCTGAGCGCCGCAGCCTTCGCCGAAGGCGAAACGACGGAAACCCCGGCAGCGGAGACCCCGGCAGCCGAAGCGCCGACAACGGAGGCCCAAACTGCCGCTATGCTCAACGAGCTCTTCGGCACGGATACGGTCAAGGAAGAGGACGTGGCGGAGTTTTTGAACTCGCTCGGCAATCTCTTCGGCGCGGACGCGGCGGAAAAGACCGAAAAGGTGCACGAAATTACCAGCGCGTCCTATCCCCTGTACCCGACGGAGACGGAACTGACGCTCTACTTCCTGGACGGCGTGACGGATCTGCCCTACATTGAGATCAACGACTGGATGGCGTTATTCGGCAGCTTCTATGAGACAGCGGACGCCGCCATCGTGACCGCCACCCGCCACAACACAAATCCGGAGGCCGACGACAACCTCTCCCCCGTGACCTTCGACTTTGACGAGAACTACATCGAGTTCATGGACTACAACCTCTTCACCCTGCGGGCCGAATCTGCGACGCCCCTGGACACCGTGACGCTCACCACCGTCAACGACGCGGGCGAGCCCACGCTGCTCGAGAAGGTCAACACCGGCTCCTTCTACCGCTACGGCGACGCGCTCAGGTTCGATCTCGCGGCCTACAATATCGACCTGATTCATCAGGACGGGCTGTACCTGATCCCGATGGCGACGCTCTCCGACATCTTTATGCCCAATACGATGTTTGGCAACCTCTACTTCAACGGCAAATACGTCATCCTGTCCGGCAACACGCAAGGATGCGCCGATGTCTACTACGACGTGCCCACCGGCGAGCGCAGCGCAGCCCTGACGGAGTACGGCTATAACGAGCTTTGCCTGATGCTGGACTACTTCTACGGTCTGAAGGATGTTCACAACATCGAGAGCTTTGACCAGCTTTTCCACAACGTCGGCTTTGACCAGATTCTCAAGGGCCCGGAGGTGAAGCAGGCCGACGGCGCGATCTACCGCATGATCACCGACTTCCTTGACGACGGACACACCGCCTGGCACGCCTTCTCCTACCTGACCGGCCCTGTCGACTACAAGGCGATGGGTCTGTCCAGAGGCCGCCTCGGTGATCACATGAGCCGCCAGATGGACGCCCGCGCGAAGTACTATCCCGACGGCGTCCCCGGCTACGAGGAAATCGGCAACACGGCCTACATTACCTTTGACCAGTTCATAAGCGATATCACACTCGAACCTGAGGACTACTATCATCTCGACGAGCACAAGGACATTGACGAAAACGACGTCTTCGCCCTCATCATCAAGGCCCACGAGCAGATCACCCGCGAAGGAAGCCCCATTGAGAACGTGGTCATCGACCTGAGCTGCAACGGCGGCGGCGCGGACAACGTCGCGGCTTATGTCACCGCCTGGTTCCTGGGCGAGTGTTGCATCAGCAACGTCGACCAGATGACCGGCGCGATGAGCACCGGCGTCTACAAGGCGGACGTGAACCTCGACCGCGTGTTCGACGAGAAGGACAATCTGGGCGGCCGGCGCCTGTTCTGCCTGGAGTCTCCGTTCAGCTTCTCCAACGGCAACTATGTCCCCTGCGCCTTCAAGGAGTCCGGCAAGGTTACGCTGCTGGGCCGCACCTCCGGCGGCGGCAGCTGCAATGTGCTGAACGCCAACTCCCCCTGGGGCACTTCCTTCCAGATTTCCGCCAACACCCGCGTGTCCTTCCTGAAGAACGGTTCCTTCTACGATGTCGACCGCGGCGCGCAGCCTGACGTCGTCATCTCCACCCCGGAGAAGTACTACGACCGCGCAGCCCTGACCGACTTCATCAACAGCATTTACTGATACGAGTGTATTATTGAAGAAGAGTAGATGAATGAGGATAAAATGAAAATCACGATCAATCCATTGCCTTATAAATATGATATGAAAAAAATTCTCAGCATTGTCCTTACGCTTGCCATGCTCCTGTCTCTGAGCGTCCCGGCCTTCGCCGAGGAGACGAAAAACGCGGCCCCGACAATCAGCAAAGAGGACATGAGCTTCTATCTCAACGACCTTGACGACGTGAAGACCTATCCTGTTTACTTCATGGGCGATTCCGACGTGCCCTACTTCTCCCTGGCGGACTGGGCAGAGCTGATGACCTATCTGATGCACACCTACGTCAAGAAGGATCAGAACATCAGCTTTGAGCTCAGCTTCTCCATGGAGAACAACACCGGCGTCCTGACACGGGAGGACGGCTACCCCGCCTACTTCGACTGCGACGCGGACAGCGTCTACTTCTGGGACTACGACGCCTTCCAGCGCCCCGACGAGGACAGAGTGCTCATCGACATCCTGGGCGTGGGCAACCCCGGCTCCGAGGAAGAGGTCATGTACTTCCAGCGCTGCCCGGGCTCCTATGAGCGCTACGGCAAGGACGTGACGCTGAATCTCGCCTCCTACGGCATCGACATGGTGGCCGACGGCGGAAGCTGCTACGTCCCCATCCAGACCCTCAGCGACTTCCTGCTGGCCATCCAGTACATGAACGTGTTCTACAACGGCGAGGCCTTCTATGTTGTGCAGTTCGGCGGCATGGGTCAGGTCTTCGGCGCATACTCTCCCATGGGCGAGCAGTTCCACGCCGTTGAACTGAAGGAGCGCAGCGAGGCCATGGCCGCGTTCAGCTATGGCGAGCTCTGCGCCGTGATGGACTATCTCTACGGCCTAAAGGAAGTACACGGCATTGAGAGCTTCGATCTGCTGTGCAAACAGGCGGGCTGCGACGCGGCGCTGAAAGGTACCGACACCTATGCCGCGGACGAGGCGCTCTACAAGATGATCGACCTTCACCTGGACGACGGCCACAGCAACTTCATCAACTGCTCCCCCCTGGCCTTCGGCGGCACGAATGAGGAGGGCTTTATCAAGCTGATTCAGGAGGTCGGTATCGGCAACGCCATGAAGAGCGCCTTCACCAGCAACCCCTTTGCCGAAGCCCGCGCCGCGTTCTATCCCGACGGCGCGCCCGTCTACGAGGAGGTCGGCAACACCGCCTACATCACCTTCGACGGCTTTGATGAGGCTCCGGAGGGCACGGATTATTACGCCAACGCCCCCACCGCGGAGGTCACGGACACCGTCGGCGTCATGCTCTACGCCTACTCGCAGATCATGCGCGACGGAAGCCCCGTTGAGAACGTGGTGCTGGATCTCTCCAACAACGGCGGCGGCAGCTCGGACATGGCGATCTTCGTCGTCTCCGCCTTCCTCGGCGAGGGTTCCGTCACGGTGGAGAACACCATGAGCGGCGCCATCGCGACAGGCAAGTATAAGGTCGATATGAACCTCGACCGCAAGTTTGACGATCAGGATCCCGAACAGCTTCTCCTGCGGCAACCTCGTGCCGAACGTGTTCAAGAACACCGGCAAGGTCATGCTGCTGGGCCGCACCTCCGGCGGCGGCAGCTGCTCGATCCTGCCCCTGTCCACCGTCTACGGCACCGACTTCCGCATCTCCAGCCCCTACCGTCTGGCCTTCTCCAAGAACGGCTCCTTCTACGACATCGACCGCGGCGCGGAGCCGGACTTCAGCCTCGCCAGGCTCTCCACCTTCTATGACCGCGCAGCGCTGACCGACTACATCAACGCCCTCAAGTAAACCTTATCTCCCGGGGGCGGGAGACACCCGTCCCCGGGAATAGAACGAGGCACATCCCCATGCCATCCCAAAAAGCAAGCAAACAAATAACAAGGAGCAAACAACATGAAATTTGTCTCATCGCTTATCATCGGTTATGTCGTCTGGCACATTCTCCAGGCCGTCGCGGACTGGAAGATCTTCAGCAAGGCCGGCAGACCCGGCATTCTCGCCTTCATTCCCATCGTGAACATCTACGTTGAATACGGGATCTGCTGGTCAAAATTCATGGGCCTTATCTATCTCGTGTGCGTCGGCATTACGAGCTATGTCAGCGGCGTGCAGGAGCCGAGCTCGACCCTCACCACGGTTTCCGGCGTGGCCTCCGTCGCGGCTCTTGTGCTCCACATCGTCCAGAGCATCAAGCTTGCCAAGTCCTTTGGCAAGGGCGTGGGCTACGGCATCCTCCTCATCCTGTTCGGACCTCTGGCCCGACTCTTCCTGGGTCTCGGCGACAGCAGATACATCGGCCGGCCCTGAGTTCACGACAGAGGACGTGATCATTTCATGAAAAGAAATCCGCAAAAAAACGACGCGGAGAAAAGATACAAACGACAAATCCTTCGGCGAAAGCTCCGCCTTTATGCGGTGCTGCTGCTCGCTTCCGTTCTGGTGCTCATCCTGTCCATAGCGCTGCTCGACAAGAATTACACCACCCGTCTGGAGCCTCAGATCGACCGGGCCGTGATCCAGGTGGCCAAGCTCCTGCCTCAGCTGGAACAGAACGAGGGAGCCCTGCGGGAAGCCTACGCGCAGATGACGGAGAGCTGGAAAGAGCTTTTGAGCCACGATGTCTTCTCCGAGGCGGACTTTACGCTGCCGGATGAGGCAGCGCTGGAGGAGATCGCCGGCGATACCCTCTCCTGGATGAATAGGGTCACGAAGCTGAAGGTCGGACGCGACGGGTTCATGCTTGTCGTCGATAAAGAGACAAGCCGCATTCTTGCCCACCCGGATGAAAATTATGTGGGCCGTCTCTTTCAGCCCTTTGATCAGATCGCGGAGGACGAGGTTATCGCCATCAGCTCCATCAATCGCTGGACAAAGCCAGAAAATCTGAAGCTGTCCCTCGGAATTATGGAGCCCTACAAGCTGGCCGTCAACAGAGTCCATACCTTCCGGGATTTCATCGACTATCTGCGGATGTCGCTGATCGGCTGCGTAATGGACTACGGGGACGCCTACATTGTCTGCGGGGTTCCCATTCTGGAGTGGGCCTCTTACATCATCGGAAACGCGCTGGCCTTCACCCTCGTCTTTGTGATCCTGATGTGGCTGCTCATCAAATGGATTTCCCTCGTGACGGACAGTCGTCGGGAAACCGTCAAGAGCCTGCGTCTGAAGCTGATCTGCTACGCATCGCTTGCCTGCGTCGTGATGTTCGGCGTATGCTGGTATACCCTGATCCTCGCAGACGTGACCAACGATCTCAAAACCATGGACAAGCATGCCGATGCGGCGGTGGAGACGCTGAACACCTATCGGGAGCAGCGCGACAATCTCAACCAGTTCCTGGATGAATACTATATGACCCAATGCTGGCTCGCTGGGCAGGTCGTGACAAAGACAGGCAGGGACGCGCTGACACGGAAGGACATGCAGCATTACGCCGACGACCTCAACGTGAAATACATCTATGCCTTCGACCAGCGGGGCAGGGTTGTTGTGACCAATTCCCCGTATGACCATTACAGCCTCAGCGAAGATCCGGCCGATCCATCCTATGAGTTTCGTGCCCTGCTGGACGGCGTGTACGGCGTAATACAGGACCCGGCTCTCGACAAGCGCTTTGATGAAGATGTTCAGTATATCGGCATGAGCCTGCGAAACAAGGAGGACCTGTGCGACGGTTTTGTGATGATCGCAGTAGATCCTGCGCTTCGGAACGATCTCATCAGCCCGCTCACGGTGGAGACGGTGCTGTCCAACCTCATTATCGGCCTTCCGGAGCACGCCATTGCAGTCGATAAGGAGACGCTTAATATCATCGCCACAACAGGCATCGGCTTCAAGGGCGCGTCCGTCGAAGAGCTGGGAATCAGGAAGGAAAACCTCACCGAGGATTTCAGCGGCTTCCTGAAGATCAACGGCCAGACCTACTATGCCGGTGTCAGCGAGACGGAAGATCTGTATTTGGTGCCCATCGTGCGGCGCACGGCCACGCTGGACAATCTCATTGTCTCGCTGTGGATGGCACTCTGTACGGCCGTTACGTCGCTCATCCTCCTCGCTCTCACACTTTGCGGCTATCAGCGGGTCGTGCTGGACGGCGCGCCCGCGCCGGAGGAGAAGGCGCCGGAGGCGGCGCCTGCCTCACACGGCCTGTTTTCGGGCATCTCCAATCTCATCCCCGTCCAGGATAAATGGGGCATGGAGGAGCGCTGGGGCATGGAGAGTGTCCCCGGGGACAAGCAGACCCCGGAGCAGCGCATCAGCCGCATCGTCTATCGGCTGCTGCTGGTGTTCTGCCTGTTCATCCTGCTGCCCACGCTCTACGTCAGCCTCGATCGAAACGGGAGCGTCATGGACCTGGGGAATCTGGCTTACGTCATATCCGGCAACTGGCAGAAGGGCTTTAACATCTTCGCCCTGACCGCCTGTGTCTTCCTGCTGTGCGCCATGTATGTTTCGGTGGTGCTGCTTAACCGCATCCTCTATCTCATCGCCCGCGTCTCCGACATGCGGGTGGAGACGGTGTGCCTGCTGCTGAAAAACGCGATGAAATACATCTGCGTGGTCGTCTTTGTCTACTACGGTCTGGCACAGTTCGGCGTGGACACCAGGACGCTGCTGGCCTCGGCGGGCATCCTCTCGCTGATGATCAGCTTCGGCGCCAAGGATCTGGTGAGCGATATCATCGCGGGCTTCTTTACGCTGCTGGAGGGCAGCTACAAGGTGGGCGACTTCATCACCGTTGGCAGCTGGTACGGCACGGTGACGGAGATCGGCCTGCGCACCACAAAGGTCAACTCCTTCGCGGAAACCAAGATCTTCAACAACTCCTCCCTGCGCGACATCGTCAACAGCGACGGCAGGGTGGCCCGCATGGTGCTGAACGCGCCCGTCTCCTATGCTGCCGATCTGGCAGAGGTGGAGGCGATCCTCGCGGAAGAGCTGCCGCAAATGACGGACAGGATCCCGGGCCTTTTAAAGCCGGTCCTGTATGAGGGCGTTGACTCCCTCGGGGACAACGCCGTGAATCTCAGAATCACCATCTTCGTGGAGGCCAGCGTCCGCTATCCGGCGCTGCGTGCCTTGAACCGGGAGGTCAAGCTGATGTTCGACCGCAGAGGCATTGAGATCCCCTTCAACCAGATCGTGGTGCATCAGGCACAGGAGATCGTTGAGAAACGGGAGACGCCGATTATCTGATATGACGGGTGTAGTTCCCATCATATAGATTCCTCATAAGCTATACAAACAACAAAGCGGAAATCAGAAAGGAAATGCACATGAAAAAAATCATTGCCATCGCACTTGCCCTCGTGATGCTGCTGTCGCTGAGTGTCAGCGCCTGGGCAGACAACGTCGATACCGACGATCTTGTCAAACAGCTCACACTGATCAAAAACAGCTTCAATACCCTCAGGCAGTCGGACAATCCCACCGTCTGGTATTATGCGGTCACGGATCTGGACCACAACGGACGGGTGGAGCTGCTGGCCGCCACCACCACGGATGACGGCGAGAACGACGCCAGGCTCAAGGCCTGGGAGGTCAGCGAGGACCGCAACACCCTCGCTTCCCTCAAGCTTGCCTTCGACCTGGATCAGGACGGCACCCTGACGCAGAACGATGAGTTCTTCAACCTCATGACCGACAGCGCAGACACCTATTACGACGAGGCGAACCACGCCACCTACTATGTCTTCACCAACTTTGCCGACCTCTGCGAGGATCTCACCGGCGAGGAAGCCGCCGCGGCGGGCGGAACCCACTCTGACATGGCGATCACCTTTACCTGCGGCATTTCCAAGTTTAATGACACGATCAACGCCGGCACGCTCGGTCTCAAGGTCGTGGAGACCATCGACAAGGGCACGCCGCAGGTGACCTGCGTCGATAAGAACAAGAACCCCCTTACCGACGACCAGCTGCTGAACATCGGCTACACCACCTTCTCCGGTCTGCAGCGCAGCAATACCAGCTTTGACTGGTTCAAGGCGAGCGAGGCTGCGGATCTCAGCCGCTTCGTGAACAGCTACGGCGTCTTCCTCAACTATGTGGACGCTCCGGATGAAACGCCTGCCCAGGCGCCGGTCATCACGGGACCCGCTGTGTACGTGACCAAGAACCCCTCCAATGAAAGCCGCACCGCAGGCGGCACTGCTATCTTCATCGCCTATGCCGCCAACGCCAGCTCCGTCAGCTGGAGCTTTGTCGATCCCTACGGCAACGTGAAGACCCCCGCCGAGTTTGTAAATGCCTGCGGCGGCTCCTACAGCGGTGAGAACGACACGACGCTGAATGTTTACAGCGTCAACGCAAACATGAACGGCTGGGGCGTTTTCGCCACCTTCTACGGCAACAACCAGAGCGCCCGCACCACGACGGCCTATATCTATGTCAGCGCTGCCGTCCAGAGCGCGCCCAAGCAGCAGCAGGTCTATACCGACTATTACAACTATAACAATAACTACGGCCTGACCGAAGAGGAGCAGCTCGCCCTCGGTCTTCTGATCCTGGCAGCCGCGGAAGAGGAATACTATGGCTATAACGACTGGAGTTATTACGATTATCCCACCTACATTGAGCCGAACTACAGCGATTACTGGGGCGGCGGCTACAACGACTGGGGCTACGGCTGGGATTATTGAGGCTGATAAGCTCTACGGAAGCTGAATAAAAACATACAAACGAAACATGCGCAAGGCGCCGCTTGACAGCGCCTTGCGCATTATGGTAAAATTCTCGAAAAATCGGAAAGCAGGAAAAAAACAGCGGGTGACAAAAGAAAGGATGCTGAAAATGGGCCACAATCCCGATATCTATTTACTGTACGAATACATGGAAAAGGTGCCCTTCACTGTGAGAATGAAGGTCTGCCTCGACGCTCCGGCGGACGCGGCACTTCTGACGGAGGCGGCGCAGGAGGCGATCGGGAGACTGCCGTATTTCAGTGTCAAGGTCGGGCTTGACGCGGGGCAGAACTACACTCTGGAGCATAACGACAGGCCTGTTGCGGTTTTGCCGGAAAAGAACGAGAGACTGACGCTGGGCAGCGAGGCGGTAAACGGCCATCTGATCGCGATCACCTACCGGGACGACTGTATCTGGTTCAATTATTCTCATACCTTCTGCGGCGCGATGGGCGGCCTGTTCTGGGTCAAGGCGACACTGTACCAGTACATGACGAAAAAGTACGGACCGCTGGAAGCGCCGAAGGACATCAAGCTGCCGGGCACGCCTATGACGGAGGGCGAGCTGTATTTTCCGGACGCCGACAAGCTGCCTGATGATGAGCCGATCTTCCGCTACGAGGGCGGCGACTGCAACCTGCAGTTGCCCAGAATGCTCAAATACCTGTTCAATCCCTTCGCGAGGGATTGTTATTACTATCAGATCGAAATCCCCGCCGGAGACTTCATGGACTACGCGGCCAGGATCGACGGAAGCCCGAACACCATCCTGACGGCAATGATGTTCAAGGTGTGCTCCCGTCTGTTCAAGGAGAAGGAGGGAACCTTCCTCTCCGGAAGAATATCGGCTGATTACCGCAAGGATATCGGCGCAAATGAGTCCTACCGTGATTTCGTCCGCTTTATCCATGTAAAATATGAGTGGAGCATGAAGGATGAATCCGTTCAGAAGCTCAACATGCGCGCAAGAGGCGCACTCATCAGACAAAACCAGCCGGAACTGAGCTATGAGAGGTTCAGAAGGCTGGACAAGGCGCATCAGGGCATCGACGCACAGCCGAACCTGAAAGCCAAAAAGAAATATGCCTCCCAAAACAGTACCTTCCGCAGCGACCCACGCGACACCTATACCATCAGCTATGTCGGGCAGACCGACTGGGGCGGGATGGAGGCGCATATCAAGAGCTTCTATACCATCACCGACGGCGACCTGATGATTGAGGTGAACGCCCTGAAGGACATCTTCTGCATCACCTTCCAGCTTATCAACAAAGACCCAAAGCCCCTGGAGCTGTTCTGCGAGCTGATGAAGCAGGAGGGCCTTCCTTACAAGGTATCGGAGCGCTATACGCGCTATATGCCGAAAATCAAGCTGCCCTGACAGGGGCTGCCGGAAACGGTTTTCACAGCAATGCCCGAGAAGGAATCACTTATAGGCCGCCGCCAAAGCCGCCGTACTGCTGACCGCCGAAGCCGCCGCTCATTTCGGGAGGCTGTTGACTGCCGAAGCTGAATTCCGGTGCCTGTTCGTCAAAAACAGATGCATCTTCTTTGTGAACGCTGCCCTCCGGGGCGGGCAAACCTGCGGCACTGTCTTCTAAATGCAGGGGGTACCGTTCCTCCCCCACGTCGGCGATACCTTTATTATTATCCTGTTCTCTCTGCATGACGGGAGGATTTCCTTCCGCCGGGGGATCTGCTATGGGCGCTCCGTTCTCATTCGGGAGCTGTCCGGCCTGTGGTTCCAATGGTATGCTTCCAACACCTGCGGTCCCCGCCTTTTCCGGCTGTAGGTTCGGTGTCTTTTTGTCGTCAGGTTTAAATGCAGAGGTGTCAGCCGCAGGATTTTCCGGTCGAGTCGGCTCCGCAGCGCTGTTGTGCATGCCGGGCTTGTTTTCGCTTTCCGGGGCGGGGATGGGCATATGCTCATTGACCGTCCGTTCCAGCTCGCGGCAAAGCCGTTCTGTGTGTTTTTCGTTTCTCGTATTCGCCGAAACGGAAACCGAAAGCGCAGCATCCTCCGGAGCTCTGCGCTGCTCAAGCTGCTGCATGGCGGACGTGATCGCGGAATCCACCGGTCGATGCCGGAGCTGTCGGATATCCAGCTCCGCAAGCAGCGCCTCCCCTTCTTCGTTTTCGGCCTTAACGTCCAGAACATAGTCGAACATGTTAATGGTGTATTGAATACTGGGATCGGCGTCGAGCGTCACGGTGCCGTACGGCGTGGCGTAGGCTGCGCCGCCGATGCTCAAAAGCAGCGCCGCAGCGGCGGCGAGAGAGAAAACGGTACGACGCCAGCGAGGTTGGACACGCTCGTGCAGTTCGATGACCTGACCGAGCTCGTAACCCGCGTCCCGGACTTTGACGACACATCCGTCATCACGCAGCGCTGCGGCGTGTCCGTCACGAAAATCCACAATCACTGCCTTCACGATGCCATCCCCTCTTTTACAAATTTCAGATACTCCGCTATCTGCGGATAGTCGTCGCTGAGAACCAGCGCGGCCATAATGATGTACTTCCGATAACGATCCAGTGTCTTGCGCGACACGCCGCTCAGCCGGTATAACTCGGCGGAGGGCAGCTTTTTGTTCTCGCGCAGCAGGCTCACCAGCAGGGGCGGATCCCTGAGAAGCCCCTGAATTGCCGCCGCGCATTCCCTTCGCGTCTTCTCCTGCCGGGGTGAGCATTCCGTCAGATCAAAAAAGCGGAAGCCGTACTCGGACAGCATCGCATTGGCCGACACAATTTCATCATGAAGGCTCCGGTCAGACGCCTCGACGCTGTCCCGCACCACCGCGAGATACACATGCTCGGTATCCTCCTCGGAATCTCCACTGCCGTCAAGGATATGGGGCGCGACATTGAACTCAGGGGCATGCTGTGACTCTTTCCGATACGTGTCTATCAGCTCACGCCGGATCAGCATCTGCGCGAAGGGCAGAAAATCTCCTTTTGTCTCATCATAGACGTCAACAGCATGGGAGAAGGCGTACAGAGCCACAGCCCATTCATCGTCGCTTTTGCCGACATAGCGGCGTGTCACCGCCGAGGCTGTGCGAAGGATGAGCTGCTCATGCTCCCGAATCAATTGTTCCCGCGTCTGTTCATCGCTGGCTGCGCGCAGCGCCACGCTGTTGACCTCTTGCCCCATCGTCCTTCTCCGTTTCTGGAAGGGTTTTCACGGCGCGTCAGATTAACGCTTTTTCGTATGATTCTGACGCGCCGCTTTTGTGTATTATTCTATCATATCATTATTTTGCCGACAAGATTTTTGTTATCCTCTCATTCCCGGGCCGCCGAAGCCGCCGCCCATGGAGGGGCCGCTGCCGAAGCTGCCGGACTGCTGGCCACTGAAGCCGCCGCCCATTTCAGGGGGCTGCTGACCATTGAAGCTCTGGCTGCCCATGTTGCCAGGGAAACCGCTCATCTGTCCGGGCATTCCGCTCATCTGTCCGGGTATTCCGCTCATGCCGTCCGGTCCTGCTGTTCCGCTCTGGTTATTGAGGCTGAAATCCTCGGAGATATAGAGCTGACCGTCGTAGTCCATGCCGGCTTCACCGCCCTGCGTGGCACTGTGGATCTCGGCGTTGCCGCCGATGAGATTGATGTTGCCGTTGGAGTCAATGCCGTCGCCCTGGCTGTTGATGCTGAGCTTGCCGCCCATCATGTTAAAGCTGTAGTCCAGCACACCCTCATACAGGCCGTCGCCGTTTGCGGCATTGATGGCGTCATCGGTGGAGACAACGGAAAGATCACCGCCGTAGATGTTGACCACTGTACCCTCCAGGCCTTCATTGGATTGAGTAACGCGCACGGTGGGGCCTTCGCCGCTGTCGGGATTGCCGATGGTGAGGATGTGGTCGGCGTGAATGGCGTCGTCGCCCGCCGCGATGGTGAAGTTGCCGCTCAGAAGCGTCACATCGTAATTGCCGTTGATGCCGTCGTTTACTGCGTTGATATTGACCGTTACGCCGTCAAAGATGAGACTGGAATCGTCGCCGGCCTTGATGCCGTTCTTGGCGTTGCCGTTGATGGTGAGGGTACCGTCGCCTGTCACATAGACATTGGAGTTGGCCTTGGCCTTGAAAGCCGCGCCGTCAAAGGCGTCTGCGATGTCGGGATCCTCGGAGTTCTCGTCGTCGGGGTTTTCATTGTCGGTCAGCACCACGTTGCCGGAAATGATGACCTTGACCTCCGCCTCCTTATTGATGGAGACGGTTGCCCCGGTGGTGCTGGTCAGGTTCAAATTCTCCAGTACGAGCACGACTCCTGTCGTCCCCTTCTTGACGGTGATATTGCCGTCAGAGCTCTCGCCGGATACCACGTAGGTGCCGGAGGAGCTGATCTTCACCTGGCTGTCATCATCAGTTACAGAGATATAGGTTGCGTTATCATAGTCAGCCTCAAGGGATGCCGCGCTGTTGGTCACAGTTCCGGACACAATTTCAGACGCGGAGGACGCCGTGTCCCAGGTCTGCTGCATATTGCCGGGCTGCTGGCCGTTGAAGGTATTGCCGTTCATCTCGGGAGGCTGCTGGCCGTTAAAGCTATTGCCGTTCATCTCGGGCGGCTGCTGGCCATTGAAGCTGCTGCCGTTCATCTCGGGAGGCTGCTGGCCGTTGAAGCTGCTGTCGCTCATCTCGGGAGGCTGCTGACCATTGAAGTTATTTCCACTCATCTCAGGGGGCTGCTGGCCGTTGAAGCCATTGTCATTCACCGCAGGCTGAGGCGTGACAAGATCAGTGAACCAGTTTGCAGCAGTTTCGAAGATGTTCGGGACCGTTATAGCATCCGTGTTGGTGTAAGCAGGATAATCTGCAGCACTGTATACCGGCGCGGCCACACCTGCAGGGCTGACCTCTTCAATAACGCCGCCGTTCATGGTAAGCCGGGTCGCAGGATCAAAGTTTGCCTGTGCCTGGATGCTGAAATGACCGTCGTTCATCGTCATGGCGTCGGCTCCGATGCCATAGCCGGGCGCTTTGATGGCATAACTGCCGCCGTTGAAGCTCAGGTTTGCACCGTCGGCGCGGATCGCATCCTGACGCTTGCCGGTGACATACAGAGCACCGCTGCCGCCGAAGTCGAGATCAACGCGGCTGAAGATCGCGGCGCTATACAGCGTATCCGTACCGCCGTCTACCACACGGTTGACGGAGCCCTCCGGCAGGGTGATACTGAGCCTGTCGCCGCTGACGGCGATGATGCCTCCGCCATTGCCGCCGTCGATATCTACGCCGTCAAGGACAAGCTCCACCTCGCCCTCATGGGGATCAACGTAAACACATCCCATCAGTTTGCCGGTCAAGACGTAGCTGCCCGGCTCGCTGATCAGAAGCCGACCGTCTTCCTGTCCGAGATCAACGTTCGACTGCGCGAACGCGTTTACAGATAAAAAGGAAAAAACAAGTACTGCTGCCATCAGGCACGCGATGATTCTGTTCTTCATTTTGATTTCCTCCTGTTTTTCTGGCCTTAGCCTTTTCACTCAGTAATACGGAGACCTCTGTTAAAAAAGTGGGGTCGCGGATAAATATTTTTCATTCCCCGTACAGAACACCGTTTATATATAGTTGATGTCCATTCAAATCAAGCCCACTCAGGTCACCGTCCAGTGAAGTAACGGAGCTGTCGCCGGATAGTACCCAGCGGCTGTCCGAATCCATGGACACATTTACATTTCCTTCACCCTGAATGGCACCGTTTTTTCCGGTTCCCGCCCCGTATTATTTAGCAGAACCAAACAGGAGGTGACGAGTGCTGCGAAGGGTAAAACGAAGAGAGCCCTTCCGGTTCTGTGAACGTCCCGGAAGGGCCTACCCAATTTCGATGGTTGTTTACGTCAGGATCGGCACGATCCCGCTGGCGTTGCCCGCGCCATAAGTCAGTTCAATAAAATCCAGAAACCTGCGTGTCGCCGGACTCGGCTGCTGACGGTAAAAAATCCCATAGGGGAGAAGAAAGTCCTCTTCAAGAGGCACTGCAGTCATATTGATGAGAATGTCCTGAAAGCACATCGGGATCAACTGTATGTTTCGTGTGAAGGCAGACTCCCAAAACATCTTCATTCCGCTTTCAAAATTGATCACGAGCTTTGCTCCGTTCTCCCGTATGCGCGCAAGCAGCTCTGATATGGATTCGCAGCTTCCGTCATTGATGGAGTGGACGGTTTCGTCGCGCAGGTCTTCAAAGGAGATGCGCTCCTTCTTCGCAAGCGGGTGATCTCGTACCATGGCACAGCCGAACGGCACCTTACAGATTTCAAAGAACTGCCACTCCCGCATCCACGGCACGCCGCTGTTTAGGCTTTCAATCAGATCCGCCTTTTCCGGGATACCCTGCCCCATATTGATATTTACCATCTCAATCCCGCAGCCCTTCTCTTCGGCTGAGAAGAGGACCCAAAGGTCATAAAGCAGTCTGCATTTTTCCAGCATGGAGGTGCCGATACAAACCGTTTCTTCCTTGCGTGTGATGGCTTTGATCTCGCGGTGGATCTCGGCGTCAAGGCGCAGTAATTCCCGCCCGTGCTTTTCAAGATATTCACCGGCGGGCGTCAGCGTTACGCCCTTGGCAGAACGAACAAACAGCTCTGCGTCAAATTCCTTTTCGAGCGCCCGTACCTGGTGCAGGATTGCGCTCGGCGTGAGAAAAAGCTTCGACGCGGCCTTGGTGAAGCTGCCGGTCTCCGCCACGGCGAAGAAGGTTTTGAGCTGTGGAGCGTACATGCGTTTCTTACCTCCCATTCATTGAAATCGAAAGCGAGTATTGAAGGATCTTCAATACTATTATAAAAGACACGAAATTCAAATGCAAGGCAAAGAGGATTATAATACACAGGTGCTCGGGGATGACGATGAGCCCATTGAGAGCCTCTTCGCTGTCGGCAACTGCCTGGGCGGACGTTATGCCCTAACATACCCCGGCGTACTTGCCGGAAACTCCATCGGCATGGCTATGACGAACGGATACTGCGTCGGCAAGTATCTCGGTGAGAAATAATTGGGTGGATATAAAGCTATGAAAAGATTTTCCTGTTTTCTCCTCACACTTATCCTGCTCATGACCCTGTCTCTGCCTGCGTTTGCCGACGGCGCACCCGGTATGCCGCCTGCACCGCCTGACGGAGCAAATGGTGCGCCCGGTATGCCTCCTGACGGCATGGGTGCCCCACCTGATGGTATGGGAGCGCCTCCTGATGGCACCCCTCCCGGAGGCTTCGGCGGTATGCCGGGCGGCCTCGGCCGGAGCAGCGCGGACATAGACTATGTCGGCGCGGTTGAGATCACTTCCGCGGATGCTCAAAGCGGGCAGACCTACGCCAGCATCACGGCCGATGAGAGCGCCCTGCTGATCAGTACGAGCGACGCTGTCGAGATCACAGAGCCCACCGTCACCAAGTCCGGCGATTCCGACGGTGGGGACAACTGCAATTTCTACGGGCTCAACGCGGCGGTGCTCCTGAAGGACGACACGACGACCACGATCCGCGGCGGGACGGTCAACTCGGACGCTTCCGGCGCAAACGGCGTGTTCTGCTATGGCGGCAACGGCGGACACAACGGCGCGGGTGGTGACGGCACCACACTGTACATCTACGACACTGCCATCACCACGACAGGCGACGGCTCCGGCGGCATCATGACCACCGGCGGCGGGGTGACCTATGCCTATGATCTGACGGTGGAGACCTCCGGGCGCTCGAGCGCCGCCATCCGCACCGATCGCGGCGGCGGCACGGTGGTCGTGGACGGCGGCAGCTACACCTCCAATGGTCTCGGCTCCCCGGCCATTTACTCCACAGCGGACATCACGGTTTCCAACGCCAAGTTGACCTCCAACCTCTCCGAGGGCGTGTGCATCGAAGGTCTGAACTCAATCACGCTGAATAATTGTGACTTGACTGCCGATAACACCAAGTGCAATGGCAACGCCACCTTCCTGGACAGCATCATGATCTATCAGTCCATGTCCGGCGACGCCGACAGCGGCACTTCGTTCTTTACCATGAACGGCGGCAGCCTGACAAGCAAGAACGGTCATGTCTTCCATGTGACGAACACCAGCGCGGTCATCACGCTCAACGGCGTGAAGATCGTGAACGAAGATGCGGACAATATCCTTCTCTCCGTATGTGCCGACGGCTGGAAGGGAGACAGCAACAAGGCACTTGTCAAGGCCGCTTCTCAAAAGCTCTCCGGCAGCATCAAGGTTGGCGACGATTCCGCCCTTGCCCTTGAGCTGACGGACGGTTCTACCTTTGAGGGCTCCATTGACGGCAGCATCGTCAACGCCTCCGGCACTGTAGTTTTCTCGGAGGCAGGGGAAGTTTCCGTGACGCTGGATTCCACCAGCACCTGGACGCTCACTGGCGACAGCTTTATCACGGAATTCAACGGAGATCTCAATAATGTCAATAGAAACGGTTATACGCTGTATGTAAATGGTGCTGCACTGGCGTAATTTTACTTGCACCGGTAAGTTTTTCTCTGGTAAAATCTATACAAGGCACTGAGCGGTTCGGCTGAGGCCGGGCCGCTCAAGTTAAATAAGGAGGCAGGACAATGAATTGGAAGAAAACTGCAGTGTTTCTCACACTGGTATTTTGCCTGTGTATGCTTTCTGCTGGGAGCGCATTTGCGGAAGGATCAGCATTTGCCGCAATCGACATGACAAAATGGAACTACAACGCGGACGACGATGTGTATTACCAGATCGGTATCCCCTACTGTGCATCCCCGGCGGATGAGAGTTACGAGACGCTCGCCGTATTTGTACCCGGCACTTATCTCAACGGCAGCGACAACGGCGACGGGACATGGAGCTGCACGTTGTCGGATGCCTCCCTGAACGGGTATACCGCCGCCACAGCCCCCATCGTCATGCCCATCAACACGCCGGGCTATTCCGCGATGGCGGCACTCACGGACTATTCCGGAAGCGTTGTCAGCTACACGGATGCGGGCTTTGTCTATGTCCATGCGGGCTGCCGCGGACGTGACGCAGGTGCCCCGGCCGGCGTGACAGATTTGAAGGCTGCGGTGCGTTTTCTCCGCTTCTGTGATGATAGTATGCCCGGAGATGCAGAGCGCATCTTTACCTTCGGCATGAGCGGCGGCGGAGCCCAGTCCGCCCTGATGGGCGTCACGGGCGACAGTGAGCTCTATACCCCGTATTTGGAGCAGATCGGTGCCGTCATGAATCAGAGTGACGCGGTATACGGTTCCATGTGCTGGTGCCCGATCACCAATCTGGACACGGCTGACGAGAGCTACGAGTGGATGATGGGCTGCACAAGAAGCGGCCTTTCGGACGAGGAGCAGGCGATCTCGGACGCGCTGGCAAACGCCTGGGCGGACTATGTCAACAGCGCGGGGATCAAGGATCGGGACGGCACCATCCTCACGCTTACGCAATCCGAGAATGGTATCTGGCAGAGCGGCAGCTATTATGAGCTGGTCAAGAGCGAAATCGAGCATTCCCTGAACAATTTCCTGTTTGATACGAGCTTTCCCTACGACGCCTCCGCAAGCTCCGGCAAGGGCGGTTTCGGCGGTCATGGCGGTATGGGCGGCCCCGGCGGTATGGGAGGTCCCGGCGGCGGAAAACCCGAAGGCGGGAATCTCCCCGAGGGCTTTGGCGGATTTCCCGGCGGTGGAGAAACGGGCAGCAATGTTCAGATCAAAGTTCTGGATGACATCACTCGAAACGAGACGACGGCCGGGCTGAATCTCTCCGGTACTTACGAGACCGCCGAAGACTATATTGCCGCGTTGAACACAAACGGCGAGTGGGTAAGCTATGATCCCGAGACAAACAGCGCGGTGATCACAAGTGTCGAGGCCTTTGTAAAAGCCTTCAAGTCCGCCTCCAAGAATCTCGGCGCCTTTGACCAGCTGGACAGAGGTCAGGGCGAGAATACGCTTTTCGGATATGCAGACGGAAGCGGAGCCCACTTTGACAGCATCCTTGCCGGGATCCTCTCGGATCTGGGAAGTTCCTATGCCGATAGCTTCACGGAAGACCTGAGCAGGACAGACAGAGCGGGATATACCCTGCAGCAGCGTCTGAACATGTACACACCGCTGTATTATCTGTTGGAGAGCTCTGATGGCTGCGGCTCCAGTACGGTTGCAAGGCACTGGCGCATTCGCAGCGGTATTGCACAGAGCGACACGGCCCTGACCACCGAGCTCAATCTGGCGCTGGCGCTGGAAAATGACGCGCGTGTGGACAGTGTGGATTTTGAGAGTGTGTGGGCTCAGAAGCATGTGGAAGCAGAAAGAAGCGGCAGCAGCTCCGGGAACTTCATTGCGTGGGTAAACAACTGTATGGACTCCTGATGTTTAAGCCTCGAAACTTGGCAAAATTGTTTTCAAATCATGCAAGGAACATTTTGGGAGCAATATTTACACACTATCAATCCGTCTCTGTCAGAAACTGCAATGAAATCAACGGATAGCTGGTTTATCGTATGCTTATATATCCGTCTGGTAAACTCAAGCTGTACAGTTTCCGGTTTGCCGTGAGCAAACATCAGTCTCTCGTCTCATAGTGTCATTTGCCTTTATGGGTAAATGGCACTTTTTTTGTTTCCCGTCATACCGAACATGAAGCCGACAGTCTCTCAGATTGCCGGCTTTTGTTATACACAGCGACGGCTGAGCCGCCGGAATTCAGAAAGGAGCCAAAGCCGAATTTACCATGGATTTCAGAAAAGAATTTGTTGGTCATCGTGTTGCCCTCATAGTTTCTTAGCAAGCGCCTTGGCGTCCTTCTGTGTCTCAGCCATGCCGACATAGTTTAGCCCGTAGAGCCGGGCAAAGCGGCTCATGGTGTATTCGCCCGCATCCAGCATCCACTTCTCCGGGGCTTCACCCTGGTAGAGGAAGGCAAGCTTCCGCCCGGCAAGCTCGCCCGGGGCGACCCTGCCGTAGAAACGATCCAGGAGACTCCGCACCGCGCCGCAGATGTTGTGCCAATAGACCGGTGAGCCGACCACGATCGTATCGGCGGCTTTCATCTTGCTCAGTATCCAATCAAACTCATCGCCCTCCAGCGTGGAGCCGTAGGGGTAGATCCGGTGCTCCGGGAGCTGAACAGTTTCATACTCTTTTCCAGTCAGCAGAGTTGCAGCCAAGCTGGCTGTGGTGCCCTTGGAGTCAGGGCTGCCATTGATGAACAAAATACTCATATTTAAGTTCTCCTTTCAGGTCATATTGCGTTCCCAGAAATCGACTGCGTTGTCAAGCCAGCCTTCAGCCGCTGTGCCAATGCCGAGCCCAAAGCCGTGGGGCAGGCCGTTGAAGATCTCGATCTCCGCGTCCGTGCCGTTTGCCCGGATGGCTTCGATGCGCCGCTCCATGGTCCTGTAGCTTGCGATCCCGTCCGAAGTGCCCACCGCACTGTAAGTCGGCGGTTCCGTCCCGGTCACCTCGGAGAGCCCGGTATAATTGACGATGACCGCCGCGGGCCGGGGCCAGGCCGCCTCTCCGAAGGATTCCGTCCCATAGGAGCCCAGCCAGGCCGCCATCCTCGCGCCCGCGCTGCCGCCCCAGAGAGAGTAATCCGTCATGTCGATCTGAAGCTCGTCCGCGTGCTCATGGAGAAAGGCGATGGCCCGCGCCAGATCTTCACAGGCGGTCTGCGCCCCGGGGCGGTAGATCAGGGCAAAGGCATTATAGCCCTTTCGGCTCAATTCCAGCGCGTGAGGAAAGCTGTCATGCATGGCGCCTACGAAGGCAAAGCCGCCTCCCGCGTTGCAGATAGCCACCTTGGCCCCCGGCTCACCCCGGAAGAAGAAAAGACCTGTATCCTTTTTGGCGGGGTCTGCGGACTTTTCCGCGTCTGTGTAGATGTCATAAAAGATTGTCTCTCCGGATTCGGCCCGGTGCTTGAGTGTATTTACAATCTCTACGGTAGTGTCGGGGTCAATGTAGTTATACCATGTCAGGCGGAGATTGCCCAGGGTGTCGCCGCTGTAGTAAGAGCTCTGCACGGGGAAAAGCAGGCGGCCATATTCTCCAAAGGCGGGGTCGTTCATGACCTCTCTGATTCTGCTTATCGGGGTATAATCCGTACTATCTTCCCCTTTCTCTTTGAAGAACAGCGGCAGGGCGTTGTACAGGTATTCCTGCGCGGCGTTGAAGTCATGGTATCCGCCGTCCTTCTGGTAGAATACGTAGTGCTCCGGGGTGAAGAGTTCTCTGGAAAGCATCTCGTCCGCCATCATGAACGACTGGCTCTTTACCGAGTCGCGTGTGCCGACGGCATGATAGATGAAGTATCCGCGCTCATCCAGCTTGTTATCCTGTACAAGCTGCTCTATGAAGTCCACGTTCTTCTCGATCTGAAAGTCCCCGTAAGTCCCATAATACCAGCTCGACCCGCTCATGGGCAAAAAGTATCGGATATAATCCGTATCATGGCAGAATTCCAGCCAGGTGGTAACCGAGCCGAGAGAGAAGCCGCCGAAGGCCCGGTGGTCGCGAGAGGCTTTCAGATCCTCGTCGGAGGTCGATGCCGCATAGGTGTGGAACTTTCCCTCCACGGTGGGCATCAGATGGTTTTCAAAGTCCAGATGAAAAGCGCGAAACTCCTCGATGGAGCTTGAGAAATCCGTGCTGCTGTTTGGATTGTAAAAAGTAGCCGAGACGATGATGATCGGTGGAATATCTCCGCGCTCGATCAGATTGTCGAACATGTTTTTGATGTCTGCATATTCAAAGTATTCTCCCGCGTGTCCGCCCCAGCCGTGCATCAGGTACAGAATGTCATAACGCTTTTCAGTATCGTTCTC
The DNA here is from genome assembly GCA_902790375.1 of Oscillospiraceae bacterium. Taxonomy (GTDB): domain Bacteria; phylum Bacillota; class Clostridia; order Oscillospirales; family Oscillospiraceae; genus Limivicinus. The sequence goes on along the minus strand of CADARY010000014.1, from coordinate 947 downwards.
ATCGTAGCCGTAGGGTGTGTAGACATAGGCCGTCTTAGTGATGGGCGCGCTGTCGCGGACGTAGTCCTCGGAATCGTAATCCAGACGTGTGACTTTACCTGGTCGCGCAGATGCCTCTCTGTACGCTGCGGGCACTGCCGCGGTATAGCCTGTTTGAGCGATTTGTGTTTCTGAGGCTGCTTCCAATGCGTGGGCCGCGTTTCCTTTGCCGGTCAGGAAAGTGCTGACTGCGATGCAAAAGCATGCTGCGATCATAAGATAGATTGCATTTTTCAAAATTGATCCTTCCTTTTACTTGGGGAAACGCTGAATAAATCGCCGCGCACGTCTTGACGGCGTATTTCCCGTCTGTCTTTGCCTGAAAAGCTTGAAATACACAAAGTATTCCTGCACTTTTCAGGCTTCGACAGCCGAAAAATCCGTTCGCCAATCCGCACACTTCGATTTAATCAGCGCTTCCTTAGAATCCCCCGCCTTAATCGGCGGAGGATTCCTGTGTTTTAAAGATATTTACGAAAGAAAGCGTCGAGCTTGTTCACTGCCGCGCACACATATTCCTCCACCCAGTAGGTGCGGATGTGGCTGGCATTGGGGATGGTGTATAGTTCTTTGTCATCGGCATTGACCGCCTTGACGAAAGCGTCGGCACTCATGTACAGCGTGTCGGCCTTCTCGCCGCAGATCATCAGCAGCGGCTGGTCGATGAGATCTATGCGATCCTCAACATCAAAAGCGATCAGCTTCATGAAGGACTCCGCCGTGTAGCTGCCTGTGGCATTGGGGTGCTTGTGGGTCAGGCCGTAGTACTCGATGCCGTCCCGGTAACGGGTGTTTTCCGGCAGGGTCATCATCTGGGCACGCAGCTCCTCGTCGGTCTTGTCGGGAGGCAGGAAACCGATGTACTCCACCTCACCGCGCAGCTCCTTTGCCCTTGCTGCGGCCGCCTG
>CADARY010000013.1 GCA_902790375.1 Oscillospiraceae bacterium | reverse complement strand
TAGCCCTGCTCGTCCTCAGGCTCTTCAATTGGCTTATTTTCGGGAAAGTCCGTCACAGCGGCAGGTGCGAGCGTGAAGGACGTGCCGGAGCTCTTCACCGAGTTCGATGAGAGACTATAGGCCGGGCTGGTGGACAGCATGACGATGTACATTCCGGCTGAAGTGCTGGATGGAGGTTGAAGCCTGAGTGGAATGGAACACCCCTGTCGGATGCGACAGCCTGACAGATTTGCTTTTCGTTCACAAATCTTTTCCTTGAGGATGACAGATGGGGCGTCTATAATTATAACATTTAGAGAGCATGAGCAGATACACATATTCAGGATTACATAAGGGCGGAAACCATAAGGAGGGAAAGATGCAATACAGATTGTTTTTGCTTGAAGACGACTCTGCGCTGACGGATGGCCTTTCATACTCGCTGCTGCGGCAGGGCTACCTTCTGGAGACGGCCGGAACCATCAGCGAAGCAAAGGAGATGCTGCTGAACCAGCAGTATGACCTGTTGCTTCTTGATGTAACGCTTCCAGACGGTACGGGCTTTGAGGTGTGCGACTGGCTTCGCGCAAGGGCAAACCGTGTCCCCATCATCTTTTTGACCGCTCTTGATGACGAAGTTAACATGGTTCGCGGTCTTGATATGGGCGCAGATGACTATATTACCAAACCCTTCAAGCTTTCTGTGCTCTATGCCCGCATCAATGCTGTGCTGAGAAGAAGCAACGGCGCTACGGAGGAACGGGCGGAACTGAATTCAGCAGGTGTAAAAATGAGTCTTCTGCAGGGAAAGGTATATCTTGGAGAACGGGCTGTTGAACTGACGAATGCCGAGTACCGGCTGCTGCGCTGTTTTATGGAGCATCCGGGCCAGGTTCTGTCCGCTGACCAACTGTTGGAACGCCTTTGGGATTGTGACGGTCACTTTGTCGACAATAATACGCTATCCGTTTATATCCGCCGTCTCAGAACGAAAATTGAGGATACCCCATCCAACCCCTGCCGTATTATGACTGTAAGGGGTATGGGCTACAAGTGGAATGCGGAGGTTGACGCATGATGCCGCTCTTGATTACGGCTTTGCTTTTGCTGGCCGGAGTGATGGTAGTCTATGTCATACATGTTATCAAAGAGAGACACCGCGCCGACGAGGCAACCGAGATCGTGCGTCGTATGGTTGATGGGGATCCCGCGGCAAGACTGGAATGCAATGGTGAAGGGTCACGTGCGCGGCTTTTTCATGAAATTAATTCTCTGGCATCTGTACTGGGGGCTCACGCCGATGCGGAGCTTCAGGCAAAGGTTTTCCTGAAAAACAGCATTCAGGATATCTCCCATCAGCTCAAGACACCGCTGGCGTCATTGTCCATTTATCAGGAACTGCTGGCGGACGAAACGCTTGATTCCGAATCTCGTCAGCATTTTCAGGCACTTTCTGCGCAGGAGCTTGAGCGTATGGAGCTTCTCGTTCAGAATCTTCTGAAGATTACAAAGCTCGATGCGGATACGAATATCCTGGAATGCCGTGTATCTTCGGTCCGGGAGCTCATTCTAAAAACCCGTGAGCGCTTTGCCCTTCGCGCGTCCCGGGAAGAAAAGAACATCACAGTTGAACTTCCCGATGAAACACTTGTCGTCTTCTGCGATCCGATTTGGATCTCTGAAGCACTGGATAATCTGGTCAAGAACGCACTCGACCATACGCAGCCGGGCGACACGGTCACATTGAGCGGGAAGATGACCGCAGGAGAGGTCTGCCTGCAGGTAACGGATAACGGCAGCGGCATTCATCCTGAGGACATCTATCACATCTTCAAGCGTTTTTACCGCAGCCGCTTTGCTAAGGACAAGAGCGGTATCGGGCTGGGGCTTGCACTGGTTCGTTCCATTGCCGAGCGCCACGGCGGAATCGTAGAGGTAGACAGTACACTTGGAAAAGGAAGTTGCTTCTCTATTTATCTACCCCATGGAGGGAAAAGTGCTTGTGAGCGTATGCAACAGCTTGAAAACCCGATTCCGACAAAAATGTAAGATAGAATTCATCTGCATGTAAGACGAATATGCAATACTTCTTCTGAAGCTAAGAAAGGAAGAGGTTACTATGCAATTACTGGAAGTCAATCAATTGTCGAAAACCTATGGCAGCGGTGATACTGCCGTTCATGCGCTCAAAAGCGCAAGCTTTACGCTGCAAAAAGGCGAATTTGCTGCGATTGTCGGCGAGTCCGGCTCGGGAAAAAGCACGCTTTTGAATCTGATCGGCGGCTTGGGTACGCCTACATCCGGCAGTGTCATCATCGACGGAAACGACATATTTTCACTGAACGACAAAGAACTGACGGTTTTCCGTCGCCGCAATATCGGTTTTATATTCCAGTCGTTCCATCTGATCCCGGAGCTGAACGTAGAACAGAATATCATGTTCCCGGTGCTTCTGGATTCCCGCAGACCCGATGAAAAGTATCTGGATGAACTTCTGCATGTTCTTGGGCTTGAGGAAAGGCGCAGCCATCTTCCGAGTCAGCTCTCCGGCGGTCAGCAGCAGCGCGTGGCCATCGGACGGGCTCTCTTTCCCCGCCCTGCGCTGATTCTGGCGGATGAACCGACCGGCAATCTGGATTCTGAAAACAGCCGCGAAGTCATACGCCTTCTGAAAGAAACGTCGCAGAAATATTCGCAGACCATTCTGATGATCACCCACAACCGTGCCATCGCACAGAGTGCCGAGCGGGTTCTGCGGGTCTCCGACGGGGTCCTGACGGACCTGGGGAGGTGTACCTGATGCGCAGCTATCTATCTCTGGCGGAGATATCGGCAAAAGCGCACCGCAGGAACAACCGGGTAACGCAGCTTTGCATCATGATTGCCGTGGTTCTGGTAATCTCGGTGTTCAGCATGGTGGACTTCGAATACATGCACATGACGGAAAAGCTGGCTAGAGATCACGGCAACTGGCATATCGTGCTCAGCCATGTACCGAAGGAGGAGGCGGAAAGCGTTTGGAATGAGGCCGATGTGAAAGCGGCGTGCTGGTATGATACCTTTAATTACCGGCTTGACCAGCCCATCTATCTTGAAGGCCGCCCGATCTGCATGATCGGCACAGAGGAAAGCTTCTTTACGGAAATAATGAAGGATACGCTGACAGAAGGCCGTTTCCCGCAGAACGGCTCCGAGGCGCTGCTCAATCAAAACGCCGTAAATGTTCTCGGCTGCAGGATCGGTGATACTGTCATGATCCAGACTCCCGCAGGCGAGTATTCCTACACGGTATGCGGCTTTATAAGCGACACCTCGTACAGTCTTGCCCAGGACGCCCTGATCGCCGTCCTCGATTACACAGAATTTGGGCGAATGGTCAGAGCAAACGACCAGAGCCGTGAGATGCAGTACTATATCCAGTTCAAAAAGGGCCTCTCCATAAAGAAAACCATCGCCGATCTGAAGGCTGCGCACGGATGGACGGATGAAAACGTCGGAGAAAACATCGCCGTTCTCGGCATCATGGGGATGAGCACAAACAACTACATCGTGGGTCTCTACGGCATTGCTGCGGTCCTGGTCGTCATCGTGGTTTTGGCCGGCGTCATGATGATCTCCGGCAGCCTGAACGCCGGGGTCGCACAGCGCACAGAGTACTACGGAATGCTGCGCTGTATAGGAGCCGGTAAAAATCAGATCAAACGCCTGGTTCGCAGGGAAGCGCTGCGCTGGCTTCTTCTGGCAATTCCTGCGAGTATTGCCATTTCTATGCTCATCTGCTGGTTTATCTGTGCCGTACTCGCATACGGCATCGGCGGGGAATGGGCGGGAATGCCCGTAGGCAGAATCAGCTGGATAGGAATAGGCGCCGGTGTTTTGGTCGGATACATTACCGTCATCCTTGCTGCGGCCGCCCCCGCAAAGCGCGCCGCTGCAGTATCTCCGATCACAGCCGTTTCCGGTAACGGTGACGGACAGAACACAGGCATGGTAAGGCTCGGGAAGGCTTCTGTACCGATCACGCTGGGTGTCCATCACGTGTTTGCAAAAAAGAAGAATCTGATTCTTATGACAGGTTCCTTCGCTCTGAGCATCATCCTGTTTCTCACCTTTTCCGTCATGATTGCATGGATAGAAAACTCACTCACTACAAACAAGTCGTATTCCCCGGACATCAGCCTGTACTATTCGGACTACAGCGCACGGCTCAGTTCTAACCTTGTGGATGATCTGCGCAGCATCGTGGGCGTAAAGAATGTGTGCGGCCGAATGCACCGCCTTACAGACGTTGAAAACTGCGAGAAGGCGGATCGGATAGACCTCATCTCCTACGATGAAACACAGTTTGCCTGGGCCAGGGCTGACCTGCTCCGCGGGAGCATTGACGCAGCGGCAAATGAAACTGGAAAAGTCATCATTGCCTTCGAAAAAGGAGCAAGGTTCGAGTTAGGCGATACGATGGATGTTAACGGAAAAACCCTCACAGTTGCCGCACTCCTTTCCGACAGTCCTTTCAAGTCCGACGGCAATCCAACGGTTATCTGTTCGGAAGAGACCTTCACTGAAATCTTCGGCGTCGGTAATTACTCCGTCATCGACCTTCAGCTGAAAAAGGGCTTTGGGAACGAAACGGTTGAAGAAATCAGAAGCGTTACGGACGGCAGCATGATTCTGAGCGACAGGCGCGAGGGAAAAACCGAGGCGAACAGCACCTATCTTGCTTTTTCCGTTCTGGTCTACGGTTTCCTCGCCATGGTGGCGATGATCACGGTGTTCCATATCATCAACAGCATTTCTATGAGTGTCATCGCCAGGCACCGCCTGTATGGCATGATGAGGGCAATCGGCATGGATTCAGATCAACTCAGGCAGATGATAACCGCTGAATCACTGGGCTACGGCATTTCAGGCTGTCTGGTCGGCTGCGCCGCGGGACTCCCCCTCCATGCGTGGTTCTACCGCACTGTGATCAGCAACTACTGGGGCATAGCATGGCAGATTCCCTGGAAGCAGCTCCTCATTATCATCAGCGTGGTGCTCTGCTCCGCTTTTGTGGCTGCGAGAGGACCGGCCAGGCGAATCATGTCCATGCCTGTCACGGAAGCGGTAGGATCTTTATAATCTATTTCTTGAGAGTATAAAAAATGGCGGTGCCGGAGTGATCAATTCCGACACCGCCTTTCTTCTATTTTAGCCGTTTTCCTGCCGGTACTCCCGGCCGATCGCCTTGGCTCGAGCGATCAGCTGATATACGCGGGGTTCCGAGAGCTGGAATTCCGCGGCGATCTCCCTGACGGAGAAGCCGAACAGCTCCTTCATCTCGAATGCTTTTGCAATGCGGATGTCTTCGGCGTCCATCGCGGCCTTTATGATCTCGTACTCTGATTTCGTCATAGTGCTTTCCTCGGGTGAAGCACTGGCGGCTGGTTCATACCCGGTTTCGACCAGCCCGTCCCAACTGATGACAGGAGCCTGCTTGTCCCCTTTATGAGGGCAATTGGCGCAGCTGTTCGTGTCTGGGCACTTGATGTACGCCTTCCGTTTTCCTGGAATCATGCACCTGACACTGGCATATCCGCGAGAATGCTCAGTGTCCAGGCTGGCCCACAGATACTCAGCAAGGGCACGGCTTTCAACTTTCATGAAGAATATGGCACCTTTATGACGATGACCGAAAACGGAGAGATCGGCAAGGTACAGCTGCAGCGCAACCAGATCATTTTTACGGCTAAAGACGAATCCAAAATCTACCGTACCGGCGTAATGGATGATCCCGGTCTGGTAGACCGCCTCCATGCATCCGGCGTGGTCTTCACAAGCGAGATCGTAGAGGAGACCTCTCCCCTTGCGTCTCTGCTTCTGTCGTGGCTGCTGCCGCTCGCTGTTTTCGTTGTGCTCGGGCAATTCATGTCCAAAAAGCTGATGGACAAGGCCGGCGGCGGTGCTGGCTCCATGATGTTCAACATGGGCAAATCCAACGCCAAGGTCTATGTCAAATCCTCCGACGGCATCCGTTTCAGCGATGTCGAGGGTGTTGACGAGGCGGAGGAGAATCTGCAGGAGATCGTGGATTACCTTGAAAACCCGGAGAAATACCGGGAGATCGGTGCCTCCATGCCGAAGGGCGTTTTGCTTGTCGGGCCTCCGGGTACCGGCAAGACCATGCTCGCCAAGGCGGTCGCCGGCGAGGCCAATGTCCCCTTCTTCTCCATGTCCGGCTCGGAATTTGTGGAGATGTTCGTCGGCATGGGTGCCTCCAAGGTGCGCGATCTGTTCCGCCAGGCCAAGGAGAAGGCCCCCTGCATTGTCTTCATTGATGAAATCGACGCCATCGGCCAGAAGCGCAGCGGCGGGCAGTACGGCGGCAACGACGAGCGTGAGCAGACCCTCAACCAGCTGCTCACCGAGATGGACGGCTTTGACGGCAGCAGCGGCGTCATCATCCTTGCCGCCACCAACCGGCCCGAGTCCCTTGATCCGGCGCTTACACGCCCCGGTCGTTTTGACCGCCGCGTGCCGGTGGATCTGCCCGACCTCAAGGGACGTGAGGCGATCCTGAAGGTTCACGCCAAGAAGATCAAGGTCGCCGACGATGTGGACTTTCTGCAGGTTGCCCGCATGGCCTCCGGCGCCTCGGGCGCGGAGCTTGCCAATATTGTGAACGAAGCCGCTCTGCGCGCGGTGCGTGACGGGCGCGGCTTTGCCACGCAGGCAGATCTGGAGGAGAGCATCGAGGTCGTCATCGCGGGCTATCAGAAGAAAAACGCGATCCTTACAGACCACGAAAAGAAGATCGTCGCCTACCATGAGATCGGCCACGCGCTCGTCGCCGCAAAGCAGACGAACTCCGCACCGGTCCAGAAGATCACCATTATTCCCCGTACCTCCGGTGCCCTGGGTTATACGCTGCAGGTGGAAAATAATGATCACTACCTGATGAACAAGCAGGAATTGGAGAACAAGATCGCAACATACACCGGTGGCCGCGCCGCGGAAGAGCTGGTATTCGGCTCCGTCACCACAGGTGCCGCCAACGATATCGAGCAGGCTACCAAGCTTGCCCGCTCCATGATCACCCGCTATGGCATGAGCGAGGACTTTGACATGGTGGCCATGGAGACCGTCACGAATCAATATCTCGGCGGCGATACCTCCCTTGCCTGCTCAGCGGAAACGCAGAGCAGGATCGACGAGCAGGTTGTCGCTCTGGTGCGCAAGCAGCATGAGAAAGCCTTAAGCATTTTGACCGAAAACCACGCAAAGCTTGATGAGCTTGCGAATTATCTCTATGAGCATGAGACGATCACCGGCGAAGAATTCATGCAGATTCTGAACGCGGCGTAATACAGATTGCCCGGCGTTTTGACATCGGTTAAGAATTTCATAAGCTCTTCCCTGACATGCCCCACGTCATGTTTGGAAGAAAAAGGTCTGCGGCAAAAAGTCGCAGACCTTTTTCTTTAAAGTGTTTCGATTGTGTCAGGTCGGCTCGCCGCACGGTGATTTGCAGCGCGCTGGCGGCAGGCTGGTTTTTTACATCAGGCTGCGGTAGAGGGCGGAGATCTCTTCGACACTGGTGTCGCGGGGGTTGCCCGGGCAGCAGGCGTCGGCAAAAGCGGACTCGGACAGGAACTGCACATCCTCGTCTTTCACGATCTCCTTGAGGTCGGCGGGGATGCCCACATCGGCGCCCAGCTTCTTGACGGCGGCGATGGTGGCCTTCGCGGCGTCCTCATCGTTCATGGTGTCGATGTAGGGGACCTCCATCGCGCGGCCGATGGCGCGGTAGCGCTCACCGGAGACGGGCATGTTGTACTCAAGACCCAGGGGCAGCAGGATCGCGCAGGCGACGCCGTGGGGCGTGTCGTACAAAGCGGACAGACCGTGGGCCATGGAGTGGACGATGCCGAGGCCGACGTTGCTGAAGCCCATGCCGGCGATATACTGGCCGAGCGCCATGCCCTCGCGGCCTGCCTCATCATTCTCGACGGCGGCGCGCAGATTCTTTGCGATCAGGCGGATGGCCTCGAGGTGGAACATGTCGGAGATGGCGCAGTGGCCCTTGGTGATATAGCCCTCGATGGCGTGGGTCAGGGCGTCCATGCCGGTGGCGGCGGTGAGGGGCTTGGGCATGGAGTACATCATCTCGGGATCGACGACGGCGACCTCGGGGATATCATTGGTATCGACGCAGACGAACTTGCGCTTTTTCTCCACGTCGGTGATGACATAGTTTATGGTGACCTCGGCAGCGGTGCCGGCGGTGGTGGGGACGGCGATGGTGAAGACCGCATGCTGCTTGGTGGGGGCTACACCCTCGAGGGAGCGGACGTCGGCAAATTCGGGGTTGTTGACGATGATGCCGATGGCCTTGGAGGTGTCCATAACGGAGCCGCCGCCCACGGCGATGATGCAGTCGGCATCGAATTCCTTGAAGGCCTTGACGCCGTTCTGGACGTTCTCGATGGTGGGGTTGGGCTTAATGTCGGTGTAGAAGGTGTGGGCGACGCCGATCTCGTCCAGCACGTCGGTGATCTTCCTGATCTCGCCGGACTTGACCACGTGGCGGCCGGAGGCGATGAAGGCGCGCTTATAGCCGCGGCGGGAAAGCTCGCCGCCGATCTCTTTGACGGCGCCGACGCCGTGATAGGATACGGGATTGAGTACGATGCGATTAGCCATGGTAATATCTCCTTTTCAAATTGAATATCAGTCCAAATAGCCCTCGCGGCCCTTGACGCCGAAACGCGCCTCGAGCTGGTGCATCATGTTGTCCGTGATGGTGTTCACGCGCGGCAGGTGGGCGATCTTCATGTAGATCTCGGCGGCCTTCTCAGCGGTCTCGATGAGGCCGAAGGTCTCGTCCAGATCCTTGCCCGCGCCGTAGATGCCGTGCAGGGACCACACCACGAGGCGGGCGGTCAGCATTTTCTCGGCGGTGGCTTCGCCGATCTCGTTGGTGCCGCAGAGCATCCAGGGCAGCACGTTCACGCCGTCCGGGAAGACCACGATGCACTCGGTGCACATCTGCCAGAGGGTGCGGGTAAACTCCCGATCGTCCAGGGTGTGAACATAGGTCATGGCCAGCAGATTGGCCGGGTGGCAGTGCATGACCACATGATTCTCGGGATCGACCTTGAGTCTCGCCACATGGCTCATCATGTGGGCGGGGAACTCGGAAGTGAACTTGCCGCCGTCGCTATAGCCCCAGAGAAGCTCGGCATTCTCGCCGCCGTCGGTGAGGCGGACAAGGCCGAGGTTCACGTCGGGCGCATACTGGACGTTCTTGAAATACTTGCCGGTGCCAGTGACGAGGAAGTACTTCCCGTCCAGCTCCGGGGCGGAGAAGCCGGTGGGGATGGTGCGCAGGACCTTTTCGGTGTCAAGATACTCTTTTACTTCGGACTCGTCCAGCAGCAGGCTGATGTTTCCGCCGTTGCGCTCATCCCAGCCGTGGTTGTACATGTTGGTGGTGGTGCGGATCATCTCGACCATGAAGGGGGCAGTAAGAATGTCTTTCATAATTATGATCTCCTTTTCAATTATGCCTTCCCCACGAGGGAAGGTGGCCGAAGGCCGGATGAGGTGTCGTTTATCTCGTAATAATATCCACGGGGACGTTGAAGATCTTGGCAACCTTGAGGATGGTGTCGATGTGGCGTCCGGAGGCGGCTGCCATGTGGTGGGTGGGGCCGGCCTCGCTCCACTTGTTGCAGAACTCACGCGCACCGCAGGTAAAGCGGGTGCGCATATTGGTGTCGCCGAAGGTGAAGATTGGTCCGGGCTCGTTGACGCCCTCCGCCGCGACGAATTTGAAGTGTCCGTCTTTATCCTGGGTGATGCCGAGATAGGTCACGGGCCCCTCAGCGGGATAGAACTGTGTCAGATATCCGCCGCCGGTCTTGCCGTGGAAGACGGGGACAATTTTCATGGTGGGCTTTTTGGCCTTGGAGATGTCCGCATCACCGGAGCCGGAGTGGCCGATGATGCAAATGTCCTCATCGAAGTCGATGGAGTACATCTCACTGAGCTGGCCCATGCCGGAGATGGTCTTGAGAATGCTCATGGCCATGGCGACCTTGATGTCACCCTCGACGGCGCAGGCGGTGCCCTGCTTGATGAGCATGGAGAAGGCGGGGATCAGCATGGAGTCGAGCTTGCCTGCCACGCCCTGCGCGAAGCCGTCATAGTGGGAGGCGACAAAACCGAGCTGCTCGTCTTTGACCCACTGCTCAAAAGCAACCACGTACTTGGCCATATCCCAGACCTTTTCGACCGTGCCGCCGCCCTCGATATCAAAGGTATTGAGGATATCCTCGGCTTTGGCACGGATGGCAGCCTCATCGGTGATATCGTCGGCGATTGCCCACATCTTTTCCCAGTCAAACTGCTTGGTGTAGAGCCACATGCGGTGGTAGAGGTTGGTCTCGTCAATGTACAGGTCCATCATGCCGGGGTAGGGTCTGCCGATCTGGGCGAGGTTCGTGTCGCGGAAACGTCTGCGCGCCTGGGCGGCTTTGCACCAGTCGGCAATCTCGGCGTCTACTGCGGGGTCGCCGCCCTCGACCACACCGGTAATGACGGCGTGGCGCTTGCCCGCGCGCTCGAGGTCTGCCACCATCTCGCCCACGGCGCCGCAGGCATAGAGCTCTCCCAACCATGTGGCAGTGTCGGTATTGGCGTAGTCAGGTGCCTTCTTTTTCTGGAGGTTGACCAGCACCACGGGTACGTCCAGATCCCGCACAGCAGGGAGCATATTGTAGGAGGTGGCGTAGGTCAAAAGCTGGAGGATCACGAGATCGACGTCAGCCGCGCGGAACTTGTCGCCTGCGGCCATGGCCTTTTCCTTGGTGGTGACGATGCCGCCGTCGATAAGCTCAACGCTTTCGGGGATGCGCTTTTTGAAGTCTGCGTACTGTGCCTCAAACTCCGGCACAAGGCTGGGGAACTGGGGCAGATACGCGCCCAGCGCAATGGAGAACACGCCGACGCGTGCTTTGGTGTTGACTAGCATGGTCCAACCTCCTGTTTATGATTGATCCGCCTGGATTTGTATTTTCAGATTGCCGATTGCGGTCGCTTCGATGGGCAGGGCGATCACCTTTTTCCCGCTGGCCTCCTCGGTCAGGCGGTTGAGGAAGGCGTTCTTCGCGCCGCCGCCGACAATGTAGATGCTGTCATAATGTTTGCCGGTGTTGTGCTCCAGTTCCCGCACCGCGTCCCGGTAGCTCTGCGCCAGGCTCTTATAGGCACAGCGGAAGTAGTCGCCTACGGTTTCGGGCTTTGTACTCAGTGCGCCGTCAAAGGCGGCCCTCATGCTTTCGGGAGCGAGGAAGCACTGGGCGTTTGCGTCCACGGTTTCCTCAAAGGGGCTGGCTTCCGCCTCGGCAACGATCTCGCCGAAGGGCTTGTCAGGGCAGAGCTCTGCGCGCAGGCGGTTTACCAGCCACATGCCCATGATGTTTTTCTGGTATCGGTTATAGCCTACGCCGCCCTCGTTGGACCAGTTGGCCTCTCTGGAAGCCGCATCGGTGAGGGACTTCGGCGTCTTGACGCCCAGCAGGCTCCAAGTGCCGGAGGAGATATAGGGCGCGTCCTCGTCCATCGGGATACCCTCTACCGCGGAGCCGGTATCGTGAGTGGCACAGAGGACGAGCTTGATGCCATCATATTCGCCGATCACAGTGCCTGGCTTCTGCAGCTTGTGGAAAAGATGCTCCGGCAGGTCAAGGGCCTTGATGATTTCAGGATCGTACTCCCCAGTCTCGGCGCTCACCATGCCGCCGGTGGTGGCGTTGGTGTACTCGTGGGACTTGACCCCGCAGAGCTTATACATAAGATACTCCGGAATCATCAGGAAATCCGTCACGCCCTCGAGGCGTCCGGCCTGTTTGTCAGCATAGAGCTGATAGAGGGTGTTGAAGGGCTGGAACTGGATGCCCGTGCGGCGGTAGAGCTCGGAAAAATCCATTCTTTCGTGCACTTGGTCGATCACGGCCTCTGTCCGGCTGTCCCGATAGGCATAGCAGGGACGTACTTCTTCGTTTCCCTTCATCAGCACATAGTCCACACCCCAAGTGTCCACTGACAGGCTCACGACGTTTTCAAAACTCTCCCGCGCTTTCTCAATTCCTGTCTTAACGTGATCTGTAAGCGCGTCAATATCCCAGGTCAGATGCCCGTCAAACTCGGACACGCCGTTCGGAAAACGGTACACCTCTTCTGTTTTCATCTCGCCGTTTTCCATCCATCCGATAATATGCCTGCCGGAGGAAGCGCCGATGTCGATTGCAAGACAGTGTCTCATGGAAATCACCCTCCCGTTCTGTATACAGTATACAGGATGGAAGGGCGTTTTTACAGGTCTTGACTTTTCCGAAAAAGTGTCCTTATTTGCAGTCCCGATATTTTTTGGGCGACAGGCCGAAGCGTGCGGCAAACAGCCGGTGAAAGTAGCTGATATTCTCATACCCCACCGCTGCTGCAATCTCATCGACTTTCCTGTCCGTGTTGCGCAGCAGCCACGCCGCCTGACTCAGGCGCTTCTCCTGGAGAAGCTCTGTATAATTTCTTCCGGTTTTCTGCCGGACCAGCCGCGACAGGGACGGCAGCTCATAGTGGAGCCTGCCCGCAATCTCCGTCAGGCTTCCGTCGCGGTAGTTTTCTTCCAGATAGCGCAGGACGGCGACGACGGTGTTTTGCTCCCGGGTTTCAAATTGCAGGGCTTCGGTGTGGTTCATCAGCTGGGCGAAGAGAAGTCCCATGGTCATCTGCAGAATGCCTCGCTTATTCGGGATATCTTCCAAAAGCGTAAAGAGCAGGTTTTCGATCAGGTTTTGCACCGGGAGGACCTCCGCCACATGAAAGAGCAGATATCCCGCCTCGTTCTCTCCGGTCAAACAACTGACCACAAAGCGCCGCAGCGGTGTCTCCTCCTCCCCAAGGAACGGGAGGGTACCGGAGAAAAAGGCCGGGCGCACGATGAAGTTCACCGCGATGTCTCTCTCCCCTGCCGGTTCAATGCTTTGGTGTGCGTTCTGCCCCAGCATTAAAAGCTCGCCCTGACGCAGCGTGATGGCGTTGCCGTTGACCGTATGCCGGGTCTCGCCGACACACATATAGATCATCTCCACATAGTCGTGGGTATGCTCGGGAAACGCGATAAAGCGGGTATGAGGGCGGATGGCGATGAGCTTGCCTTTTTCGAGCAGCTTCTCCCCGCTGATCACATCCCGGCTGCCATCCATATAAATACTGCGGTCGATGGTTTTTCTTCCGCCCAGAATTTCATTTTCTTCTGCTGTAATCTCGGAAAGTCTGTCTGTGATCGACTTTTGCATGCTGCCTGCCCTCTGTTCTGTATAAGATCAATCATCTGGGCTATTCTATAGGAAATTCTTTAATCTGTAAAGAAACAGAAGGATTTGAAAGCCCGTTTATTCCCATTCGCCATACTCTTAACCGCTCATTGAAACGCTGTTTAAAAAGCTGCCTGCTTCGCCTGCTGCTCCGTTTCCTTTTCAAGAACGCGGTAATGCCCGCGGCCGAGACGCTCCAGCTTGCCTTCCTCACAAAGCTTTTTCAATACACGTTGAAGCTGTCGGCGGCCGCATCGCAGCTGGAACAGCAAACTTTCGACGGCATTGATCTCACCCGTCTCCGCGCTCTGCGAAAAAAATTGCAGCACCTTGCTCTCCAGCGTTGCCGGTGCGATTTCCACATGCATGCCATGAATAAATTTCGCGGTCATCTCCTTCAAAAGGAAATGCAAAAATTTCAGGTCACGGTCCAGCTCGTTCTGAAAGCGTTCGCGCGGCAGGGCCAAAATGATGCAGTCCTCCGCCGCTTCCACGAAAAAGCCCGTCGGGCAGCCGGTAATAAATTCCATATCCCCGATGACCGCCTCGTCTGCGATGATGTCTACCGGGAGTTTTGTTCCGTCTTCCCTCAGATCATACATCTGCGCGGAGCCCGAGATCAAAAACAGAATGTCCTCCGCTGGATTCAGCGGGGAGCAAATCAGCTCCCCTTTCTGAAAAACGCAGGCGGAAAAGGACAGCCCCTGCGTATCAAAGCAGGAGCAGATTGCATGCTCTGTCAGCAGCTGTTCAACGACAGCCGCATCCTGAATTGGCTTCATAAAGCTTCGCCTCCCGTTAGATGTCAAGCGGCAGGATACACAAAAAATGGCGTCCTCGTGCTTCGGAATCCTTGGCGGTGCCATGTGTCATTTAGCACATTCCCGGACGCGTTCACGCGTTATAATACACATGCTTTCCGGGAGAGGAAAGCGAGAATCCAGGCAAAAACGGTTCAAGCTCTGTGCTGAACGAGAGCGCAAAAACAAGGAGGTTATCACATGAACATGATGCAGAAGCTCATCCGTGAGCTGAAAGAGGACTACAGAGAGTATGTCCGCATTGCCTATTGTGATTATCGTTTCTGATCGAATCACATTCAGGGCGTAAGCCCCGTCATATTGTCCCACTGCCGTGCTTTTTTTCTGAAAAGCACGGCAGTTTTGTTTCTGCAGCTTATCGCAGTACCATCCCCGCCAGTGCGCACATCAGAGGCAGGGTCAGGATGGACAGCAGCGTACTCTGGGTGACGGTCTCACAGGCATACATATAGTTCCGGTTATAAAGCTGGGAGTACACCGCCACATTGGCGCCGACCGGGGCGGCGGCTGCAATCATCAGCGTCATCTTCATGTCATGCGTTCCCGGCAGGAGAAGGATCACAGGAATCGTCACAGCGGGGATCAGCAGCAGCCGAACGGCGCTCAGGAAATACAGCCTGCCGGATGTGAACAGATGCCCGAGCTCCGTCTGCGCAAGATACACGCCGAGCACGATCATGGCAAGCGGGGTGTTCAGTGCCGCCACGCCGGAGACAAGACTCGTGAGCAAGGGCGGGAACCTGTCTCCCAGACGCAGGGCAAACAGCCCCACCCCGGCAACTGCGGAGATGGTGACAGGGTTCAGCAGGATACTCTTTATGCTCAACTTCTCGCTCTCCCCTTTCAGCAGCTTTGCCCCGTAGGTCCACTGGAGGAGATTGAGCAGGATGATAATGCCGATCAGAAAGAACACGGCCCCGTCGCCGAGGCTTGCCTGCACCAGCGGAATCCCGATGAAGCCCGCATTGGAAAAGGACGCGGCAAACTGCGCAACCGGATCCTTACGAAAGCAGATGCGGGAGATCACCATCGCAATCATCAGAACAGCCGCCGCCAGAAAGAAGCACTGCGCCATCTGCGCCATACGCTCGGAGGAATACGGGAGCAGACAGCTCTTGACGACATTGGCTGGGATGACTGCCCAGACAAGCAGTGCCGCAATGGACTTGCTGCCCTGCGCATCAATCTTTTTTCCCCTGTACAGCAGATAACCGATGAGCATGAAGAGACTCATCAGGATCGTCTGCCGGAGGATGATCAGAGAAAACTCCATACCGCTGTTGCCGCTCCTTCTTCAGAATGCGTTCCCGGCTTTCTCGCCGCACGGGAGAAAAATCTCGATCGCACGCCGGATCTCCTTCTCCCAGAAACGCCATTCATGATTATAGCCCTCCGTCTCGGTAAATTCCGCCTTCAGGCCGAGCTCCTCCGCATAAGCGCGGAAGGCTTTAAAGTGCCGGTACATGACGAAATCCGCCGTGCCGCATGAGAAGTACATTTTTGGCATATCATCCCGTTTTGCGACTTCCCTCGCCTTGTCCCAGGTATTCTGCGGAGAGGCCAGATAAGCCTCGATGCCGCCCGCATTTTCAAGACGGTGACGGTTGCGTTCGCGGTCGAGCGCCGCCCAGGGATTGGGGGCCGGTTCGCCGCTTTCAAGCTCAGCTGCGGCGGGGCGCATATCCTGCGGTACACAGGACATGCTGTATACGGCGGCAAACTTTTCGGGGTAAGCCCAGGCGTAGGCGATTGCGCCGCGCCCGCCCATGGAGAGCCCCGCGATAAAGTTGTCTTCGCGCCTGTCACTCGCCGGGAACCAGCCGTATACCAGCGGCATCAGCTCCCCCGTCAGATAGTCGAAGACCTGATAGCCTGTGCCGAAGCCCGGCCAGTTCGCGTAGTCCGTGTTGTGGGCCGAGGGCATGACGACGATCAGGTTTTTCTCCTCCGCGTAGAGCTCTACATTCGTCTTGCGCAGCCAGTCGCTGTAATCGCCGAAGGTGCCGTGCAGAAGCCAGAGCACCGGGTACTTTTTCCCGCTGCCGTAAAAGGCGGCGGGATTCTGCGAGCGGGCGCAGTCCGGCAGAATGATATTCACATCTGTGGAGCCGGAAAGGAATTTGCTGTTGAAGTTCAGATGCACAAGGGCCATGTCATTTCCTCCCGCATGTTGGGCGGGCGCGCTTTTCGGGCGCGCCCGTTTATTCTTATTTCTCCAGGAACTTGATGATCGCGTCGGCAGAGGCCTGCGCGCCGCCGAGGGAGCGCATATCCTCGCTGAATTCCCTGGCGGTATTCCGGTAGGCGGGGTCCTCCAGCAGCTTCACAATGGCTGCCTTGAGGCTTTCGCTCGTAATCGTGTTCTTGTCGAGGAAGGCCACACCCAGTCCGAGCTTTTCGATCTGTCCCGCGGTGATGGCCTGCTCGTCCATCTGCGGGATGGCAATCATAGGCACGCCGTAGTAGATGGCCTCGCCCGTACCGCCCATGCCCGCGTGGGTAATAAACACAGAGGCCTGCGACAGGATATCGAGCTGCGGAACCATCTTGCCGAGCTCCACATTTGCGGGCACATCGTGCAGCGTCTCGGGGTCGATCGCGCCGAGTGCGGCGAAGACGTTGATATCCAGATCGCGCACCGCGTCGAAGAGGATGGGATAGTATTCCGGCCAGTTGTTGAAGGCGGTGCCGAGAGAGGAATAGAGCAGGGGCTTGCCGTTATCGGGCGCCGTCCATGAGCCGAAGGCGCTGCGTTTGCCGATTTGCACGCCGGTGAAGACGAAGCTGTCGTCAAAGCTCTCACAGTTGGGAACCAGCCGCTTTTGCATCATGACGAGGTTCAGATCGCCCTGACCGTCGAAGATTTCCTTGACCGTCATCTTGCGGCAGCCGTACTTGGCGACATAGCCGTCGGCGATGTGATCGGCGGCGATGCGCAGAGGATGGTCGGGGCGGACATGGGAGAAGCCCTCGGCCACAGAATAGGTATCGTTGGACGGGTAGCTCGTATAGAGCATGATATTGGGGACCTTCAGCACGTCGGCAGCCATGGTGCCGGCTATGCCGGCAAAATCGTGGAGGATCGCGTCGGGCTTGTCGTCCTTGAGCACGTCCAGCACGGTGTCGATGTAGGCGCCCGCCTCGTTGAGGAAGAGGAAGGGCACAACCGCGGCCACGCCGCCGTCGTCGTCTCCGCCCTCCTTGTTCTCGTTCTGGGGAGCGTTGGAAGCCATCCAGGAGGGCACCGGGACAAACTTCGCGCCGGTGGGTTCAATGATGCGGCGGAAATCCTCCGTGGTGAAATAGGTCACTTTGACGCCGCGCTTGACAAGCTCCGTGACGAAGGAAAGCGTGGGGTTGACATGGCCGAACGCGCCGAGGGAAACAACTGCGATATGCATGGGGATGCTCCTTTCAAATCATTATATTATCAAGTGATCGGGACTGTCTGTTCTTTCCGATCAAAGTCAATCACTGTATTTTGCGATTTCCGCCCGCATTTCTTCCGGACTCATAATACCAAAGCTGATCACGCCGCGCAAGGGCTGTGAAGCGACAATTGCGTTCGCCATTTCGTCGTTGATCGCCTCTTTGCCGGTCTCCGAATTGTCATCGCCGACGCCGAAGAAAGCGTCCATTTTCTTTGTGATCAGGCGGGCAAGCGGTCTGGTATTCTCATGTTCCATCAGCTCACCCACCGTTGTGTTGAGCGTGATATGAACGGGCAGGCGGCGTTCGGTCTCATATCGTACCGAAGCGCTCAGGCGGAGATCACGGGAAGAAGCGCCGATCAGGATCTCATATTCTCCCGCAGCGGCATACCATTCGCCGAGCTCCGTCGAATACCAGGAGAAAGCCCTGTCATCCAGCTCCATCACCGCCGTCTTCGTCTCGCCGGGCTCCAGACTGAGTTTCTGAAAACCTTTTAGCTCGCGCAGAGGCCGCTGAACGCAATCTGTTCTGTCCGCGACATAGAGCTGCACCGTCTCTTTTCCCGCGCAGCTGCCGGTGTTCGTGACGTCCACAGAGACCGTCAGCATGCCGCCGTCGGTCATGGTATCCCGGTCGAGGCGCAGATTGGAGTAGGCAAAGCTGGTATAGCTAAGACCATGTCCAAAGGGGAAATTGACCGCTGTCTCCTTTTTATCATAGTAACGGTAGCCTATAAAGACGCCCTCATGGTATTCCACCCTTTCTTTACCCCCAAAGTTGAGGTAAGCGGGGTTGTCCGAGAGTTTGATCGGGAAGCTCTCCGCGAGTTTTCCGGAGGGATTTACCTCTCCGAAGAGGATCGCGGCAACCGCTTCACCACCGGCCTGCCCGCCGAGATAGGCCTCCAGCAGGCCCTTCACCGCTCCGAGCCACGGCATGGCAACCGGCGAGCCGTTATGCAGCACGACGATCACATTCGGGTTGACCGCCGCGAGTTCCGCGATCAGGCGATTCTGGCAGGCGGGCAGATCCATATGGCTGCGGTCATAGCCCTCGGACTCAAAGCTGTCAGGCAGACCGGCAAAGACGACGACCTTGTCCGCGCCCGCGGCGGCCTCAAGCGCCTCTGCGGCCAGGACCTCATCGTAACTGTCGGCTGTGCCGGAGAAGCCTTTGGCGTAGTGTATATGGGAATAAGCCTGCGCGGCGGAGAGCGCGGCGGATACCCGGAAGCTGTTGATATGGGAGCTGCCCCCGCCCTGATAGCGCGGTTTCTCGGCGTACTCACCGACAAACAGGATGCGCTCTTTCCGATCAAGCGGCAGAACGCCTTCATTCTTGAGCAGCACCATCGATTCCTCTGCCGCGCGGCGGGCAAAGCAGTGGTCGTCCTCCAGGGTGAAAGCGTGGCTCTCGCGGTTTTCCTCCCAGCGGAAGACCAGCGTCAGGATGCGTTCCACCGCGCGGTCCAGAACAGCCTCGTCCAGTTCCCCTCTTCGGACGGCTTCCACGATCTGCCGATCCGTGTATCCGCCGGAGGCCGGCATCTCCAGCTCCATTCCCGCGGCGAGGCCCTTGACGCGCTCGTTTACCGCCCCCCAGTCGGACACGACCATGCCCTCAAAGCCCCATTCATCCCGCAGAAGTTTGGTGAGGAGCCACTCATTCTCGGAGGCGAAGACGCCGTTGACGCGGTTGTAGGAGCACATGACCGTGTAGGGCTGCGCCTGTTTGACCGCCTTCTCAAAGGCTGGCAGGTAGATTTCCCGCAGCGTGCGCTCATCCGCTTCGGAGGAGCAGGTCATGCGCTGTTTCTCCTGATTGTTGGCGGCAAAGTGTTTTACCGACGTGCCGACATGATGCGCCTGCACGCCACGGACAAAGGCGGCGGCCAGTTCGCCGGCGAGATAGGGATCCTCGGAAAAGTACTCGAAATTCCGCCCGCAGAGGGGACTGCGTTTCATATTGACGCCGGGGCCGAGCACGACGGAGACGTCCGTCGCCTGGGCTTCCCTGCCGATCACATCGCCGAAGGCCCGCATCAGCTCCCGGTCAAAGGAGCAGGCGGAAAGCACCGCCGGTGGGAAACAGACCGCCTTGATGCTGTCGTTGATGCCGAGATGATCGCCTTCTGTATCCTGCTTGCGCAGGCCGTGGGGGCCGTCGCTGAGCATGACGCTGGGAATGCCGAGGCGCTCCACCGCTTTGGTATGCCAGAAATCCGAACCGGAGCACATTCCGGCCTTCTCCTCCAGCGTCATTTGAGAGAGGATTTTGGGAATATCGTGCTTCATAATTCGTGGGCCCTCCTTTTACCGTATATCTTCAGCACTTCCTGTTTCTTGATGAAAATGCTGACGTCCCCGCAGCGCACGCGGCAGAGCTCGGGAGCCTTGGGGTCCATCTCGATAAAGCGGTGGTTGAGCTTGTCCTCTATGACTGCTGTGCCTTCATGGATTGAGTCCACCAGTTGGAGATAGCCGTCCAGGTAAGCAAGAGAGATGGGAGTACCGTTGTGGTTCGGCAGCAGATACCAGCCGTCGGAGACGATTTCCTTGAGGCGCATAGCGTTCAGGCGCAGATTTTCGATCCGCTTTTCCACATGATAGGGCGCTTCGGGATTGCTGGAATTATCATACATCAAAGTCTGGTGACTTTCAAACTCATCCCCGGAAAAGAGCATCCGGTGTCCCTCGTCCACGAAGAACAGGGAGCTGTTGCAGTGGGCGGGCAGCGCCTCCAGCACGGTCACGGAACGTCCGCCGAGATTGATCACGTCCCCGTCATGCAGGATGATCTTTTTGTAATCCGGATGGGGCAGCGTATTGAGATCGACGGGACCCGCGCCGGGGTTGAGGACCGAGGGCGCGTCCGTCTCCCAGCCTGCGGAGAGGTATACCTCCTCCCATTCGCCGTTGCCGGCGGAGTGGTCCGGATGAAAATGGGTATTGGCGACGATGACGGGCTTATCGGTCAGCGTCTCCACAAACGCGCGCAGACGGCCGATCCCGTAGCCGGTATCCAGCAGAAGGGCCTTTTCCGTGCCCTCCAGCAGGTAGATGTATTCCGTCCCCTCCATGAAGCTGATGCACCAGCTTGTTTCATCCAGCTTCCACGCCATGTAGTTGCCAAAGATCATCTCCAGCGGCGGAGCCTGATTGTCCATTTTACGTTCTCCTTTCAGCAATGAATTTCAAAGGGGATCGCGGGCAGACCCGCGCTGTTGTAAAGATTGACCAGATACCAGTTCTCTTTGGCAAAGGAGACGGTGAGAGGTCCCTCACCGGCGCTTTCGGTGCAAAGCTCCAGCGAATCCCCGGAAAGCTTAAAGCCATAGGGCAGCAGAGTCCCGCCCGCTCGGATCTCCAGCGCGTTGAGCGTCTCACCCGGAACGGCCAGGCCCTCCCCCGCGTTTGCAAAGCGCAGGACCAGGCGGCCGCCTAATCTCTCCCAGGACAGCAGCCGCGGCGGATCGGCGAGGATGTCTCTGCCGTAGAGATGCCGCAGGGCCAGCAGGGCCAGGCGCTCGCCCACATCTTTCTTGTTTTTGGGGTGGATGTCCAGCTCCTGCCCCAGATCGGAGATGGAGCAGAGGAACACGTTCTCGTCCGTGTCCGCCACCTCCTGCTGGGCCTGGCGGATCAGCGGGTAGTCGCGGCCGACCACCGCAAGCCAGGAGCGAAAGCCCGGCAGCTGCACCACAAAGAAGGGCAGCGCCTCGCCCCAGAGCGCACGCCAGTCGGCGATCAGCGTTTGCAGCGATTGGGCATAGTGGGCGGCGGAGCCCTCGACCTCGTCGTCGCTCTCGCCCTGGTACCAGAGTACACCCTTCACCCCGAAGGGCGCGGTCTTTTTCACCATATACTCGTAAAGGATCCCCGGGGCCATCTTCGGGTCGGCAAACTCCGCGATATTGCTCAGGTCGATCATTGCGCCCATCTTCGCAAAGAAGGCGCCGATCTCTTCCGGGCCTGGCGTCCCGGCCATGATGAACTCCGAGAAGGGGTCCCAGCTGGAATAGCCCCGGTCGTTCAGCGGGCTCTTTCCCGCCTCGGCGGCAAGCTCCTCAAAGCTTTTGCCCTTGAGCCTCGCCTCGAAATCCGCGACCTGCTCCGGGCAGATCGCGCGGGCGTGGTCTTCGCGCATCCAGGCGGAGGTCCGGGTGCCGCCCCAGTTGAGGCCGATGATGCCCACAGGAACGCCCAGCTCCCGACGGAGCCGCTTGGCACAATAATATCCCGGCGCGGAGAAATAGTCCAGATCCTCTTGGGACGCGCTGCGCCACAGGCCGACCCTGCTGTAATCGAAATCCCGGTCCTGCCCGTCATAGGCGATCTCGGGCACATCGTAAAAGCGGAGCTGGGGATCAAAGCAGCGTTCGCGTTCGGCGTCGAAATGCTGCTCATAGCGCATGAGAAATTCCATGTTCGACTGTCCGCCCGCCAGATACACCTCGCCCACGGCCACGTCCCGCAGCACGAGGCGCTCACTCCCGGCGGTGATCTCCAGCGTGCCGCTCTCCTGCGCGTCCAGCGGGCCGACCGGGACACACCAGCGGCCACTCTCATCCGCCCGGGCGGGATAGGTCGTCCCCTGGATGGAAACGCTCAGCTCTGCGCCGGGTGCGGCCTCGCCCCAGATGGGGACAGGCTTGCCGCGCTGGAGAATCATATGGTTGGAAAATAGGGGGGATAGTTTCATCTGGTTATACCTCCACAGTCAGATCGCGGATCTGTTCAATCGCCTGCTCCAGTTTTTTCGGGTCGATGGGCAGGAAGCTCAAATGCCGGAAGTCCGCCAGGCCGTTATAGCCGAACTCCGCATCTTTCCCCTTGGCCATGCCGCCGATGGGCGGCACCAGGGAGAAGAGGATGCCAAGGGCCTGCTCGTTCTCGCCGAGGCGCGCGATCGGCGTATTCTCGTCAAAGGGCTTGCGGTAGTCCCTGATCGGGGTGTAGCTGAAATCATAGCTGCCCGCCGAAAGGGTCTGCGGCTCCATCCCGGAGCGCGGCAGCGTCAAACGCGCCTCACAGCCGAAGGGGATCTCCACATGGACGCCGAGGGTGCCGTCTTTTTTAATCTCGGTATGGCAGACGTATTTGCCTGCCGCGGAATCGAAGGCGCATTCTATCTTCGGCAGTCTCACGTCCGGATGCGGCTTAATGATCGCTTTTCGAAAGCCCGGTTCCGCTGGACGGATACCCGCAGCGTAAGCGTATACAAACTCCATCACCGAGCCGTAGGAGTAGTGATTGAGGGAGTTCATGCCCGTATCGGAAATTGTGCCGTCCGGCCCGACGGAATTCCAGCGCTCCCAGATCGTGGTCGCGCCGAGATTGACGCAGTAGAGCCAGCTCGGGAAATCCTCCTTGAGAAGGAAGTCGTACGCCAGATCGGACATCCCGCATTCGGCGAGCACCGTGCACAACAGCGGTGCGCCGATAAAGCCGCAGCGGATGCGGAAGCCGTCTTTTTTCAGTCTCTCCCTGAACTGGGCGATCAGGCGGTCCCTGTCGATCCAGAGGCCGAACTTGAGGGCTATGATATAGCTTGCCTGGGTATCCATGGCAAAGCGGCCGTTTGGCGTGAAGTACTCGTTCAGAATACCCTTGCGGATATTGTCCGCCAGATGTGCGTAATGCTCCGCTTCCCCGAGCTTTCCGAGGATCTCCGCCGCCTGCGCCGTGAGCTTTGCGGACTGGTAGTAATACACCGCGCCGATGTAGCCGTCATCCGTGCCGCCCTTGAAGCTGGTCTCGCTTACGCCGTCGAGGCCGAGCCAGTCACCGAACTGAAAGCCCGGCGCAAAGGTGTATTTCCTGTCGGTATCGAGCCGGTCCATGTAATCGACCCAGGCTTTCATCATCGGCCAGGCAAAGGCAAGCTCTTCCGCGTCGCCGTAGTACTTCCACAGCGTCATCGGCAGGAAGGTGCCGATATCGCCCCAGGCGCTGGTGGCGTCCGCCTTGTGGCCGATGTTCGGGACATAGTTAGGGACAGCACCGTTCAGAGTCGATTGTTCGTCCATCAGGTCGAGCTCAAATTTGTGGAAGAAGGCCTTGGTGTCCATGTGATAGCTGGCCGTCGGAGCGAAGATCTGGGCGTCGCCCGTCCAGCCGAGGCGCTCGTTTCGCTGGGGGCAGTCGGTCGGCATGTCGAGGAAGTTGGATTTGAGGCCCCAGACCGTGTTTTCATAGAGCCGGTCGATTTTAGCGTTGCCGGTGCGGATATGGCCCGCTCTGTCCATATCGGAGTACAGCACGCAGCCGCGGAACATATTCTTTGTGAGCTCTCCGACCCAGCCGGTCACGCGCACGTAGCGGAAGCCGAAGAACGTGAAGTGCGGGCGCACGGTGCGCCTCTTCCCGTCGGAGACATAGATGAACTGAGAATTTGCCTCGCGGTAATTGCCGCGGTAGAAGCTGCCCCCCTGCAGGATCTCCCCGAAGTCCAGCGTGAGCTGCTTTCCGTACGGGAGCTCGCTGTCAAACTCGGGAAAGCCCGCGAAGTTCTGTCCGAAATCCAGCACTGTCTCACCGGCAGGCGTCGTGATGATCTCCCTCACCGGGAGCTTCTCCTTGACGATGAGCGGCAGGCTCAGGCGATCGGCCAGATGCTCTTTGACGAGGTTTTTCGTCCCCGCATCCGCCGCAGGATCAGCGATCACGTCTACCGGCTTCCACGCCTGCTTCTCACGCAGGGTTTCGTCCACCGTCTCTCCGAAATAGATGCCGGACTGTGTGATATTGGAGGGCGTATAGGTAAAGCTGCCGTCTGTGGGGATGACCTCATGCGTCCCATCGGCATAATCCAGATGCAGCTCTGCTATGACAGCCATGCGGTCGCCGTAGTTGTTTTCGGTGTTCTCCAGGCCGAAGGTGCCCATGTACCAGCCGCGGCCCTGGAGGAAGCTCAGTTCGTTCTCTCCCTCTTGCAGACTGTCAACCGGGAAGGTCACGACCTGAATGCGCTTTTCATAGTCGGTGACGCCGGGCTTGAGGTATTCCTCCCCCAGCTTCCGCCCGTTGACGCAGGCCTCGAACAGGCCGACGCCGCAGGCATAGAGCCGCGCCCTTCGGAGTCCGGGACGCACCGTCAGTTTTCTGAGGAAGATCGGATGGCAGTCGTCGCCCCTCTCCGCGGCGATCCAGTCCGCCTGCCAGGGCTCGCCCATTTTGCCGGTCTCAAAGCGGCTCTCCGCCTCCGCGAAGTCGCCCTTGTCCCCCTCGACGCGGATTCTGACCAGATAGGCCGTGCGCGGCTCCAGAGTCAACGCGAAGCTCTCTCCGGTGAAATTCAGGTCGCTGCCCTCGCGCTCGGCCAGGATCGCCCCGGGTGCTTCTTCCTTCACGATCTGAATATGGCAGTCGGCCGCTTTTCTGCTCGCCGTCTCCGTTACCTTAAAAGAGACGCAGGGCTTGTCCAGACGAAAGCCCATCGGCTCCCGAACGCCGTTGATCTTAATCTGTGTGATCTTCATAGGCTGTGCCGTCCCTTCTTGCTTTTTTTATTCATTTGTTATATCATAAATAAATAATAAACGATTGAGGAGTGATCTTGTGCCCTTCTATGCCTCTTTCCGTGATCTCCAGCAGGAGCTTACAAGGAGCTTCCAAAGTACAGGGCAGCGCATTCAGTTTCAGGAAGCGATCGCCGCTCTGCGCAGACAGAGAAAGATAACGCAGAATTCTGCCGATTATTCGGGTCATAAGCTGCACCTGATGAGCCCCGACGAGTTTGAAGCCTTTGTGGATGATCTCTGCTTTCCGGTCCCTCCGGCCCTCGCCTCACCGGAACGGGTCGAAGAGGGCGTGATGTTCCCGTTTCAGCGCGATGTCTTTATCTTCCGTCATCCGCGCTACTCCAGGCCTTTGATCCACAGCCACGATTTTTGGGAGATAGAATATGTCTCCCGGGGGAGCTGTCAGTTTCACTTTGAAGATGAGATCCATACGCTTTCGGAGGGCGCTTTTGTGCTCGTCGCGCCCGGCTCCCGCCACGATGTGGAGCTCCGGGACGAGAGCAGCGTCTATTGCATCATGCTGCGGCGCAGCACCTTTGAGGCGGCGTTTTTCTCTCTTTTAAGCCGCGATGACGCGCTCTCCCTTTTTTTCCGAAACAATCTCAAAGCGGATCATCCCAACTATCTGCTGTTCCAGACGGGAAATACCGACAACATCAGGCACTGTATCCGCTACGCGCTGTACGAGTGCTTCAAGAATGACGTTTACGCCAACTGCTGCTGCGTCAGCCAGATCAATCTGCTGTTCGCTTCGGTGCTCCGCTCCGCCGGGGACACGCCCCAGGTCTACCGTTTTCAGGCGGGGACGGATTTTTCGCAGATCCTGCACGCCATCCGGCAAAACTATCAGACACTCACCCTTTCGGAGCTTGCGGAGCAGTTCAGCTATTCCAAGCCGCACCTGTGCACCCTCATCAAGCAGAACACCGGCGTGAGCTTTACCGAGCTTTTGCGCCAGATCCGCATGTCCCGCGCCGCGGACTATCTGCTGAATACCGAACTGCCCGTGTTTGAAATTGCCGAGATCGTCGGTTACAATTCCGCCGACCATTTTTCCCGCGTTTTCCGCGGCAGCTTTCACTGTTCGCCGCAGGAATACCGCCGCACACACGTCAAAAACGGAGAGCGTTTTATTCCTTTCGAGATACAGAAACCGTGACATTTTCGGCGGCCTCCCATCGAATACTCTCGGGGATTTCCGCCGTGAAAACCGGCGCGCCGTCCCGCCGATGCGCCCTGACGCGGATCATGCCCTTCGGCGTTTCATAGCTGCATGTGAAGCTGTTCATGCCCGCGGGCAGATACGGCTCGATCCGCACCCGGGCAAAGCCGGGTTTCAGAGGCCTGATGCCTGCAAGGCCGTTATAATACCACTCGATGATGTGGCCCATCATATCGTGGCAGTGGCTACTGGGATTATGCTCCCAGTATTCTCCGAGGGTAGTCTCCCCATCCAGTACAAAAGCATAATAGGAGGGGTGCGTTTCCCGGGTGACAAAGCGGGCGATCAGCTCGTTCATGCCGTATCTGCGCGCGCTTTGGATCACATACGGCAGGCCGATCTCCCCGGCCATGAAGCAGTTCTTCTCCTCAAGCGCGGCCCGGAGAGCCTTGACCACGTCCCGCTCCCGTTCTTCGGGCACCATGCCCCAGAAGAGCGGCAGGGCCTCCGCCGTCTGGGATATGGCGCCGCCCTCGCCCCAAATATGATAGCACCAGGCTCCCAGCTTCTCATCGAAGCTGAGGAGCTTTTCATTATAATTGCTTTTAATCCGGTCTGCGAATGCACGCAGCTCCCGGACATCCTCCGGCTTATCCAGAAGTACGGCAAAGCTTGCCAGCGTCAATGCGTCGGCGTAGAGAAAGACGGTCTCGACATTCTCCCGGACAAGCATATTCTCCGGGTTGCCCCAGTCGCCGAGACCGTGGTTCAGAAAGCCGTCGGCGTTGACTTTAGTTTTCAGATACTCCAGATAGCGCCAGCCCGTGTCATAGTTGTCACGCACGATCTGTAAATCACCGTAAAACAGATAGTGCCAGTATGTCCCCAGGATGCAGGTGCTGCCCCAGGGGATGATATCGTAAAAGCTGCCAAGGCCCGGCACGGGCAGGACGTTCGGGATATAGCACGGCGCCTGAGAGGGCACCAGACCGTCGCCGGGGCAGAAGAGCTTCCCCCGCATATCCCGAAAGCGGTCTTCAGCCGTATGCTGAGCAAGGCGCAGATCGCGCAGAAACTTCTCCCACAGGGCCTTGCCGTCCTTCATATAGAAGATGGACGGGGCCATCAGATGGTTCGGCTCCTGCCAGGCAAAGCGCTCGATGGTCGGGCAGTCCGTATGTACCCCCAGCATGTTGGCCTCCACCGTCTTCTCGATCAACTTGTAAATTTTGTTGTACCGCTCGTCGTCACAGTTGAAGCTGCCGGCACGCTTCCATGCGCTGCTGATTGCCAGTGCCGAGAGGGAGATGATCTCCGCCTCGCCCGACACGGCGAAATAGCGCCCGGAAAAATAGGTGAAGTGCTGGGTAAAGCGCTCGACCTGACCGCTCTCCGCAATCTCATAGCGGATCACATTATTAATCGGCATCCAGTTCTTTGCCATCTGGTCGGCGCCGCCGTCCGCATCCAGCTTTTCCGCCGGATAAAAGTTGACCGTTGTACCGGCCTGCCCGCGCACTTCCGCCTCCAGGATACCGGAGATGTTCTGCCCAAGGTCATAGATTCTCCTGCCGTTGACTTGGCCGATCTCTTCGGCCTCATAGCGCCGGAGCGCCCTGACCGGCGGCAGCCCAGCCTCCGCAAGGCTGCCCTTCGGAATTTCGTTTTCGTCTGCCGCAAGAGCTGCGTCCCACGCAGAGTCGTCATAGTCGGGTATGGACGCGCCGCGGGCGAGCGATGCGCCCTTGATCCACTCCGAGCCGTAGACATTCGTGTGCAGGACGCCGTGGGGCTTTGTTCTGCAGGCCTCATCCGAGCAGATCAGCGTCTGCGTGCCGTCGGCATAGAACACCCGCAGTTCAAAGAAAGCGACAAGGCTCTCGCCGAAGGGAAGGTAGGGATTGGGATTGGGCGGCATGAAGGGCGGGAAGTGAAAGCTGTACCCGAAGCTCTGATCCCAGAGATACCAGCCGCTGCCGATCTCCAGCAGCAGGGCGTTCGTCCCGGCGCGGAGAAGCTCGGTGACGTCATAAGTCCGGTACAGCACCAGCTTGTCATAATCCGTCCATGCTGGCTCGAGATAAGCATCCCCGACGCGCGCGCCGTTGAGAAAGGCGTTATATTGCCCGAGGCCGCAGGCTGTGAGCGCCGCGCTGACGGGCTGTTCTTTCAGCGAGAAAGCCCGGCGCAGATAGAAGGGCTGTTTTGTGCGGTTGGTGAGCCAATTTACGTTCATATCTTCTGCTGTACTCCGTGCTGTTTACAGTGCAAAGACCTCGCCCTCGGTGACGCCGTTCTCGTTGAAGGCATCGACCCGGACATAGACCGGCTCACCCTTTATCAAAGCGCCGATGTTCTTTTCGTTTGAGCCGAGGACCATATAGCTGTGGTAGAGCTTGTCCGGCGCATGCCCCCAGAGGATGTTGTGGCCTGTCGCGCCGTCTTCCTCCCAGGAGACTAGCATGTTCAGGTCGCCGACCCGCTCCGCCTTAACATTCTTCGGAGCTTCGGGCGCCGCACCGTTCCCTCTTCCGAAAACACGCAGGCCGGAGACCGCGACCGGCTGTTCAAAGGGCAGCTCTGCCACCGTGAGCTTGAGATACCGCGTCTTCACCCCGCCCTCAGGCATGATGAAATCATTAGAGAGATTGCTGTCCACATGGCGTTTGTCTGCGATCATAAACCACTCTGCGCCATCCGCTGAGCCCTCCAGCTTCCAACGGGTCACGCGCTTTTCAAGGTCGATGTAGCGGATCTCATGGGCCACGAGGCGCTCCGCATTCTCCGGGATCTGGGCGTCGATGCCCTCGTCGGCAAAGTTGATCTGCACCGCGCGCACATCCATGACTTCGCCCAGGTCGAGCGAGCACCACTCTTCATGCGCGCTGTCTGCCCGCCACCAGTCTCTGACATTTTCGTTGGTGATCTTTTCCGCGCCCGTCCCGGAGGAGACGCCCACCGGCTTTTGATAGCTCAGGAGCATAAAGTCCGGCTGAGAGAAAGCGGGGGCTTCCGCATTCACGGGCCAGTCGCCGTAGCGCTGATCGCACCAGAGCTCGCCGTCCCGGTCAAAGCCCGCTTTCCAGAGGCCGAGGCGGCGCTCCATGTCGTTGTTGACGGAGATGGACATGGACGCGGTGTGCCAGTAGTTTCCGTCTCTGTCCGCGATGGTGGAGCCGTGGCCCGCGCCGTTGATGAAGCCGCCGGGCTTATAGGAAAAGGGGTTGTTTTCTGCGATCGTAAAGGGTCCGAGCGGGTGGTCGGAAATCAGGACGCCGTCGCCGTAGACGTTTGACTGCGTCTCCGGAAAGGCGTACTGGAGATAGTACTTTCCGGCGTGCTTGGTCATGTACGCGCCCTCGATATAGGGATCATCTCCCGCGAAGCCTCTTGCGAGCGCGCGCACAGCCTCCTCGGTAGTGAGGCCTTCCTTGAGGCGCATTTCTTCCGGCATGTTCATGAGGTTTCGGAACATCTCCTCGGTCGCGGCCTCGAGATCAATACCCGCCTTGGGGCTCACATGATCGCGGCCGACACGCTCATAACCGCGGGATTTGTTGTCCATGGTGAACATGACCTGCTTTTCCCCGAGGGGCCGCATGGTCTCCGGCTCCAGCTCCACGCCCCAGATCGGTGTGATATTGGAGCAGCCCCAATAGAAATACAGGCGCCCGTCGTCATCACAGAAGAGATCGGGGTCCCAGAACGGGAAGCTCCCCGGCAGCTCCTCCCACTCGCCGTTGATGGGGTCCTTCGTACGGTAAAAGTTGCAGGTCTCGCTGCGCTTGGAGGCCGAGAAGTAGAGATACTCCCCCACCGCGCGCACGTCCGGCGCATAATCGAAAACCGGGATCGGCGCCTCCAGCGCGTGATACTCCCAGTCCACCATGTCGTCGGAGACATAGAAACCACGCGTCATGGAGGGAAAAAGCCAATAACGGCCCTTGAAATATTCGAGCGTCGGGTCGGCGGCCTCACGGTAGACGGCAAGCTTTGCCTCGCCGAGCCCCGGCATATTCGGCTTCTGGAAGTTGTATTTATAGGGCAGATTCAGGGGATTGCAGTAGTATTTGCTCATGGTTCCTCTCTCTCCTCTTCATTCTTGCAAAAAGCCCCGCACATGAAGCGCGGGGCTTTTCCTGGTTTATCGTATCTTATCAGATGGAGATATCCTCGCCGGCGGCCTTTTCGGCAGTCATTTTTGCCTTCATCTCGCCAATCGCGGGGAAATACTTGCGGATGGGGTAGAAGAGCATGACCAGGATGATGATGCCGGACACAGCGGCAGGCACCAGGAAACGCACGACATTGGTGGCAGTCGTCGCGGATGCGGGCTGACCGAAGGGGCCAAGCTGCGCGTCAAACTTGGCCAGGGCCAGAATGGCCAGCAGTCCGGAGGAGACCAGCGTGGTGCCGCACTTCTGGGCAAAGCCCTTGACGGCGGAGACGACCGCGTTGAGCTGCTTGCCCTCCTTGAGCATGACGAAGTCGATGGTGTCATTGACAATGATATTGACAACGGCATTGACCATGGCGCCGACCATCGTGGCCAGGAAGCTCATCACGCAGCAGTACATGAAGTTCATGCGGCCGGTGAAGAAGAGGATCAGGTAGAAGACAACAGTCAGGATCTGGGACCAGAGCATGGTCTTCCAGCCGGTCTTGAAGATGCGGATGAAGATGGGCATGAGCACCATCATGGAGATCAGCGCGCCGACGGAGATAAAGCCCATGTAGGTGGAGATGGTGCCGCCGATGCCGGCGCCGATCTGCTCGCCAATCGTCGCTTCGATCATGGAGGGATCGAGCGTACCGGCCTCGACCTGGGCCATGACACCGGCCGTGATGGCCTCGGGATTCACGCGAAGGGGCGCCCAGATGTACTGCGCATAATAGACGGAAGAAGTGAACATGAAGCCGTAGGAGACAGAGGCGCAGACCCAGACCAGGATCACGGGCCAGACTTCCTTGTGGCGGAAAACGTAGACAAGCTGCTTGAGACCGCCGCTCTCGCCCTTGACGACGTACTTTTCCTCGGAGGTCATGAACAGGCCCCAGAAAGAGATGACGGCGAAGATGGAGTAGAAGACCATTAGGGTGCGATAGCTGCCGAAGATCTCCACGAGCTGGGTGGAGAAGGTGGAGGCGATGGTGAACATGAGCGCGCAGCAGCCGGCGCCGAGGGTCAGAACCTTGTTGCGCTCATTGTCGTCAAGCGTCATGGCGGGAAGAATGGCCATCTGCGGCATGGTATAGGCCGTAACCACCATCCCGTAGACCATGTACCAGCCGCAGGTCCACACGCACTTGCCCATGGGGCTTGCAGCGAGGAAGCTGGGATTGGAGAACAGGAACCACATGTCGATCATCAGCACGATGGGGGTGAAGATGAACCACGGGCGGTATTTGCCCCATCTGGTTGTCGTGGATTCACAGAGGACGCCCATGAGGGGGTCGTTGATCGCGTCCCAAATGTTGCAGATCAAAAGAATAACGGCCAACTGCGCGGCAGTGATGCCGATGGTTTCCTGCGCGTAGAGGGTAAAGTAGCTTGCGATCGTTGCTGCAATGGCCATGGCGCCGCCATTGACCGAGGTCGCGTGGAACCACTTAAAGGCGGTGGAAACCTTTCCGTCATCCTTGGCGGGGAGCTTGACGGCTTTTGATTCGTCCATAAGTCTTTCTCCTTTTCTTTCGTTTCATTTATGCTTTTGCTGTGCAAATTATAAGACGAAAGGGAAAAGCTGAACAGTGCGCCGATTTCGGACTGTCCGACATATTTTAAGATCAGGTTGTCAAATAATCACAACAGAATTTGTGCAGTTTTACCTGATTCGGAACGTATCGAAACGCGTATTGCCTCCATGCCGTGCTTTTTCAGGATGAGCTGTGCGCGGCCCTTGTATGTTCTTGTTTTGCCTTCGTTGTAATTGAGCGCCGGCTTGGGGTCTCCGCTGCCGAAGCCCAGCAGCTCCGCACCCTCGACCTCGGCAGAGAGCAGCTCGTCCTCGGCCGTTTTGAGCGCGCCGTTTTCTCCGCGCAGTTCGGCGTTCAGATAGACCAGTTTTTCTCCTTCGCAATCGCAGCTTATGCTCAGGCGCGTTTGGCCTGACGGTGTCAGCAGGGCGCTTTCAAGGCTGTGCGATACGGCACGGATTTCGCCCGGCTCATAGACCGTCTCGAACAAAGCGCGGCATTTTTCGCATTGCTTTTTTCCGAGGCTTTTGCCGTTGAGGAACAGCTCAACCTCGCCCTCGGGGGCGTAGACCTCGACGACAATGGGCTTGCCCTCGCAGCCCGGCCAATCCCAGCTCGCGTCCGCGTCGGACATCACCCAGGGTGTTTTGATCAGCGTTTGGCCGTAGTGATGCGGGTTTTGAACCGCGATATACGGACGCCTTTCCAGGCCGAAGACGATCTCCCGGTACCAGGACAGGGGTCTGCGGAAGCCGGTCAGGTCAAGATCGCCGCAGTAAGCAAGCTGGCTGGGGTACTGCGCGCCGAAGCCGCCCTCGCCGAAGGCATAGGCCGGAATGCCGACACCGGCCTCGCCGATATAGTCCCAGCCCGTCCAGGTAAAGTCGCCGATAACCGAGGGGAGTTTTTCTACCAGCGCCCAGTTGCGGGCTATGTCGGGCGGATAGGTCTCGGAGCCGACCATGACACGGTTGGGATAATGGACGCTGTCCGGCTCGTAACGGGCGGCCATGTAGTTGTAGCCCGCAGCGTCCAGACTCGCGCAGGCCTTCTCCAGCCGCTCGGAGATGGCGTCATGCACCACGATCTGATCCATCTTGGTGTCCATGACGGTCATGAAGTCGTTGACATTTCCCTCGATCTCACCGGCGGCCTGCATATCCCGGGAGAGGTCGGCGAGGATGCGGCCCATCTGATCGCCCGCCGCAAAGACACCGTTGATGCCCGCCGTGGTGAAGCGCGTCGGGTCGACCTTTTTCATCAGTCCTGCGATTTTGGCGCAGACCTCGCTGCCGAAATCCGTGCCGATCTCCGGGATCTCGTTGCCGACGGAATAGAGGATGACGGAGGGGTGGTTGAAATCCTTGCGCACCATGAGGGAGACGTCGGTTTCCCACCATTTTTCGAAGTCGAGGGCGTAGTCCAGATCGCTCTTGGCGCGCGTCCACATATCGGAAAACTCATCCATAACGAACATCCCCAGCTCATCGCAGGCGTCCAGCAGGGCCGGTGCCGCCGGATGGTGGGACATACGGATCGCGTTGAAGCCGGCTTCCTTCAGAAGCCTGATCTGCCGATGCTGGGCGTCGGGATAGGTCGCCGCGCCGAGCAGGCCGCTGTCGTGGTGGATGCAGGCGCCGCGCAGCTTGACGCTTTTTCCGTTGACGCGCAGGCCCTTTGCCGCATCGAGAGAAAGGGTGCGGATGCCAAAGCGCGCCGCGGCGCTGTCCAATTCTCTCTCTCCATCGCATAGACGGCTTTCCAGCGTATAGAGGTAGGGTCTGTCCTCCGACCACAGGGCCGGATTTTTGACCAGAATGCGCTGGGTGAGGGTCTTGCTCTCCCCCGCCATGAGGAAGAACGCGCACTTGTCGGCGCCTGCCGCGCTGCCGTCGGCGGTCTTCACCGCGCTTGTGAGCGTGAGCGTCCTGGTATTGAGGCTTTCATTGATGACCGTTGTTTTCACGGAGAGAACGGCGCTGTCCGCGTCCGCACTCTCGGTCGAAATCTGCACCATGTCCGGCTCCAGATAGACAGCATTGGACGTAAACAGATACACGTCGCGGTAGATGCCGCTGCCGGAATACCAGCGGGAGTTTGTCATGCCCGCGTTGCGCGCCTGAACGCGGATCTCGTTTACGCCCGCGTGCAGCCAGGGAGTCAGGTTTACATAAAATGTACTGTAGCCGTAGGCCTCGCTGCCTGCCAGCTGCTCGTTGACATAGACCAGCGCATGGCAGTATACGCCGTCGAAGCGGAGGATGAATTTTTGCCCAAGATCTTCCTCCGTCAGCGCAAGATGTTTGACGTAGGTATAATTCCCGCCATCACGGTAGCCCGTGTTGCCGCCGTTCGGGCTTTCGGCATATGCCGGTTTTTCGATCATCGCGTCATGGGGCAGGGTGATGTCCCGCGCATTTTCAGGGATGCTCCAGACCAGGGCAAAGGCGTCCTTATCTGGCCAGAACTTCCAACCGTCATTCCATAGCTTCTGTTTCATTTTTCTACCTCACCGTTTCTTATTAATAATCCTCCGCAATGACCACGGCGGCGTAGCCGGGGCGGAGCATATCCTCCGGTTTGATGCCCGCCAGTGAACAGATGCGCGGATGCCGATCCTGATCCATAAAGGGGCTGAACGGCTCGCCTCTGCTGTAATCCGCCTCCACAGCCGCCCTGCGAAAGAGCGCCAGATCCTCATGTGTCATGGGCCGCGGGTTGTGCCCGCCGATATATGCGTCCACCGGCAGCGCGTCGATTTTATCCAGCATATTCAGATAGCTCTGCTTTCCGGTGGATTCCCTCGCAAATAGCCCGACGAAAAAGTTCGCCGCATCGCCGACTAGGTGTTGACGATGATAAGCGGCAGGCTCGTCAGAGAATCGACGGCTGCCTTCAAATCGCCCAGGCCGTAGCCTGTATCAATAAGCATTGCCTGCTGCCTTCCGACGACAAGATAAGAGAAAACCGCTTCCGCGCTCCCGATGCGGTAATAGCCGTCCAGTTTTTCGATCTGATAATACATCTTGTGCTCCTCAAAACGCATAGCTTCCCGCTCCGAGCTCTTTCGGCGTCTCCCCCGGCAGGCGCAGCTCCGCCGAAGCGCCGAAGGGCACGGTGAAGTCGTAGTGCAGTGAATCGCCCTCATACCGCCAAGCGCATACGATATGGCCGGCGGCAGTGTCCAGTTCGGCGCGGGCATGGCCCAGACGCCGGTCCGGGCGGGGCTCCAGGATGATTTTTCGATAACCCGGTTCCGCGGGACGCACGCCGCAGAGCCAGGAGAGCATCCATCCCGCGATGCTGCCGTAGGTATAGTGGTTGAGGGAATTCATGCCTTCGGGATTCATGCGGCCGTCTGGCAGGACGGAATTCCAGCGTTCCCAGATCGTGGTCGCGCCGAGCTTGACGCTGTAGAGCCAGCTCGGGAAGTCCTCCTGCAGCAGTACCGTCACCGCCGTATCGTGGTGGCCCGTCATGCTCAGTGCCGGGCAAAGGATGGGCGTGCCGACAAAGCCGGTGTTGAGATGGCTGCCGTTTTGCTCAACCAGCTCATTCAGGGCGTCCCCCTGCGCCTGCGGCTTTTCCGTCAGGCCGAACACAACGGCAAGAGCCGCCGCAGTCTGGGTCTTTTCGACGCAGAGGCTGTTTTCGTCAAAGTATTTTTCACGAATCGCCGTCAGGATGTCCGCGGCAAGCTGTACATATTCGGACGCCTCAGGAAGTCCGAAGAGCTCCGCTGCCTCCGCAACGATCTGCGCGCAGCGGAAGTAATAGGCGCTCGCGATATAGAGCGGATCAGTCGCGCCGAAGGGACCGGGCTCGGGATTGTCCAGGGCCAGCCAGTCGGCAAAGTGAAAGCCGTCTTTGACAAGATGCGGGCCCTCGATGGTCTCCTCCCTCTGTCTCTGGAAATCTACCCAGGCCTTCATGCCGGGGTAGGTCTCCGCGAGCAGGCTCTTGTTTCCGTAATAGCGCCACGTGTTCCACGGAATGATGACGCCCGCGTCCGCCCAGGGGCAGAAGCCGGAATTGCCGATCATGTCCCGCTTGATGCGCGGAACCACATTGGGCACGCTGCCGCCGAGAACGGACTGCTCGGCCCGCATGTCCCGGAGATACTTCCGATAGAAGGCCGGCATGTACAGGGTCTGACACGCCGTCTCGGAGATGGCCTGCGCGTCGCCCGTCCAGCCGAGGCGCTCGTCCCGCTGGGGGCAGTCCGTCGGCACCTCGAGGAAATTGTCCTTCATGCCCCAGAGGGCGTTTTGGAAAAGCTGATTGACAAGAGTGTTTCCGGTCTCGAATCTCGCCGTCTGCGGCATGGCGCTGCGCAGGTGCACGGCGGTGAAGTCCTCCGCCGCCACCAGAAAAGCGCAGTCAACCTTCATGTACCGGAAGCCGTAAAAGGTAAAATGCGGGCGTATCCAGTCCCGCGGGGTGCCGTCCGAAATGTAGATGAATTCCGCCTTTGCCGTGCGGTAGTTGTCATGATAGAATTCACCGTCCTGCAGGATTTCTCCCGCCGTCAGGGTGATCCTTTCCCCCTCGGGGAGCCGGGACTTGAATTCAACCCAGCCGGTCAGGTTCTGACCGAAATCCAGGATGGTATCCCCCTTCGGGGTACGGATCAGTTCCATTGCCGGCAGGCGGTCAAACTCCTTCACCGGCAGAGACAGGCGATCCTGCAGCGGTCCGCAGGCTTTCGGGCAAGCGGCTTCGACGAGGCCGACAGGCGTTGGCGACTCCCATGCGTTCCAGATCTCGCCGTCATAGATATTGTTGAACATGACGGGTGATCGGCGCTCTGTCCAGCTCTCGTCGGTTGAAAGCACAAGACGGTCGCCCTGCCAAAGCTCGGCTATCGCGTAAAGGCGGTCGCCGTACAGATCCGTATACCCGCCCTCAAAGCCCAGACGCCCCTTGAACCAGCCCTCACCCAGGGCAATGACCAGGTTGTTCTCTCCGTTTTTCAGCATTTTTGTCACATCATAGGTCTGCGCTGCCAAATAAAAATCATAGGAATGGTAGCCGGGAGCCAGATATTCGTCCCCGATCTTTTCCCCGTTCAGGTAAGCTTCGTAGACGCCGAGACCGCAGATATACAGACGGGCTGATTTCTCCTCAAATTCTGCCTGAAAGCTCTTTTCCAGCAGCGCGGCGCTCTGAGAAACGCGGGGGCTGATCCATTGGGCTTCCCAGGCCTCATTCCGCTTCCCGGTCTCAAAAAAGCTCCGTGCGCTCGCCTCTTCGCCGCCGCAGGCGCGGACGGTCAGCGTATAGTCATAGCGCGTGCGGGCCTTGAGCGGCAGCTCGACGCGCCAGCCGAGGCTATCGGCGTTCTGAACCGTGCCGCTGTCAAACACGTTTTCTCCCCCGGCGCTTATTGAGAGCGCCGCCCAAAGCTGACTGCCGTCGCAGTCTTCCGTCGTCCAGGAAAAAACCGGGGCGTCCATCGCATAGCCGATGGGTTCGCTCAGATTGCACACGCGAAGATTTGTCAGCTTCACGGTTTGTCCTCCTTTAATCTCAGTTCTCCATCCGTCTCGACCGGGAAGAAGACCGGGCGTTCCGCATATTTTTCATTGGGGGTGTGCAGGGTAAACCACAGGGAGCCGTCCTTCTCCTCAAACAGCATCCCGTGTCCGCCGTTTGCCGGGTAGAGCGGCGTTTCAAGCTGCCGCCAGGGGCCAAAGACAGAGCCGCTTTCGGACTCCGCCACGCCGACGGCATAGGCCTGCTCGCTCCAGCTCGACCAGGTCATGACCAATCTGCCGTCCGGGAGCTTCTTTACGCATGGTCCGTCGGTAAAATACACATTGCCTTCCATCCCGAACTCCGCTTTTGCAAAGGGCACCGGCCGCGCCCATGGCGCGGCGGCGGCAGAGAACAGGGTCACGACCTCACCCGCCGCGCCCGACAGGTCGGGCTTGAGCTCAACGGCGCACATATCGCCGCGCGGGTCATCCTCAAAGGAATGGGAGAAGACCAGATACGGCTTCCGCCCCTCAAAGTATACTGTGCCGTCAATGCAGGCCCAGTCGGGCGGTGTAAGTTCTTCCCCCCAGGGTCCAAAAGGTCCGAGGGGCGATTGACTGCGCATGGCATAGATCCCCTTTTTACGATCCGAAGCGCCGAGCGTTGTGATCAGGAAGAAGGTCTTGTCATGGAATACGCACTCCGGCGCCCAGTACGCCCGGTCCGCCCAAAAGCCGGTCGTCCGGCGGAAGATCTCGAAGGGGCCGTCCCAGTTTTCACGGTCGTCGCTGACATAACAGTCGAAGCCGTCGGCCTCGCCCCAGCAGGTCGCGCTGCGCGTGCCGTAGAGATAATACCTTCCTTCGTGAAGCAGGACGAAGGGATCGCGGATATTGATCGCGTTTGTCTTCATATCAGCCACCGAAGCCGGGGTTGCCGCCGCTCTCCATCATGCGCTCAAAGGCGCTCTTCTCCGGCAGCGGCAGTGCAAAACGCTTTTCCAGCCACTTGGCGGCAAGCGCCGCCCAGCCTGCGGCGTCGGCATTGCAGTCGCTCAGCGCCTCGGCGCTGGCCTGATCGGCGAGACCCATGCCGTGTTTGCCCTTCTCAAAGATATGGATTTCAAAGGGGACCCCGGTGTTGGCAAGCGCCGTCGCCATCAAAAGGGAGTGCTGCACCGGCACCAGCTCGTCCGCTGCCGTTGCCCAGAGAAAGGTCGGCGGCGTGGCTTTTGTCACGTGCCGCGCGGGACTCACGTCCTCGAGCTGCTCTTCCGTCGGCTCGGCCGTACCGAGAAATGCCGTATCCGAGGCACGGAAGAACATCGTAACGCCGCCCATCTGCCGGGACTCATACTTATGCTTAAACACATAGTCAGTCAGCGGATAGCCGAGGATCGCCGCCGCAGGCTTCGGGAAGCCGTTTTCCTGCCAGCGGGTGGCATACATGGCGGCGTTGTGCCCGCCCGCCGAGAAGCCGCAGACCGCAATGCGCGTGATGTCTACCAGCCACTCGTTCTCATGCGCGCAGATGAGGCGCATGGCCGCGCCGATGTCACACAGCGGCGCGGGGTGCATATCCCGTTGCTTTACAGCGATGGGTTCTCCGATGTTCGGGAAAGAGCCTCCCTCTGCATAGGTGGAGTAGCGCAGGACGAAGGTGTGGTAACCCATTGCCGCAAAGCGCAGGGCGATCGGTTCCGCCTCCCGGTCCGAGCAGTTGAAGTACCCGCCGCCGGGGCAAATCAGGACAGCGGGGCGTTTTTTTCCGCCCAGAAGCTCTGGTGTGTCCGTCCAGACATAGCAGGTCAGCGTGATATCCTCGCGGTTTTCATATAGGCGAAGGCATTCGTTTTTCATGTTTGCTCCTCCATTTCATCTTCTATGCGCAGTCCATCATATTGTTTATTTTACGATAGGCCGCCCCTTTTCAAC
The DNA here is from genome assembly GCA_902790375.1 of Oscillospiraceae bacterium. Lineage (GTDB taxonomy): Bacteria > Bacillota > Clostridia > Oscillospirales > Oscillospiraceae > Limivicinus. Next base: position 1,210 of record CADARY010000013.1, on the reverse strand, counting down.
AAGGACAGGACTTGGGAACAATCCGACATTTTTTCAGATCGGCCTTCCAAAATTTGAAGCTTGATTTTGTGCAGTTTGCCAGAGCATTTGGGAAGCCTGCTGAACAAACACGAAGCCCCTTGGACGTATCCGCGGGGCTTCAGTGACAGAGCTCAACCATTTCCGTGTCTTGCGGCACGAAAATGATTATTTACTTTGTGTGTGCTTTGATAAATTCCGTGATCGGAACCATGGCCTCATCCAGGTGTTTATCCCGGAATCCGTGACCGGCTCCTTCAATGGGGATCAGTTTGGCGTTTTCATAGGCCTCGACCGCGGCTTCCGAATAAGAGTACGGGGCAATATTGTCTGCGGTGCCGTGCAGGATCAGCACATCGCCTTTATAACGGGAAACATCCGCAAGAATGTCCAGATCAAACAGCCCCTCATAGTAGATGCGGCCAATGGTGAAGCCCATGACTTCCACAGTCTCCGGCACCTCGTCGATCGAGGCGTAGGCCGCCTTTGCGTCATCCACCAGCGTAAAGGCCGGGAAGCAGAGGACCAGGGCCTTTACCTCGCCCTGGAGATCCGCGGCTGCCATGGCCGAGACAACGCCTCCCTGGCTGCATCCGAGAAGGAACATCTGGTCGGGATCCACAAAATCCAGGGTCTTGGCCGCTTCAAACACGCACTTGAGTTCCTCTTCTTCTGTAAAGATGGACATCTCCGTGCCATTCCCGTCACTGGTGCTGTCAGCGGAACCTCCGCAGAAGTCAAACAGGATGCAGGCGTAACCTTCATCGACGATTTTGGCCGCATAGTTGACCGTCACCTGCATGTGCGTACTGTTAAAGCCGTGGGAGAAAATGATGGTGGGCAGCCTGCCGCTCTCATAGTCCTTCGGCAGCATGTAGTGGCCTCTGATCGTCTTGTCTCCATTCCGGCACTCCCACTCGGTCATGTCATAGGAAACGGCGATCGGAGCCCAGACGCCTGCCTTCAAAACCTCTTTCATAATCAGCGGCGCAACATCGCCCATGATTTTCCCGGAATCATAGAAGACGCTTCCGTCAGGGCCGCAAACCACGGTCTGACCGTTTCCGCCGTAATTGAACTGCAGCATATACTGACCCTGAAATATTCATGCAGGCCAAAGCAATAGCAACAGCTTAAAACGAACGGCTGAACAGCAGCAAGGCACATCATGCGAGAAGTTTTCCACAGGGAA
>CADARY010000012.1 GCA_902790375.1 Oscillospiraceae bacterium | reverse complement strand
TGGCCGCAAACGGCGACAGGGACGCGGCGGCGCTGGCGAAGAGCATGGGCCTTACGCTGGAGGCCACGCAAAACAGCGCGAACACGAAGGCGTCGCCGGAGCAGGTGCTGGGCGGCACGATCATGCTGGAATGCCGTTACCGCACGATGGCAGGTCTGGCGGAGAAATCCGGCTGTACGCTGGTGGATATGCCCTGCGGGTATACGCCGCGGGCGATCGAATTTGCAGAGAAGGGCCTGACCTATTACGGTCTGGATCTCCCGGTGGTCATCCGGGAGGCGTCGGACAAAATCCTTGCGCTGATCCCGGCGGAGCAGCGGGAGCATGCCCGCTTCCGGGAGGTGGACGCGACCAACTATGCCTCGCTGGAAAAAGCGCTCGAGGATACCGACGGCCCTGTCACGATCACCACCGAGGGCCTGCTGATGTACTTTACCGATTCTGAGGCGGCTGCGCTTTGCGACAATATCCGCCGCATCCTGGAGAAGAAGGGCGGCTGCTGGTACACGGCCGACGTGGAATGCTCCCTTCAGTATGTCCTTGTCATGCGCGCCCTGGTGGGCGATCGCTTCATGGAGATCATGAAGAATGCGACGCAGCAGACGAAGGACAAGTCCGACGTGGAGATCGGCAAAAACGCGCTGATCGCCTCTCCTGCCGATATGGAGGGCAGCATCAGGCGAGCGATGGCTTTTCTTGCAAAGCACGGTTTGAAGGCCGAGCGTGTGAATGTCGGCGAAAACATGCCGAAGCTGGCTTCCCTGGACAGGGTCAGCCCTGAGCAGGCCGCCGCGGTATGCGAGGGCATGAAGCATTGCGCCTTCTGGAAAATCACCCCGGGCGGAGCGCCGGCGGCGCTTGCTTCCACGGAGACGAAGGACTTTCATGCCGACGCCTCCATGCAGTCAGGCACGCTGTCCCTGGCGCTGACGGGGCGGCTTGATACGATCACCGCGCCGAGCCTGCTGTCCTTCTTTGAAAAGATAAAGGCAGAGCAGTCGCCGGATGCCGTGGAGGTGGATTGCAGCCGCCTCGAATACATCTCCTCCGCCGGCCTGCGCGTGCTGCTGATCATGCACAAGGCCTGCGCGGGCAGGGTCTCCCTTCACGGCGAAAACGAGACCGTGAGGGAAATTCTGGAGCAGACCGGCTTTGATTCCATTTTCCACTGATATGCCAGGTCCTTGCCGCTTATGAAAAAAACCGGTCCGGCTCTGCTGATTTGACAAGCTGCGATGCGTAAGGAGACAACTGCATGAAATACAGCCTCAATACATTCAAATTATATAAGGACGAATCCGTTTTCGCCATGATTATGCGTATTCGCGTCGTGATGAAGGAAAAGGTGGATGTCAAAACGCTCAAGTCCGCCGTGAATATTGCGATCAGGCGGTATCCCTATTTCGCTGTCAGGGTCGGCCTGGATGAAGACGGCGGCTATGTCCTTGCGTCGAATCCGGAGCAGGTCGTGATCCTCGGGAGGACAAGACGCCTTCCCAGGCTGGGAAGCCGCGCTGTGAACGGGCATCTGCTGTTTGTGCAGTGCGAAGGCCGGGAGATCAACTTCTATATCAGCCATGCCCTGTGCGGCGGCAGAGGCGCGCAGCCCTGGGTCATGACCACGGTGTATCAGTACATCATAGAGAGATACCATGTCGTGCCGAACGCCCCGGCGATACGCAAGCCGGACAGCCCCCTGCTCCCGGGGGAGGATGAGGAGCCGACGCTCGATATGCTGGGCGGTGAGCCGCCGATCTACCGCTACAACAGTAAAAAGCCGGCGGTTCTGGGATTGGATTATCTCAACGGCATGTATAATCCGTTTAAGAGAAAGCCCAACTTTCGGCTCTATACATTCGCCCAGAAGGACATCCTGTCCTTTGCGAAGAACAATGTGATGGCAAAGGCGCTGGACAAGGTGCTCCCGGAGAAGATCCGCGTCATCGGCGGCGAGACGGCGCATAACCCCTCCGCAAGCCTCGGCATGCCGCAAAGCCATATTGATCTGCTCAGCCATGTCCATCTGGATTATACGCGCGAGCAGCTGCAATGGGATATGGAGAAGCTCGGGACCATGACAAGAGGGCAGATCGCCCTGCAGACCGATCCCAGTGTCAGCTTCGCGGAGCTGAGGAAGGAATTCTGTTTTCTCGAAGAGCTGGAAACGATCCATGGGCAGAAGCAAAAGCTGACATATTTCAAAAAGCATGATCCCTTCGCGGGAAAAAACGCCCAGCACGGAACCTTTATTGCCAACTACACAGGCTGGATGGACTGGGGCGAAGTCGCGGACTATGTGGATTCCTTCGTGTTCATCGTGGAAGGGCACGTGCTGCTCGAGGTATCCTCCCTGGGAGACAGGATTTTTCTCAGCTTCATGCAGCTTCTGGATGAGAAGAAATATACGGACGCCTTTGAAGCTGTCCTGAAGGAACTCGGGATACCGTTTCAGGCTGAGGGTCCGTTTCCGAAAAGGCTTACAAAGCACGCGCTTCCCAGAGAGAAAATCAGGAAAAAAGCGGGGCAATAATGGCGCGGCAGGCAAAGCTCTGTATACCAGATATTTTTCAAAATATTTTCACCGCAAAAGCGCCGGTTCAGATCCCCAAAAGGACCTGACCGGCGCTTTCTGTATGTGTGTCAGCCGCTCTTGCCCGGCAGCCTTGCGATAATTGCGGAAATCAGATTCGTCATGGGCATCGTCTGCAGGGTGACGGTGCCGGGTCCGGTGACGACCGTGTTGAACAGGCTCTCGCCGCCGAAGAGGACGTTCTTCACGCCCTTGACCTGCTGGATATCCATCGTGACCGACTCGTCCATCATCGCCAGATGTCCGGTGGAGATCAGCATCTGCTGTCCGGGCTTGAGGCTGTAGTTGATGGTGCTGCCGTCGATTTCAAGGAAAACAGTGCCTCTGCCGGACAGCTTCTGCATGATGAAGCCTTCTCCGCCAAAGATTGCGGTACCCAGCTTCTTCTGGAAAACGACCTCCATCTGGACGCCGGTCGTGCAGGCAAGGAACGCCCTCTTCTGGATGACAATGGGCTTTTCCGGGGTGACCTCCACAGCCAGAATGTCGCCGGGGAAGCAGGAAGTAAAGGCAATGATGCCGCTGCCGCCGCGGGCAGTATAATAGTTCTGAAACGCCGTCTCGCCGGAAAAGACACGACCGAAGAGCTTTCCCGCTCCGCCGCTCTTTGTCTCCATTTCCATGTTCGGCGTCATCCAGCTCATGGCGCCGGCTTCGCAGATCATGGACTCCCCATCGTCCAGCGAGCAGATCACCACCGGCATGTTGTCTCCGTGAATATTGTACTGCATATCCGTTCCTCCTTAATCAAGCATGTGACGAAAAAATGGGTATCAGTCGCCATTTCATCGGATCTTGGGAGAAAGCCGGCTTCAACTGATACCCATATTCATCAATTCAGGATAGCCTCGATCACAATTGCTGCCAAATGCGTGATAAAGGCACTATGTTCACGCATTCTTCTTAATGATGTTGGCCAGATAGAAAATGCCGCAGCTGACAGCGAGGCCGAAGATGGCGGAGAAGATCCCCTGCGTACCGCCGCCGAAGCTGTTGATAAGAGAGATCACGCTCAGCACAACGCCGACGATCGAGATGATCCAGAGGGGCAAAGCCTTGGAGGCGTCCTTTGCGGCCTGCAGGGAGAAGATCCCCTGGAGCAGATCCACGACCGCGCCCACAAGAACGACGACCCCGATCAGGCCCAGGCTGACCAGACCGCCGGCGGTTTCATCGTCCATCGTTGCGGAATCCATCGTTGCGGCGCCAAAGCCGGTGAGGCCAAGCATGCTGACTGCGAGGATTATGCCAAGCACAGCCGAGATAATGCTGAGGATACCCAGCACCTTGATGATTTTCTGACTTTGTTCAAGACTCATGATTTGTTCCTCCTAAAACTGGTTTTCTTTGTGAATGAAGCTTTTGGGGTTCATTCTGTTATCTACTGCAACGCCTTGGGATTTATACGCTGCGAGCTGCAAGCTAATATACCAGAAATTGCATAAAAAATCAAGGGGTAAGATTCAAAAAGCGCAATGCGGAAAAAGAGCGCCTCCCCGGAAGAAGAGGCGCTCCATATTCGATCTGCCCGAAACGGGGCGGGTTTATACCGCGGAGGTACGCATGCCGCAGAACTTCTCCGTGTTCTTCCTGAAGCGGATCAGCACCGCGATTTCGTAAATCATAAGCCCGACATAGCCTGCAAGCGCAATCACGATGCCGCTCATCTCTCCGCTCATCAGCTTGCTGTTGAAGATCGTGCAGGCGTCAAACAATGTGTGCGCGCACACCGGGAGCAGAAGCGCCAGGACGCAGTCCAGAGCCGGAGAGCCCTTCCCTGTCAGCCTGTCGTATCTGGCTCTGCCCAGAAGCTCGCCCATGACCATGTTGAACGTCATGTGCGCCGGAACCGAGATCATTCTCCCGACAAGGGAGACGTAATCCGAGGCGCCCCCTCCGGCGCCCGCGTCGCCGTAATAAAATTCCTCCGCTACCGCAAAGCCGAAGCCGACAGCCGCGCCGATCAAAACGTATTCATAGACATTTTTGACCCTGGATTTAAGGATCACAAGCGAAAGGAGAATCATGAGCAGCTTTGCGGCTTCTTCCGTAAAGCCGGCCATGAGAAAGGAACGCAGCAGCGAGCCGCCGAAGCCTTTGTTCCCCGTGAGCATATTCGCCATGCCCCCGAAAGCTTTGGCAAGCAGGACGGTGGCAAGCGCTCCGAGAAACATAGAGCCGACGCCGAGCGCAAGCGGAAGCAGGGCCTGAAACGCTCCGATCTGCTCCGGGGTTTCTCTTTTGATCATGCGCCAATACAGAAAGCCCAGAATGGCGATGGTGAGTACAACAGATAAGATTCCCATAAATCCTCCTGTGAATATATCTTTTTTTCTAAATGCGACCGCATCGGAAAAGAACTGTGTTGAATTATACGCTTATGCTCTGTTTTCGTCAAGTCATTCATCGCCCCGGTTTTTTTAAGCTGAAGAAGCCGCGCTCGCCGGCGCAGGCGCGCGTCTTCTTTCAGCCGCCTCGCAGGCATATGCTTGGGTCAGCGCCTCAATGGAAGCCCCGCAGAACCAGAGCGGATACGGGCGTTGTCGTTTTGTCTGCTTTATGCGCATGGGAGGTGCCTGTTTTTGAGGGTTGCCCGCGTACATGCGGATTTTCTTCTGTCCAGGGTAAAAAGCCTTTCCTGTCCCTCCGATCAGAAGCTGGCGCTGATCGATTCCATCATTGAAAAGCTTGACAGCGGCGCGGGCAAAGGCTCGTCCGCCGACAAGGGGGCTGAATCGAAATAAGGCATGCCGCGGGGGTCGATCCGGCGTCGGGCCTGCGCCGGAACCTTTGTTCCATAACGGGAGGGTAGCATTTTCAATGCAGCGGCTGGCATAGGTCGCAAGGCGCACCCCTTTGTCCGGCTTATACGTATTGATCCCTTTGATCAGGCCGATGCTGCCGATGGAGATCAGATCGTCCGCATCGTCATTCTGGTAGTATTTTTTTACGATGTGAGCCACAAGACGCAGATTGTGCTCGACAAGCTTGTTGCGGGCCTCCAGGTCCCCATCCAGCCAGCGCTCCAGGTACGCCCTCTCCTCCTCCCGGCTCAGGGGCTTCGGGAAGGATTCCCCCGGCGCAATGCGGAGCATGAGGAGAAGACCGTTCATCATCAGCAAAAGCGCGCTTTCCAGCATGCGCATCACCTCCGCTTCATCCTATTGCGGCACGGAATGTCCTTATTCCGGATAAGCCGAGCGGATATCCCAGGGGCCGCGCCGCATAATCATTCATGCATCCCGCGCCGTTTTTTTCCGCTTCCGCGCGCCGTGGCTTTTCTTGACACGTCCATTGTTTTATGCTATTTTTTCAGGGAAAACAGGACAGGCAGTATGATCCTGCGCGCAAAAGCCCGGAGCCCGCAAGGGAGCGGGAGCCGGGCTGCGGGCAACAGGATCGCGGAATGATAAGATGAAGAATTTACTCAAATATCTGAAAAAATATTGGTTCTCCGCCCTGCTGGCCGCGGGCTTTATGGTGGCAGAGGTGTATGTGGATCTCTACCAGCCGCGCATGATGCAGCGTATCGTCGACGAGGGCATCCTCGGTGTGAGCAGCGGCGGCGTTTCCAATCTTGACCTGGTGGTTTCCACCGGGGTCCGGATGCTGCTGGTCGTGATTGCGGGCGGTCTGTGCGGCATCGGCTCGGGCCTTTTTGCCAATATCACCGGGCAGAATTACGGCAACGATATCCGCAAGGCCTGCTTTGAGAAGATCATGCATCTGAGCTTTGAGCAGACCGACCGCTTCTCCACCGGCTCGCTCATCACGCGCATCACAAATGACGTTACGCAGCTCCAGCAGCTCGTCATGCAGATGATCCGCGGCTTTGTGCGCTGCTTGATGTTTTTTGTCGGCGGTACGGCGGCGCTTGTGAGCCTTGACCTGAGCTTCGGCGCGATCGTGGCCTGCGCCTTCCCGCTCATTTTGATCGACATTATCTTTGTTGTCTGGCGCACGAACCCGCTCTTTACCGTTTTGCAGGAGAGTCTTGACCGCCTCAACGGCGTCATTCAGGAGAATGTGGCCGGCATCCGTGTGGTCAAGGCCTTCGTTCAGGAAAAGCGCGAGCAGGAGCGCTTCGGTGAGGCAAACCGCCAGCTTGTGGACACCCAGTTTAACGTGCAGGTCATGCTGTCCTTCCTGCGCCCGGTCATGAACATCGTGCTCAACCTTGCCGTGGTGGGGATTCTGTATGTCGGCTCGGTGCAGGTGCGGCAGGGCTCTGTCGCCCCCGGCATGGTCATGGCCGCCATCACCTACATTTCCCAGATCCTCAACGGCATGATGATGCTCGCCATGATCTTTCAGACGCTCTCGCGCGGCATGGCCTCGGCCCGGCGTCTGGGCGAGGTGCTGGATACCGGGGCCGCCATCGTCCGGGACGGGACGCTCTCCCCTGCCGCCGACGGGCAGAAGGGCTCCGTCAGCTTCCGGGGCGTGTGCTTTGCCTATGCCGCCAACGGCAGAAACGTGCTGCATGATATCAACCTCGACATCGCCTCCGGGGAAACGCTGGCCATCATCGGCTCCACCGGCTGCGGCAAAACCACCCTTGTCAATCTCATCCCCCGCTTCTACGATGTGACGGCGGGTCAGGTCCTGGTGGACGGCACGGATGTGCGCGCCTGGGAGCCTGAGGCCCTGCGGGAAAAGGTTACGATCTGCCTGCAGAAGAGCGAGCTGTTTTCAACCACCATCCGCGATAACATCGCCCTCGGCAGGCCGGACGCCACGCAGGCGGAGATCGAGGAGGCCGCGAAGGCCGCCCAGGCGGACGGCTTTATCCGGCAGCAGCCGCAGGGCTACGATACCCCCGTCGCGGAGCGCGGCATGAGCCTCTCCGGCGGACAGCGCCAGCGCGTCGCCATCGCCCGCGCCCTTTTAAAGCGCGGCGAGATCCTGATATTTGACGATTCCACCAGCGCCCTCGACCTCAAGACGGAGGCGAAGCTGTATGAGGCTCTCAGCCGCAGCTATGCCGATGTGACAAAGATCATCATTGCCCAGCGCATTGCCTCGGTACAGAACGCGGACCGCATCGTCGTGCTTGACGGCGGGACCATCGCCGCCTGCGGGACCCATCGGGAGCTGATGGCGGCAAGCCCCATCTATCGGGATATCTATGATTCCCAGCTTCGAGAGGAGGCGACGGCATGAGCGGCAGCGTACAGTCCAGGGCCGCGCAGCAGGGCTTCGGACGGCGCGGCCCCAATTTGGGCGCGCCCACGGAGAAGCCCCGGGCCGGGCGGCAGACCCTCCGCCGTCTGCTGGGCTATTTCCGCCCGGAGCGGAAATATGTGATCTATCTGGCCTTCAGCGTCGTGCTGGCCGTCTCGGCGGGCGTGATCGCACCGCGCCTGCAGAGCTCTGTGATCGACGATCTGGTCGCGCGGGATTTCAGCGCCATCCCGCCGCTGCTCGGCATGATGCTCTGCGTATACATCATAAACGGTATTGCCACGCTTCTGCAGGGCTTTCTGTCGGCCCGCCTCGGGCAGCGGGTCATTTTCCGTCTGCGCGCGGAGCTTTTCGGCAAGGTCATCAATCTGCCCATCCCCTATCTTGACAATCACTCCCACGGCGATCTCATGAGCCGCATGACCAACGACGCCGAAAACGTCTCCAACGTCATCAGCTCCTCCCTGTCCTCTCTGTTCTCCGGCGTACTGACGCTCGTCGGCACGGTGATCATGATGCTCAGCTACAGTGTCAGGCTGACGCTGCTGACCTGCGTAACCGTGGTTCTGTCCCTGATCGTGACGAATGTGCTGTCCAGGCTCATGCGGCGCTACTATCTCAGTCGGCAGGTGCTGCTGGGGCAGCTCAACGGCATTGTCGAAGAAAAGGTCAGCGCCGGGAAGACCGTCGCGGCCTATAATCTCCAGGAGGCCACGATCCGGGATTTTGCCGCGACCAGCGACGCGCTGACCAGGGCCGGCATCATCGCCGATGTCATCGGCAACGCCATGGGGCCGCTGATGAATATGATCAACAACCTCTCCTTTGTGATCGTAGCGGCCTTCGGCGCCTGGTTTGCGCTTCGCGGCATGATCTCGGTCGGCGTGATCTCCGCGTTCATCATTTACTCCAAGCAGTTCAGCCGCCCGATCAACGAGCTTGCGCAGCTCTACGGTCAGATCCAGACCGCCGTGGCCGGGGCCGAGCGCATCTTCTCCGTGCTCGATGAGGAGAGCGAGGACAAGAGCGGCGACAACGCCCTGCCCGTTCATGAGGGCATCATTGAATTCAAGCACGTGAATTTCAGTTACGTCCCCGGCAAGCAGGTCATCTACGACTTCAATCTCAGGGTGGAGGCAGGCAAAAAAATAGCGCTGGTCGGCTCCACGGGCTCCGGCAAGACCACCGTCGTCAATCTGCTGATGCGCTTTTACGAGCTGGACAGCGGCTCCATCACGGTCGACGGGGTGGATATCCGGGACATCTCCTGCGATGTGCTGCGCGACGCGGTGGGCATCGTCCTGCAGGACAGCGTTCTGTTCACCGATACCGTGCGCAGCAATCTCAAATACGCCGACCGCACCATCTCCGACAAGAAGATGATCGAGGCGGCCGAAAGCTCCAACTGCGACAAAGTGGTGGCGGCGCTGCCGGACGGCTACGATACGGTGCTGACCGCCGCGGGCGCAAGTCTCTCCCAGGGGCAGCGGCAGCTTCTGACCATAGGGCGGGCCTTCCTCAGCTATCCGAAGATCCTGATTCTGGATGAGGCTACCTCCAGCGTCGATACCCGCACCGAAAAGCATATCCAGAACGCCATGATAAAGCTGATGAAAGACCGCACCAGCCTCATTATCGCCCATCGCCTGTCCACGATCCGCGACGCGGACGAGATCGTCGTCATGGAGCAGGGGCACATCATCGAGACCGGAACCCATGAGGAGCTGCTCAACAGGAAGGGCGACTACTACCGCCTGTACATGACGCAGTTTGCCGGCCAGGAGACCTGACGCCATCATATTTATTAAGGCAATGCAGATGTACTTTGTGTACCTCAAGAAAAAGTGACGAAATCAGGGCACAAATTTTCCAGGAGATGCCGAAGGCGGATTGTGCGGTGTTGCCTTAAACAACACGGGCGGCTGATAGCCGCCCGTGCTGTATTACCGGGCTTTTCACAGCCCGCCGTTGTTGTCTGCGGTATTAATCCCAGTCCCTTTCGAACTTGAGGATCTTGCCGTTCTCGGCGTCGATGTCGTACTCATACTCAAGGCCGCCCTGGTAGAACTTGATCTCCCAGACCTTTCTGCCGTGCTCGTAGTCCATCTCCGCCTTCTTCACAAAGTCGAGCTGATCCCTGCGGAGCTGCGCGTGCTCGAGCGCCTTGCCGAGGGCCTCGTCCTGCGTGAGCGTACCGCCGGCAACCTTTTCCAGTTCGTTATCATTGAGTTTATTGATTTCAGACATTTTTATTTCCTCCTTTTTATGTTGTTTGTGCTTTGTTCTTTGTGAGCCTATCATAGCACACGAACCGTCACACAAGCATCACACATTACGAAAAGGTCTCGACGAAGATAAAGCCGTTCGCCTCGGTGCAGAGGTATACCGCAAGGCTGTCGCCCGGAGCGAAAACATACACATCCCTGCACCCGTCAAAGGCCGTCGGGGTAAAGCTCGTGTCAGAGGAGCGGATCAGTATCTGTCTGAGCGCGGCGCAGTCCTTAAAGGCATCCGGGTAGACCCACTCGCAGCCTGCCGGGAACTCCACGGACTTCATCGTGCCCCCCTCGAAGGCAGAGTATTCGATATTCTTGATCCCGTCAGGAAGCTTGAAGTCGATGGTCTTCGGAGCCCAGCCTGCGGTCAGGGTCATATCGAAGCTGACCGGCGCGTTGAAATCATAGGGCTTCCCATGGCAGAACCAGCCGAGGAAGGTCGCGTCGGGCATGGTCGGGTTGGTTTTCGGGCGCGGGATCTGATCGCCGCAGGCAAGGCCGGTGATATCGTCCATGGCGTCCTTGCTGCCGTTGAGGTCAAACCACACGGTGATGAACGGGCCCTCGGCCACCGTTACCTCCGTATCCGGGCTTGCGTAGTGGTTTTCGTCGCCCGCCATGCGCACAAGGTAGACGCCCGGCTCGACATAAACCTTTTCCATATAGGCCAGGGTATAGACGCCGTCGTTGTCCTTGCTGCGGTATTCCATCTTGCGGGCGGTGAGGCCCTGGATGATGCCGTCGCCGGAATTGCGGCGGGTCTCGGCGCGGGTCGCGAGCTTCGAGGCGTCAGGCGCGGTCTGGGAGGCTTTTTCAATCATGACCTGCTTGCTGCCGCTGACAGCGTCGGTGCCGTTCGTCACGTAATAATACACCGTGTGCGTGCCCGCTGTGGCCGGGAGATTCTTGAGGGCGGTCATGCCGTCGACCAGGTAGTTTGTCTTCGTCAGGGGCGTTGTGGTGCTGTAATAGCTCGTTGCCCCCTCGGGGACGGTCAGCTCGATATTGAAGCCCGTATAGGTGGCCTCGTCGCTGAAGACGCCGTACTTGTCCTTTGCCGTCACGACAAAGGCGCCGCTTGTCACGGTATATTTGCCTTCGCGCGCGGCAACGTCATAGTTCGGGTTCTCGCCGCTGACGGTCACGCTGATCTTATACTCGCCGGCGGTATCCTTCTGCGCGTCGGTGCTGACCTTGATGCCGCTGAGCGTTTCGCCCTCCACGAGGCCGCTCACGGTATAGCTGAGCTCTGCCAGCTCCGCGCCGACCCGGCTGGCGGCGTCCGTGCCGGAAACCGTCACGGGCTTTCTGCCGATCGTGACCTCGGCGAAGAGCTGGTTCGTATCGTCGCTGTCGCCGGAGACCTTGTAGTATACCTTATAGCTGCCCGCGTCCTTTGCGGTGGGGATCGTCTCGCTCCATGCCCCATCCTCGCCGAGCCTGTAGAGCATGGTGCCGTCGGGAGTGCCGCCCGCCGTCACGAGGCTCTGCTCCCTGCCGCTGTATACGAGATCCTGGATGGCAGCCGGGGCCGTCACAAGGGTGGAGCTCACCTTGACGCTTGCGTCCGCGTACACGCTGTCAAGGCCGTCGAGCAGATGGAAGCGATAGACCACATTGCCGTTGAAGGCGGGAAGCGCCGGGCTTGTGACGGCGTTGTCCGTATTGGCCGTGATCACGTAGCATGCGTCCGGCGTTGCGCCGTTGCCCTGCAGGGCCACGACATAATAGCGCACACCCTCGGCATCGGGGTCGACCGTGTCCGCCCGGAGCTTCCAGTTCACCGTCTCGCCGCCAAGACCGTACTGCACGGCGGGGCTGATGCTGAACTTATCGCAGGCCACGCGGGTCCAGGTGGCCGTGCCGCCTTCCGTCTTCTTCGCGGCGTTATAGACATCGCTCAGGCCCGCCGTATCCGTGAGGCTTCCCTCCGTCTCGGCATTGGCCTCCAGCACGATCTTGTTGGATACCTCGCCGGTATTGCTCATGCTGCCGAAGTTATACAGACCGTTGAGGCTGATGCTGCCGCTGTTCTGAAGCTGGCCGAAGTTATCGACGCAGATGTCGCAGTCAAGCTCCGTCGGGATGCCCGGGATCAGCGTGCCGAGATTCCCGTTGCCGGGGATCTCCACCTGCGCGGCGGAGACAGTGCCGGCGTTTTCGAGCTTTGCGCCGCGGTAGTTGGTAAAGTAAACGCCGACAGGGTGATCAAAGCCGATGCGCTGCTCCATGATGAGGGCCGACCAGGATACCTGCAGGGGGATGACGGCCTCATCCACCGCGCAGAGATACACGCTGCCGTTGTTCGTCAGGGTTCCGTAGTTTTCCAGGAAGCCCGGGGCCAGCACGATATCGCCGTTGTTGATCAGGCTCGCGTTCCCGTTCGCCTCCTCGCCGTTGGAGAAGTAGCCCATGCGCACGCCCGACTGGGTCACATCGTCCTTCCAGGCGACCTGGATGCCCTTGTGATAGATGAAGCGGCCCTTGTCCGGGTCGTTGGAGGCAATGGTGTCGCTGTAGAGACCGTTGTTCTCGATCGTGCCGAGGTTATAAAGCCCGCCGTAGGCGACGAGCGCGCCGTTGTTCGTGAGCTTGCCGCCCTTCTCGACGTGCAGCTCCGCCGCCTTCATGTCGCGGATCGCGGGGGCTGCGGGGTCAATGGGCTTGCCCTCGGTGCCCTCGATGGAGATGACGCCGTTATTCTCGATCTCTCCCCCGTCGGCGATGGTGATGAGGCCCACGTCATAGGTCGTGGGCGCGGCGCTGCTGCCCTCGGTCGGAGCGACAGAGGCGGCATCGTACTCCACCTCCACCTGGCAGGTCTCGTCGATGATGAGCTTGCCGCCGCTGCCGATATACATTCTGGCGTTGTTGCCCACAGCCAGCTCCGCGCCGGTGGTGTTGAAGCCGTCCATGATTTTCAGCGTGCCGTTTTCAACCGTCAGCGCCGCGGCCCCGGTCGTCTGATGGTTTGCGATCTGGATATCGAAGCTGTTGACGTCAAAGATGACATAGCGCCCGCCGTCGATACGCAGGCCCTCGAGGACCGGGACCTCGCAGATCATCTTGATGGCGGTATTGTCGTACCGGGGCCAGCCCATGGCCTTGCGCAGGGACCAGAATTCCGCGGCGCTGCCGTCGGGGCCGGGATGGATGACCTCGATCTCCAGGTCGTTGCCCTTGACGATATAGCTGGTGACCTGCGCGCCGGGCGCCTTGCTCTCGTCATAGAACTTGGCCATGACCTGCTCGGCGTGGGTGGGCGTGCCGGTGCTCTGATTGTTGGGATCATAGTCCAGCGAGGGGTTATAGTCCGCCGTGCGGTCGATGTAAAACTTGAGCTTGAAGTCGGCATTCTGCGCGGCGGTGGCGCTGCCGGTATCCGCGCCCGCGACGAGCGTGCCGGAGGAATAGACGATCACGTCCACATAGGGGGCAGCGTTGTCGCCGCCCGTCTTATCCTTCATGGAGACGCCGCCGTTTTGGATGGCGTAGACCGCCGTTTTGTTGCCCAGCGCCTCCGAGAAGCTGCCGCGCCCGACGGCCGCGTCGTATTTTTCGTACAGCAGCGACGCCATCAGGGCCTTGTTGCCCTCCTGCTTGACATGCAGGCAGCTGCCCTCCGGAGCGTCCTTAATGAGCTCGCTGACATCCACGCGAATGATGAAATAGCTGCCGTCAAAGCCGGACATTTTCAGGTGCCAGCTTCCGTCCGCGCTCTGCTCATTGATGATATCGTAGCGGAAATAGCTGTAGGGCGGATAGAGCGCCCCGCCCGGCAGCGGCGTATAGGAGGTGGGGCCGGTCTTCACCTCGTAGGGGACCGCCGCGCCCATAATGATGGCCGGGGACTCGGTCGTCGGAGCGTTGAGTACATTCTTGTCAATGCTGGGGATGCCGATGGTGGCATCCGCGTCGCCCGGCACCGCCTTCACATAATACACGCCGGGATAAGCGCTGCCGTCCCTCAGCGTCGCCGGCCGGGTATAGCCTTCGGCATGGGCGGGCACTGCATGGAACATGAGACAAAGCGCGAGCGCGATCAGAACAAGAAGCATATTGCATGCAGGTCTTCTGATTTTTGTCATAAGCTCACTCCTTAATTCGATTGAACAGGTTGGTTTCAGTGTCGATAAAAAAATACAATTATAATTAAATGCGTATCGGCATTCATCAGCAAGGTTCCATGTATGACCGTAGGGGCGATTCACGAATCGCCCGGCGGCAAAGGCCATATCCGACGAATGCGCCCGGGCGAATCCGAAAAACCGACTTTATACTGCCGGGCCGTTCGTGAACGGCCCCTACGTTGTACACGGTGATTGTTAGCTGACGTAAGCTGATACCCATATATAATTATAAAGCCTGATCGTGAATTTGGCAAGATTTTCTTCTTTTATTGTCCGGCAAAATGCAGCGCCCAACCTGTCCGCTCAGGGAGTTTTCCATCCGTTCACCGGGCGGGATAAAGCCATAAGGGCATGTACGCCGCAAGGCGTTACCAGCTTTCTCTCATGGCCTCGAAATCAATGGTCTTTCCAACCTTTTTCCAGACACGCAGCGTGATCGCCGCGCTGACCAGGGTTTGGACGCCAAGCGTGATGAATCCGACGACGCCCTCTTGTCCCGCCCGCACATAGCTGCCTGCGCCAAGACTCGCCGTGCCTTCGAATATCAGGCCAAACGAGGACAGAAAGTCGAACAGGGCGTGAACAAGGCCGATTGCCCACACGCTGCGCGTTTTCCAATACAGGATCAGCATAGCAAAGCCCATAATCGCGCAGGACAGCGTCTTCATGACAGCCTGTCCCCATTCGACAGCGTTTGTCACCGGAGAGCCGATGATATGCACGACGCCGAAAACCAGAGACGAGACAACGGCGCTGACGACGAATACGTTCTTTGAATGGCGGAACTGGTAAACGATAGCGTCGTTCAGGACGGCTCGGAAACACAGCTCTTCAAACAGGCAGGCAAACAGAAACATCAGCGCCAGCGTGATCAGCCTGAGCAGAACCCCGCCCTCGACGGAGCCGCTCTGTATGATGCCAAAGACGCCGAGCAATCCCATAATAAACGCGAAAATCAAAAAGCCAAGCAAGTGCTTGAATGTATAGCCGATCTGCGCGCTGCTCTGGAAAATCGTTTTTTCTCCCGAAACAAGATACAGGAAAAACAGCGTTGTCCCGCACATCAATATGCGCAGCACGCACTTGTTCCAATAGCTGGGCTGCGGGAGCCTGACTGCCAATACCGCCACCGCGACGGCAAGCGCCGCCGTAAATAATGGCTGCTTTTTCAATAATTCAAAAAACTTTGTCATGGTTTTACCTCCATAAAATCCGGGCACCCGGATCCGTGAAATGTGTTTACGTCTTTATCAGGGTACGAAATCTTGAAACCGGCGCGCTTACTTGACGTACAGCTCCAGATCCGACACGCCGTCGCTGGTCGTAAAGAGCTGGGTGCAGGCACGGTCGGTATAGAGCTCCTCCACATATTTCCCGTCGCAAATGATTCTGAAACGTCCGGCATTGGGAAGATCACAGGCGATGGTGCGCTCCTTGCCGGTATCGGGCGCAAACGTGACGCTGATGGTGCGCGAAAGCTCCGGGGATGCCACGGCGGTCTTGTATTCGGCGAAGGGCTCGCCCTCCGCGACAGGATCGTAAACCTCCACGTTATAAGCATAGCTGTCCCGGACATAGCAGGTGGATTCTCCTTGCGCATCGATCAGGAAAGTGTCAAGGGCCAGCAGGTCGCCGGTTTCCTTGTCAAAGGTATATTCGAAGCGCAGGCTCATACCCTCGGCGTATTCACAGCCACCACGGGAAGCATGCTCCGTCAGGGCCTGCTCGACTAAAACGGGATCACTTGTCTTTGTGACGGCAACGAATGCGCCGGTGCCGGTATCGCGGGTCTCCAGCAGGAGCTCTGTTTCGGGAATGTAGATGATCGCGCTGTTCTTCCAATACTCGAATGTAGACGCACAGGTCTCCGGGGTATCATAGATCGTTGTGACGTAGGAAGACCCTTGTTCGCTTGAATTCCGCAGCACAGTGAGATCGGGCTTTAGCAGCGAGGCGCTTCCGTCGCTGTAGCCCCAGAAATAGGTGTCGGCATCCCTGTATTCATACGCGGAGTAGATTTCCGCATCATCGCGGAAAACGGATCTCGTCATGGTGAAATTCTCATGACGGGAGAGCACCTCTTCCGCGCTGTTGGCGGCGACCAATTTTTCAAAGGTCTCGGCATCCGGCTCGGCGGATCGCATTTCCTGCATGACCTTATCGTACAAGGTCCGGAACCTGGCGCTCAGCTCCTCGTCGGGATTTGTGAAGAGGTACATAGTCAAATCGCTCATGCGGTCCCAGTGAGCCAGCGTTTCACCGTCGGGGTCGTTGAAATAGACGAAGGGCACGTCGCCGAACACCATGCCGGCCTCCGTGTTGACGGGGAGGGTGAGCGTCCGGCTGAACGCGTGATCGCTGCCGGCATCGACGAAATAGTTCACGGTCATGGCGTTCTCGGTATTGCGCTCAAAGGGGGCGCGCAGGGTGCGGCAGGCCAGAGGCTCCGGCATATCGTATTCCATGTCGATCACGCACACAACGGTCTCTTTGCCGTCCTGTACCATTGTTTCGACACTCTTCAGAAGCTCATAGGTCTCGGCGTCGAGGGTGAGCTCCGTCCGGATCGTCTGTCCGGTATACTCCAAGCCCAGCTCGTTTTCGACAAAGCCCCGGCTCAGCGTTTCGTCAAACTGCGAGGCGCCATGGATCGCGCCGTCCTCCTCCCAGATTCGGGTGACATGATCGTGCGCGGGGTCGAAGAACGCCTCCTCTGTTTCTCGCACAAAACTGTAGAAGGGATTATAATCCGGCTCAACATTCACGCCGCAGTGGACGCTCACCGCGCCCGTTTCCTCATCGCAGTTCATGGCATAGACCACGCGATCCCGGTCGAGCTGCGCGGCTTGCGTTCCCCACTCCTGGTACATGCAATCGCTTGTCTCCCAGACAAACCAGGTGCGTCCGGGCTCCTCCGGGTAGACGAAGGAAAATGTGAGCGATTCGTGCCTGCCGAACAGGGTGTCGAGCCTGTTGGCCTCGAAGACCTTGTGGTTAAACTCAATTGCGGCGGCCTCGTCCGGTTCTTCCGCCGCGTCCGCGAACGCGGAGACGGAACACACGGACAGCACCATCAGAACAGCCAGGGCAAGGATAAATACTCTCTTCATAATGGACGAACCTTCCTTTCTTTTTTTCAAGCGTTGCGGTCAATGACCCGGTATTGTATCATGCCGGTCGGATTCTATATCACAGTTTACAGGAATGAAGGATGATGTCAATATCTTCCGTGATAATAACGTCAAATTCAGTGAAAATAACTTGTATTATCCGACGCTGTGCGATATAGTGTTATCATCATTTCCGCAGGAGGAAGCCGTTATGAACCGCCGGGCGATCGAGAACCTTTCCACCGAAATTCTGCTGCGTTATTACGACAACGACGTGTCGATGTTCCTGGAATACCTGGATGATCATGTGCTGTGGTACGGACCGGCTGAGAGGCAGTTTTTGCGCGGCAAGGACGCAATGGTCGCGGCATGGGCCTCGGAGAACAATCCGCTGACTTTCACAATAGGCAATCTCAAGACGGAATTGATTTCACCGGGGCCTTCCCTGTGTATCGTGATCATGCTTTTTTATGTTGTAACGCACTATCCGAGCGGGAATGATCTTATGCTGAATCAGCGGATCGCGCTCACCTGGTATGAGAGGACCGTCACCGACGGGCAAGGGAGACGAAGCGGTCAGCCCCGTATCCTGCTCTGCGATATCACGAATCCGCACCCCCAGAGCATGGACGACAGAATATATCCTGTCCACTCTGAGCATGTGTTCACCGGCTTCACAACCGCTCCGAGCACAGGGGAGCGTCTGCATTTCCACGGATATGGGAATACGGAGTATTACCTCCTGTCCAGCTCCGTCATGTGGGGCGATTCCTGCGCCAACGGGCAGCGCTGCCTGCTGCATCTGACGGATGGCACGACGGCGGAAATCACCATGTCCGTGCGGGACGTCGTCGCGGCGCATCCGAAGCTGTTTCTGCGCTGCCACAGCAGCCACTTTATCAATCCCAAATTCGTAAAGAGTCTGCGCCGTTTCACTGTGACCATGACCGACGGTTCTGAGCTGCCGATCCCGGAAAAGACCTACACCGCGTTCAAGCGGGATCTGAACGCGTTCGCGTGAATCGCAGGAGCTGAAGGATGGGGACGAGCGGGACGTAAAAGCGGATCACTCCGCGCCAAAGGCGCGGCACCACGTCAGAAGAAGCCTGCTCCGTTCCGCTTCCCCGGTTTGCGTAAGTGCCGGGAAAGCTGCACATCCGCAGTCTCCTTCTTCCTTTCCGAAACGGGAGTCTCACGGGGGACTCCCGTTTCGGTTATGGGGAACGGTTCGGAATTGAATTGCCCAGGTGCACCGGGGTAATATGAATCCGAACCGACTTCCATGTCTGCATGGGGAGAGCGCGAGAGGGGACGGGAATCCCCTTTCGCGTTTGAGCGCAGCGGATCACTCCGCGCCAAAGGCGCGGCACCAGAAAAGGGGAAATCCTGTTCGGATTTCCCCTTTTCTGGTGCGGGTAACAGGGGTCGAACCTGCACGCCTCTCGGCACGAGAACCTAAATCTCGCATGTCTGCCAATTCCATCATACCCGCATATTCAAAAAAAGAACCCGTTGCATGAGCAACGGGCTTTTGGAGCGGCTTACGAGGCTCGAACTCGCTACCTCCACCTTGGCAAGGTGGCGCTCTACCGGATGAGCTAAAGCCGCATCGACAACGATGTGCATTATAGCACATTTCTCCGGTTTGTCAAGATTTTTTTCACAGTCTTGCCAAAAGCCCCGGGCAGATCAGACTGCCCGGGGCTTTGCTGTTATTGCGCTTTCTCGCCTGTGGCTGTCTCCACCGTCGTTGGCGGGAAGAAGTCAAAGAAGGTCTTCGTGCCGGTGCACTTCGGATAGGCTGCCACATCCCAGCGGTAGTTGCGCCAGAAGTTCTCATCATTCTGCATGAAGCCCAGGGCCGGGCCTCCCTTGGCGCACTGGGTAATGTCCACATGGTAGTAGCTGTCGTCCATCCTGACGATGTTCCAGCAGTGCTCCGTCCAGTCATGCTGACCATAGACGATCCGGCAGTCCACATTGAGCTGGCGGCAGAGCTCCACATACGCGAAGGCCAGCCCCTCGCTGTTGGCCGAGCGCTGGATCAGCGCCGCATAGGCGCTGTTGCCGTCGGGATTGTCGGTGATTTCGCAGTTTCCCACCAGGTAGTGGCAGGCCAGATACGCCCGCTCCACCTCGCTGAGACTTGTCCAGTCCGTCTCGGCAAAGGGCCTGAAGATCTCCAGCTCCATCCGGCACTGCCAGAGCATGGCCGTCGTCAGGCCGTAGTCGATCTGGATCTCATAGAGGCGCTGGGAGCCGGCGCCGCTGAAGACGTTCACCGTCGCCTCCGGCTTTTTGGGAATGACGGTCGGATTATCCCGATAGGTCTTCACGACCTGCGCCGCCATATCCTCCGCCGAAAAGCCGCTGCGCCCGACCAGCAGCGTCAGGGTCCGCGTGCCCCGCTTGAAGGCGTTCAGGATCGCGGTCTCCGCCTCCGACGAAAAGCCCAGGTGCACGATGCGCTTGGGGCTTTCGCTGACCTTGGAATAGCGGATATGGACGGTGGCCTCATTGATCGTGACGATTTTATTGAACTCATAGGAGATATCCTCCACGCAGTAGGCGCAGAGCGCATCCTCCGTGCGCAGCGCCCGGCAGGCGGTCTCCAGATCCTCTCCGGCATCCCCCTCATAGGCGGAGTCGAAGACGATGCTGCCCTCCGTCCTCCCCTCATACGCCATGCTGAGCAGGGCAGAGCTGAGCGCGCCGAAGCTGTGCACCGTGGTACGCCCGCCGATGGGGTTTTCCGCCTCCTCCGAAACGCTGTATTGATGGATGGAGACATATTCCTTATTCAGCCAGGAGCAGCCGCAGAGCATGCAGGCCGCCGTCAGGCCCCACAGGAGACAAACAAGTTTCTTTTTCACTGTCAGCGCACCTCGGAAAAACTCTCAAAGCCGTTGCCGAAGACATTCTTCGCGTTTGTCACGATAAAGAAGGCCTTCTCGTCCACATTCCTCACCAGGCGCTTGAGCTGGCCGATCTGCTGGCGCTTGATGACGCACATGATCACATCCCTTTGCGTGCCGGAATAGGCTCCCCTGCCCTCAAGCAGCGTCACGCCGCGGTGGAGCGGGCCCGAGACGATTTCCTTCGTGATCTCCCCGGTGCTCTCGCTGATGATATAGCACAGGCAGGCATTGTCGATGCCGTAGAGGACCAGATCCACGACCTTGGTGGTGACATACATGGCAATGAGGGAGTACATGGCGCTCTCATATCGGCCGAGCACCATCGCATAGACCGCAATGATGATCGTGTCGAGGCAGAGCATGATCGTGCCGAAATTGACGGAGGCAAGCTTTTTTCGCAGGATCTTGACCACGATGTCGATGCCGCCGGTGGTGCCGCCCACATAGTAGATCATCCCGAGGCCCATCCCCTTGACCGCGCCGCCGATCACCGCGGCGAGCATGGGATCGTCCGTAAAGCTCAGGTCAAGGCCGGCGAAAACGTCCACCAGCACGGAGCTCAGCCCCATGCCGACCAGCGACCCGATCAGGAAATCCAGCCCGAAATGCCGCCAGGCAATGATAAACAGCGGGATATTCAGCAGGATCGTCATCACGCCGACAGGCATGCCCGTGAGCTGATTGATGATCATGGAGGTGCCCACGACGCCGCCGGAGGTGATGTTGTTGGGATAGAGGAAAAACTGAAAGCCCACCGCATAGATCGCCGCGCCGAGCGTGATGAGCAGATACTTCAGCAGGATATGCGCAGCGCGGTCTTCTTGCAGCCGTGTCATATTCCGGCCCTCCCCTGTTTATTCTTCCAGCAGAGACATCTGCTGTTCGCCGGTATCCTCCGGCCTTAAAACCGCGCCCGCGCCCGGCAGGCTCCGCACCCTGTAGCGGGCGGTATTCACAATGCCGGCTTCGCGCAGCTCCTGCGCGCGGATGAGAGTGCGCTTTGCCTTCAGGCTCATGACGTTGACGCCCTGGGTCGTGCGGCTGGATTTGGGCTGAAGCTGGGCGCTGCTGAAGATCAGGACCCGCCCGTCGCTGGAGAAGCAGGCGATCTCCTTTTCCTCGTCCAGCAGGAACACCGCCGCGACAGGACTCTTGTCCGAGCAGGCGCCCACCAGCTTGCGGCGGTTGGTCTTGGTCTCATAGGCGGACAGCTCTATGCGCGCGGCCTTGCCGTTTTCAAAGATCAGCAGCAGGTGCTTCGTATAGTCCCCCGGCAGCAGCATGGCAAGGATGCTCTCCCCCTCGTCCATCTGGAGCTTGGTCGGCAGATACAGCCCGAGCTGGGACGCCTTGCCGTCCTCAAAGTCCGAAGCCTTTGCCTTGTACATCTGCTGTCGATCCGTGAGGAAGAGGATCTCCGCGCGGTTCGTGGTCTCGAAGCTCACGCGCAGGCTGTCCCCCTCCTTGTATTTCTGCTCCCCGCTCATGCGCAGGGACTGGGCCGTGATCTTCTTGAAATAGCCCTCGTTAGAGAGGAAGAGCGTGACGGGGTAATCCTCCACCGTCTGCTCCTCGGTGTACTCCTCGATCTCGTTTGCGTAGACGATGCCGGTCCTGCGGGGCTCGCCGTACTTTTTGGAGATCTGCCTGAGCTCGTCGACGATGATGCCCTTGATCCGGCGGCGGTTATTGAGGATGCTCTCCAGCTCCTCGATCTCCCGCTCCAGCTCCTCGGTCTCGGCGGTGCGCTTGAGGATGTATTCGCGGTTGATGTTCCTGAGCTTGATTTCCGCCACATACTCCGCCTGGACCTGGTCGATGCCGAAGCCCAGCATCAGGTTCGGCACCACGTCGGCCTCCAGCTCGGTGCCGCGGATGATCTCGATCGCCCGGTCGATATCCAGGAGGATGCTCTCCAGGCCCTTGAGAAGATGGAGCTTTTCCTTTTTCCTGTTGAGGTCGAAGTATACCCTTCTGCGCACGCAGTCCATGCGCCAGGCGGTCCACTCCTCGAGGATCTCCCCCACGCCCATGACGCGGGGATTGCCCGCCACGAGGATGTTGAAGTTGCAGGGGAAGGAATCCATCAGCGGGGTCAGCTTGAAGAGCTTCTGCATGAGCTTTTCCGGGTCCACGCCGCGCTTTAAGTCAATGGCGAGGCGCAGGCCGCTCAGGTCCGTCTCATCGCGCATGTCGTTGATCTCGCGGATCCTGCCGGAGGTAATGAGCTCGCGCACCTTGTCGATGATGGCCTCGGAGGTGGTGGTATAGGGGATCTCATAGATCTCGATGATGTTCTCTTTTTCAACAAAGCGCCAGCGGGCGCGCAGCTTGAAGCTGCCGCGGCCCGTGCGGTAAATGCTCTCCATCTGGGCGCGGTCATAGATGATCTCCCCGCCGGTCGGGAAATCCGGGGCGGGCATCGTGCTCAGAAGATCATGCTCCGGATCGCGTATCCAGGCGACGGTGGTTTCGCAGACCTCGGCGAGATTGAAGCCGCAGATCTGGCTTGCCATGCCGACGGCGATGCCCAGGTTGGAGGACACCAGCACGTTGGGAAAGGCCGTGGGCAGCAGCGTCGGCTCCTTCATGCTGCCGTCGTAGTTGTCCGTAAAGTCCACGGTGTCCTTGTCGATGTCGCGGAAGAGCTCGGCGCAGATGGCGGAGAGTTTCGCCTCGGTATAGCGGGGCGCGGCATAGGACATGTCCCGCGAGAAGACCTTGCCGAAGTTGCCCTTGGAGTCCACAAAGGGCGTGAGCAGCGCCTGATAGCCCGCCGAGAGGCGGACCATCGTCTCATAGATGGCGGCGTCGCCGTGGGGATTGAGCTTCATGGTCTGGCCGACGATGTTGGCGCTCTTGGTGCGCGCGCCGGTCAGCAGCCCCATCTTGAGCATCGTGTACAGGAGCTTGCGGTGGGAGGGCTTGAAGCCGTCGATCTCCGGGATGGCGCGGGAGACGATCACGCTCATGGCATAGGGCATGTAGTTTGTCTCCAGCGTTTCCGTGATGGGCTGCTCCAGGATCTCCGCCCTGAGGCCGACCACGTTGGGATTATCGTATTTTTTCTTTTCTTCCTGCTTTTTTCTTGCCATAGCTTTTTACTCAACTTTAATCTGAATTATGATAGGAGACCTGCGTTTTCAGCCGCAGGGGTCGATGGCCCAGACGCCGTACCGCGTCGGCGGGCCGATGAGGGCATCGGCCCCTACGAAGTGCGAATGTGCGCCGCTGCACACCCTTACCGCTTTTTCATTTTCTTGCCAGTGGTCAGATTGCGCTTGCAGCGCGGGCAGGTGTCGACCGCGAGTACGCCCAGCAGGATCACCTTGCCGCAGCTCGGGCAGCGGCAGAACTTGATGTCGATATAGATGATCGCAATGAACAGGATCAGCGTCGCCCCGGAAAACAGGGCCATCATCGTGGGATTGGAGCGCATGAAGAGCGCCAGGCCCGCTGTGATCAGATCGCAGATCAGCAGCTTTTTCAGCAGATCCCTGCCGCGCATGAAGCCGTTGATATAGGTATTCATTCCCCTGCTCCTTCTTATGATATATCCGCCAGATCCAGATACCGCGCGCCGAACTCGGAGATATGGTTCTTCCTGCCCTCCAGGTTATCGCCCAGCAGCAGCTCGAATACCTCCGCCATGCGTTCGGCGTCCTCCGGCATGACCTTGATGAGGCGGCGGGTCTCGGGATTCATGGTGGTCATCCACATCATGTCCGGATCGTTCTCGCCGAGGCCCTTGGAGCGGTTGATCGCCGCCTTTGCGCCCTTGAGCGAGTCGAGGATCTCGGCCTTTTCCCGGTCGGAATAGGCAAAATACGTCTTGCCCTTGCACTCGATCTCATACAGCGGCGACTCGGCTATGTAGACATAGCCCTCCCGGATCAGGGTGGGCGCCAGGCGGTAGAGCATGGTGAGGATCAGCGTGCGGATCTGGAAGCCGTCCACGTCCGCGTCGGTGCAGATGATGACCTTGTTCCAGCGCAGGTTATTGAGGTCGAAGCTCGACACCTCTTTGGTGTGCTTGTCCTTCACCTCGACTCCGCAGCCGAGGACCTTGATGAGATCGGTGATGATGTCGCTTTTGAAGATGCGCACATAGTCCGCCTTGAGGCAGTTGAGGATCTTGCCGCGCACGGGCATGATGCCCTGAAACTCCGCATCCCGCGAGAGCTTGCACGCGCCGAGGGCCGAATCGCCCTCCACGATGTAGATCTCGCGCCGGTCCACGTCGCGGCTGCGGCAGTCGACAAATTTCTGCACGGGGTTTGTGATATTGATGCTGCCGGAGAGCTTCTTCTTCATCCCCTGCCGGGCGCGCTCCGCCGTCTCGCGGCTGCGCTTGTTGATGAGCACCTGCTCGGCGATGCGGTCGGCCTCGGGCTTATTTTCGATGAAATAGACCTCGAGCTGGCTTTTGAAAAACTCGGTCATGGCCGTCTGGATAAAGCGGTTGTTGATGGCCTTCTTGGTCTGGTTTTCATAGGAGGTCTGGGTGGAAAAGCAGTTGGTGACAAGGATCAGGCAGTCCTGCACATCCTGGAACTTGATGGCGCTCTCGTTCTTCTGGTACTTGCCGAGCTGCTTGATATAGCTGTCAATGGCGGACGTGAAGGCGAGCTTCACGGCCTTGTCCGGCGCGCCGCCGTTTTCGAGCCAGGAGGAGTTGTGGTAATACTCCAGGGCGTTCACCGTTTTGGAAAAGCAGAAGGCGGCGGAGAGCTTGACCTTGTATTCGGGCTTGTCCTCCCGGTCGCGGCCCCTGCGCTCGGCCGAAATGAAGGTCGGGGCGGTCAGGGGGTTGTCCCCTGCCAGCTCCGTCACATAGTCCATGATGCCGTTTTCGTAGAGATAGTCCCTGGTGTCAAAGCCCTTGTCCCGCTCGATGCGCAGGCGGAAGGTGACGCCCGCGTTCACCACCGCCTGACGGTGCAGCACGTCGTCAAAATATTCCTCGGGGATGTTGATGTCGGTAAAGACCTCCAGATCCGGCAGCCACCGGATCGTGGTCCCGGTCTGCCTGCGGTCCGCGGGCTCGACGCTCAGCTCCTGCCCCTTTTTGCCGAGGGCCTTGCCCTTTTTGAAGTGCAGGGTATATTTCTTCCCGTCGCGCCACACGGTCACGTCCATATAGCTCGAGGCGTACTGCGTCGCGCAGGAGCCGAGGCCGTTGAGGCCCAGGGAATACTCATAGTCGCCGCCGTCAAGATTGTTGTACTTGCCGCCGGCATAGAGCTCACAGAACACCAGCTCCCAGTTATAGCGCTTCTCGTTGGGGTTCCAGTCCAGCGGGCAGCCGCGCCCGAAGTCGGACACCTCGATCGAATGATCCTTGTAATATGTAAGCGTGATGAGCTTGCCGTAGCCCTCTCTGGCCTCGTCGATGGCGTTGGAGAGGATCTCGAACACGGCATGCTCGCAGCCGTCAAGCCCGTCGGAGCCGAAAATAACGCCGGGTCTTTTGCGCACTCTGTCCGCGCCCTTGAGCTGGGAAATGCTTTCGTTGCCGTAATTGGGGGTATTGCTCATAGATTCCATAAACCTTTCTGCCCGAAAGCGGGCATATTCCTTGCAATTTTAACTAAAGCAGTATAGCATACTTTTCTGTGGATGGACACTACAATTTGGTTACATTTTGTGCCTGCGGCCCCGGCCTCTCACCGTGAGCGGGGGCGAAGCTGCTTTGTCGTGATGTCCGTCTGATAGCCGAGGGCGTAGAGCTGTCCGTCAAGCTTCATCGCCGTCCTGCTGTCCTTTGCGTCCAGCGCCCGGAGCCACTGGGCAAACAGGCTGTGGGCCACACCCTCCCCCTTGTATCCCTCTCCCGCTGCGGCTGCGGATGAGGATGAAGCTGTGGATATGGATGCGGATGCGGGTGCAGGTGCGGGTGCAGGTGTGGATGTGGATGCAGATGGTAACGGGCCGTTGTCGAGCCGTAACGGGCCGTTGTCCCGTTCGTCCGTTCTCAGTCTCGCAAGCCGCCATTCGGCAATGCTCAGGGCCTGCTCGCCGCTGCGCTTCTTCTCCCTCGTATAGGCCGCGTACTGGCGCTGCTCCCGGCTCTCCTCATAGCGCTCGGCGTCCCGGTCGATCTTCGGAACCAGCATATCGAAGGCCAGGCCCGTCATGGGATCCAGCTCCGGCAGGACGCCGTACTGCGCGTAATCCATGACTGAGCGCAGCAGCACCCCGCACTGCGCTTCATTCAGCCGGCTGATCGCCGGTCTCACCGCGTCGAAATAGAGCATCACGCCCGGGCGCTCCTTCTGCCTTGCCGTCATAAGCGCCCTCCCTGTCCGCTGCCGCCTGTGATGAAGTCCATGCTCGCGCCCCCTTCGTTTTTTAAGATGTCCCCATCGTATCATCTCAAATTTAGATTTTCAAGGGCGCGCTCTCACTTTTTTGAGATTCATGCAAAATGACGAAACCGGGCCGCAGCTCCTTCCCGACGGCACGGGCATGCCAACGGGGACCGGGCGGCGCGTACTGCTTCTGTGCGCCTGCCCTGCGTGCGGGCGCAAAAAGGCGGGCCGGTTTTCACCGGCCCGTCCCCGCGGCCGCGGTCATCTCCCCGTGCGGACAGGGACCCATGCCGCTTGACATTTTTCCGTTTTCGGTGTATCCATATAGTATACGGATCATTGACGGACTGTCTCTTTCTCGTCCGCCGGAAATCTGTCCGGTCTTAGTTTGTGTCGGGCGGGACATAATAAACAGGTAAGTTCTGTCAGGAGTTTTGATATGGATACTGTGAAACTGATTCTCTTCGCCGCGGCGGTGGTCGTGGCGCTGTACGTGCTGGTGCGCATCCTCGCGGCGCCCATCAAGAAGATCTTCAAGCTGCTCATCAACGCCGTCTGCGGCTTTGCGCTGCTCTTCGCGGCAAACTTCATCGGCGGCTTTTTTGACTTTCAGATCCCGGTCAACATTCTCACCTGCATCATTGCCGGGGCATTCGGCATCCCCGGGGTGATCTTCCTCGTGGTTGCGGTTTATTTTTTGAATTATATGGGATGAGCCCCCGCGCCCGCCCGGCGCGGGGTTTTCCTACGCCGCCCCTTGCCCGAGCCAGCTCAGGACCGCCGACGCTGTCAGCTCCTGCTGTTTTTGCGCAGAGAGCGCGGCCTCTCCGTCGCCCTTCTGTGCGCCGTAGCTTCCGAAGCCGGCATGGCTGCCGCCGGGGATCACCAGCTCCTGCGCTCCCTGAGGCCAGAACACCCGGCTTTTTTCGTAGCTTTCCCGGTTCAGGACGCCGTCCCTGTCCCCGTATACAGAGAGGAAAGACAGCCTCCCGTCCAATTCCTTCGTCGGGTAGGAGGCGAGGAGCAGCAGCCCCTTCACCCGGTCGGGGTGCGCTGCGGCATAGTCGGACGCCGCCACGCCGCCGAGAGAGTGCCCGGCCAGGACCCAATGCGCATAAGCGTATTTCCCGATGATCCTGTCCGCCGCGTCCCTGTCAAGGAGAGCCAGCTTCAAGGGCATCTCCAGCAGAAAGCCGTCCGCGCCGCCCTCCGCGAGGCGCAGGAGCAGCGGGGCATAAGCGGCGGCCTCCACCTTCGCGCCGGGATAGAAGATCAGCGCCGTGTCTTCTCCCGGTCCGTCAAAGCGCCAGCCCCCGGATATTTTTTCAACCGTCACCGTATCGCGCGAAGAGAGGGCCTCAAGGGCCGCCGCATCCGCGCGGTAAACCCTGCCGAGCCACCCGAAGAAGACCGCGCCCGCCGTGAACAGCAGCGCAGCCGACACGAGCGCCGCGCGGCAAAGACGGGAGCCCTTCCTTTTCCTGAGCGCGTATACGCACCCGGCCGCAAGCAGGATGCACAAAAGCATATACGGCAGCTTCAACACCTCCGAAGCGTCCGCGGTCAATCCCGCAGCACGACGCAGTTCATTTTTTTACTGTATGCCGTACAGGCGTCAATGGCGATGATCCCCGGCGCGATATAGGGGCTGAAATCCGCATCCGGGCCAAACTCCGTCCCTCTGTTTTCAAAATGGGCATGGCCGTAAGAGCAGTGGAAGTGGCCGCAGACCACCGTTTTTTCCTCAGGCCGCGCCGTGCGCACGGCCTCCATGGGATTGATCCAGCGGGCCTCGCGCCAGGCGTCGGCATCCGCGTGCCGCCAGTCCGCGTCGTAAACCATGCCGCCGTACCACATCTGGCAGGGGATCCAGCCGTGGGTGAAGATATAGCTCCTGGTCTCGTAATAGTCCAGCATGGCCGGAATGATGGTCGTATAGAGCGGCGTCTCCCGCCCGGCTCTGGCAAGGCGCAGATTCGCGTTCCAGCTGTACCCGGCGCTCATGCCCGTGAGCTGCTCGAGCGTGCTGTAGGTTCCGTTCTGAACGTGGTGGCGCAGGGGGCGGCCCCTGTCCGCTGTCACGAGCTCCCGGAACAGATCCTCGTGGTTCCCCTTGACCAGGATCACGCGCTCCTCCCGCATAAGCTCGAGGATATAGTCCTGCAGGGCCAGCGCCTCCTCGCCCCGGTCAAAGAGATCTCCGAGCAGCAGGAGCTTTTTCTCCTCCGGATCGTCATAATATCCGCACTCCCGCAGGGTCTTTTGAAACAGGGTAAAGAAGCCGTGAATATCGGATAAAATATAATATTTCATATTCCATAAGCTAAGGCCGCCGAAAACATTTCATTTTTCAGCGGCCTTCGTTTCATTAGTTTTATGTCAATAGGTGACTCTCGATTCTTCGATGCTCGGCACGATACTGACTGTTTTGATTCCCGCCGCCGCATCCAGAATGCTGTCCCAGCTCGGCGGCTCCGGCTCCACGGGTTCGGGCGGAAGCTCAACCTCGCCGTTGCGGTATTCCACGCCGGGGTTCTCCGGATCGTAATCCGGATTCTCCGGCAGGACGCCGAAGCCGATGATGGAGTAATCGTCCTCCGTGAGGGTGAAAAGCTCCACGTAATCGTAACGGTTGCCCTCGATGGTGTAGATCCAGCCGCGCTGTTGATCCACTTCGCGCACGATACCCATGTGCTCGGCATGCTCGTCGCTGTCAAAGTCGAAAAAGATCAGGTCGCCGGGCCGTGGCGTGTAACCCTCATCCCAGTTCCGGTAGAGGCCAAGCCCCCTCAGATCCCTGACCCATTCGTCACAGTAGCAGTTGTAGGGTACCGCGGAGGCGGGGATATTGGCGTAATACAGGCAGAAGGAAATGAACATGGCGCACCAGTCGCCATAGGGGATGCCGTACCAGGCCCCGTAACGGGTATAGCCCTTGGGGTTCCACGGGTCATCCGCGGCGTAATTGAGCTCGCTCTCGGTATAGCCGACCTGGCTTTCGGCGATCATCAGCAGATCCTCCGCCCAGTTGCCGCTCAGCTCCATATCCGCGAACATCCGCCACCAGTCCACCTCGTCCTCCAAATCGGCGGTAGGATCGCTTTCCCCGGCAAAGCTCAGCTCACGCTCCAGCTGCAGGAGCGATACGATCCCGTCGCCGGGGCCGATCTCGGGCTCTTCGTCCTCAGGCTTCGCGCCCGGCTCCTTATCCTCGCTTGCCTCGTCCAGGATCACAGGCGTCTCGTCGGCAGTATCCTGCAGCGCGCAGACCAGCACGCGGTCCTCCTCATAGCAGTCCTGGCTGTGCTTGTGCGCGCCTGCTCCTTCCTCAAGACCGCACACGAGCTCCGTCGACCAGGCATAGCATTCGTCGCCGTGAATATGGTCGCCGGTGTTGTCGGTGCACAAAAGCTCGCCGCGCACGCGGCCATAGCATTCATCCGTGTGCACGTGGCCTTCCGACTCCTCCAGATCGCACACGAGATGATTGCCCGTGCTGTAGCATTGGGCCGTATGCACATGCCCGTCGGCAAATGCGGCGGCAGGCAGCAGGCAGCACAGCATGGAGGCAAGGCAGAGCAGACTCAGCGCTCGCTTCAGGGACGCCGCGCCCGGGCGTATCATTTTTATTTTCTGTCTCATTGTCATAATCCATACTTGCGGAAGACTGCATTCCATCTTCCTGTTTTTGGGAGGCAGCGGCGAAAATACAGCCGCTGTCCTATTATGTTTTTACTGTACGATTATAATGTCTCTTCCCTCTTCATGCAATCACAATACGGTTACAATTCATATAAAAATGATAACAGCGGACGAATCCGCTGTTATCACGGTATCAGACTGTCCCGAGGACCTTGTAATCCTGGGCTTCCACGGCGGCCTTCATCTCCTCAAAGCCGGCGCTGCCCGTGACGACGGCGGTGCCGGCCTCGTGGCTGACGACGGCGCTCTCCACGCCGTCCAGCGCCTCCAGCGCCTTTTTGACGCGGGCCTCGCAGTGCGGGCACATCATGCCCTCGATCTTCAGTGTTGTGCTCATGCTGTTTTCCTCCTTGACAATATTTTCAATTTTGATTTCAAAATCCCTGTGGTTTCTCCGGGGCCTGTCGCCTGAGGCGTCATGCACCCTGAACAGATTCAGCCGCAGGGCGTTCGTCACCACGCAGAAGCTCGACAGACTCATCGCCGCCGCGCCCAGCATGGGGTTGAGCGTAAGCCCCGCCCGGACGAACGCGCCCGCCGCGACCGGGATGCACACGGCGTTGTAGAAAAAGGCCCAGAACAGGTTTTCATGGATATTGCGCAGCGTCGCGCGGCTGAGCCGGATCGCCGCCGAGACATCCAGAAGGCTGCCGTGCATGAGCACCACGTCCGCCGCGTCCACCGCCACGTCCGCCCCCGCCCCGATGGCGATGCCGATGTCCGCCCGGGTCAGGGCCGGGGCGTCGTTGATGCCGTCGCCCACCATGGCGACCCTGCCGAATTTGCCGAGATCCCGGATCACTTTTTCTTTTCCGTCGGGCAGGACGCCCGCGACAACGGCGTCCACGCCGGCCTCGGCTCCGATGGCGTCCGCCGTGCGCCGATTGTCTCCGGTCAGCATAACGACCTTCAAGCCGAGGTTTTTCAGCTCCCGCACGGCCTGGGCGCTGTCGGGCTTGATGACGTCCGCCACGGCGATCACGCCCAGCAGCGCCCCGTCATAAGCGAAGAACAGCGGGGTCTTGCCCTGAGAGGCCAGCGCCTCGCTTTTTTGGAGCAGCGCCTCGGGGATTTTGACGCGCCGCTTCATATAGCTGCCGCTGCCGCCGAGCAGGGCCTTTCCGTTCAGCACCGCGCTCAGGCCGTTGCCGGGCAGGGCCTCAAAGTCTCTGACCGCTTCCGGCTCGATGCCCTCCTCTCCGGCGCGCTCCATGACGGCGGCGGCGAGGGGATGCTCGCTCTTCGCCTCCAGCGACGCCGCGGCGCGCAGGAGCGTCGTTTCGTCCGTGCCCTCGGCGGGGACAAGCTCCGTGACCCTCGGCCTGCCGGCTGTGATCGTCCCGGTCTTATCCAGGGCCACCACGTCCACCCGGCCGGTTTCCTCCAGGGCCGCCGCCGTCTTGAACAGGATGCCGTTCCTCGCGCCGACGCCGTTGCCGACCATGATGGCGACCGGCGTGGCAAGCCCGAGGGCGCAGGGGCAGCTGATGACCAGCACGGAAATGCCGCGCGCGAGGGCGAAGCCGATCCCCCGTCCGAGCGCCAGCCAGACCAGCGTCGTCACAAGCGCAATGCCGATCACCACCGGCACGAACACGCCGGACACCCTGTCCGCGATCTTGGCAATGGGCGCTTTTGTCGCCGCCGCGTCGGACACCATGCGGATGATCTGGCTGAGCGTGGTATCCTCTCCCACGCGGGCAGCCTCGCAGCGGATAAAGCCCGCCTGGTTGATGGTCGCGGCAGAGACCGGATCTCCGGGCGCTTTGTCCACGGGAATGCTCTCGCCGGTCAAAGCGGACTCATCCACAGCGCTGTTTCCGTCCAGCACCACGCCGTCCACCGGGATGCTCTCCCCGGGGCGCACCACAAAAACGTCGCCCTTTTTGACCGTCTCGATCGGCACAGTCCGCTCTTTTCCGTCCTGTACGATCGTCGCGGTTTTCGGCGCGATTTTCATGAGCCCCTTCAGCGCGTCCGTCGTCTTCCCCTTGGAGCGCGCCTCGAGCATTTTGCCCACGGTGATGAGCGTCAGGATCATGGCGGCGGATTCAAAATAAAATTCATGCATCCAGACCATGGCGGCATCGCTGCCGCCCTC
This sequence comes from Oscillospiraceae bacterium, assembly GCA_902790375.1. Lineage (GTDB taxonomy): Bacteria > Bacillota > Clostridia > Oscillospirales > Oscillospiraceae > Limivicinus. The sequence goes on along the minus strand of CADARY010000012.1, from coordinate 76,563 downwards.
GATCTGCGCCCCTGTCATGCGAAAGAGCGCATAGACGCTGTAGACGAAGGACGCGCCGGAGCCGAGCGCCACGAGCGTATCCATATTGGGCGCGCGGTGCAGGAGACCCCGGAAGCCGCTGATGAAAAATTTCTGGTTGATGACCATGACCGCGATGGCCAGCAGCATCTGGGCAAGGCCCATGGCTGTGTGGTTCCCGTCCAGAAAGCGCGGCAGCGGCCAGCCCCACATCATATGCCCCATGGAGATATACATCAGCACGAGCAGAAAGCCCAGGGAGGCAAGCAGACGCCGCCTGAGCACCGGCGTTTCCCGGTCGCGCAGGGCGTCCTCCTCCGCGGATGCGGCGCTCTGCTCCTTGCCCTTCGGGCTTGCGCCGTAGCCTGCCTGCTCGACTGCGGTGATGATGCTCTGCTCGTCGGCAGTCCCCTCGACCCCCATGGAGTTTGTCAGCAGGCTGACCGAGCAGGCCTCCACGCCGGGCACCGCGGACACGGCCTTCTCGACCCTGGCGGAGCAGGCCGCGCAGCTCATGCCGCTGATATTGTATTGCTTCAAAAGATCACGACCTTATTTCATCATTTTTTGCAGCGTAGCCAGCAGCTCGTCCACAATCTCATCATTCCCCGCGCGCACATCGTTTACCACACACGAGCGGATATGGCTCGACAGCAGCTCCCGGCTGAAGGCGTTGAGGGCCGCGTTGGCAGCCGCCGCCTGGGCGAGAATGTCCGGGCAGTAGGCGTCCCGTTCCAGCATGCCGCGGATGCCGCGGATCTGTCCCTCAATGCGGCTCAGCCGATTGACAAGCCGCCTGACCTCCTCCTCGGAACGCGCCTTTGTTTTGTGACAGCCGCAGCACTCCCGCTGCTCAGGCGTCTTTTCGGACACGGCGGATCACCTCTTTTCGGGCTCATTATATACCCCATGGGGGTATCTGTCAAGGCAGAAAAGAGAGCTTGTCCGAAAAACGCAGAATGCTGCAAAACGGCGGGCCGATGAGGGCATCGGCCCCTACGACATTCATATTTATGCAGGGATTGCTTTGTTTTGAGACAGCCCCATATGGTTTTTCCCTACTCAGGGATAGTAGATTTCAAAGGCATGCTCGATCAGAACCTGCTCCCCGCTGGAGAAGGAATTGTTCTCCGCGATCGCCGAGACGATATAGGAGTAATGGCCGGGCTCCAGCACGCCGAAGATGAGCTTGGAGTTGACCGTGCCCGCCAGGCTGAAATAGGGCTCATAGGGATAATACATGCAGATCTGGTCGTTCTGCCCGGTGTCGTTGTTGTAGATCCTCCCGCAGACCTGGGCGATCACGCCCTTGTCCGTATAGATTTCCCCGTGCAGATCCACGATCCCGTAGGGCTCCATATTCTGAGGCAGCGTCGCGTTTTCGATGCGCAGGTGCGGGGTATTCGGGTCCTCGTGCACAGGCTCCGGCGTGGGTGTGGGAGGCGGCGTCTGTACCGGCGCGGGCGTGGGAGGAAGCGTCGGCGCGGGCATCTGTGCCGTCGGGGCCGGGCTCAAAACCGGCGGCGGCGTTATCGGGGAAAGCGTCGGCTGCGCCATGATGTCCGCAGTCGCCTCGGGCTGGCTGCTTCTCGGCGTCGGGAGCGGCGGGATCTGAACCGCTGCGATGCGCGAGCAGGCGCCCAGCAGCAAGACCAGGGCCAGCAGCAGGATCGCGCCGATTATCTTCTGGTGTTTTAGCTTGTACCTTTTCATACGACCGTTCTCCGGAAAATGCAGATTTTCTTTTGGACGCAGACCGCGTTCCCAGGCTGCCGGGTATTGCCGACAGATCCGGCGCTCATTTAATCAATATGCCTCGGAAGCGGCAGCCTTTACGGGTGGAGCCGAAAAACGGACTTCCCGCAGAAAGCCCGTTTTTCATTTTTTAGATGACCGGGATCAGGAGCTGATCGCCGACGCCGAGCCGGGTCAGATCTCTCCAGCCGTTGAAGGCCATCAGGATATTGCTGTAACGGCCGTAATTGATGCCGTAGTCATAGTACACATCAGCCGCGTTCTCGCCGTAGCGCATGATATGGCAGACAACCGCGACAGCAGAGCCGGTCTGCACATTCTCAGACGTCGTGGGCAGATAATAGGTCGTCCCCACCGTAAGCGCGTCCAGATCCTCCACGCCGTTGAGGCTGCGGATCAGGCCGGCATAGGTCTCATAACGCAGGCCCCAGCGATTGTACACGTTCTCAATGGTGTCGCCGTTGTGGATGGTATAGGGCACGACGTAAAACAGGACCGCATCGGCAGGATAATCATCCTCCGGCGCAGGCGCGTTGTAGGTCTCCGTGACGCCGTAATTCACCGGAAGCAGGATCGTGTTTCCCGGATACAGCGTTGCAAGCTGCCACTCCTCCTCAAAGCCGTTGAGAGCCAGGATCACGTCCCTGGCGTCATAATAGTCCACGTTGTATGCCCGGCAGATATCGTAGACGGTATCGCCCGGCTCCAGCGTCACTGCAACGATGCCGTCCCAGGCCATCGCCGCGGCAGGAACCAAAAGAACAAATATTGTGAGGCAAAGGATAAGAGATAACATACGCTTAACCATTGCAGACCCCCCCTTCTTTCCGTGGCTTAAGAATAACATAAAACGACCGTTATGTAAAGTGATTTATTAAATTTGTGTAAATGCGCTAATTTGCGTCCATTTTCCCCTTCCCTCCTTCTCCGTTTTTCTTTCCCATATGCTGTGCCGAATCTGCTCTCAATCCTCCTCCGGCACAATATATTGTGGTTTTGTGATTTTCATTCCCGTGAACAATTCTTCGTGAAATGTCGAATAAATGTGACGTTTTGTAATTAATTGCAACTGATTTATCAATTTCTCGCGTTCCGCGCATCTACAGCTTGTGGTGCAGCAGGCTGTGCAGGCGCCTATCTTGTGGCCTCTCCCGTGCCTGTCGATTCCCGCCGCGAAAATGATAAATAATATAGTAACCCGAGGTTACATAATTTTGTTCTCACAGGGCTGCTCAAAGGGCCGGTTTTTAAGGAACCGAAAATACAGCTTTGTCAATTGGGCAAATGCTATAATTTTTTGAATTAGCCTTCGTACAAAACGCCCAGATTCGTCGGAACGAACAAAATGAGATTGATTTTATCCTGTCAAAATGGTAGAATCAATCAAGCAGGCGGGGTAGACCCGTCCGAAAATTTTATGAAAAAGCGAGGAAAACAGTATGAAGAAGTATCTTGCAATCTTCCTGGTGCTGACGATGTTCGTCGCACTGCTGCCCACAGCCGCGTTTGCAGCTGATGACGGCATCATTCTCTTCAATGGCAAAATTGAAATTGCCAATGCTCTGCAGCACGCCGCCGAAGTCTATGAGCAGGCAACCGGTAAGCACGTCGAAGTCAATTCTCTTGGCGGCGGCGTCGATCTCCAGTCCGAGCTGAAGCAGCGTTATCAGGCCGGCAACATGCCCGACATCTTCACCTGCGAGGGCACGCCTGACTTCTCCAACTGGACCGGCATGATGGTCGATATGGCCGATCAGCCCTGGGCCGCCGATACCGAGGCCGAGTTCATCGACTCCACCGGTGCCACCGTCGGCTTCCCCTACACCACCGAGGCCATTGGTCTTGCCTACAACAAGTCCATCCTTGACAAGGCTGGCATTGACCCCGCCTCCATCACAGGGCCCGAGTCCATGAAGGCCGCCTTCGAGAAGCTCGACTCCATGAAGGACGAGCTCGGCATCAAGGCCGTCATCGGCTACTGCGCCAATTCCAAGGAGCTCTACTGGTCCACCGGCAACCATCTCTTCTGCAACTATCTCGACGCCGGTCTTGCTCGTGACGACTCCACGTATTTTGATCTTATGATGAAAGAGGGCAAGCTGGACGAGCAGCGCTTCGCCGACTTCGCCGCGATGGTCGATCTCTTCAACAAGTACTCCGACCCCGCCCTCCTCGTCTCCGGCAACTATGACCTCCAGGTCTCCGGCTTCGCCGCTGGCAACTACGCCTTTGTGACCCAGGGCTCCTGGATCGGTGCTTCCCTGACCGACCAGTACAAGGAGCTCTACGCCGCAGCCGGCAACTTCGAGTGCGGCATGATCCCCTACGCTTTCGAGGAAGGCATCGACACCATCTTGACCAATCCTCCTTCACACTGGGCTGTCTACAAAGAGGGCAAGGTTGACGAGGCTCTGGCCTTCCTGCAGTGGCTTGCCGGCCCCGACGGCCAGCAGATCATGGTTCAGGAAGCCGGTCTGAACAGCCCCTTCAAGAGCTGCACCGTCGTTGCGAACGACCCGTTCGCTCCCACCATCGCCGACTTCACCGCCAGAGGCAAGACCTCTTCCTGGCACTTCCTCGACCAGCCCGCGAACATGGCTGAGGACTTTATAGGCGGCATCTTCCAAGACTTCGCGATGGGCGCCATTGACATCAACGGCTTCATCGAGGATATGACCGTCACCATTCCTGATGCAGTCAACCAGTAATTCCCGCGTACCCGCATCATAACAGGGCGGCGGCTCAGTCGCCGTCCTGCTCCATTTTGGGAGTAAAGACAGTGAAAAGGGAGTGTTCAGCGATATGAACGAAAACACCTCTGGAAAGAAAGCCCTCTCAATGGCGCTCCTGATTGTCGGCTTTGTGCTGATGCTCGCCGCGCTGTATTTTGACATCACCAAGAACTACGCCGGCCTCGGTGCGATGCGCGGTATGTTTCTGGTTCTGGGTGCCCTGATGGTTCTGGCCGGGATCTACTTCATCCCCACCGTCCTGCACCACCGCGCCATCATCAACTTTATTTTCCTCTTCCCCCTGATCTTCACATTCATCGTTACCGTCATCATCCCCATGTTCGTCGGTATTTTCTACTCCTTCACGGACTGGAACGGCGTTTTCTACACGAAGATGGTCGGCATTGAAAACTACCAGGCCATGTTTAAGGATCCGGCCTTCATGTGGTCGCTGCTGATCACAGTCCTGTTCGTGATCGTGAACATGATCATGGTGAACCTCGTGGCCTTCCTGCTGGCTCTGCTTTGCACCACCAAGCTCAAGGGCGTGGGCTTCTTCCGCGCCGCCTACTTCCTGCCGAACCTGATCGGCGGCATCGTCCTTGGCTACATCTGGCAGTTCATTTTCTCCAATGTGCTCACCAAAATCCTCAACTCTCCGCATTCTGCCCTCGCCACAACCAAGACGGCCTTCATCGCCATCATCGTCGTGTATGTATGGCAGTACGCGGGCTACATCATGCTGATCTACATCAACGGTCTCGCCACCGTCCCCAAGGACGTGCTGGAGGCTGCGCAGATCGACGGCGCGAGCGACATCGCGACCCTCTTCAAGATCAAGATCCCCATGATCGCCGCCACCTTCACCATCTGCACCTTCCTGACCCTGACCTCCGCGTTCAAGCAGTTCGACGTGAACCTTGCCTTAACCAACGGCGGCGGCACTGTGAGAGGCTTCATGGGCAAGCGCCTATCAAACGGTACGCAGATGATTGCGCTGAATATCTACAATACCGCTTTTGCACGTGACCAGTACGGCTATGCCCAGGCCAAGGCCATCCTCTTCTTTATCATCCTGGCCTGCGTTTCGCTGCTGCAGGTGCGCATCTCCAATAAGAGGGAGGTCGAAATGTAATGAAAATGAAGACGTCCAGGGCGGTTATTCTGACGATCATCGCCGTTCTTCTTGCAATCTACATTCTGTTCCCCTTCGCGCTGGTGGTTCTGAACTCCTTCAAGACCCAGGCCGCCATCGTGCAGAACCCAATCTCCGCCACGGGGGCAAGCTTCAAGCAGTTTGCCTCCAACCTGAGCGCGGTCGTGAACAACAAGAACTTCTCCTTCTGGCGCGCCTTCGGCTCCTCGGCCGTGGTCACCATCATCTCCCTGGTTCTGCTGGCCGTGTTCGGCGGCATGTCCGCATGGGTCATCTGCCGCAACAAGACCAAATGGTCCACCGTCATCTATATGACCTTCATCTCCTCCATGATCATCCCCTTCCAGGTGGTTATGCTCCCGCTGATCGCCACCTTCCGCGAAGTGGGAAAATACATTGGATTGGGTATGAACGGAACGCTGCCCGGCCTGATCTTTGCCTACTGCGGCTTCGGCGGTGCCATGACGGTGTTCATCCTCACCGGCTTCATCAAGGGCATCCCCTACGAGCTGGAGGAGGCCGCGGCCATCGACGGCTGCTCTCCCGAGGGCACCTTCTTCCGCATCATTTTCCCGCTTCTCAAGCCCACGATCGTGACCGTCACGATCCTCAACGGCATGTGGATCTGGAACGACTACCTGCTCCCCTCCATTCTGCTGGGCCAGAACAATCCGAACAAGACCCTGCCCGTCGCGGTGCAGGCCTTCGTCGGCTCCTTCGTGAAGTCGTGGGACATGATCCTGACGGCGGCTCTGCTCGCCATGATCCCCATGATCGTGATCTTCCTGATCGCGCAGAAGCACATCATGGACGGCATGGTTCAGGGCGCTATCAAGTAATTACACCCGAACTCGAAAACGCATTCTTTGGGGTGCCGTCATCCGGCACCCCTGATTTTATCTCTCGATCGGAGGTCGGCAAAATGAAGCTCTTTGATTCCGACGGGCCGCTCATGACGGCCCTGAGCAGATTCGCGGATATCGTGATCTGCAATCTCATGTTCGTGCTCTTCTCCCTCCCCGTCTTCACGATCGGCGCTTCCCTGACGGCGCTGTACACCTGCACGCTGCAGTTCGTGTACGAGGAGGACAGGGACACGGGCCTGGTTTTCCGGGATTTCTGGCTGGCCTTCAGGCGCAATTTCAAACAGGCGACGATCCTGTGGCTGATCTGCCTGCTGATCCTGCTCTTTCTCGGGGCCTATTACTGGGCCGTGCAGAATCTCGAGGGCGCTGCCGGCAGGCTCTATCAGATCACCTTTTATCTTCTGGTCTTTCTGTTTCTCTTCGGCTTTGTCTACCTCTTCCCTCTCCAGGCCCGCTATAAGAACACAGTCGGGAACACCCTGCGCAACGCCTGGCTCCTGGGCGCGGCGGCCTTCCCCTGGACGGTGCTCTGCATCCTGCTTGCGGCTGCGGCCTTTTACATCAGCTTCGTCATGAATCCCGACGCCGTGAATCTCTTCACCTATCTCTGGGCCGTCTGCGGCTTCGGCCTTGTCGCCTATCTGCAGAGCTTTCTGATCCTCAAGGCCTTCTCGAAGCTCGACCCCGTGGTGATGAAGCGCAAAACCCTGCGGGCGGAGGGCTCCGTCTTCACGGACGAGGAGCACCGGGACGGGGACTACATGATCCAGGAGAGCAGCTACTCCGATCCGAACTGGAACCGGCGCGAGGACATCGTCGGCCCCGACAGGCCGCAGAAGAAAATCAGACGGCGGCGCTGAAGAAAGCACCGGTCAGACCCGAGAGGGCTTGACCGGTGCTTTCGCATATTCCGCAGGGCAGCGCTTCTCCCCCGCTGTTCAGTCGATGTGGATGACCTTTTTCGTCAGATCCGCCGCCTTCACGTTTTTGTTCGGGAAGCGCTCCCGCTTCTCGGTGATTTTGCCCACATTGATCGCCTGCTTCGGGCAGTACTGCACGCAGCTCAGGCAGCCGATACAGTCAGTGCCGAAGGTCGGCTTCTTCTCCCGCAGCTCGATGTTGCCGCGGGGACACACCCGGGCGCAGGTGCCGCAGGCGATGCAGGCGTCGTTGACCCAAAATTTTCTGACGCGCCTGGGATGCATTTTGGAAAAGGCCTTGCTCTCGAGCGCGAAGAACGCCTTCTCCGGCGGCTTTCTTTCGCTCTTCTTCATAGCCTTGACCGCGGCGGCAACCTCCATGGCTTTCCTGTCGATGCGGGCCTGCGCGCTCTCCTTCGACGTGGGCGGGAAGCTGAGGCTGTGCGGCATCAGCCAGATGCAGGTGGAGTGGTTGGAGATCGTGTTCCAGTAGTCGAGACCCACGATTTCGTCGATCTTGTGCAGGCCGCAGCCCATGTATCCGGCGAACTGCTCCACCGCAAATCTGTAGGCATCCGGGGCGATTTTGATTACCTTCAGATACTGCTCCACATGCCCCGGCAGGCCGCCGCCGTAGCAGGGAAAGATGAAGCCGACGCGCTTTGCCTCGGTGGCGTCGGTCTTCTCAGGGAAGGAGCGCATCAGGACAATGTCCGTGTCGCCCAGACGGGACGCGATATTCCTGGCCATGTCCAGGCAGTGGCCGGAGCCGGAGTAACAGTAAATAATGTTTTCGCTCATGATCGTTGTCTCCTGAAATAATACCTGTAAAAATGTCTGTGACGGATGTGAATCGCAGCAAATCTGCGGTTCCCGGCCGTAAAGTGTTCACAGATACTATATCGAAGCTGTACAGGCTTGTCAAGTTTTTTTCTGTTTCGGGACCGCGCAGGCAGGGTAAGCGCGCGGAATCTGTTCGGCTTTGTATTTCAGGCGAGCGGAAGGATCTCATGAATGTCATAGGTATCAAAGTAAATATCATAGGCGGTCTGTTTGTCCCCGAGCAGCTCGATCAGGGCGCCCGCCTGAAACATGCGGGAGAGCGTACCGCCGGGCGCCTTCCACGCTGCATTTGAGATGACGTGCATATCGGGTTCCTCCCGCAATATGAGTTCCGCCCCAAACAGCAGCGCCCCGGTCGCAATGTGATAATCGCTGGATATGATCGCAAGCCCGGAGACCTTCGGGCATTCTTTTTTCAGAAGGTCCAGGGTATAGACTGCGTTCTGCGCCGTGGTCCGGGACTTGTCCTCCACAAGGATGCGCGAGGGCTCGATCCCGTTGTCCCGAAGCCATTTTGCCATTTCTCCGGCTTCCGTGGCGGAAGGATTATCCCGCGCTGTACCGCCGCCGGTGCAGACGATTACAGCGTTGGGATACTTCTGCGCACAGCGTTTTAAAGTCTCCAGGCGATGGATGAGTTCCTCCTTCATGCTTCCGTCCGGATCGAGCTGAAATCCCAGGGCGACAAGGCAGAGCTCATCCGTGTCCGGCAGACCGTCCGGGAGGATTTCTTCGTTTATGGTCAGCTCACTGCCGTGCCAGAGCTGCAGGATTGCCGTCCATTTTTCTGCGGCGGCGGCGTCGACCGTCTCCAGCTCTCCCAGCAGTTGGCTGATCCTGTCGGCGGCGGCCGCCCCGTTTGCGCCGTACAGGACAACGATTTTTTCAGTGAGTTCCCACGAGGCCGGATTTTCAGCCGCGGCTGTCGACGCAGCCGACAGACAGAGCACGGCCGCAAGAAGCAGCGCGAGTAATCTTTTCATGATGGCACCCCCTGTTCAAACGGATGAATCTTATTTTTTCCTATGTGGGTATCGGCTTGAATCAGCAATACAAAGGTGAAGCCGCCGTCCAGGGCAAGCTTGCAGAGCTTTTCGCCGAAGCGCTCCCGCAGGGCGGCGTTGAGGCTTCTGTAATGCGCCATGGCGGCCCTCAGTCCCGCTGAAACAGATCCCGGGTGTAGACCTTTTCCTTCACATCATCCAGCGCGCGGTCATAGCGGTTTGCGATGATGCAGCCGCACATGCTCTTAAACCTCTTCAGATCATTGACCACGACGCTGCCGAAGAAGGTGGAGCCGTCGGGCAGCGTCGGTTCATGGATCACCACGGCGGCCCCCTTGGCCTTGATACGCTTCATGACTCCCTGGATGGAGGACGCGCGGAAATTGTCGGAGTTTGCCTTCATGGTCAGGCGGTAGACGCCCACCACCAGCTCCTTCTGCCGGCTCTCCTTCTCGGCGGAATAGGCCTCGCTGCTGCCATAGGTCCCCGCGATCTCCAGGACCCGGTCGGCGATGAAGTCCTTGCGGGTGCGGTTGCTCTCTACGATGGCATGGATCAGATTCTCGGGCACATCCCGGTAGTTTGCCAGAAGCTGCTTGGTGTCCTTGGGCAGGCAGTAGCCGCCGTAGCCGAAGGAGGGATTGTTGTAATAATCCCCGATCCTGGGATCCAGGCACACCCCCCTGATGATAGAGGAGGTGTCGAGGCCCTTGATCTCGGCATAGGTGTCCAGCTCGTTAAAATAGCTCACCCGCAGGGCGAGATAGGTATTGGCGAAGAGCTTGGTCGCCTCCGCCTCGGTGGTGCCCATGAAGAGCGTGGGCACGGGCCTTTTGATGGCCGCCTCTTGGAGCAGGGAGGCAAAGACCCGCGCAGGCTCCTCATTGCCCGCATCGCTGCCCACAATGATGCGGCTGGGATAGAGATTATCATAGAGGGCCTTGGACTCGCGCAAAAACTCCGGGCTGAAAAGAAGCCTGTCCATGCCGAAAAGCTTTCTCGTGTGGGCCGTATAGCCCACGGGCACGGTGGACTTGATGACGACAACAGGCTTTTCCGCCCGCTCCGCGGTGGCCTCCTGTATCAGCTTCAGCACCGACTCAACAGCGGAGCAGTCAAAATAATTGGTCTTGGGATCATAGTTTGTCGGGACGGCCAGGATGATAAAGTCGGCATCCGCATAGGCCGCGGCGCCGTCTGTCGTCGCGTGAAGCCGCAGCTCCCGCTTCCCCGCCCCGGCCTCGGCCAGATACTTCTCGATATAATCGTCCTGGATCGGCGAGCGCCAGGCGTTGATCATCGCCGCCTTTTCCTCCTTTGTGCAGACGGCCGTGACCTCATGGCGCCGGGCCAGCAGGACCGCGAGGGACAGGCCCACATAGCCCGCGCCCGCGACAGCGATCTTGTATTGCCGGTCAAGCTGCACCGCCTCGCCGCTCTGTTCGGCAAAGACCTCCGTCGGCTCAAAGCCCAGCACGGCCGCAAGGGCCTCCAGCTGGTCAATCGAGGGCTTATGCGTTCCGTTTTCCAGTCCGGACAGAACCGAGCGGTTGATCCCGGCCCTGGCCGCAAGCTGCGCCTGGGTGATATTGAGCGCCTTTCGCCGGGAGACAACGGTCTCAGCGAGAAGCGGTAAGGACAGTGTACGCATTGGAAATTCCTCCTCAGATTCAAAACAGGTTTTAACAGATGATAGCATATTTCTCCCAGGTGGTCAAGAGAAATGTTGCCAAAGCAAGCGTTAAATTGTTTAATTTGCGCCAATTCTGCGGTTCTGTGTTGTTTGCAGCAACATTTCAATTCCCACGAAACCTGCTGCCGAGGTCCGTTTGGAAACGATGTACCGCGGAACGGGTCAAAAGCAAAGCCCCCTCTTGCGCAGCGCGCAAAGCCCGGGTATAATGAAAGCGATCCGCTTTTGCGGATCGGGAGGATACCATGAGATACATAGTCTTTGATGTGGAGACACCGAACCGATACAACAGCCGCATGAGCGCCATCGGCATCAGCGTCATTGAGGACGGCCAGATCGTGGAGGAGTTCTATTCCCTGGTCGATCCCGAGCAGCCCTTTGACTGGTTCAACACCCGCCTCACGGGCATCAGCGAAGAGTCCGTGGCCGGCGCGCCGACCTTTCCCCGGCTTTGGGAGCAGATCGAGCCGCTTATGTCCTCCGGCGTCCTGGCAGCCCATAACCTGAGCTTCGACATGGGGGTGCTGCGGCGCTGCCTCTGCGATTACGGCATCGACTGGAAGCCGAGCGCCAAAGGCCTCTGCACCGTCATCATGGGCCGCAGCCTGCTGCCCGGCATCAGCCACAGGCTCAACGACATGTGCGCTTATTACGGCATTGATCTCAACCACCACCGGGCCGACAGCGACAGCCGCGCCTGCGCCGAGATCCTGCTGCGCTATCTGGCGGGCGGGGCCGAGCCGGAAAAATACATCCGGACCTACCGCCTGCGCAGTAATACATGAATATTGTAAAAAAATATTGGGCGGATTCGCAAAAAGGATGTACTGCGAATCCGCCCAATACTGTCTGTCATTCATTCGTTTTTCCTGCGGGGGCGTGCGGAGAGCAGGACAATCAGCCTCATGTCCCGCTCCGCTTTCCCTTGCGTTTTCCAATCCGGTTTCCTGCGAACCTGACACACACGTGCGCTAAAAAGTCAAACAGTTCGCCGATGCGTCCCTCCCGTGCAAGCTCACCGCCGACAAAGCGGAGCATGCGCCAGCCCTCGGCGTCAGCCTCTGCGCCTGTGAGACGTGGCCGGTACTGCTCCATGACGAGGCCGATTTTTTTGTTGCGGCGGTATTCTTCTCCCAGCGTATAGCGGTGAGAGTGATGCACCGCCGCCTCCGGCGTATAGGCCAGCGCGTATCCCGCGTGGAGCAGCTTGCCCGCCATCATCATATCCTCGTTGGTGATGATGGGCGCGTCAAAGCCGCCGACGGCAAGATAGGCGTCTCTCCGGTAGGCGGCGCAGGCGTCGGAAAAGAAATACGCCTTGACCCCGTAGCGGGGAATGTCCGCCTCCCGCCAGACTCTTGGCTGATCCGGGTAATTGAACTGCCGGGTCAGTTTTTCGTATTCCGGGGCGTCGGGGTAAGCAATCTGCCTGCCGTAAGCCGCCGCGACATCCGGGGCGGAGAAGGCCGCGAGCAGCTTTTCGATGCAGCGGGTATCCGTCGGTATGGCATCCTGAGTAAAGAAAAGCACATAATCCCCCGTGCTCTGCCGCAGGGCGTAATCCCGCGTGCCGCCGTGGTCGAAGTCCCTGGGCGGAATCTCCAGCAGCCGCACGCGCGGGGCAAAGCGCCTGACAATGGCGGGCGTACTGTCCGCCGAGCCGGAGTCAATGACGATGATCTCTGCCTCCACGGTCTGGCTCAGCAGCATATTCAGTTGTCGGGTGATCCAACGCTCTGCGTTGAGCGTGGGGATGATGACGCTGACGTTCATAGTTTGATTTCTCCATGCAGAAATGCCTGGTAACGGTCACATATTCCCCCGGTTTCTCCAAAGTCGATCTGCCGCCCCTAATGAAGCCAGAGTACCTTATTGCACAGCTTGCGCACCTGGTCCGGTGAGTGGGAAACTAGAATCTGGGATCGCGCTGCCAAAGAAGTGACCAAACACGACGCGCATGATCAGCAATGTCATCAGCGGGTTCAGAATACTCCAGGCTGCGATGCTGTTTGTATACGTTCATCTGCGTTCTCAAAGACCATTTTGACAGTCCCTCTTGTCAATTCCGCGACTTGTTTTTCTTCTCTGTTTACAACACAGAAACCAATCTCAACATTCTCCGTCATGGTAAAATCATCCGGAAGAACAGTCCTTACAGAAAAGCCAGCATGAAGCTGCCGGGGATCACCCAGCGCAGCCGCGACATCCGGACGCTCCTGACCGGATGCGAGTTTGTAATAGACACGATGTGCTTCGTCATCCAGAAATAAATAAACTTCATTTTTTGAACTTTCGCATCCTGGTATTGAACCCCAACCGAATACTTGAATTGTCCGCTCTGCAGGTTTGTTGATGTGCCGACAAATTGAAGTTTTCATCAATTGTTTAATGGTCAATCAGTTGGACTGTCTCACCGGATTTCATCCTGTTACTGTAGTTTTTTTGCCTCGGCCCATGCCGACTTGGCGTTGGTATCATCGGAGTAGTATTTTTTGTACTGAAAGAAATACTCCCAGACAGGAAACCAAGGAATTCTCGTGTTGGTATATTCGCCTCTCAGGATTTTCTGCATAAATTGAATCAACGGGTTTGGAGTCGAACCGTCTTCCGCGTTTTCCGTTTTGTCGGCTTCTTCCGGGTGGCCTGCAATTTCACTGATGGTGTTTCCTCCATGCAGCCGATAAACGTAATACGCCTCCGGAACGAAAACTGGCTCCGTGATCAGTGCGGCGCGCAGCGCGAAATCCCAGTCATGTACGTATTTATAGTTTCTGAATCCTCCGAGTTCCCGATAGAGTCTTGCGGTAAAGACCATGTTCCCCGTGCTGATTGTGGAGTTGCCTCTGGTCAGGGCCATCGTAATGGTCGGACACATGCGCGCCGTATCCTGATACTTCATGATGGCCTTCCCATATCCTTCGTTGACCAGCCGGTCATTTTCATCGACCACACGAACCCCGCCGAATGCAAATTCACTGTTCTCCCGCTCGCAGGCGTCCAAAAGCAGTTCAAGATGCTCCTCTCCAAAGGCGTCGTCGGTATTGATAACGGCGAGGTAATTCCCCTTCGCCATCATCAGGCCCTCGTTGATGGTATCATGTGCACCTTTGTTTTTCTCGTGCGGAATAAACCTGACGCCCATGGAGAATCTTTCGCAGAAGCTCTCCTGTGCGAGCACCTGCTGGATAATATCCCGCGTTCTGTCCTTTGAACAGTCGTCCAGAACGATGAGCTCCATTTCCCTGCAGCTCTGCTTTGCGATGGACCAGAGGCACGATTCAATGTATTTTTCATGGTTGTATGCCGGTGCAATCACGGAAATACTCTTATTCATGTTGATCGTTATCTCCTCTCCAGCACTTCTTTCGTCGCGTCGAGAGCGGCTCTGCCCCACGGTTCAGATGGCTCCAGATACGTACCCTCAGCCCATTCATTCCAGGCATTGATAAACACAAGATCCTCTCCGGGGCGGTTCTGACGGAGCGTATATCTCTTTGCGGCGTAAAGCCATTTCTGATACTCTTTCATGGAGAAATCTTCAAATATGTAAGCTTTTTTCCCCCGTCTGGCGGTATTGTCCCATTCCAGCATGGCCGTACGGAAATAGGTGTAATTCTGTTTGGGCATCTCCGCGCAGAAGCTGGCCGCTTTTCGATAATCCTTTACCTGTCCGTGGGGAAGCCTGAATCTGACGTCCTCATCATGGTCGATGTTCACAAGCCCAAGAAGATGCGGCGGGAAGTCTGTCAGGGAGTCCAGAGAATGCCCGGACAACTCCAGCTCGCCGGACTCCATCGTCCGTCTTACCGCAGAGATATGCAGCCTTTCTATGCCGTTTTGCTCCGCAACCGCCCGCCAGGTGTTGATTGCCTCGGAAGGATTCGGAATATCCTGCAAATTGTAAATCAACAGGAAAGGCGCTCCGTTGACGCGGATATATCTCTCGTCCTTCAGATAGGGCAACAGGTCAAGAATAAATTGCTCGGCCCAACCGGGCTGATAGGTTTGAGGCATGAGGATTTCACTCTGCTGTCCGTCCCATTGGCGCGTCCAGTTTTCGTTCGCCCAACACAGACAGAACGGGAAGTCCATCGTCTTATCGTGAAGATGCCTGTCCAGCGGCATTTCCAGCAGGCGCTTTCCGCCGTCGAACCAGTAATAGTAATAACAGAAGCCCGCAAGACCGTACTCCCTGGCCAGCGCGATCTGTTTTTTCTGAATCTCGGCTCCTTCCGCTCCGCCCAAATTGTAATACCCCAGCTCGCCCGGGATTCTGGGCTGATGATGGCCCTGATAGAGAGGCTCGGCCTTCCTGACATTCACCCATTCTGTGAAGCCCTCTCCCCACCACCGGTTATTCTCGGGAATCTCATGGAATTGAGGCAGGTAGAACGCAAGGCATTTGACGCTGTTATCGCCCCAAAGATTTTCTATCGCGGCTTCACGGCAGCCGACCCAAGGCGCGACAAAAATCTGCTCCGGTTTCAAGGAGAGCAGCCATTGTTCAAATGCGGCTTGATCGGACAGAAAACGCCTCTTGTCAAACACGCCGAAGTGCAGCAAGCCATCCGCTCCGCCGCAATGCCAGCCGGCTCCAGACTTCCAATCCTTAAAACGTGTCTCATCGTCTTTCGTCTGCGATTCATCCGGAATCAGATAAAGCTCACAGTTTTTGACCATTGACTCATTATATGCCTCAAGCACATAGGCCAGGCAATTGGGACTCAGCGTGTCCTCCTGCTCCAGGAAACCAATCAGATCCCCACTCGCCGCAGATATGCCCTCACACCAATACGCCCACCGATTCTGCGCATCACATTCCAGCATAACGCTTCTCAGTGTGATTTGCGCATCAAAGGAGCGTATCAGCTCCTGGACAAAGGGCATATCCACCGCATCCGCAACGACAATGACCTCCAGGTTTTGGTAGCGCTGTGCACATAAGGACGCAAGCGCTTTTTTCAGATACGGAGCGCGCACATCCAGGCGTTTTGCTGCAATCACAATCGAAATCAGCGGCTTTTGCCGTTGAATATCAAGCCATTCCTGTGGAATGACAGGCTCCTGTTCTTCCCCTGCATCATCGACAAAGGAATTGCGGGTAACACGACCTGATCCCGTCAGATTGTATGCTTTACGCAAGCGAAGCCTTCTCTGTCTGTACTTTTCAAAAACCGCTTTGGCTCCCTGAGTCCTCAGAATAACGGCCGCCTTTTTAGCAAGAAGGATATACGCTTTCCCTTTGTACGGCAATGCCTTTACTGTATCCAAAACAACACGAACCGGTTTTGTGATCCTCCAGCAGGTCGAATTGGAGATGGTCTCAAAGCTCACGCTGAGATTGCGGTTCTGCGCCTCAAGCTGTGCGATCTGTGTGCGCTGCTGCCCCAGGACTTCGCTGAGCCGTCGCTTATCCTCCTCCAGCCGCGCGGCCCGCTCGCGCTCCTGGCGCAGGTCTACGCCGAGCTGCCGCTCCTCTTTTGCTGACTGTACCAGAAGGGCCTGCTGACGTTCGATGCATATGCTCAACAGGTCCGAGAATTCCTCCGCTTTACAAAGCTGTGAAAGCTGGACGAGGTACTCCGCAAGCACGGCCCGAGAGTTTCTCGTAGTCAGGCTGGCAATCGTGCTTTCCAGGATTTCCCAGCCGAACGCCTCCATACCACGAGTGATTTCAATTTGGGGATAAGCGATTCTGTTCAGCCATTCCCGCGCCAGCTTCAGGACGAGCCATTCAATACCCCTGCGCTTTATGTGCTCAGAAGAACCCATACTATCTGATGTTGAAGACATTCCGCCTCCGACCAGATGCGAATACAGCTTCGCATCTATGCGCGCGTAATGCTTCGCATGGCACAGAACCATCAGCGTAATCAGCATGTCCTCACACATGCAGATCCGTTCTCCCCGGTATTCCCGCAAGGCTCTCCGCAGTAACGCAGTATCGTACAGCTTGTTCCAGACATTCCATGGCATTGCCCGATCGGCATAGCAGGCATTAATCAGTTCGGGTCCGCTGATCGCCTCAGGCAGCGGCTTGTCCTGGGAATAATAGCGTTCTGAGTAGCGCCACACCACTTCGGATGGAGGGTCAGTGCTGCTCTTTTCAAGTTTGATCCCGTATTCCAGAACGTCCGCACCGAGCTTGTCCGCAGCGTCGTATGCCGTTCTTACTGCGTCCGGTAAAAGGAAATCGTCCGAGTCTATAAGCAGGGTATATTCGCCGGAAACCTGCTGAAGGCCCGCGTACCGCGCGGCGAGAATCCCGCTGTTCGGCTGGGTGATCGTTTTGATCCGATCATCCCGGGCCGCGCACTGACACATGCGCTCATAGGTAGAGTCCATGGATCCGTCGTCAACACAAATGATCTCAATATTGCTTTCGGTCTGATTACAGGCGCTCTGTATCGCCCGTTCGATATGCGCCTCGTCGTTGTACGCGATAATAATGATCGACGCACGCGGTTGGTTTTTTTCCGTGTTCACGCTAATAAAATCCTTTCCTTTACCCCCAGACCAACAGCCCCAGATTCCGCTGCCAGCCGCTTTTCCAAATTCCGTTTTTCGCGTAGAAGCGAAGCCGCTCGCCCTTCCTTTTGCCGCCGAGCCGCCCGTATTCGCGGAAAATCGCGTCCGCGCCGGGAAAGGTCTCCGCAAGGAGCGCGGCCTGACGCCGTGTTGCCAGCAGAGAATTTTGGATGCCTGTCGGTCTCCTGATTTTCGCTGTTAAATAGCGCAGGCTGTTCAGATTTTTCGCGCCCACAGAGTTGCCGCCGTGCTGACGGTACAGGACAAGCGCTCGGTCCACATAGGAAACAGCGCCGAAGGAGGCCGCAATCAGCGCGCACCACCAGTCGTGCATGATGATCCCGGTGGTGTTCTCGGGCCTGATCGCAAGTTTGACCAGCGCGCGGTTGAGCATGACGGTGCAGCCGGTAATCACATTCTGGATCATGAGCTCCTTCGCTTTTGTGCGCCGCGGATCGAGCTTCTGATAGGCGCTCAGCCGCGCGGCGATGGGATGCAGACGCTCATCCGTCACGCACAGATCCGTGAACACAAGCAGCGGCTTCTCCGCGCCGTGCTTCACCTCGAGCCGTTTCATTTCCCCGAGTGTAACTTCCATTTTTTCGGGAAGCCATACGTCATCCTGATCGCAGAACATCACATAGGGCGCCCGGACCTCCCGCAGCATCCGGAGAAAATTGTCCTTTGCGCCGCCGCACGGGGGACCGTCCAGAACGTGGATTCGATCCGGATACCGCGCCTCATAGCGGCGGAGAATTACCGGCGTGCAGTCCGTCGAACCGTCGTCATGGATGAACAGCTCCCATCCCGCTTCCGTCTGCTTAAGCAGGGATTCGATCTGCTCCGCTATGTACTTTTCCCCGTTATAGGACGCCAGCAAAATGGCGATCTTTTCTGCTTCCTTATTTACAGCAATCTCTCCTTCATAAAAAGCGCAAGCGCTTCCTCCCACTCCGGCAGCCTCGCAAAGCCGCGCGCATCCAGGGACGCCTTGCTCAGGCGGGAGTTTTTCGGGCGCAGAGCCTTTGCGCCGTATTCCTCCGTGCTGACGGGATGCACGGTCACGTTCTTTCCGGCGAACCGGAAGACCGTCTCGGCCAACTCCGCCCAGGAGCAGAAGCCCTCGTTCGTCGCGTGGTAGACGCCGTACTTTTCCGTTTCGATCATCCTGCACAGCAGCGAGGCGAGCTCGGCTGTAAAGGTGGGCGAGCCGATCTGGTCGTCCACCACGCTCAGACTGTCGTGATTCTCCGCAAGGCGCAGCATGGTTTTGACGAAGTTGTTCCCGTGCTCGCCGATCACCCAGGAGGTGCGGACGATGAAATACTTTTCGACCAGCTCCTTTACCACCGCTTCGCCTGCGAGCTTGCTTTTGCCGTAGACGTTCAGCGGCCCGGTCGGGTCGCAGGTCTCCCAGGGCTTTTCCCCCGTACCGGGAAAGACATAATCTGTGGAGACATAGAGCAGCTTTGCGCCGCACTCCCGGCACGCTTCGGCGATATTCCGCGTTCCCTCCGCGTTGACGCACATGCAGCGCTCCGCTTCATCTTCGGCCAGATCGACCTTTGTGTACGCCGCGCAGTGAATGACTGCATCCGGCTGATAGTTTTCAAGAAATGCTTGCGTCGATTCTTTGCTTGTAATATCAAAATCAGCACTGCTCACGCCTTTGTGTTTAATTCCGCGCTGCGAGAGGATGCCACAAACATCGTGGCCCAACTGACCCGTTGAGCCGGTCACCAGAATTTTCATTTTGATCGCCTCACAGTTTTCCCGAACGGATCAGTCTGATTGCCCATTGGAACAGAGGCTCGGGAAGTTTTAATCCAATGATTTCAAACAGGGTTGTGGCGGTATCCACGCGGCGCAGAGCCCAAAGCCGTCTGATTGCGCCTCTTTTTTTAGCCGCATTGTCGCAGCGCGCCTGTGCCCATTCAGCAGCCTCACGCAGCTCCTCTCCATCCGACCGTTCCGACAAATCGGAGACTCGGGAAAGGAACTCTCCCAAATGGAAACGGAGATAGTCCTGTTTTGTTACGACATTCATTAAAACTGCTGTCTGATTTCCCTCATGCCGCCTGTAATATAAAAGCGGTTGTTTCGCCACGGCAATTTCGTTTTTCTGCGCACAATACCACGCCAGATAGTGGTCATGCACCATGCTTTGCGCGAAGGGCACAGCGGCTTTTGCTATGTCGCTTCGGATCAGTATTGTGCAGCCAATGACAAAGTTTCTGTAAATCAAGCTGCCGCCAAGACCGGCTCCTTCTTTAAGAATGATCCTCGGTCTAAGCTCTGTGATGCTGCTTGCAAGTCTCCTGCCATCTGCATCAATGGGGATCACATCTCCGCAAAGCAATCCCGCAGAACCGATCTGTGTCTCTGACACGCTGAGCTTTTCTGGAAGCCATATATCATCCTGATCGCAATAGGCAAGATAATCGCCCTCTGCCTCCATGGTCAGGCGCTCGAAGGTCTTCGTAGAACCAAGGTTTCGCTCGTTGCGCTCAATGGTATACGGAAAGGACGTGATGCATTGCTCAACAAGCGCCCTCACCATCTCGAATGGAACATCGGGTGAACAATCATCCCGCACATAGAGTCTGAGATTGGGATAGGTCTGGGCATTCAATGACATGAGCTGTTCCTTCAGCCAGTCCAGCCGTGGCTCGTAAACAGCCATCAAAACAGAAATCTTTGGCTTATCCTCTCCCATATATTCACACCTGAAACTCCACCGGGCGATCTGCCATCGTGGGGTTCTTTTTGTCCTTCTCGCTCAGGATCAGCTCTCCCATATCCGGCCAAGCTACCGCAATGTCAGGATCATTCCAGGCGATGCCGCCCTCGTCCTCCGGATGGTAGACCTCATCACATTTGTAGGTAAACTCGGCGAAATCGCTCAGCACAAGAAATCCATGAGCAAAGCCCCGAGGGATCAAAAGCTGCCGCCTGTTCTCCGCGCTGAGGCAGGTGCCAACCCATTTCCCATAGGTTTTGCTGCCCTTGCGCAGATCCACAGCCACATCGAACACTTCTCCAGAGAAGACCCGTACCAGCTTGGCCTGGGGATGATTCTTCTGAAAGTGCAGGCCGCGGAGAACGCCCTTCCGAGATGCGGACTGGTTGTCCTGAATGAAATCGTACCGCAGACCTGCGGCATCAAAGTCGGGCTTTTTGTAGGTCTCCATGAAATAGCCCCGACTGTCGCCATATGCTTTCAGTTCGATGATAAACACGCCCTCAATTTCTGTTTCAATGAAGGTGAAGTTTCCGACTGTCATGCTCGTTTTTTCCTTCTCTCTGTACTCCGGTAATGTGATTCTCTCCACAATGTGTTCTCCGATAAGGCTCATTTCTGTTTCACGGTGTTGCTCTGCTGCGCCGTGGAGTATCGCTTTGAAATGATCGTCGCCGCAAATGGAGGCCAAAAGCGCTCCAGAATCTCCAGTTCCTCTTTGGTGCGGCTGTGTTCGTCGATACATGCCGATGTGGTCGAGCCGGGCCAGATCCGATGAGCCATCAGCCGTTTTGGACAGTATACGAAATCGCCATTCAGCCTGGCCAGGCGCTCCCAGGCGTCCCAATCCACGCAGCTCTTGTACTGTGAGCTAAAGAGCTCGGCTGGCACAAGCATCTTATTGATCGTCACAGCAGGGCAACAGATAGGATCACCAAAGGCAAGGATCAAGCGTCGAGCAAAAATGCTCCGCTGAACGGTTCGGAGGCGAAGCGGCGCCTCCATAATGCGTTTAATGCGTAGATTTCTCTTTGCATACGCCGTTTCTCCTTCGCGCTTCTCGTCATAGTCTGTAAAAATGATAAGCGGCGTCTGCTTCGGGCCAATCGCATCGAGCGTATATTTTAGAAAATCAGGATGATACCAGTCATCCTGATGGCAGAGCGTGACCAAGGATGTTCGTGCAATGGAGCAGGCAAAATTCCAGTCTGACCCGATTCCTGTATGGGAGGGGTTGATAAACAGCGGAATGGAGTAGCACTCCGAAAGCCGATATAGATACTCGTTAGGCGTTGAGGTCGCCATCATCACCTCGCCGAGAACGCTCTGTGCAAGGATAGAGCGGATACATTCCTCTAAAAAGGGGTTCTCCTTATAGGCAAGAAGAACAAATGTATGATCCGAGTTCTTAAACTGCATTCCTTTCACCTTTTTCGGCACTCTTCATGGCTTCGTCCGTTTCGGCTTTATTCTCCAACTCCCGGATACGCTGTTCCAGCAAAGCATTTTCCTGAACCAGTCTTATAATATCTGCATTATGGTGAGAGAGAATAGCCGTCAGAGCCATCAGGATAATGATGACGCAAAAGAGCACGATGGCAAACAGCGCATTCGTCGGATCGTAAATACCGAGAAAGCGTGACACCCGATTCAGCAACGCAGGAAACAGGGTAAGCGCGATCATCATGACGCCGGATATGATCCACAGGAGCATATACTTCGGCTCAACCCGCTTCCGGCGCGAAAAATGCACCAGTGCGAAAAAATACAGCGTAATGGCCAGTAGTAAAAACAGTTGCAGTGCTCTGTTCATATCTCGCCCTCCTCCTTCTCCGCATTGGACATCAGAAGAGCCAGCGTAACCTTTGCGATATAATACGCAGCGTGTCCTGGCTTGATCGAACTCTCCCCGTACTGCCTCTCTCGCATCTGGACAGGGATTTCGACAATACGCGCGCCGCGCCGTGCAGCAGCCAGTGTGGACTCCGGCTCGGGATAATCCTGTGCGTAGTGTGCGGAAAAGAACTGTATCATCTTCCTGTTGACCGCCCGCATCCCGGAGGTCACATCGCTCACACGGATTCCGCACAGGACATGGATAAGCCTGCTCAGGAATTTGATACCCAGACGGCGCATAGCGGTAGACTGAAAGCCCCCGTCCGCCAGAAAACGAGAGCCAACTGCCATATCCGCCTCTCCATCCTCCAGCGGTCGAAGCAGGTCGCGGATGTACTGCGCCTTGTGCTGCCCGTCGCCGTCAAACTGGACTGCGTACTCGTAGTGTTGCTCCTGCGCATAACGATAACCGGCCTGCACACAGCCGCCGATCCCCAGATTTACGGGAAGCGACAGACACTTCACCCCAAGCTGTCGGACCGTGGCCGCTGTTTCATCCGTGGAGCAGTCGTTGACGACGAGATAATCCCCCTCCGGGTAGAAGCGCCTCAGATCCGCTATGACGCCGGCTATATTTTTCGCCTCATTGCAGGCCGGAATAATAATCAGTGTTTTCATCAGTTCATCAACGTAAACTCTATGATCTGACGGAGTGCTGCGATATTCATCAGGCTCCCCATCAGCATCAGCTCCCGGTCAAAATTCCTTTTCAGGACAAGTGTGTTGCTGTTCAATGAGAGGAATGCCAGAGGCAGGATCGGGATAAAATATCTGCCCTGGATGCCCTGTATTACGTCGCTGGTGTCTGAGGTCCAGCCCACACACAGGCTAAGCATTACCAGGATGCTGACCACAAACGCCACCGCGCAAAACGTGCGGCGCACCCTGCCGCCCAGGCAGGGGCCTTCCTGTTCCTTATGGATACTTGCGAGGACAAGCAGCACGATGTACCCAAGAGGAATCCATTCGGGCAGCGGTAATGACAGCCCGCTGAGCGAGAGTCCCACAGCGCCTTCCAACCAATCCACGCCATTCTTCAACGCAGTCACAACAAACATTTTTACCGTTTGAGCGGGGTGACTGAGCAGGAAAGAAAGCGTATAGCTGTGTCCGCCCGTTCGGTTCACCACAGTGCCCGCAGCCGCGACCACGGTAGTCCTCAGGACCCGCATGCGGAACAGCAGCATAAACAGGAGCGGCAGCAGAAAGAACGCGATGAGATACACAAGGCGCGTTTTTCTGTTCCGAAAGCGCGCTTCAGGGATCAGAAGCGCCAGGGCCGAGATGGGATAATAGACGACTTTGGCCGGGGTCAGCAGCATATTGACGACAAGGGCTGTGCCAAAGGCGCGTCCATCCCACGGCTTTTCCGTAAGGATCGCCCGCAGAAGGAGCGCGAGCAGAAGAAGCGACAATGCGTTGACAAAGGCATCGTAGGAGAAGGACGCCGCCTGATGAAGGGACATCGGCGAAAGCGCGACCAGGAAAAACAACGTCTTAAACCTGGGCACGATTCGGATCGCCCAATAGCTCAGCAGTATATAAAACAGCAAATTGAACAGCCGCCCCAGCCAAAACGTCCAAATAAAATTGAAGCCAAGCACACGCGCGAGGGCAAGCCCCATCGCCTGGGGCAGATGCATCGGGAAATAGTTGTGCTCCCTCGGCGTGGGGATCGGGATGTCCTGTCCCTGCTCAGCGGGCGCGTTCACGATTCTGGCTATGCGGCTGTAGCCTGCCGAGGTGTTGTGGTGATGCGTAAAATCCGTATAATCAAAGTCCGCGCTGTCTCCCAGTCCTCGCTTGTCCGCCTGAAGCAGCAGCACGTTGGACAGCTCATACGCCGATTGATAGTGATGCCCTTCATCGGGCACAGACAGCGGCGTGAGCGCTGTGAGATAGAGCAAGCCCAGCGAGAGCGCGCAGATCGGATAGAGCTTTTCTACGTTCCACCCGCTCCGGATAAAGTCAGCCGCTGTGATGGCCAGCGCAGCCAGCAGCGCAATGCAAAGCCATGTCGCATAGCGCGCGGCATAGACTTCTTGGGGCTCGTTGAGGCGCACTTCCTTCAGTTTCACCTGCCCGTCTATGTCCAGGCGGATGCTCGCATATAGTCCGCCCGGCAGCGTGACGCTGCTCTCGGCACTGTTCTCCCACGCGGTGGAACGGACACTGTTGGCTTCCGAAAAGCTCTCTCCCTCCGGGGCGTAAAAGACCTGAACAGCGATATCCTGCCGCATCGCTTCGGCAAATACGATCGTCACAGACCTGACGCATACAGGGGGCATCACAAAAGAAATCTGTGGGTCGTTGTTGGTCGGCGTAAATACATTGCCGTCCACCTCCATGCCATAGACATAATAGTCTGAACCGGGATACAAGCTGACAGGCTCCTCCGGCTGTGGGCTGTTATCGCCGAGTGCAGTCAGCAATGTGGCGGCAGCGCCTATAAAGAAAACGGAAATCAGCAGCAGTAGCAGCCACCTTGTTTTAATATCTGTTTTCATATTCCGATCAACTCCCTGTATCTGCGGTACAGAAATATGCTGTCAGCACTCCTCCGCGCTGACGGCCGATCGAAGTGATTACTGCTTTGCGTTTTTTATCGCTGTTAACTCACTCTTAAGCTTTCCACTGCGCAGATAGACGTATATCAGATAAAGATGCAGGAAAGGAAGCAGGATTTTGTGCTTATAGAAGAACGGATATTGCTGAGAGAAAATTCGGTAGCTCCTGCTGCCTTTTCTAAGCGGCTCAAAAAAGCGGTTGATAACATAGTGGAGCTTCCCAGCCCCAAAATCCCGCAGTCTTTTTTGCACTGCAACATTCATCGCCCCGTATGTGCCCGAAGCCAACATAAAATCCAGCATATCCGCTTCCGTTTCCGACAGCGCCCCATCTGAAAACAGATGCTGTGCCAGGGAGCGGTTGGTGGCTTCAAACGCCGCGATACCCAGCTTTTCCATCTCTGCCGTCACAAAGCGCATATCAAGGGATGTCTTTTGCAAATACACATAGGTATCCAGCAGAGAGCGCAGCCCTGTGCCGCTGAGGGTATAGTGCTTATATTCATGTGCGATCATGAAGATGTAAAAGTCCTCGGGGCTTAAATGCTTTTCATAGCCGTCTCCAAGCAGCTTTTTTTCCACATCCTTGTAATACGCACACATCTTTTCGTCAGCATTAGCGCCGAACAATGCCCAATGCATCTCAAAATTGCTGACCGGATCTTTGTGGTAGACATCATGATTGATGAGGCCGAGTTCCTCTGCACAGAAGCCGAGACTTTCCATGATGCGCCTCACGTCGTCGGCGCGTTTGGCGTCAAACAGGATATCGTGGTCGGACATTTCGCGCATGCCGTAGACGGGGTACAGATGCTGTAATACGATCCCCTTCAGCGGCATGTGCCAGATGCCCGCCGCGTCAAGCTCAGAGAAGACGGCCTCCATCTCCATGTCCATCGTGGCGTTTTTCGATGCGGAATGCTCCTTTGCCTTGACGAAACGGGCGTCCTGCACTCCGGCCTGTTCCAGCGCGTGGGCTGCGGCAGCGGTAAGCATGTGCTTGGAAGCCAGCTTGTACAGCGCGTCCAGATCCATCCCGGCGACCCGCGCCGCTTCGGGCTTCACGCCGTTGACGGCGCATGATACGAGGTATATCAAATCCTGTGCTTCCATTGGGTACCTCCGATGGTTTTTTGTCAGGGGCGCAAGCCCCTACGAGAGCACGCGGGCGAGCTTGCGGCAGACCCCGAGCGCGAGCGCGGCGGCGCGCCGCAGCGGATAGCTGTGGGTGATCAGCCTGCCCTGCAAGCGCCGCAGGCGGCTGTCGCAATCGACGCTTTTTCCCGGCCCGGCGACGGAGACGGCGCGCCCGAGCAGGTCGTTCGCGTCTGATTCCCCGTCCGAATGGGGCATGTTATCGCCGCGGGTGAGAAGTCTGCCGTTTTTGATCCGCACCAGGCGGTGCAGCAGCACGCCTGCGGGCGAATCAGGCTTGCGGATCAGCACGATGTCGCCGGGTCGGACGTCCTCCGCCCCGCAGGGGACGACGACGACCGTGTCCACGTTCATGCGGATCGCCGGGAGCATGCTCCCGCTCGTCGTATGCAGGGTCAGGGGGATGCGGAGCTCCCGGTTTTGCGTCAGGGCGATCCAGTCGGCGACGCTGCGCTTTGTCACTTCGAATCCCATATCGCGCCCGCGCGCTGCGTCACGCTTCCGCCACGCCCGCCTCGATCAGCGAGTTGATGGTGTTCTGCACATCGACTCCGGCCGTATCGAGCGCCACGTCATATTCCTGCGTCAGCGCCTGCGCCGTCTCATCGGCGGTGCTGCCCTTCTGCAGACGCTCGAAAATAAACGCGCCTGTGTCGTTGAGGATCAGCGAGCCGTTAAATTCCTTCACCTTCTTCCCTGTGGGCATGACAAGGTTCATGCCCGGCACCTTCCGTAAAATGAATCCGTCTTTGATCTTCATGTTGTTTGCTCCTTTTATTTGTGTAGATGAAAGCAAGCCGGCAGCGCCTCCGGTTCGTCCAAAGTCCGCCCCGCTTTACCTGCTGTTTGCAATCTCCAAATAGAATTCATGTTGCTTTTGCGCGATCGAATGCCAGTCGTACTCCTTCGCAAGGCGTCTGGCGTTTCCGGAAAGCTCCGCCAGAGTGTCCTTCTCCCGCAGCATTTCCGCAAGCGCCCGGGCAATATCCTCCGGGGTGTTGTCCGCCGTCCATCCGGCATGAAAAGCGTTGATCTCGTCACGCATATTGGTGCCCGTCGTCACGATGCAGGGAAGGCCGTAGGACAGTGCCTCCAGCAGTGCTATAGGCTGGCCCTCGGTGCGCGAGGTCATCACGAAAACATCGGACGCCAAAAGCACCCGCTCCTTCTCCTCGCCGGAGACGGGGCCGGGGAACTGTACGATGCCCTCCAGACCCTTGCAGGCCGCCTGTTCCATTAACGCCTGCTCGTCAGAATGCTCGTGAGGGCCGTATATGGCGATCGTGAAGCCCGCGTTCACCAATTCGTCCCGTATCAGCGCGCAGGCGTCTATCAGAAGATCCAGGCCCTTCTGGTAGGCGTTCAGCCTTCCGATAAACAAGCCCTGAATCCGTCCTTCGTGGAAGCCGCTTTTGCTCTTTTCAGGCATGGCGATGCCGTTCGGAATAATGACATGCCTTTCGTTCCAGCCGTCTCCTGACGCTTTGTACTCCTGCTCGGTTGTATACTGGATCGCCGCCGCTTTGCGGAGAAAGGCCTGATCGAACAGGATCTTCTCCCGCTCCCGCTTCCGATTCGCGTTGATATACTCGGTCATCCGCGCTGTGAGCGATCCGTTGGTAACGTATACATACGGTATCTCTCCCGCGAGCAGCTCCAGCCCGAGACTGGATTCAAATTTCGGATAGTTGGACTCCGCGACAATGACGTCCGGGTGGTTGAAGGGCTCCGGCAGGTCAGAAATGGATTGGTTTGGATATTCGGATAAGTCGTGATAATACGGCAACGCCTTCCACGCTTTTTCTCCCCGCACAATATTGTACCAGAACACGGAATCGACTTCGGCTTGCGCCCTGACGATCTCCGGAATGCAGTGAGACGGCCCGTAAAACGGATAATCAAATATGTTCGACAGGAACAATATGTTCATTCCAGGCCTCCCATGCTCTCTATCTCTACGCCCGAACCCGGGCGGTGTACTTGGGAAGGCCTGCCGGAATTTACAAATCCCGGCAGGCTTGGGTGGGTCCATCAACCGTCATCTGTGTCAATGGAGCATTGCTGCATTATTACTCCCAATCGGTGCAGCCAGTGGAAGCTGCCATCCCGTTAACAGCACAAGGACTTGCCGTAATACGGTCGCTGGCGTCAAACTCCACCTTGGTGACTGCGGGGGACTCGTAGGTCTTCTTCATTTCGGTCTCCTCCTTTCTTTCAAAAGTCGGGTCTTTGCTTCTATGTTTACCGCCGCAGGGCGGGAAACAGCGATGGAATGCCCCTCTCAGGCGCTGCGCGCCAGCTCTCCCCTCTCGCATTCGCTCGGGGGCGAGCCAAGTCTCAGGCGCTGTGCGCCAGCTTTTACGCAATCCCCTTGCCTCGCCCCAGCGCTACGCGCGTCTCGGGGGAGAGGTGTCACGCAGTGACGGAGAGGGGGTCGCCGCGTCACTTCGCCCGGTACTCTTCCGCGATGTCCGCCTGGATCTTGCGCCAGGCGCAGGACTCCGCGACGCAGAGATGCTTCGCGGCGACTCTCTTGTGCTGGGGCGGGCAGTAGTGGCATTTGTTATTGTAGGCGCAGACGCGGCACTCGTCCGGCACGGTATAGTCCTTGACGCCTTGATTGACCTCCAGCCACGCCTTTTCAAAGCCGTTGTTTTTCACGTCGGCGCAGATCACGTTCCGTGGAAAAGTCGGGCAGGGCACCATGGTGCCGTCCCAGTTCACGGCGAAGGCCGTCCTGCCGCCGTTGCAGTAGAGGCCGCGGGGCAGGATGTGGGGCTCGTCTGCCGGGATCTCGCCCATCAGCTCCTCCTCTTCCTCCGCCTGTCTTTTCAGAGTCCGTAGGAACATGTCGTAATATTGTCGGTGGATGTGTGCGTTTTCTTCCAGGCTCAGTCCAAAATCCTCCATGCTGCGCCCGGTGTCCGGGTTTGCCTCCGTCAGCAAGGTATTCACGCTCACGTCGTCCGCGCCGAAGGTCTTGGCGTACTCCATGATTTTGTCTACCCACGGCAGCATGTAGGCGCTGGGCGTAATCTTCAGGCGCAGATGCAGCCCCGCTTCAATGGCGGCGCGGATGTTGGTTGTGACCGTATCAAACACGTCATGCCCGGTGACGGCTTTGTAGGATTCCCCATCACAGCCGTAGAGGGACACGTCGATGGCATAGGGTGGGTACTCCGTGAAAAGAATGATGGCTTCCCGGTTCAACAGAATGCCGTTGGTCTTTACCACCACAAACACGCCCTGCTCGATCAGGTACATGTAGATTTTTTTGAAATCCGGGTGGGTCATGGCCTCGCCGCCGGTCAGCAGGGCGGTCAACATGCCGTGAGCGATCGCCTGTTCCATGAGACTGATCCACTCGCCGCCCGATAGCATCCGTTCCTTCACCGTTGGGTCGGTCAGGTGAACGTAGCACATCTTGCAATCCAGGTTGCAAAGCGGCGTCAGCTCAAAGCCGCCGCTGATCGGCGTGTCGGTCTCGCGGGCGTTTTTCTTCGCCTCGTTGTAGAATTTGCCGTAGTTGATCGTGTTCATAGCGTTTGCTCCTTGCATATCGTTTCGTATGTCAGGCGCGCCGCCGCCTCGTTTGGCAGGCAGCGCAGGTGGTACATGGGCAGTTCCTCCGCGACCGCCCCCATCAGGGCCGCGGCGCCGTCCATCGCCGTATCGTCCCATACGGGCATCATCGCCTGCTTGAGCATCACGGCCATGGCCTCAATGGTGCTCATGCGCGCGATGCGGTTCTCCTTCGCCTGCTCGAGCCACACCAGCGCCCGCAGGGGGACGGAAGCCTGGCGATAGATCGCGTCCTTGCCGTCCCAGGGCATGCCGAAGCCGAACCACCGGCCGTCGATCTTCCGCAGGCCGGGGCGGTCGCCGATCAGGAAGTCCGCGCCGAGGTACTGCTCCCACAGCTTTGCCTGGGTGGATTTCCCCGTGCCCGAGGGGCCCAGGAAGACCACGCCGAAGCCGTCCTTCTCCACAAGAGAGGCGTGGAGCGGAAGCCCGTCCCGTGTCACCATGCCCGCTTCGCAGGCGGCGCGGATGGAGCTGAACAAAGGAACAGGGGTCTTTTGATAACGGTGTCCATTGTATTCCAGATTGAAGGGCTTGTCTGTCACATAGACGGTCAGCTCACCATAATCGCAAGAACACAGCACCACATTCCGCGCGTCCTCGGAAAGCCGAAGCTCGTCCGCCGGGGTGTTGACAAAGGCCCAGCCGTCGGGTGTGTCGTGGATGGTGAAGCGGTCCGTCTCATACGCCGTCGGACAGCCCAGCGCCCATGCGCGTCTCTCGTCCAGCTCCCTCGCGTCGCCGAGGCGCAGGGTGAAGCTGTGGGTGTAGGGCATGGGGGCCGCAAACTCCGCCAGCAGTTTTGCTGATACGTGATTCGCAATACCGTCTTCCGTCAGGAGACGGTAGTTTGCAAAGAAATATTCGTGCAAAGGTCTTTCCTCTTTCTATCCGTTCTGTTCTGTCACGTCCTCCATGCCCGCCTCCGTGAAGCGCGGCAGCGCGTAGAGAACGCCTAAGCCACCGCTTGCGCCCTGGATCAGTGTCAGCGCAAACACATAAGCCTTTTTCTCCCGGTGACCCGCCAGAGCCACCGCACCGCGTTATCCATGCGCATGTCCTCTTCTGAGCATTCTCTTGAAAGAAGAATACTTTCTATGTATCAATTCCGGTATCGTTATATACATCGGTTTTTTACCCGCCACAAAGTAGTCAATCGCTTCAAACTTTGATGATACTGAATAACTATGGACCCCATAAATCTGTGCGTGAACCCCTTTATCTATGATATGGTCAACAGTGGCGGCGTCTATTTCCATATATTTTTCTTCCATATAGGGTTGAATCGAGCTAATCTTCCAGAAAACTATTCCTTTTCCGTATTCTTTGTTTGTGCAGTTTTGTCCAATACGTATTTGCTTGCCGTCTATAAGGAGTATTCTTCCGCCGTTCCTTACCCCATAGTCTCCGCTTTTAACGATCTGTCTGGAATCCAGGACCACTTCTTCGTTTACCGTTCTGAACAGAATATTGTCTACATGACACGGACTGAATTCAGGAGAAACAGATGTCATTAAGAACTTGCCGCCATCCATACTCTCCAGCAGAATGCTGTCAACTGCATATATTTCAGGAACCAATATTTTTTCAAGCTCCCACACGTCGGGAAAAGATTTGGAATAATATCTTTGAATCGTACGGTTACAAATACTTTCCGGTATTAAATAGACCTTGCCTCTTTCTTGATAAACATTGGGGAAAGACAAATGATATGGTTCCTTGATTACGATCTTTAAGCGAGGATTTTTTGATTTTGACAGATCATAATACCCGATTTTACCTTTATGTGTAATTCTGTCAAATGCCTCTACGAAGAGGTAGTCTTTTCCGTCTTTTGTAATTAAAAAGGGATCTGCGATCCAGTATCTGGCCGGGGTTTTGATTGTATAAAATTGGGCATTCTTATCTTTCCAAAAATAATCGGCATCGTCGTTTCTTTTTCTGAGACATACTTTCCAGTATCTTTCCTGTGTTGAGAACATCTTCATTTCTCCCGTGCAAATACCCCCGCGCCGCTTCTCTTCGCGGCAGCGCGTAGAGCACGCCTAAGCCACCGCTTGCGCCCTGGATCAGCGTCAGCGCAAGCACACAAGCTTTTTTCCTTCCGGCGACCTGCCAGAGCCACCGCGTCGCGCTATCCATATCCCACCATTTTCAAGCAAAAAAGCTACCGGACAAAGATGAAACGCTCACCTTCGTCTGATAGCTTTTCGATATCAAAATATGAAAAAGGGCGCAGTTATGCCTTGCTTGCCTGCTTGCTTGCGCGTAGCGAACATCGGCATATCTGTCAATCCCCTTTCATAATTATTCTTTGCTTTTCTCATTATTGCCGTAAGCCGAGAATTGAATATTGATTATTATACATCTATAAGATGGAAAAGGCAAGTTTTTGAAAACATGAATTTGCCTTGCTTGCTCATAGATCAAAACACCGTATCATCCAGAAGAAAATCAATGATCCCAATATGAAGAACACCGGTGTCGTCATACCAGCGTTTTCGAATATCCTGCCGCACGATGATTTTGGGGAAGGAATCGCCAGTCAGTGAAAACGGCTTCATCTCTGCTGCGGCTTTTTCGTCTGTGCCCAAGGCATAAGCAGACTGAATATAGACTTTCCTGCCGCCCTTTGAGGCGATGAAGTCGATCTCTCTGGTGACGCGCTTTTGCTTTCTGTTGTCTTCTTTTTCGTTGGAATACACGACCCCGACATCGACGCTGCAGCGACGGATAATCAGCTCGTTATAGACGATATTTTCCATGATATGCGTCATTTCCTGCTGGCGGAAACCGATGCGGGCGTTCCGGAGACCAATGTCCTCACAGTAATACTTGTTGGGGTATTCAAAATATGCCCGGCCCTTCACGTCGTAACGCTTGCACTCACTGAAAAGGAAAGCGTCCTCCAAATGCCCCATATAAGACTTTACGGTGTTCTGTGAAACCTTGTTTTCAGTCTTCCGTTTCTGCATGGAATTGATGGAGTTAGCCACATTGGTCGGATTCGTGAGAGAGCCCACGGAGGAGCAGAGAAGATCCAGAATATCCGAAAGCACATCCTCGCGTGTGATTTTCTTGCGTTCAACGATATCCTTCAGGTACACCTCAGAAAACAGAGATTTCAGGTAGGCCATCCGCGCCTCATCATCCGGGCGGGACAACACCAAGGGCATACCGCCGAAAAAGGCGTAGTTATCAAAAGCGTCGGCCTTATCGCCGCCCACTGCCTCATAGTATTCTGAGAAAGACAGCGGATGCACGCGCACCTCATCGCTGCGACCGCGGAATTCTGTAAGAATATCGCTGGAGAGCATCCGGGAGTTGCTGCCAGTGACATACACATCCAGATTTGAAAGCCCCTTTAAGTCGTTGAGTGCATCGTAAAAGGTGATGGATTTTCCATTGGGATTGTACGGATTGGGGACTTCATCTGACATCTGAATCTCATCGACAAACAGGTAGAACCTATCCTCAGAGGCCTCTGCGATCCCGCGGACATAAGAGCTCAGCTCCAGCGGGTTGCGGTAACGGATGTCCCGCGCCAGGTCCAATTCAATACTGATGATGTGATCCTCCGAAACGCCATTGGACAGAAGGTGCTTTTTATATAAGGTTCGGAGCAAATAGGACTTGCCGCAGCGGCGGATGCCGGTGATCACCTTCACCTGTCCATCCCAGGCGTAATGAATGAGTTGCTGCAAATATTGGTCCCGTTTGATTTCCATATCTTCCTCCATTGAAAACTTCTGCATAATATGATGCTACTTTTCAATGAGAATTATACGTCAATGCAATGTTCAAGTCAATCTTTTCGTTGAAAACTTGCATCAAATAATGCGTAAGATTTCAACAGATTATAAAGGCCGGTTATCTGCATATATCTGGCGAGAGGAAATGCAGATAATCAGCCTGTCGTTTAAATCGCCCCGATCTCTTTCAGATACAGTTGCGGTTTCGCGCAGCGTGTACGATCCGAGGGGAATCCCCGAAAACAGCAGGGTGCCATCATTTTCAGTGTCTCCTTCGGCAATCGCAAGCCTGGACGAATCCAGCAGCGCAAAGTGAACACCGCCCAGCCCGCGGCGTCGGCGTTGCAGTCTGTCAGCGCTTCGGCGCTCGCCTGATCGGCAAGTCCCATCCCGTGCTTGCCCTTCTCGAAGACATGGAGCTCAAAGGGAACGCCGGCATCGGCAAGCGCCGTCGCCATCAGCAGGGAGTGCTGCACCGGCACAAGCTCGTCCGCCGCGGTCGCCCAGAGGAAGGTCGGGGGCGTGTCCTTCGTCACATGGCGCGCTCCAATTGCAGCTCCACATGTATCAAAGCGCGCTCCGTTTCGGGAGCAAGCCTGTGTTTTTTCGCTATGCGATGCCAGAGCTCCTCGAGCGTTATGAATGCGTCGCCGGCTTCCTCCTCCGCACAATAGCGCAATTCCGTAAAGCTCAGGCCATATTGCTGTTTTACCCGATCCTCAGGCAGCATCAGGATATCCTTCGGCTTGATGCTCGAGCGTACAAGAAGCGTATCAAAAGATCGAAGCTGATCTCCCTTATATTCCGATTTTCAATCAGGGCGCATATCTGCGAAACATCCATCTGCGTCTCTCATCGTGCATGTTTTTTCGCTCCTTTTCCGTATACCGGCTCGTAAATAAGGGCAAGTTCACGATAATAATACGCGTTTTCTCCTTGCTGCGGAGTCATGAAACCATAAACTCCGTTACACAAATCGTTTCCTGCCTCCAAGAATATAGGCCTGAAAATGTAATTCCATTTGCCTGAATGTATTTTGCATTTCCTGGTCGATCCCCAGGAGGCTCCAGCATAGCGCAGCTAAATTCTCATCTGTATCTCTCTTGCGTATATAGTAGAAAAAAGCACGGTAAATAATATAATCAACAGGAATCGGAAAATAATAAGTCCATTCGGTGTCAATTACCATCCACTTCCCGTTCTGAAGAATGATATTGTCAAACACCATGTCCACATTATTTATACTGCCGCTGCGCAGCTGTGGTGGGATCTGGGCGTCGCCGAATATGCTGACAAACTCCCGGGTCTTGGAAAAGTAGGAGATATCATGGGCTTTTCGTACAGTATCCTGCCATAAACAGAGCAGCTCCTGAAAAGCGCTTTCGCTGACCGCAAGGGCTTTGTCCAGTTCCTCCATCAGAGAACTGCCGTCGAGAAAAGGGTAGCAATAAATATATTTGGAAACCGTGCCTTTCGGCAGTGTAAGCAGCGTTCCCTCATACTGCCTGCGTGCCCATTCTTCATATTTCTTCAGCTTTTGAATATGGCCGCTGCCGCATTTGCTGAGCGCTATTTTCTTGACCGCGTTTTGTCCCAGCCTGATCTCCGTGCGAATGTTCAGAGAGTCCCTGCGCTGGTTGGAATATTTGATAAAGCTTGGCAGGTCAAGGCCCTTCAAATGCCCGGCCAAAAGCAAATATGAGTTGGATTCATTAAAGAAGGTCCCGTTAGAGGCTGCCAGCTTTGCGGCTGTGAATTCTGCATCTCTGTCTCTCTGGTATCCATCCTCCAGGTTAACGAGGCCAAAATACGGAATATTATCCATCTTGGGCGGGAAAGCATCGGAATACAGCACCATTGCGGCTGTAGTCTCGGGATATGGATAGTATATAGCCGCTTCAGGATAAGCTACCGTGTTGACAAGCATCTTAACATCATCCAGACTGAGAAAAAGCTTGTCCGTGAAGCGTTCTGATGCATCGTTTATTTTTGAATACCGATAACGCAGCCCCCGCGGGTTGTCGCAAGGAAGAAGGACCAGACTGTCTGGAAAACGAGAATACAAGTTTTGCATAACCGCGCGCAGCTGGTCAAGGCTTCTGAAAAAATCAATATCATGAAACACAAGAAGATTCACCTGATCAGGGAGCCTCTGAAAAAAAGCCTCAATCGAGTCTGAACACACTACCACGTTATCTGCATTGCCGCACCGCAGTGCGATTAGTTCCGCTTTGACCGGATCCGCTTCATAAACGAAAAGCTGCCCGGCAAGCTCCGCAAAGTGTGCGCTGAATTCCCCGTAATGGCCGCCGATCTCTACGACAGTGTCGGCTTTTCCACAGGGAATCCATTCCAAAAGATTCCACCGCATCGGGGAAAAAACTCTTCGAAGCACCGGCGGCAGTTTTTTCTTATCGATTTCCCAATCAAGATAATGTCCTTCAATCAATTGCCGGATCTGAGCCTCAAAAGCCTGTTCTTTTCTGTTTTTTGTCTTCATTTTTTCGTCAAACGATCTAATCTTGAAAAAAATATTGATTTGCACTTTTTCATAACGTTCCAGAGCGGAGATGGCACAACCGCCTTACACTTCAATACGAACGCATGGTATTCTGACGGGGAGATGGCCGGTTTGCGCTGCATGAGCCTCTTCCAGACCGTGTTCCCTCTCTTGTTATGAATCCGGATACTCCGGACAAAAGTATCGAAGGTCGTATAATTGATTCCGCTGACGCCTCGCATGGCAATCTCTGTTTCCTCCATCATGTACCGAAAGTTTGTGATCTCCGTTTCGGCATACTCGGAGGGCATAAGCGTACAGGTGTAGTATTTCTGTGACTGTGCAATATAAGGGAAGCACCGTTCCATTGCACGGCTGAAAAAAACACCACCGGCCGCGGACTCTTTTGGAAAGTCCTCCCATGCCCATTCTTCCGAAAAGAGCGGTTTTAATGCATCAACACGGCACCAGAAGGCAGTCGCAACGGAAATTGGCGGTTTTTGCTTTTCTATCATGAATTCATTCAGATTCAGCCTTGAGAGAAGGTTTCTCGCCTCATCATAACAGCGGCCCCAGTAGTTTTTGCTGTCTGCAAAATAGGAGCCATGATAGGCGATGGGAGGAACAAGCAGGCCGAGGCGCGGATTCTGTTCAAACAGCTCAAGAATATTCAGAATATATGCCCGCGTTCCCAGAATGCACTGTGTCCGCAGCTTTCCAAAATCCGCGCCAACCGATGCATATTCTTTTTCCGGTGCTTTCCCGTCATGATAGAAGCACAGGTATGTATACTTTAGCGAAATGGCACGGCAGGAAACCAGCAATGCTGAAAGCTCACGTCCGCGCGTATTGGCTGCAAGGATATCGCATACAGGTATTCCCAGGCGGGCACAAGCCTCTGCCAGCTTTTCCTTCTTTGCTTCTGCGGTGGTCACCAGATAAATATCGATTCCTTCGGGAACGCTTTTGATATTCCTCAGGCAGCTTTCAAAGAGGTCTTCATGAAAAAGATATGCAATGAAAGCCGTCGGCTTCGCAACACCTGTGAACGCGGAAAGCCTTGCATCCAGAACACATGTCAGATTCAAGCTCTGCTTGAGATCGTAGAGATTATACTTATCAAGAAGATAGTCCCAGATGAGACGAATGTCATAATCTGTGTTCTTCTCGACATATCGGAGTGCTTTGCGAAGGGAATCTGTCATTCCGAAGCGAAGAGAGGATGATTTTTCCATGATAAAAGTCTTGCGCTTGAGAATCGGCAGCTTTTTTTCCGAGACCATAAAGTAGCTGTCGAACATGTGATGGGAATAGTTTTTCCGGATTTCCTCAGATTCCAGCTCTCTGGTGTCACAGAGTACATCCCATCGGAATCCGAGATCTGCAAAATGCTGTGTAACAGCACATGCGTGCTTTTCAACAAGATCAGAAAAAGTCTTGTAGCAGGGAAGCTCCCGCCAATACGTTTCAAACGAATCCGCCTGCAGCACGGTATTCCGAAAACACATAAAATACGTCTGTATATAGCGTGGCCGGTCACCGTATGGGCACTTGTGCCCTGCACTTGGAGCGGCACCGTGAGAGCTGATTCCCCAGAAATCAATATCCCGGGCATCCATCTCATCAAAGATTTTCTGAAACGGATAGAAGGGCCCAAAGAAGGAATCATTGAATAAAACCAGCTCATCGAAATCCCGGATATAGTCCATGCCGCAATATTCCAGCATTCCTTCACGCCATCCGGCCGCATCAAAACCGACGTTTGGACGCTCCAGAATTTTTGGGGTGTATTTGTGCAGCGCTTCCCGGCTCTCTTCCAGCAGAAAGCCGTTTGACACAATCACCAGCTCTTCAAGGCAGGGCCGGATCTGCTGGAGAAGATATTCCACATATTCGTAGACGCGCCCTTTTGTATCGTACAGAAGAAAAATGCCGATTCTTTTCATCATCCTGCCACCTGTTTATGTTCATTTGTGCTTATCTCAGCCTCAGAGCTAACGGCTCCTGACCTGTCACATCTCTGCGCAGCAAATGCATTGTCGCAGCGTGCCTGGGCCCATGCCGCAGCCTGTCTCAGCTCCTCCCCGTCCGACCGCGCTGAAAGCTCGGAGATATATGGTCAAGGGCTCCAACGCAGTATGGCGCAAATTTTGCCGGGGAGACTTAAAGATTTCTATCAAGGGATAGTATATTATATAAGGCTCGCAGCAAATTGGACCTGCCGCAGCGGCGTATGCCGGTGATCACCTTCACCTGTCCATCCCAGGCGTATATACGGGCAGATGCGATTCGTACAGTTTGCGGCGAAGCCACATTTCCTGAAAACCATAAAAGGCCTCAAGAGTTCAGCACTCAAGGCCTTTTATGGTTCAAATGTGCGATTGTTTTTCCTGCGGGGGCGTTTTGAAAGTGGCTGCTGTAAGCGTGATGTAATACTATTTTTCCATAAAACACTGTGTTTTATGGAAAAGGCAACGCGCGAACGCGCGCTGCCTGTTTTGTGCCAAAGGGCACAAAACACGTCTCATACGGTCTCCGACGCGCCTTTGGCGCTATAAAACGCTTTCATAGCGTTTTATGGGAGACCAGTATAAGATGTACGCTTCAGCCCTCTCCGCAATCGCCGAAACCCGCATGAAATCAGGCTTTTTTGCAATCCGCTCAGTCCAGCGGCTTCATTGTCGGGAACAGGATCACGTCGCGGATGGAGCTTGCGCCGGTGAGGAGCATCACACAGCGGTCAATGCCGATGCCGAGGCCGCCCGTCGGAGGCATGCCGTACTCCAGGGCGTTGATGAAGTCGTCGTCCATCATGCCCGCCTCATCGTCGCCCCTGGCGCGCAGCTCCATCTGCTTCTGGAAGCGCTGCTTCTGGTCGATGGGGTCGTTGAGTTCGGAGAAGGCGTTGCCCATTTCGCTGCAGCAGATGAAAAGCTCAAAGCGCTCGGTCAGGCGCGCATCCTTCGGGCTGCGCTTGGCGAGGGGCGAGACGTCCACCGGGTGCATGGTGATGAAGGTGGGCTGGATCATCTTTTCCTCCACCTTCTGGTCAAAGCACTCATAGAGCGCATGGCCCCAGGTGGGCTCAACCTTGTCCATATCGACGCCGACAGCCCTGGCCGCGGCGACGGCTTCCGCATCGTCGGTGATGGCCATGAAGTCCACGCCGAGATACTCCTTCACCGCCTCCGCCATGGTCAGACGCTTAAAGCCGGGGGCGAGCGAAATCTTCTGGCCCTGCCATTCGACATCGTAGGTGCCGAGGATCTCCATGGCCGCGCCGGAGAGAAGCTCCTCGAAGAGATCCATCATGTCGTTAAAGTCGGCATAGGACTCATAGAGCTCCACCGTTGTAAACTCCGGGTTGTGCCGGGTATCCATGCCCTCATTGCGGAAGATGCGGCCGAGCTCATACACGCGCTCGATCCCGCCGACGATGAGACGCTTGAGGTTCAGCTCCGTGGCGATGCGCATGTACATGTCGATATCCAGCGTGTTGTGGTGCGTGATGAACGGCCGTGCGGTGGCGCCGCCGGAGATGGTGTTCAGCACCGGGGTCTCCACCTCCATATAGCCGCGCCCGTCCAGATAACGGCGGACATAGGAGATAAAGCGGGAGCGGATCTCGAAATTGCGGCGGCTGTCCTCGTTTACGATCAGATCCACGTAGCGCTGGCGATATTTGAGCTCGGTGCTGGTCATGCCATGGAACTTCTCTGGCAGCGGGCGCAGAGACTTTGCCAGCAGCACAACGGACTGAACATGGACGGAGATCTCCCCCGTCTTGGTTTTGAACACATAGCCGCCCACGCCGATAATGTCGCCGATGTCGTACTTGCGGAAGTCGGCAAACTCCGTCTCCGTCACGGCGTCAGAGCGGATATAGAGCTGGATCAGGCCGCGGTCATCCTTGATATGGCAGAAGATGGCCTTGCCCATGCCGCGCTTGGAGAGGATGCGGCCGGCCACGCGAACCTGCTTTTCCTCAAAGGCGTCGTAATGATCCTTGATCTCCTGCGACCAGGCGGTGCGTGCAAACTTTGTCTGCCGGAAGGGATCGCGCCCCTCCTGCTGCAGAGCCGCCAGCTTGTCCCGTCTTACCTGCAGGATCTCTGAAAGCTCCATCTCAGGGGCCTGTTGATTGTTTCTCTCTTCACTCATACCAGGATACCCCGATCACTTGTTTTCCACAGACAGGATCTGCAGCTTGATTTCCCCGGCAGGCGCGGCGACGGTGACGGTGTCGCCGGCGCGGTGGCTGTGCAGGGCGCGGCCGACAGGCGAGTCATCGGAGATACGGCCGTCCTTGGGATTGGCCTCCTGGGAGCCGACGATCTCATAGGTCTCCTCCTCGTTGAACTCCAGATCCAGAACGCGCACAATGCTGCCGAGGGTGACGGCGCCCTTGGGTGCGTCCTCCTCGCCCTTATCGACGATCTCCGCGTTCTCGATGAGGACCTTGAGCTCGGCAATCTTGGAATAGAGCTTGCCCTGCTCGGTCTTGGCCTCGTCATATTCGCTGTTCTCGGACAGGTCGCCGAAGCTCCTGGCCTCCTTGATCAGCTCCGAGACCTCCTTCTCGCGGACGGTCTCCAGATAATAGAGCTCCTCCTTGAGCGCGTCAAGGCGCTCCTGACTCATTTTAAATCTGCTTGCATTCGTAGCCATAGTGTTGATCTCCTTCTGCCGCATATATTTGGAAACGCAATTGTCTTTTCTCTATGAAATGCCTGATAGATTATATTGGTTTTGCGCGCCCCTGTCAACTCAAAAGCTTCAAAGCATACATGAGCTGTTCATCGTTCGAGGTGACGCCGCTGCCGGAGCTGTCGCCGGTGGTGCCGGCGGTGGTGCCGGTGGCGCTGGGATCGGAGTTGTGCATGATATAGGCGGGCGAGACGCCGCCTCGGGCGCTGATGTCCACGCCGAGGCCGGTGAGATAGGTGCCGGTCGAAAGGCGGATGGCGCTGCCGTCGGACAGGACGATGGTCTCCTGGGTCCTGGTCTTGCCGGTGGTCGGCTCCCCGATCAGGGTCGCCCACTGAAATTCCTGCAACGCGGCGGCACAGACCTCCGCCTCGCCGAAGGTATCGGCGTTGATGAGTACGCACATGGGAAGCTGGATGCACATGCCGTCAGACTCCGAGATTTCCTGTCTGCCGTTCTTGTTCTGCATCATAAAGAGTCTGCCGCTCGGCAGGAGGTAGTCGAGAAAGGCCGCGACCTCCGTATCCAGCCCGCCGGGATTGCCGCGCAGGTCGATGCACAGGGCGATCGCCCCCTGGTTGAGGAGCTTTTCAATACCGTCGATGGCGTCCTGGGCCGTGCCGGCCTCAAAGTTCTTGATCTGCACATAGCCCGCCATGGTTTTCTCCAGACGGCAGGTCACAGAGCTTCTGTAAACGCCGCTGCAGTCTACCTCGATCTCTCTGTTTCCCTTTCCTATGCCGAGGACGAACTTGGTATTCAGCCGGGAACGGATGAGCTTTCGCGCCTCGTCAAGGGTTTTTTCGGTCAGGTCAATGTTGTCCACGCTTGTGATGATATCCCCTGCGGTGAGACCGGCCCATGCGGCAGGCGAGTCCATATTGACGGAGATCACCTCAAAGCCGCCGCCCTCCTCCTTGAGGATAGCCATTCCGATACCGGCGTATTCATTGGTGGAGTTGAGCTGATAGGCCTTGTACTCATTGGGAGACATGTAGTAGCTCCACTTGTCGCCGAGGCCGGCGATGATGGCGGCGGCCGCGTTGTCTCCGAGGGTGCTGCGGTCGACCGGGTCGATAAAGCGCTGGTCCACCACATCCTTGATCTCGATATAGCGCATGGCCTCGTCAAAGTCCTCCTTGCCGCCCACCGCATTCAGCATGCTTCGGTGCGTCGCCCACCAGACGCCGCCGCCCGTCAGCAGCAGTGCCAGGATCACAAATTTCAGACGGACCGGTATATTGAGTATGGCTGAAAAAACACGCAGGATGCCCTGCAGGATCCTTTGTCCGAGCCTCATGAAACCCCTCCAGGAATAAGGTCGTATAAAATCACTGTTTGCCGGGCAGCCATATCTGACTGCCCGGCACTTTTTTTAGGCAACACCGCCGCAGATGTACTTTGTGTACCTCAAGAAAAAGTGACGAAATCAG
Source organism: Oscillospiraceae bacterium (assembly GCA_902790375.1). Classification (GTDB taxonomy): domain Bacteria; phylum Bacillota; class Clostridia; order Oscillospirales; family Oscillospiraceae; genus Limivicinus. Next base: position 34,716 of record CADARY010000012.1, on the reverse strand, counting down.
GGCACAAATTTTCCAGGAGATGCCGAAGGCGGATTGTGCGGTGTTGCCTTAAGGATTACACACCGGCGTCGGCTGAGATATTCAGCCCCGAATAGAACTGCTCCGGGTCTATACGCCCGCCGTTGAGATATACCTCAAAATGCAGATGAGGGCCTGTGGAATTGCCGGTGCTGCCCACCTGGCCGATCGTCTCGCCCTGATTGACTGTCTGCCCGTTTTTCACGCTGATCACCGAGAGGTGGCCGTACAGCGTCTTGTAGCCGTTGCCATGCTCGATCATGATACAGTTGCCGTAGCCGCCGTACCACTCGGCCAGCACGACCCTGCCGCCGTCGGCAGCATAGACCGTGGTGCCCATGTTGGAGGCGATGTCCATGCCGTTATGGTTTTTAAGCTCCCCGGTGATGGGATGGATGCGCTCGCCGAAGCGGCTGGAGATATACGTATAGCTCGCCACCGGGAAGATGAAGGAGCCCGTGGAATAGGCGGCGGCGCCGCTGTCCGGAGCCTCGTCGCTGCCGGTGTAGGCGGCTGCCGCAGCCGCCGCGGCGCGCTCAGCCTCGAGCTTTGCCACCAGCACGGAGATCGCCATATTCGTGGCGTCCTCCTGGGCTGCGATCTCGGCGATCTCGGCCTGCCGGTCATCATAATCCGCTTTCAGGCCCAGCAGCAGCTCAGAGGCCTCGTCGATCTCGGCCTGGAGCTTTTCCTGCTCCAGGCGCAGGGCGTCCTGTTTGCCGTTGACCTCCTCGCGGTAGCTCTCATACTCAGCCTTCAGCTCCTCGGTGTTTTCCCGGGCCTGAATATAATCGTCCTCCAGCTTCTTATCCCGCGTCATGATCTCCTCCACGTCGTCCATGGCTGTGAGCATTTCGCCCAGGTTATTGGACTTGAGGATCATCGCGAGGTAGTTGAGGGTCCCGTTTTCCTCCATGGCGCGCACGCGGGCGCGGTAGCGCACAAGCTGATCCTGCTCGCGCTCCTGGGCGTTGAGAACTTCCTGTTCCTTATCGGCGATCATCTGATCATACAGGGCGATCTCCTCATTGTTAAGCTGGATCTGCTGCATGGTGTACATGTTGCGTTCATCCAGAGCGCGCTTCTGCACCAGAATGCCGACAGCGCTTTCGGTAAGCTCGTCGATCTCGGCCTGCTTTGCCTCGCGCTGCGCCTGGATTACGGCGCGCTCAGCCCGGAGGGATTCAAGCTCTGCCTGGGAGACCTCCGCCCCGGCCTTTGCCGGCAGCAGCCCGGCCATGACGCAGACGCCGAGGACGCTGCAGAGGAGTCTCAGACGCCGTGTGGTTCTCTTTCTCTTCATAAGTAAGGCGGAATCAAACCGCGACCGCCATGCAGCGGCCCATTGTGCCTGGATTCAGCAGTTATAATAGGATATGCCTGAGAAATACTGGGCCGGGTCCACTCTCTCGTCGCCGACATAGACCTCAAAGTGCAGGTGGGTGCCGGTGGCGCGCCCTGTAGCGCCCACATAGCCGATCGTCTGCCCCTGGCCGACCGACTGCCCCTCGGACACGGCAAGGCCCGACATATGGGCATAGACCGTGGAGGTGCCGCCGTGGTCGATGATGACATAGTTGCCGTAGGAGCTGTCATAGGCGGCGGTGATCACCTCGCCGGAGCCCGCGGCCACCACCGGCGCGCCGTCATTGCCGAAGCCGTCGATATCAATACCGCTGTGATAGCGGGTCTCGCCTGTAAAGGGATCGCTGCGGTTTCCGAAACGGCTCGTGACCCGGGTGCTGCACGGCAGGGGCCAGACGAAGCCGCTCTCCTGCGTACCGGCGGCGTAGCCCGTCTGGGCCTCCTCGGCCACCTGGCGGATCTGCTCCTCCGAATAGGCCGGCTCATAGCCCGCGGCAACAGCCTCCATGTTGGCCTGCATCATCTCCTGCACCTGCGCCTTGGCCTGCTCGACCGCCTGGGCCGCGACAGCCTGCTCGGCTGCGCGCTCAGACGCCTTGCGGGCGTTATAGCTGGCGATCGTGTTGGAGATGGCGGCGGCGGCGGCTTCCTGCGCAAGCTGGGCTTCCTTGTATTCGATAACCGCGCTTGCGACCTCTTCCTCCAGCTCTGACAGCAGATCCTCCGCGCGCTGCACGTCCGCCAGGATCGTGGCCTGCTCGCCGCGCAGCTCCTGCTGCCTGCCCTCATAGACGCTCTTTTCTTCCTCATATTGGGCCTTGATCTGCTCGGTCTCTTCGCGGGCCTCCTCATAATCATGCTGGAGCTGTTTGTCGCTCTCCATGATCTGGCCCATATCGTCGATGGCGGAAAGAAGCTGGCTGACATTCTCCGACTGCATGATCAGGGCCAGAATGTTGTACCCGCCGCTCTCCTCCATGGCGCGCACACGGACGCGGTAGCGCTCAAGCTGGAAATCTTCCCTGCTCTTCGCGGCCTCCACCTCCTGCCCCTTGCTGCGGATCAGCTCTTCATACCGGCGGATCTCTTCCTCGATCACGGCAAGCTGCTCCTCGGCCAGGCGGTTCTGCTCGTCCAGAGCGGCCTTCTGCTCAAGCACGTTCGCATGGGTTTCCGCGAGGCCCATGATGCGCTCCTTGATCTCCTGGACCTGGTTTGTCAGCTCCTCTTTCCTTGCGCGCAGGGCTGCCAGCTCATCCATCTCATCGGCATGGGCGCGCACGGGGATCACGCTGACGACAAGAGACAGCAGCATCAGCACGGCAAGCACAATCGCAATAATTGAAAACGCTCTTTTATGTTTCATACAGTATCCTGCTCCTGTAAAAGGCTGCCAAGCCCTCCCGGTCAGACCTTCAAATAATTCCTGATCGCGTTGACGCCGCCGAACACGCCCACCAGGATGCCCACCGCCATGAAGACGACAAACACCTCAAGCGCGACATTGCGAAACGGGATCACGTTGAGAAGCGTACCCGCGGCAGAGTTGACAAGGCGGTTGGTGACCAGATTGTACAGGCCCCACTCCGCAAGAAAGGCAATCGCGCCGCCCATCATGCCGAGGGCAAGGCCCTCCACCACGAAGGGCAGCCGGATAAAGCTGTTGGTCGCGCCGACCATCTTCATAATGGCGATCTCCTCGCGCCGGCCGAAGGTGGCAAGCTTGATGGTGTTGGACATGATGAAGAAGGACACGAACACCAGCATCACGATCAGCACCATGGACACAGCGGTGACCACGTTGCGGATCATCACGAAGTTCTTGGCATAGTCCAGATGCGCGTTGACCTTGGCCACGCCGCGGATCGCCTCCAGCTCCGTCTTGGTCTGGGACATGTAGGCGATATCGTTGAGATGGACAATGAAGCGGTGACGGAAAACATCCTCGTCGATGCCCTCCATGAGCGTGGCGTCGTACTTGCTCATGAAGTTGTTCATTGCCTCGCCGCGGGAGACGAACTGGGCTGAGGAGACATTGTCGATCGCCTCGATATTGCGCTGCAGATCGCGGGCCGCCGCCTCATCCGACAGCGATTCGTCCACAAAGACGACGATCTCGTTCTGGTTCTCGAGATCCTTGATCAGCACGTCGATATTCATGGCCAGCAGCGAGACGCTGCCCATGATGATCAGACACGCCACGATGATGGCAACGGTGGCAAAGGACATAAAGCCGTGGGTGGTAATGCTGCGGAAGCCCTCGCGTATCAGGTAACCGAGTCTCATACCCCGTAATACCCTCCTTCCGAGCTGTCGCCGGTCTTCTCGCCGCTGTCAATGGTGATGACGCGCTTGGAGAAGGCGTTGACCAGCTCCTTCTCATGGGTTACGACCACGACCGTGGTACCCATCTCGTTGATCTTTTCCAGCAGGAGCATCAGCTCCAGGCTGCGCACGGGGTCAAGGTTGCCGGTCGGCTCGTCCGCGACGATCATGCGGGGACTGTTGACCAGGGCGCGGGCAATGGCGACACGCTGCTGCTCGCCGCCGGAGAGCTCGCCCGGCATTCTCTTCTCGCGGCCATCCAGGCCGACCAGCTCCAGTATGTACGGTACGCGCGTGCGGATCTCCCGGTTGGGCGCGCCGACGACGCGCATGGCAAAGGCCACATTGTCATAGACGTTCATATTCTCGATCAGGCGGTAATCCTGGAACACCACGCCGAGGGTCCTGCGCATCTTGGGGAGCTTGCGGCGCTTGATGGTGCCCATGTCAAAATCATTGACCACCACCTTGCCGGAGGTGGGGCGCACCTCCCCGGTGATGAGCTTCATGAGCGTCGTCTTGCCGGAGCCCGAGGGGCCCACGAGAAAGACAAACTCCCCGTCCTCAATCGTAAGGCTGACATTGTCGAGCGCAACGGTATTGCTGCTCTCATACACCTTACGCACATTCTTCATCAATACCATAGTATATCCTCCAAACAGCCGCGATTGCCAGCAAATTCCGCAATTGAGGGCTATTTTTGTATAACATGAAGCGCTGAACGGGCGCTTACTCTTCAATACTTGCTGTTGAGGGAATCGAGGTACTGCTTGACCATCATAGCCACCTTGAAGACGATGGCGTGATCAAACTCCCGCAGATCAAGGCCTGTCATCTTCTTGATCTTTTCCAGGCGGTAGACCAGCGTGTTGCGGTGGACATAGAGCTTTCTTGAGGTCTCGGAGACGTTGAGGTTATTCTCAAAGAAGCGGTTGATGGTCTCAAGGGTATCCTCATCCAGCGTCTCGATGGGGTTTTTCTTGAAAACCTCGTTGAGGAACATCTCGCACAGCGTGGTCGGGAGCTGATAGATGATGCGCCCGAGGCCGAGGCTCTCATAATTGATGATGGTCTTCTCGCTCTCGAAGACGCGGCCCACGTCGATGGCCACCTGGGCCTCCTTATACTTGTCGGCAAGCTCCCGCAGATGGCGGGCGTTGGTGCTCACGCCGATGACGGACTTGATGCCCATCTCCTCCAGGAGCGTGGTCTCGATGCTGCGGGCGACCTTCTGCACCTCCTCGGGGCAGTTGGCGCTCGGCAGAGCCTTGACCAGGACAATGTCCGTCTCGTTGATATTGAGCACAAAGTCCTTCTGCCGGTCGGGGAAGATGCGCTGGATCGCCTCGACCGCGGAGACATCCGGGTTTTCCATCTGGCGCACCAGCAGCACGACGCGGGGCTCGTCCGTCACAAAATGCAGCTCCTTGGCGCGCACATACACGTCTCCGGGCAGGATGTTGTCGGAGATGATGTTCTTGATGAAGGCGGCCTTGTTGTGCTTTTCCTCGTAATTGTTCTTGGCCTCGTTGAAGGCCACGGCGGAGATGGCGCAGATCGTGCGGCTGAGCGCGTCGGTCCCCTCCGCGAAGGCGGCATAGTCGAACTTGGCCCCGGGAGAATAGAGGGCATAATAGGTCCTCGACCCGGTGGTGACGGGCCGTTCGCTCCCGTCAAATTCATACAGGTGAAAATCGTCCAGTCTCGATCCGATCATGGCAAGCTCGCTGCTGGCCACGACAAATCCCTGCTCGTCCACGACGCCGATGGTTCTGTCCACCGCGTCCTTCATCTGAATGATCACATTCTGAAATATTCTGCTGGACATGTTTTCTCTCTCCCATTCTGCCGCTTGTTCTGCGCCGCTCTCTCCTATTGGCGGCGCGCGGCGGATCGCCCGGATTCCCATTCTCTCTCTGCTCCGGACCTGTTTTCTTTCCCAAAAAGATGGCAGGCGCGCCGGGTTTTGAGCAATTTGTCAAATATGCCCTGCCGCCGGGCGCACCCTGCTCAATGCGTCGCCTACCATAATAACGCTTTTTTATGTAATTATCAATAGAAACAATACGGTTTTTTTGTGAATTTTTTTTGCTTTGTGTTGCTAACGCTCAAAAAACAACTGACAAAAGCCGTTGTTTTTCGACTATTTGCCGATAAGATACTCCCTCAACACCTTGCACAAATCCGCTTCTCCAAGTTCAGAAACCTCGCCTGCCGCAAGGCTTTCCGGTATCGTGAGCGCGCCGACCGAGAGCCTGCGCAGCGCCCTCACGGGTTTTCCCCGGGCGGCCAGCATGCGCTTGACCTGGTGGTATTTCCCCTCCATCACCGTAACAAAGCAGACGCTGCCGCCCGTGATCTCGAGCTGCGCGGGCAGGCACCGCGTCCCGTCCCCCAGGACGATCCCAGCCCGGAAGGCGCGCACGTCCTCCTCGTCCGGGATTCCCTCCACCTCGGCTCGGTAACGCTTTTCAACGCCGGATCTCGGGGAGATGACCCGGTGGGCAAAGTCTCCGTCGTTTGTCAGCAGCAGCAGTCCGCTGGTATCTTTATCCAGCCTCCCCACCGGGAAGAGGCCGAGCCGCCGGAGGGCCGGGGGCAGCAGATCCAGCACGGTCTGCTGCTTCCGATCCTCCGTGACGCTCAGCACGCCCGCAGGCTTATCCATCAAAAAATACCGGTACTGCCTGTAGCGCAGCTCCTCCCCGTCCAGGCAGACGCGCTGCGTCTCCGGATCGACGCGCTTTTCCGGCGCGGTGACGGCCGCGCCGTCAACGCTGACGCGGCCGCTGCGGATGATGCCGCGCAGCTCGCTGCGGGTGGCGACGCCAAGCTCGGAAAGCAGTCTGTCCAGTCTCATTGTCATGCTTGTTCTCCTTCTGCCGGGATGTCCTGCGATCGCCTTCGGTCATAGTCCCGGCCGCGGCGGAATAGGATGTTCCATGAGGCGGCCACGGATCTGCCGCGCGAAGGCCGCCCTCCGACAGACCGCGCGGCGGAATGGAGAAGGCTATGGCACAGAAAACCCGTGGATTCACACGAAAAAAGGCGCTGTCGTTTCTTCTGATCTGCGGCATCATCCTGCTGCTGCTCTTCACGGCGCACAGTGTTTTCGGAAAAGAGAAGCCCCTGGATCTGAACACGCCCGAAGGCCGCGAGGCCTATCTCAACTCCCTCGGCTGGGAGATCGACCGGGACAGCGAGAGCTTCCGCAGCGTCCTGGTCCCACAGAAGCTGGAGGGGATCATGGCCCAGTACAACAAGATCCAGCTCAGGCAGGGCTACGACCTGAATAAGCACCTCGGCGAGAGCTGCCGGCAGTACTGCTACGATGTCACAAACTATCCCGGGGGCGCGGGCAAGGTCATCGTCTCGCTCTATCTGCAGGACGGAAAAATCATTGCCGGGGATGTCCACTCCACTGCGGTCAACGGCTTCATGCACGGGCTCAGCCGCACGGACGCGAGCCCCGGTCCCGCCCCGACGGCGAAATAGACACCGAAAATCCACGGACACGCGTTCCGTGGATTTCCGTATTCATTCGGTTACAGGCAATACCGCATAATTCGGCAAGAGCAGATCCTGTTGGCTAACGCGAACTTATGCATGTGAGCGAAGCGAATCGTATTGTGTACCTCAAGAAAAAGTGACGAAATCAGAGCGCAAATTTTCCAGGAGATGCCGCAGGCGGATTGTGCGGTGTTGCCTTAAAGCAGCATCACGCCGGCCTTTTCGCAGGTCTCCTCCGTCTCCTTATCCCAGATGGAGGCCTGCACCTCGCCGATGTGCGCCTTGCCCAGAAGCAGCATCGACACGCGCGACTGGCCCACGCCGCCGCCGATGGTCAGGGGCAGCTCCCCTGCCAGCAGGGCCTTGTGGTACGGCAGGGCGCGCCGCTCGTCGCAGCCGGCAAGCCGGAGCTGGCGGTCGAGCGATTCCGGGTCCACGCGGATGCCCATGGAGGAAATCTCCATGGCGCAGCCCAGCAGATCATCCCAGAACATGATGTCCCCGTTGAGGTCCCAGTCGTCATAGTCGGGCGCGCGGCCGTCATGCTTCCGGCCTGACCTGAGGGTCTTGCCGATGCCGATGATGAAGACGGTTTTATGCTCCTTCACATAGGCGTTCTCCCGCTGCTTGGGCGTAAGCTCGGGGTACATGTCCTCAAGCTGCTGGGTGGTCACAAAGCTCACGCGCTTTTCCAGCTTCGGCAGTACCGCGAGCTGGGGGTAGATGGCCTGCATGGTGCTCTGCGTGTCGCAGATGGCGGCGACGATATCCATGACCGTGAGCTTGAGATAGTCAAGGTTCCGGTTCTCCGGGAGGATGACCTTTTCCCAGTCCCACTGGTCGACATAGACGGAATGGAGATTGTCCAGCTCGTCCTCGTCCCGGCGGATGGCGTTCATATCGGTGTAGATGCCCTTGCCCGGCCAGAAGCTGTAGCGTTTGAGCGCCATGCGCTTCCACTTGGCCAGGGACTGCACCACCTCGGCCCGGGCGTCGGCATGCAGGATGTCAAAGGAGACCGGCCGCTCATAGCCGTTGAGGTTGTCGTTCAGGCCGGAATTTTTGTCCACGAACAGCGGCGCCGAGACCCGGTACAGGTCCAGCTTCGCGCCGAGATTGTCCGCGAAAATGCGCTTGAGCAGGCTGATGGCCTTCTGGGTGTCATAGATGCTCAGCAGGCTCTTATAGCCCTCGGGGATGTATGTATGCATGTATATCGCCTCCGTTGGAATGGACGCAAAAATGCCGAATCATTCGCTCAGCATTTCAACGATACGCTGGTAATAACGCTCCGCACCCTTGCGGAAGTTCTTTTCGATCCTTTTGGCCTGCTCCTCGCCGCCGCACAGAAGCTCCAGGCGGATCACATCGCCCTCGCCGTCGGACATGGCGAGCGTGACATAGCAGCCGTCCTTCTCCACGCGGTGCCCGGCCTTGATCATGGCCAGGCGTCTCAGGCGCTCCCGTTCCGGGGTCAGCAGCTTGACGGCTTTCGTGCGCACGGAATAGGGGATGCTGGTCTCCACGAGGTCCACGTTCTTCGCGCCCTTGTCGGTGATGCTGAGGCCCTCCTCATTCTCGGCGATCAGGCCGTTTTGTATGAGCTCATCCAGGCAGTCGGTATAATCGAAGTAACCGAAGCCGTCGTCACAGGAGCGGCACAGATCGCTCAGCACGTTCGGGTCCACCTCGCCGGGCAGACGGCGCAGGATAAAGAGGATCAGGATCTTGATATCCAGCTCTTCATGAATAAAACCGAGATGGTCCATGCCCAAGCCCCCTCCTCGCTCAAATTGAACTATTGTATTATACACAGTTGCCCCGGCCTTTTCAAGTCTTCTTTTCCCGCGCCGCGCCGTCGGCAGATCATTTTTACACCAACGCGCGACAGCGCGCATACACTGTAGTGAATACCGGAACAGGAGGTATCTGTATGGCCGACAGAGTTACGGCCGGGCCAAAGGAAAGCCCGGCGTCCATTCGGGAAGCCGTCTGCGTCAATACGCGCAAGATTTTTGACAGCTGCCGCGACAAGGACTGCGTGGACGATCTGCGCGTCTATCCCACCGAGAGCTCCCAGAGCTACATAGAAAACGCCCTGAGCATCCGCCCGAAAAGCGCAAGGCTCCTGAGCGTCAACGTGAGTGTGGAGCCGGTGAGCTTCAATCGCGGCTACTACACCGTGGACTGCACCTATTTCTACTCCATCAGCGGCGAGACCTTCCCTGCCGCTGAGACCGTCACGGGCCTGTGTGTGTTTGACAAGCGCGTCATGCTCTTCGGCAGCGTCGGCAGCGTGCGCACCTACAGCTCCGACGGCAGCGCCGAGGGCGGGGATGATCTGCCGGTCGCGGTGGTGAGCGCGGTAGACCCCATCTGCCTGCACTGCCGCCTCAGCGACGCCGAGACCGTGATCGCAACCGAGCTTGAGCACCGCAGCATCCCCGAGGAGATCCGCGGGGCGTTCGACGAAAAGCTCATCTTCAACGACACCGCGCGCCGCTGGTTTGCAACCGTGGGTCAGTTCAGCATCATCCGCCTTGAACGGGATACCCAGTTTGTGGTCCCGGCCTACGACTACTACATGCCGGAAAAAGAGTGCCCCGGCGCCATCACGGACGATCCCTGCACCCTCTTCAGCCGCATCCACTTCCCGGTGGAGGAGTTCTTCCCGCCCGACAGCATCAGCGAAGCCGAGGATTACCGCAGTCTCAAATGAGCAAAGCCGCCCTTTCGGGCGGCTTTGCTCATTGCTGCATCAGTTATGGAAGTTTTCCAGCATGTCGATCACGATCGCGGCGGAGCGGCGGGCGACGGCATCGGCAAAGGCGGAGAAGGAGACCTTCCCGCTGTCGTCAGCCTTGTCCGAGACGGCGCGGATGATGACGAACGGCACCTCGTTGAGGCTGCAGGTCTGGGCAACGGCCGCGCCCTCCATCTCACAGCAGAGGCCGCCGTGGCGTTCAACAATGGCCTGTTTTTTCGCATGGCCTGCGATGAACTGGTCGCCGGAGCAGATGCGCCCCTCAAAGACCTGCACGTTTGCCGCGACCTTCCTTGCGGCCCGGAGCGCCTTTTGCCGCAGCTCGGGATCCGCCCTGATGGCCCCCTGCGCCGGCTCCCCCTCCGCAAGGCTGAGACCGCCGAGGTCAAAGTCATGCTGCACCGTGTCGGTGGATATGATGATATCGCCGAGGTTCACGTGCCTGTCGAGCGCGCCGGCCACGCCGATATTGATGACCCGCTCCACCCCGTAGCGCAGAATCAGCGTCTGGGCGCAGACGGCGGCATTGACCTTGCCGACGCCGCAGCGCACCAGCACCAGCGGATGACTGTGGATATAGCCCTGGTAAAACACCATGCCCGCGACGGTCTCCGTATGCAGGACCTGCATGGCGTCCCGGAGAAGGCTGATCTCGCTGTCCATGGCGCCGACAACGCCGGTGACCATCTCCTGGTTCAGCTCCGGGATATGCTGATCAAATATGATATCGTCAATCTTAAACATCGCTTTACCTCACCTCATAAACTCAAGCGTCTCTGCGCACGCCCGGGATCCGGGGCCGGAGACGGTATTCATACAGGATTGCAAGGTTGCCAAGCGCCGCGTCATAAATCAGCATGGACACGACCAGCAGCGCGAAAAAGCCGATCCCCGCTATTTTGCCGAGCTCCTCCAGCTCCTCCATCCCGATATCAAGGCCGAACGCATACCAGATGAGCCCGTACATCGCAGCGGTGGCCGCCGTGAAATACAGAAGCTTCGCAAGAAAGGACAGCGCCCTCGGACGTATCCTGTCGAGGCTGCGCTTGAGGATCGGATAAAAGCCGAGGAACAGATAGAAAAAGGCGGCCTCCTTGTCTGCCGACAGCATCATGGACAGCGCCGCCGTCACGAGCCATACCATCCAGGCCCATTTGAAGCCGCACTCGCGCATGACCGGGATCAGCAGCACGCCCGCCAGCAGCGGCGAGCAGTAGGTCATGACCGGGATCAGCCCGCCCGTCATCATCAGCACGACTCCCAGCGCCGCCATCAGGCTGCAAAACGCCACAGGAAAGCTGGGGCTGTATTGTGTTTTGGATTCGTTTTTCATGGTCTCTAACCGTTAGGTTCTTGAGGTACACAAAGTACATCTGCGAAAAAGTGCCTTTATCAGAACCCAAATTTTCTCAGGATCTGCTCTTGCCGAATTATGCGGTATTGCCCTATCTTTTTACACATCATATTATACGGACCGCCGCTTGTCAAGCATCCTTTCCCGCCCAGGCAGGGCGGCGAAAAGGAGGGGCGCCCGTGCGGGTACCCCTCCTGTGCTGCGCTTTGAAAGCTCAGGCAGCCTTGATCTTGATTTTCGGGCGCTTGGTGTCCGCCGGGCGCTTGACGTCCGTATGGGTCTGAGCGGACGGGTCGGCGTCAGCCGCAGTCTCGGCCGCAGCTTCGGCAGGCGCCTGCTCCGACGCTGCGGGCGCCACTTCATAGACTACGATGCGGCCTTCGCCGTAGGGATCGGCATACTGTTGGCCGATGACGCCGCCCAGATTGTCGATCAGATAATCGACGAGGGACTGGGTGTCCGTCTTGAGATCCTCGCGCAGAACGATCGCGCCGCGGAAGGCAGTGTTCCCGCCGCCGTAGTTGAGCAGGAGGAAGTCGGGCCCTGCCACGAGATAGACTTTCTCAGGATCAAGGGCTTCCCCGCCGACCGTGACGTTTCTGACGCGGCGCTCACCCTCAACGCCGGCAAACTGATCGTTTTCATCCACGATGCAGCCGCTTTCGATATAGCTGTGGATCTCATAGCTCAGGCCGGAAACCTGCAGGAAGCCGCCGTATTCATACGGGACCGCACGGCTGCCCCACTCCAGGGCATCCAGGATCTGCTGACCGCTTGCCGCAATCAGGCAGAGATTGTCCGCATAGGGGAGAACCGCCCGGATACCGTCGCTGGTGATATCGCCCGCAGCGATATCGGCGCAGATGGCGCCGGCATCAATCAGGCCAATGTCCGCGTGGGCCTGTGCGCGGAAGGCGTCGGCGCAGAGGTCGCCGAGATTCGTCTCACCGGTGCGCACAAGACGCACTGCCTTTCCGTCCGCATCCACGGCGAAGGGATCATGAATGGCAAGGGTATACTCCGTGCTTGTCACAACCGCGCTCTCGTCCGACTCGGCGGCGGGGGCCGCGGGCTCCGCGCTTGCGGCAGGGGTTTCAGCGGCAGGGGCCGCGGGCTCCGCGCTTACGGCAGGGGCTTCAGCGGCAGGGGCCGCGGGCTCCGCGCTTGCGGCAGGGGCTTCGGCGGCAGGGGCCGCGGGCTCCGCGCTTGCGGCAGGGGCTTCAGCGGCAGGGGCAGGCGCTGCGTCCTCCTGGACAGGAGCAGCCTGCTCCCCCGAAACAAAAGGGACGTTTTCGGAAGCGCTGCCGGTGAAGCTCCTTGCCTGCATCCCGAGCACGACGGATTTAAGCTCCGACACCGTCAGGCCCGCGCCCTCATGCCCGGGGGCGCAGTTGAGCGCAAAGGCCAGCTCGCCTCTTCTAAAGGTGGCCACGTTGATCCTCTCACCGTCGCCAAGGCAGCGCACGCTGAGACCCTTGATGTTCTCTTTCCATTCCTTGCTGTACTTGTTGTAATCGCCGGAGAGGCTGCTGCCATCGTTCACCAGGGAGGCGCGGATCGTCAGCTCCTCCTCGCCGTTGGAATAATCGGCTTCGATCGTCCCGTCCATGGCGGCGAACTGCTTGAGCTGCATGTTTCTCGGCAGGGCCTCGGCTGCGGGAGGGTCGAGCGCAATACCGGAGATGCTTTCCGCCTCCTCCAGGGAGTCGGTCCGGGTCCAGGGGTTCGGCATTCCGATCAGGCTGTCGGCCTCGGAGGCGGGCAGCTCGGGTTTTTCCTCATGATTCTGCTGATTCAGGGCGGGCTTTGCATCCTCATGCCAGGTATCTGCGCTCTTGTGATGGTGCCCGTTCCAGCCATAGGAATACGCCGCTGTCTCATCCTCAAAAGCGCCCGCAAGATAGGGGTCGTCGCAGGGATAGCCATCGAGATAAATATCCTCGGCGTAGGCCTCCGCTCCGGCGTCGCTGTTGATCACAAGATCCATGTACGCATCCCAGATCGCGTCGGCATCGGCATACAGCGCCTCGCGCACATAGGGATTCAGCTCAGCCTCGGCGGCATCCAGATAGAGCATATAATACACCAGCAGCTCTTCGCGCAGAGAGGCGATCTTGTCCTCCATCCCGGGCAGCACTTCCGCCGCGGGCTCCGCGATTGCGGGCTCTGCTGCTGCGGGCTCCGCGATTGCGGGCTCTGCGATTGCGGGCTCTGCTGCTGCGGGCTCCGCGATTGCGGGCTCTGCGATTGCGGGCTCTGCTGCTGCGGGCTCCGCTGCGGGCTGTGCCGCCGCCTTGATTGCATCTTCGTTTCGCACGAGGTAGATATAGGCTTCCCAGATATCATCCGCATCCGCGTACAATGCCTCGCGGACATAGGGATCCTGCTCGACATTGGCAGCGTTCAGGCACAGCATGTAATAGGTCAGCAGCTCCGTGCGCATGTCTTTCATCTTATTCTCATCAACAGCGGGCTGCACGGGCGCGGGCTCCACAGCCGCAGCCTGCACAGGCACGGGCTCTTCAACCACGGGCTCCACGGCCACGGGCTGCACAGCCACGGGCTCCACGGCCACAGGCTGTACGGGCGCGGGCTCTTCAACCACGGGCTGCATGGGCGCGGGCTCCACGGCAGCTTCTTGCGCTGCCTGTTTGTCGATCACCAGAGACATATAAGCGTCCCAGATCGCTTCCGCATTGGCATTGAGGACCATGCGGACATAGGGGTCTTGCTCGGCATTGGCTGCATCTACGTACAGCAGGTAGTTGGTCAGAAGCTCTGTGCGAAGCCTCTCGACATCCTCAGGCTCGGCTTCGGCTTCCGCCGGGACGGGCTCGGGTTCGGCGGTCTGCCACTGGCCGCGCACCATATCAGAATAGCACTTCCAGAGCTCTTCCGCCATGAGGAGCAGCTGCTCCTGCTCTGCCTGGGTATCCGCCTTGTCCGCGGCCATGACGCATGCCATATAGTCAAGCAGCATCTGCTCCCGCGAGAGGGCCTGGACAGGCTGGGCTGCCGCATCCGGAGCCGGCGGCGCGACGCTGCCCTCGTCCGCCCATGCCGCAGGGCCGAAGGCGCTCAGCAGCAGGACAAGCATCAGGACGCACACGATCCGAATGACGTTCCGATTTTTCATATGTACATCTCCTTTTCAAGCACGGCTTGCTTATAACAAGCCATAGTATACCATAAAAAATATGTCATTTCTGCAAACAAAACGCAGGCGGAGAAATTGCGGCAGAGGCAGATCCGGAAATCAATTTACATAACGCATTGTATCATAAGCCTTGACCCGTGTCCAGTATAGATTTCCGATTCTTTTCCGTTTTCTCGGCCGGCCTTCTCTTCGGCGTGATACGGCGCGCCTTTCGGCTTCTGCGGCGCCGGAGAAAACGCTTGTTTCTGCGTTGACACAGGCGGTTTTCTGTGTTAAATTGAATATTAAGACCGCGCAATTGCCGGCATGTCTGCGGCAAAAGCATTAGGGCTTCGCAGATGTACTTTGTGTACCTCAAGAAAAAGTGACGAAATCAGGGCACAAATTTTCCAGGAGATGCCGAAGGCGGATTGTGCGGTGTTGCCTTAGCGGAGCCTGTTTCATACCGGATATTTTTGTCATTCAGGAGGATATTGATGTGAAAACGCGCAAAATGCTTTCTGTTTTACTGATCATGATCCTGCTCGTCTCCCTCTCTCCCGCCGCCTTTGCGGCTGTGGAATTTGCCTCCGATGAGGCAAGCTTCACCGGCGAGCACGATGCGACCGTTTTTCTCGCAGGTTCAAACCCCGTGACCGACGCGAAGATCGGCGGCATTCTCTTTACCGCAGGCAACACGGTCACTACCGGCGGCTCCTGTGAGTATGCCTTTGTCGCCGGCAATGTTTTGAGCTTCGCCAGCAGCTGTGCCAAGGATGCCTTTATCGGCGGCAACAGCGTTGCTGTCAGCGGCAGCGTCGGCCGTGATCTGATGAGCGCGGCCAACACCCTGAACCTAAGCGGCAGCGTCGGGCGCGACCTCTTCGCCGGCGCCAAAACCGTGACCATCAGCGGCGAGATCGGCGGCGATGTGCTGCTGGCGGCCGATGAGATCCGCATTGCCGACAGCGCGAAGATCGGCGGCACCCT
Source organism: Oscillospiraceae bacterium (assembly GCA_902790375.1). Classification (GTDB taxonomy): domain Bacteria; phylum Bacillota; class Clostridia; order Oscillospirales; family Oscillospiraceae; genus Limivicinus. Next base: position 19,254 of record CADARY010000012.1, on the reverse strand, counting down.
CCACTATAACAGCGATGCCGTAATCACCGGTCCCACGGCGATCCTCTCCGAAGCGAACGCCTACAGCATGGGCGGCGAGGATGCCAACAACTACTCCTCCCTGTTCAGCTACATCCAGGAATACAGCGCTGTCCAGGACAGCCACATTGCCGCCGAAGGCAGCGCGGCCCCCGCAGAGAGCGCGGCCCCCACGGAGAGCAGCGCCCCCGCTGAGAGCACGACCACAACCACCAGCACCAGCACGACCACAACCACCACGACCACCACGACCACCACGACGGCGAACACGCCCGCGCCGGCTCCGAGCAGCGCCGAGAGCGGCTCCTCCCGCTCCTCCGTCGGCCCGAGGATCAAATCCAGAGTTTTCAGCTATATCGGTCTGGTGCTGGTGGCCTTTGCCCTGCTCTGGCTTACTCCGCTGTGGGAGAAGCTTGACAGCGTCTATACCGGCGCGGACTTCAGCAAGTATGCCGCCGCCTTCGGCATCGGCTTCGGTGTTCTGGTGGCCCTGCCCATTGCGGTCATCATTCTGATGATCACCGGCTTTGGCATGCGCCCTGCCCTCGTGCTGCTGTTTGTCTACTTTGCCGCCCTTGTCGCAGCGCCCGTCTTCCTCGGCTTCTTTGTGGGCGTGCTGATCTGGCGGAAGCTCTGCAAGCGCCCCGTCAATTACTGGGCAGAGCTTGCCATCGGCATTCTGGTCTGGCGTCTGGCAAGCCTGATCCCCTTCGTGAAGCTCGCCACGAGCTTTGTGACCGTGCCTCTCGCCCTCGGCGTGCTGGCGCGTCTGCTCGGCAAGAAGAAGGCCGCGCCGACTGTCCCTGCCCTTGCGGACACGGCCGATTCCAAAAAGCCCAGGCCTCAGAAGGTTTAAAAATACTGTATACATACTCGGACGATCGCACAGCCTGCGATCGTCCGATTTTCTCATATGCGTCTGTCCGTTACCATTCGAGGTTCTTGCCCGTCTCCGGGTCAAAGACGTGGGCGGAGCTGCCCGCAAAGCGAAAGCGCACCGTCTCGCCGGGCTCATAGCTCTCCTCGGCATCCAGGACCGGCACCACGATGATCGCGTCCTTGCCGGCCGCCTTCACATGCAGATGTACGGAGGAGCCCATCATCTCGCTCACATCCACGCGGGCCAGGATGCCGCCCTCCTGCCAGAGCATGGTGTGCTCCGGCCTTACGCCGAGGGTGACGGGGCCGCCCGGTATGTTCTTTTCCAGCAGCCGCGTCCGCTTTTTCTCGCTGAGCGGTACGCGCCAGCCGTCAAGCTCCACGCTGTATTTGTCGCCCTCCCGTATCAGCACGGCGTCAAAGAAGTTCATGACGGGCATGCCGATAAATCCCGCGACGAAGAGATTGGCCGGGTGGTTGAAAACCTCCTGCGGGGTGCCGATCTGCTGGATATAGCCGTCGCGCATGATGACGATGCGGTCTCCCAGGGTCATGGCCTCGGTCTGGTCGTGGGTGACGTAGATAAAGGTGGTGTTGATGCGCTTGCGCAGCTTGATGATCTCCGCGCGCATCTCGTTTCTCAGCTTCGCGTCCAGGTTTGAAAGCGGCTCGTCCATCAGCATGACCTTCGGCGCCCGGACGATGGCGCGCCCGATGGCCACGCGCTGGCGCTGGCCGCCGGAGAGGGCCCTGGGCTTGCGGTCGAGGTATTCGGTGATATCCAGGATCTCCGCCGCCTCGCGCACCTTTCTGTCGATCACGTCCCGCCGCTCATGCCGCAGCGTCAGGGGGAAGGCCATATTCTCATACACCGTCATGTGCGGGAAGAGGGCGTAATTCTGGAAGACCATGGAGATGTCCCTCTCCTTGGAGTCGACATAGTTCATGAGCCTGCCGTCGATGTACAGCTCCCCGTCCGAGATCTCCTCCAGCCCCGCGATCATGCGCAGGGTGGTGGACTTGCCGCAGCCGGAGGGGCCGACCAGCACAATGAACTCCTTGTCGGCAATGTCGATGTTGAAGGCCTGCACCGCCACGACCCCTTCCTCCGTGATCTGGAGATTGGTGCGCTTGGGCGCCTCCCCCTTTGCGTCACGCTGCTTGCGCCGCTCCATCAAAGTCGCGTAGGGGTATATCTTTCGTACATTATGTAAACTTACTGTCGCCATGCTTTTCTCCCTTTTTATTTCTTACAGGATCGTTCGCGCATATCAGTCTGCCCGGTCGCCGTTGCCGTAGGTCTCGCAGAAGCGGGCGGCAAAGGAGGGCGCGAGCCCCGCGGCATAGAGGTGGGACACGTCCCCGATGGATGCCGCGCGGAAGGCGGCATAGCCTGGCCGCCGCTCCTCGGTATACACGACGGAGACGGAGCTGGGCGCCATCACAGTACCCTGCCAGAGCACCATGGGCGAGCAGTTCATCAGATGGCTCAGCAGCGCGCAGCCGAGCCCCAGGTGGCAGAAGAAGACAAGCGTGTCCTCATTCGGCTCTCTGACCCGGTAGAGAAGCCCCTCGCGTTCATAGCCGAAGCGGGCCAGCAGCGCGTCAAGCTCCCACGTCACATGCGCATAGGCCTCCCCTACGCGGCCGCCCTGCATGACCTCGTTTTCCATCCAGCGCTCCGCCGACAGCAGGCGCGTGTCCCGCAGCCAGTCCTGGGGCAGCCAGTCCCAGGGGACGCGGCTCAGCTCCCCGTTCTTATCCGGCCGGGCGATCGGGATCGACAGCTCCCGCAGCCAGTCGTATTCCGTGGCCTGCCGCCCCGCCTTTTCCAGAGTCGGCGCGGCGGTGGCTTTGGCCCTGCCCAGCGGGGAGACGAAATATTCCCTGACCTTCATCGGCGCTATGCGTGCTGCAAGGCACTGTGCCTCCCGCTTTCCGACCTCGGTCAGATCGTCATGCTCATAGTCCGGGTCCCCGTGTCGGATGATCAGAAGCTTCATGTGCTGTCCTCCCCCGTTTGTTTTTTCTATTTTAATACACATAGCCGTGAATTGCAAGAAATCCTGCTTGACCGGGGCGCCGATAATTCTTCGGCTCTTCATTTTTCCCTCTTGCGTGTCGGCGCTGCGGAACGTATAATAAAAGCATCCGGCACAATTGACTTAAAAAGGAGATAAAGCTATGTACTGCACGAGAAAAGTTACCGACGATCTCATCTGGGTCGGCGCGGATGATCGGCGGCTCCCCTTTTTTGAAGGGGTTTACGGCGTTCCCGACGGCGTTTCCTATAACTCCTATCTGCTGATGGATGAAAAGACCGTGCTCTTCGACACCGTGGACAAGGCCGTTTACGGCGTTTTCCTCGAAAACCTGGCGCATACCCTGGGCGGCAGAGGCCTCGACTATGTGGTCGTCCACCATATGGAGCCTGACCACGCCGCCACGCTCGAGCTGGTGCTGCAGCGCTATCCCGAGGCGACCGTGATCTGCAACGCCAAAATCAAGACCATGATCGCCCAGTTTTTCCCCATGGACCTGACCGACCGCTTCCTGATCGTCAAGGAGGGCGACAGCTTCTCCTCCGGCCGGCACAGTTTCACCTTCGTCATGGCGCCCATGGTGCACTGGCCCGAGGTCATGATGAGCTATGACGTCACGGCGAAAATGCTCTTCTCCGCCGACGCCTTCGGCACCTTCGGCGCGCTCAACGGCCGCCTCTTCGCGGATGAGGTGGACTTTTTCTCCGAGTGTGTCGACGAGGCCCGCCGCTACTATACGAACATCGTGGGCAAGTACGGCCCCCAGGTGCAGGCCGTGCTGAAAAAAGCCGCGAAGCTGGAGCTTGACTATGTCTGCCCGCTGCACGGCTATGTCTGGCGCAGCCACTTCGGCGATTATCTGGAAAAGTACCTGCTCTGGTCAAGCTATGTGCCTGAGGAGAAGAGCGTTCTGCTGGCCTACGCCTCCGTCTACGGTCACACCGAGAACGCCGCCAACATTCTGGCTGCCCGCCTGTGTGAAAAGGGCGTGAAGGTGCGCATGCATGACACCTCCGTCACTCCCGCAAGCTACATCGTCTCCGACGCTTTCCGCTGCAGCCACCTCGTCTTTGCCGCCACCACCTATAATGCCGGGGTGTTCGTGACGATGGAAAACCTGCTGCACGACATTGCTGCCCACAATCTCCAGAACCGCAAGGTCGCGCTGATTGAGAACGGCTCCTGGGCCGCTACCTCCGGCAAGGTCATGACCGATATTCTCTCCGGTCTCAAGGGCATCGAGTTTTACGATCAGAAGCTCTCCCTCAAGTCCGCCCTGAACGAGGGACAGCTGAGCGAAATCGAGGCGCTGGCCCAGGCCATTGCGGACGAGCTTGCCCCCGCGCCCGCTGCCTCCGCAGCCGCTCCCGCCGCCGCGGTGAAAGCCGGCGATGTGGACAAGAAGGCCTTCAACAAGCTCAGCTACGGCGTGGAGGTGCTGACCACGAACGCCGACGGCAGGGATTACGGCTGCATCATCAACACCGCCTGCCAGGTCGGCTCCGGCGATCCCAAGGTCGTCACCATCTCCGTCATCAAGAAAAACCACACTTGCGACATGGTGCTCAAGGCCGGGCGCTTCAACCTCTCCATCCTCACCGAGGACGCGCCCTACAGTCTCTTCCAGCGCTTCGGCTTCCAGAGCGGGCGCGACGTGGACAAGTTCGAGGGCGTCGCCTATACCGAGCGCACCGCAAACGGCATACGCTATATCCCCGAGTACGCCAACGCCGTCCTCTCCTGCGAGGTCGTGGAGGCCAGGGATCTCGATACCCAGATGCTCTTCATCGCAAACGTGGTCGAGGCGAAGGTTCTCTCCTCCGCTCCCTCCTGCACCTACAGCTACTACCACGCCCACATCAAGCCCAAGAAGAACCCCGCGCCCGAGCAGAAGGAATGCTGGGTCTGCAGGGTCTGCGGCTATGTCTACGAGGGCGCGGAGCTGCCCGCCGATTTTGTCTGCCCGCTGTGCAAGCACGGCAGGGACGATTTCGAGCATGTGGCGCCCGACGTCAAGCCCAAACAGAAGGGCTACGTCTGCAGCATCTGCGGTCACTTTGAGCCCTGCGAGGGCGAGCTGCCCGCCGATTACGTCTGCCCCCTGTGCAAGCACGGGCGGGACGATTTCACCCCGGCGGAGCAGTAACAGCCTCCATACGCAAAGGGCCCGCGCCATCACGGCGCGGGCCTTTTTGCGTTCATTCAAACAAATTTCCCGTCTTGATATCGCAGCACCCTGCAGCCGAGGGCCTCGGCTTCTTCCTCGCTGTGGGTCGCAAGCAGGAGCGCGGTATCCTTTACCCGCTCCGCCGTCAGGCCCATCACCCGCTCACGCAGGGCGCTGTCCATGGCCTTGAAGGGCTCGTCCAGCGCCAGAAGCGCCGGTGAAGCAGCAAGCGCCCGGGCGATGGAGACGCGCTGCTGCATGCCCCCGGAGAGTTCGGCGGGGTAAAGATCCCCGGCGTCATCCAGCTCCAGCCTCTTGAGCCAGGCGCGGGCCTCCGGCAGGGTCTCCTCCCTGTCGGAGAGGACCAGGTTCACATTCTCCGCCGCCGTCCGCCACGGCAGGAGCCTCGGCTCCTGAAACACCGCGGCAAGCCCTCCGGCCTTTCTCTGCACCGTCCCGCTGTCCGGAACCTGCAGGCTCAGGGCAATGCGCAGCAGCGTGGTTTTCCCGCAGCCGGAGGGGCCCATCAGGGCGATATGCTCCCCTTTTTGGAGATGAAGCGTACACCCGTCCAGCACCCGCTTGTCGCCAAATCGCAGGGAGATTTCATTCAGTTCCAGCATGGGTACTCTCCTTTCCCACGAGACGCAGCAGGAGCTTTTCGATGGCAAGACTCACCAGCACCACCGCCGCCGTCCAGGCAAAAAGCTCGGTGGTCTCGAGATAGAGCTTCGCCTCATAAATGCGCTTGCCGATGGACAGCGCGGGCACGGTCAGCACCTCCGCCGCGATCCCGGCCTTCCAGCCGAGGCCGAGAGCGGAGCGCAGCGCCGCGCGCAGATGGGGCCGCACCGACGGCCAGGTGATGCGCCGCAGGACACGCAGGCGCGGCAGCTCATAGACCCGCGCAAGCTCCAGAAGCCCGGGGTCAATGCCCCGGAGCCCCGCGCTGACATTCGCCCACACCACGGGCAGCACCATCAGCGCCGCGATGAAGACCGGCACCGTGTTCCGCCCCAGCCACACCAGGGCGAGGATGATGAAGGAGGCCACGGGCGTGCTCTTCACCAGCGTCATGAGCGGGCTCAGGAGGGCCATGCAGAGCGGGCTTCTGTGTGTGAGCAGCGCGAGCAGGACGCCCCCCGTCACCGCTGCGAGGATGCCGGTCAGAACGCGCAGGACGCTCCGCCCCACGGTCAGCCAGAACTCCGCGCCGGACGCAAGCTCCAGGAGCTTGCGCGCCGTCTGCGCCGGGGAGGGCAGGAGCAGCTCCTGCCCCGCCAGGGCGGCCGCGGACGTCCAGACAAGCAGCCAGAACAGCAGCACGGCAAGGGTCCGGAAAAGGCCTTGGACGCGGGGGCTCATTTCAGGATGCAGTAGAAATCATCGCCGGGGAGCTTGCCGCCGACGGACTGGGGCGCCTTCTCGAGCATGATCTCCAGGAACGCGCCGAGCTCACGCTGCATGTCCTCGCCGGTGACGAAGCAGATATTGCAGTTGGGGATGGCCTTGGCGGCGACGGCGGCCTTGTTGAAGATGCCGGCGGCCTCGATCTTCGCGGCGGCAGTCTGTACGTCCTCGCTCAGAAGCTTAACGGATGCCTCATAGTCCGTGAGAAAGGCCTTGACCGCCTCGGGGTTCTGCTCGGCAAATTCACGGCGCACGACGACGCAGCCCTGCACCAGGCTGCCCGGCTCCATGACCTTGTCCCACTCGGCGGTGAGGTCGAGAGCGACGACGAGATCCTGGTTCTGGCTCTTCGCCACGGTCACCATCGGCTCGGGCAGGACGGCGAGGGAGACCTTCCCGGCCGCGACGGCGGCGTTCAGCTCCGCGGGCTGGGCGTAGCTGTTGTCAATGTCGAGCTCAATGCCGTACTTGCTGCAGAGCGCGGCAAAAATGAAGCTGGGGTTCTGCGCCGGGGCGTAGACCGTCTTGCCGTTGAGATCGGCAATGCTCTCGATCTTTTCCTTGCCGTCCGTCACGAGATACAGGACGCCGCGTGTATTGAGAGCCAGCACCTGCACCTTGCCCTCAGTCTTGTTATACAGAGCCGCGGCGGCGTTCGTGGGCAGGGCCGCGATGTCGCAGTCGCCGCTCACAAGCGCGGCGGTCACGACGGAGGGGTCGGTCTCCACGGTGAAGCTGTAGCCGGGCTTTGCGTCCGCGATCATGCCCGCCATGCCGAAGCCGGTGGTGCCGTTGAGGGTGTAGACGCGGGTATTCGCCTCCTCCGCAAAGGCTGCGCCCGCGAAGAGGCAGAGGGCAAGCAGCAGGACGGCGGTTGACATCATAACATTCTTTTTCATTTCAGTTTCCTTTCGTTATTCCGTTTTGTTTTTGACAGGGGTGACGGCCTTGGCGCTGACTCCCGGGAGCCGCCCGAGCTTCCCGCTCAGGGCGTTGATGACGTCCATGGGCGCTTCCAGCACGAGGCAGATCACATTGATGCCCTTGTCGTGATCCGGGATGCCCATGCGCCCGCGGATATACGGGGCATAGTCGTGCAGCAGGGCGTTGAGCGTGTCCACCGACTCCGGCACTTCCACCAGAATGGCGATGGCGGCGATGCGTGTTTCCATTGTGCTCCTTTCTGCCAAAAGAAAAAGCCATGCCGGAAGGCATGGCGACAGCACAAGCGCATTGTGGTTTCACGGCCTTCCGCTTCAGGATTCCTTCGGCGTCAGATGTTCTGCTTTTGCCTCGCCGAAAGCGCAGCTCGCGGCTCGGTCGGGGCCTATTGTATCAGAAACGTCCCGGAAGTCAAGTGATTTTGTGCAAAGAGTGAATTTTCCCCGAATTTGAGTGGATGATCCTGTCGAATTTGAGCAGATTATCTTGTTGAAACGTGTTGCATTCTCCGCAAAAATATAGTAGAATAATAAAAGCGTGTGTTAGTTTTTTGTCAGATCACACGCACATTCATCGAAAGGATGTGTTCCCTTTGGAATCTGTTGATCTCGGATTCATTGATTCCGTTCTCGAAAAATACGGCTGCGACAAGGCAAAGATCATTGCCATCATGCAGGACGTGCAGGAGAAGTACCGCTATCTGCCCCAGGAAGCGCTGGAGTACATTGCCAAAAAGGTCGGCATGAGCGAGTCGAAGCTCTACGGCGTGGCGACCTTCTACGGCAACTTCTCGCTGGACGCCAAGGGCAAGTATGTCATGAAGGTCTGCCGCGGCACGGCCTGCCATGTGCGCAAGAGCAGCAATGTTCTCCAGGCCCTCTATGACGCCACCGGCACCAATGAGCACAAGCCCAGCTCGGACGACGGCCTGTTCACGCTGGAGATCGTCTCCTGCCTCGGCGCCTGCGGTCTGAGCCCCGTGGTCATGGTCAACGACACCGTGCACGCGGCCATGACGCCGGAGAAGGCCCGGGCCCTGGTCGAGCAGCTCAGAGAGGAGGCATGAGGCGATGCGTGAGAAAATCAAAAATCTGGAAGAGTTCCGCGCTCTGCAGGAAAAATTCACCCAGGCCCGCAGCCATGAGAAGCGCAAGGTTCTGGTCTGCTGCGGCACCGGCTGCGCGGCCGGCGGCAACCTCGCCGTATACGAGGAGCTGAAGGCGCAGATGGAGGCCCATGGCGCAGCCTTTGAGCTCAGCCTCAACGACAGCTGCGGCGGCGACGCTACCGGCATCAAGAAGTCCGGCTGCCACGGCTTCTGCGAGATGGGCCCCCTGGTGCGCATCGAGCCGGAGGGATGGCTTTACACCAAGGTTCGCGCGAGCGACGTGGCCGAGATCGTGGAGAAGACGATCATCGGCGGCGAGTTCATCGAGCGCCTCGGCTACAAGCAGAACGGCCAGCTCTACAAGCGCCAGGAGGATATCCCCTTCTACAAGAAGCAGACCCGCCGCGTGCTCGAGCACTGCGGCCATATCGACGCCGAGAGCATTGAGGAATATTTCTCCATCGGCGGCTACGCGGCCCTCGCCAAGGCTCTGTTTGAGATGAGCGGGGACGAGGTCATTCAGGAGGTCACGGATTCCGGCCTTCGCGGGCGCGGCGGCGCAGGCTTCCCCACCGGCAAGAAGTGGGCTCAGGTCGCGGCGCACACCGACGAGCCTGTCAAATATATCGTCTGCAACGGCGACGAGGGCGACCCCGGCGCGTTCATGGACCGCTCCTGCATGGAGGGCGACCCCCACAAGATCCTCGAGGGCATGATCATCGCAGGCGTGGCCACCGGCTCCACCGAGGGTTATATCTACGTGCGCGCCGAGTACCCGCTGGCAGTCTCCCGCCTCACCATCGCGATCGGACAGGCTGAGGAATACGGCCTGATCGGCGATGATATTCTCGGCAGCGGCAAGAGCTTCCACATGCACATCAACAAGGGCGCGGGCGCCTTCGTCTGCGGCGAGGGCTCCGCCATGACCGCCTCGATCGAGGGCAACCGCGGCATGCCGCGCACCAAGCCCCCCAGAAGCGTGGACAAGGGCCTGTTCGGCAAGCCCACCTGCCTCAACAACGTCGAGACCTTTGCCAACGTCCCCGACATCATCAAGAAGGGCGCGGCCTGGTTCCGCTCCGTCGGCACCGAGAAGAGCCCCGGCACCAAGGCCTTTGCCCTGACCGGCAACGTGGTCAACACCGGCCTCATCGAGGTCCCCATGGGCACGACGCTGCGCGAGGTCGTATACGACATCGGCGGCGGCATCAAAAACGGCAAGAAGTTCAAGGCCGTGCAGATCGGCGGCCCCTCCGGCGGATGTCTTACCATCGGCTCCGGCGGCCTCGTCGTCATGGACGAGGACAGCTGCATGGTCAACATCGCCCAGTTCTTCATGAACTTCATCTGCGAGGAATCCTGCGGCAAATGCACCCCCTGCCGCGAGGGCACCACCCGCATGAACGAGATCCTCACCCGCATCACCCAGGGCAAGGGCCGCATGAGCGATATCGACGAGCTCAGAGACCTTGCCGAGATGATCCAGGTCTCCTCCCTCTGCGGCCTCGGCAAGACGGCCCCGAACCCCGTCCTGTCCACGCTGCAGAACTTTGAGGAGGAATATATCGAGCACATCCGCGACAAGCGCTGCCACTGCGGCACCTGCAAGGCGCTCAGCCAGTACGTCATCACGGACAAGTGCATCGGCTGCACCAAGTGCGCGCGCAACTGCCCGGTCGAGGCCATCACCGGTACGCCGCGGCATAAGCATGTCATTGATACCACAAGGTGCATCAAGTGCGGCACCTGCAAAGAAAACTGCCCGGTCGGCGCCATCAGGGAGGGTTAAGCCATGACTGAAAAGAAAATGATCATCGACGGCATCGAGTGTCCGTTTACCGACGAGCGCAATGTGCTTGAGGTTGCCCGTCACAACGGCATCGACATTCCCTCGCTGTGCTACTGTGAAAATCTCTCCATCTACGGCGGCTGCCGCCTGTGCCTCGTGGAAAACGAGAAGGGCGCGCTGGACGCGGCCTGCTCCATGCAGCCGAGAAACGGCCTTGTGGTCTACACCCACTCGGAAAAGGTTCTCAAGAGCCGCCACACCACCCTGCAGCTGCTGATGAACAGCCACAGGGCCGAGTGCCTGACCTGCGAGCAGAGCGGCCGGTGCAAGCTGCAGGAGTACGCCCACCGCTACAACGTCGTGGAGCCGCGCTTCAAGGACAACACCTTCTCCCACGAGCGGCTCGACGTCTCCTCCCCCTGCATCACCCGCGACCCCTCCAAGTGCATCCTCTGCGGCCTGTGCGTGCGCATGTGCTCGGAGGTGCAGAACATCGGCGCCATCGACTTTACCAAGCGCGGCAAGAAGGCCATCGTGGCCCCGGGCTTCGGCAAGATGCTGATCGAGACCGGCTGCGTCGGCTGCGGCCAGTGCGCGGCGGTATGTCCCACGGGCGCTCTCACCATCAACCGCCAGATCCCCGAGATGTGGCGCATGCTCAACGACCCGAACAAGCGCGTCGTGGTGCAGTACGCTCCCAGCGTGCGCGTCGGCCTTGCCGAGGAGTTCGGCATGCCCGCAAACGAGCCTGTCACCGGCAAGCTCGTCACGGCGCTGCGCCGCCTGGGCGTGGACGTGGTGTACGACACCAACCTCTCCGCCGACCTCACCATCATGGAGGAGAGCGCGGAATTCCTCGAGAAGGTCAAGACCGGCGCGAAGCTGCCCATGTTCACCTCCTGCTGCCCCGGCTGGATCCAGCATGTGGAAAAGGCCCACCCGCACCTGATGCCCCAGGTGTCCACCTGCGGCAGCCCCATGGAGATGCTGGGCGCCCTGATCCGCAAGCAGTTCAAGGATGAGGACGTGTACTCCGTCGCCATCATGCCCTGCACCGCCAAAAAGTTTGAGGCCCAGCGTCCGGAGCTTGAGAAGGACGGCCAGCGCCTGATTGACCTCGTCCTCACGACCGACGAGCTGGCCCGACTCATCAAGGCAGCCGGCATCGACCTTAAGAACCTGCCCGACTCCGAGCCGGACAGCCCCCTCGGCGACTACACCGGCGCGGGCGTCATCTTCGGCGTCACGGGCGGCGTGACCGAGGCCGTCATCCGCCGCGTGCTGGACGACGCCTCTCCCGACACCCTCAAAACCATCGCCGAGTGCGGCGTGCGCGGGCTGGAGGGCATCAAGGCCTTCACCGTCACGGCGGGCGAGCTGTCCATCCGCATCGCGGTCGCAAACGGTCTGGCCAATGCGGACATGCTCATCGAGAAGGTTGAGAGCGGCGAGGAGCAGTTTGACTTCATCGAGGTCATGGCCTGCCCCAACGGCTGCATCGGCGGCGGCGGTCAGCCCCCCGCCTCCAACGCCCGCAAGGCTGAGCGCATGGATGCCATCTTCAAGGCGGACGAGGCCTGCGAGCTCAAGATCCCGCAGCAGAACCCGGCCCTCGGCTATGTCTACGACGAGCTTCTCAAGGGCCGCGCCCATGAGCTGCTGCACATCCACTACCCCGCCCACGGCCATCACTGAGTTTTTCGCGCCTCCCGGCCCCTGTCCGGGAGGCGTTTTCTTTTCCTTTGCCATTCCCTCCGCTTTGTGATATACTCGCGGCGGAAAGATCTGTGTCCTGCGGCGGCTTCCGCCGCATTTTGAAGAAAGGAGTCGTTCAGCATGGAAGGTACGCGCAGGCGTCTGGCAGGGTCCGGCGTAAGCTCGCTGGTCCTGGGGATTCTGACGCTGCTCTTCGGCCTGGCCGTCGGTATTCTCGGCATCATCAACGGCGGCAGGCTGCTCGGAGAGAGCAGAAAGCTCGGATAACGGTTTTTACGGCGGTTCCCGAACGGAGCCGCCGTTTTTCTCAGGATCTGCCCTTGCCGAATTATGTGGTATTGCCTTAAAAAAACCGTAGTCCGATACAGATTTTCGTTGACCTGTTCTGGTAATCGTGCTAAAATTTGAATAGATTTTTAATCCATGAATTGGAAAAACGAAAGGAGAAAAAAACATGAGTGAAAAAAAGCTTTCCCGCCGCGATTTTCTGAAGGGCGCGCTGGCCGGCTCCGCCGCCGTCGCCCTGGGCTCCGTCACCGGCGCCGCCGCCTTTGCCGAGGAGAAGGGCATCTACACGCCCGGCACCTACTCCGCCTCTGCCGAGGGCATGGGCAAGGTCGTCGTCACCGCCACCTTTGACGCAAACTCCATCCTGAGTGTGGAGCTGGACGTCTCCGGCGAGACCCCGACCATCGGCCAGGCCGCCAAGGAGGATCTGGTGCGTCAGGTTCTGGACGCCCAGAGTCCCGAGATCGACGGCGTGACCGGCGCTACCATCACCAGCACCGCCGTCAGGCAGGCCCTGAAAAACTGCATTGCCCAGGCCAAGGGGGAGACCGTCGATTCCGGCAGCGTAAAGCCCCAGGTCGCCTCCGACGGCGCTTTCGTCCTCACCGATATCACGGCGGACGACATCAACGCATCTGCCGTCATTCTCGAGCCCATCACCGATTTTGCCGAGGAGATCACCGTTGACGTAGTCGTCTGCGGCGCAGGCGCTGCGGGCGTGCCTGCCGCTGTCCGCGCGCTGGATCTCGGGGCTACCGTCGCCGTCCTCCAGAAGGAGGCCGTCGCCGTCTCCCAGGGCAACTGCTCCTCCTGCATCGTAAAGAGCGAGTCCACCGAGGCCGGCCTCAAGAAGTGGCTGACCTTCGCCACCGCCGTGAACTGCTGGCGCAATAACCGGAAGCTTCTGGAGGCGTATGTCGACCGCTCCGAGGAGGCCATCCGTTTCCTCGTCGCCAAGGGCGGCCTCACCGAGGAGAACGAGTGGAAGAACGAGAAAACCGGCGTCTCCATCTACCAGTACTCCAACGATCCCTTCACCGGCGTCAAGCATGACGGCACCCAGACCTACGACTTCGGCGAGGACACCGTCGCCATCTACGGCCCCTGGTTCGGCCCCAAGCCCAACAACTACGGCACCCTCGTCTCCGGCATCCTCAAGGATGCGCAGGAGGAATACGGCGACAAGCTGCAGGTCTTCTTCAGCACCCCGGTCGTCCAGCTTCTCAAGGATGCCGACGGCAGCGTGGTCGGCTGCGTAGGACAGAACGCGGACGGCAAGTTCATCAAGGTCAACGCCAAATCCGTCATCCTCGCCACCGGCGCCTATGAGAACAACGCCACCATGGTTCGCCGCTTCTGCCCGGATATTGAGAACTTCGACAAGAAGGTCGTCCACCGCACCGGCGACGGCAACATCCTTGCCATCGAGGCCGGCGGCGTGATGGAGCCTGTGGCTCACAGCCGCGTCATGCATGACTTTGACGCGGGCCTCATGTGGGACGAGCCTCCCTTCCTCACCCTCAACATGGAGGGCAAGCGCTTTATCGACGAGGAAGTGGATATGGCCTACATCTCCAACGCCCTGCGCTGGCAGCCCTGGTTCAAGGGCGAGAACATGGACCCCGAGCACCAGGAGACCGGCTCCGCCGGCTGGTACTGCCAGATCTATGACAATGATTACATGAGCTATGCCGTCGCAGGCGTGCCCGACTTCGTCATGGCCCGCTACCTGAAGGAGGAGGATCCGAGCCTGCACGTCAGCGTCTTCCCCGAGCTCATCGACACCTTCCGCGCCGACACCATCGAGGAGCTGGCTGAGAAGCTCGGCCTGCCTGTCGAGGCAACCGTTGAGTCTCTCAAGCGCTATAACGAGCTGTGCGATAAGGGCGAGGATCTTGACTTCGGCAAGCCCTCCAAGTATCTGCACAAGATCGAGCATGCTCCCTTCTGGGGCACCCGCCGTCATATCCGCTGCTCGTCCATCACCGCAGGCGTCCTGACCGACGAGTTCGGCCGTGTCGTCACCGAGAAGGGCGAGGTCATCAAGGGCCTCTATGCCGCAGGCAACCTGGGCGGCCAGTTCTTCGGCGCGCCCGACTATCCCTTCTTCCATCCCGGTCTGTCCCTCGGCCACGCCGTCACCTTCGGCTACATCGCCGGTGAGCACGCGGCCCAGAACAAGTAAAAGAATACGCACATAAGGCAACACCGTTCTTGAGGTACACAAAGTACATCTGCGAAAAAGTGCCTTTATCAGAACCCAAATTTTCTCAGGATCTGCTCTTGCCGAATTATGCGGTATTGCCATAACGAAAAAAGGAAGCCGTTCGCGGCTTCCTTTTTCGTCACTTCTTTTTATTCGCGTCGAGCCATTTGGCCATGGCGTCCGCCATGGCGCTGCTGCCGGGCTTGTCCTCCTGATTGGCCAGATACCGCTGCACCTCCCGCTTGTTGGCGCCGGCGGTGCTGCGGCGCTCTTTAAAGTCGGACAGCTTTTCCCGATAGCCGCAGACGCAGGCGAAGGTCTGCTTATCCCCTTCCCCGCGCAGCTCCATCTTCTTGTGGCAGTTGGGGCAGCGGGCGTTGGTGATCTGGGTGAGGCTCCTGCGGTAGCCGCACTCCCGGTCCGGGCAGACAAGCATCTCGCCGCGCTTGCCCTTGACCTTCAGCAGATACTTGCCGCACTCCGGGCAGGGAGAGCGGGTCTGATTGTCATGGCGGTAGATCTTGTCGCTGGCCTTGACCTGGGTCACGAGCTCGGCGGCGTACTTGCGCATGCCGCTGATAAAGTCCCTGTCGCTGGCCCTTCCTTTGGCGATGCCGGCCAGGGTATCCTCCCAGCGGGCGGTAAGCTCGGCAGAGCGCAGCTCCTCCGGCACAAGCTCCACAAGCTGGATGCCCTTGGAGGTGGGCACCAGCTCCTTGCCGCGCCGCTCCATATAGAAGGCGGAGAAGAGCTTTTCAATGATGTCCGCCCGGGTGGCGGGGGTGCCGAGGCCGGAGGTCTCCTCCAGGATCTTCGACAGGCTCCTGTCGCTGACGCTTGCGGAGGGATGCTCCATGGCGGACAGCAGCGTCGCCTCCGTATAGCGGGCGGGCGGGCTGGTCTTCCCCGGGCGAAGCTGCACGACGGAGACGGGGAACCTGTCCCCCTGCTTCAGGGCGGGCAGGTTCTGCTCTCCCTCGTCCTCCGCTTCCTCCTCAAGGCTGAAGCTGCGGTCATAGGCCGCGCGCCAGCCGTTTTGCAGCACATGGCGGCCCTTGGCCACAAAGGTCTCGCCGCCGATATCGAGGGTCATTTTGATCTCCTCATACTCATAGGGCGGCATCAGCACCGCCAGGAAGCGGCGCACCACAAGGTCGTAGATGTTCCGCTCCGGCCCCGTGAGGTTATAGAGATAGGGCTGCTCCTCGGTGGGGATGATGGCGTGATGGTCCGTGACTCTGGCGTTATTGACGATGTATTTCGTCTGCAGCGGGCGCTTTCGCAGCACCTCCTGGGCAAGGGGCGCGTACACGTCCGTCATGCAGCTTCGAAGGCGCTCCGGAAGCGTGGCGACCACATCGTCGGAGATGTAGCGGGAATCGGTGCGCGGATAGGTCAGCAGCTTGTGCCGCTCATAGAGGCTCTGCATCAGCGAGAGGGTCTCCTTGGCGGAGTAGGCGTATTTTTTGTTCGCGTCCCGCTGGAGCTCCGTGAGGTCGTAGGCCGCCGGGGGCGGCGTCTGCTTCCAGGTCTTCTCCACCCTTGTCAGCACGGCGCCCTTGCCCTTGAGCTTTGCAGCGATCGCCTCCATGCGCGCCTTGTCAAAGCTGCTGGCGTTCCCCTTCGCGTCCCGCCAGTAGGCCATGAAGCCGGGCAGCTTCGCCGTGATGCCCCAGAACTCCTTCGGGACAAAGCGGCGGATCTCCTCCTCCCGCCGCACGATCATGGCGAGAGTCGGGGTCTGCACCCGCCCGGCGGAGAGCTGCGCGCCCCATTTGCAGGTGAGGGCCCGCGTTACGTTCAGGCCCACCAGCCAGTCGGCTTCGCTCCTGGCCTGGGCGGAGCGGTAGAGCGCGTCATATTCCGCGGCGGGGCGCAGATTGCGAAAGCCGTCCCTGATGGCCTTGTCCGTCTGGGACGAGATCCAGAGGCGGCGGGTCTTCCCCTTCCAGCCCGCCTTCTGCATGATCCAGCGGGCTACAAGCTCCCCTTCCCGCCCGGCGTCGGTCGCGATGACAAGCTCGGACACGTCCGGGCGCTTCATGAGGCCCGCGACGGTCTGATACTGCCGCCGGGATTCGGGAATGACCACAAGCTTCATATTCTGCGGGAGCATGGGCAGGGTGTCCATCTCCCACTTCTCCCACTGCTTGTCGTAGGCCTCCGGGTCTGCCAGGGTCACAAGGTGCCCGAGGGCCCAGGTTACGATATAATTTGCCCCCTCCAGATAGCCGTTTGCGCCGCGGCCGCAGCCCAGCACCCGGGCAAGCTCCCTGCCGACGGAGGGTTTTTCTGCCAGTACCAGTGTTTTTCCCATGATCGTTTCTCGTTTCTTCAGAATGGGTGAGCATGATGATGCGCCGCACAGAGCCGCAAAACGGCCCGGCGGAACGCCCTGCGCCGTTTCACCATTGTAAGGTCATTATAAATGCTGATCTCCGGAAAGTCAAATTTCCCGGCAGCCCGGTCAGCCGCAGGGAAACCGACTGTCTTTTTCTGCGCACCGGCGTGTGTTGTGCTTGACAGCGGGGAAAGCCTGCAATAAAATGAATTGATAATCAGATCGTATGCCATATGCTCTGCCGCATTTCGATCAAAACGGGAAATCAGGAACGTCTTGCGCGTCGGTCCGGCGAAAGGAGAACAACACGGTATGAATACGAATTTGAAGAAACTCATAAGCCTGCTGCTTTCTATTGTGATCGTACTGGCCTTCTCTATGATCCTGACGCAAAGGCGCGCCGATCCGCTGAAGAAGAGGCTCTCTGCCATGTCGCTGCGGGACAAGGCCGCCCAGATGATGATCGCTTCCTTCAGAGTCTGGAAGGAGGTGCCGGAGACAGAGGACGCGGAGCAGCCTTCGCAGGAACCGCCCGCCTATAATATCACGGCGCTGAATGACGAGGTGCGGGCGCTTGTCAGCCGGGATCACTTCGGCGGGATGCTGCTCTTCAGCGAAAACTTTGAGGACGCCGAGCAGACGCTGCGCCTGGTTGCAGAGCTTCAGAGCACGAACCGGAGCGGCGGCGGGCTGCCCCAGATGTTCTTCGTCGATCAGGAGGGCGGGAACGTCAACCGCATCAGCTACTCCACGTGCGGCGTCAGCAATATGGCTCTCACGGCGACGGGCGATCCGGCCAATGCCCGGAGCATGGCCGCCGTCCACGGCGAAGAGCTCAGGCTGCTCGGAATCCAGGGCGACTTTGCCCCCGTTGCGGACACCAACAACAACCCGGCCAACCCCGTGATCGGGATCCGTTCCTTCTCCGACGATCCACAGACGGTTGCGCAATACACCTGCGCCTATATGGAGGGACTGCACGATGTCGGCATTGCCGCGGCGCTGAAGCATTTTCCCGGTCACGGCAACACGGACACGGACAGTCACACCAGCTTCCCTGTCATCAACAGCAGCTATGAGGAGCTGAAAAACTGTGAGCTGATCCCCTTCAAGGCGGCGATCGACGCGGGCGCGGACCTCGTGATGACGGCGCATATCCAGTATCCGCAGATCGAGACGGGGACCTATACCTCGATCTCGACCGGGGAAAAGGTCTTCCTCCCCGCCACCATGAGCCATACGATCCTGACGGATATTCTGCGCGGAGACCTGGGCTTTGAGGGCGTCATTGTTTCGGACGCGCTGGACATGGCCGCCATCGCCGAGAATTTCAGCATGGAGGATACGCTGAAGCTCGCGGTCAACGCGGGTGTGAATATGCTGATCCTGCCTTCCGTGAAGGACACGAGGCTTTTCCATATAAACGAGCGCTGCGTGGATATATTGGTGGGGCTTGTGGAGAGCGGAGAGGTCGAGGAGGCCCGGCTCGATGAATCGGTCCTGCGTATCCTGACGCTGAAGCAGAAATACGGCGTCCTGGATCTGAAGGACTTTTCCGTCACAGAGGAGAAAATCGCCGCGGCGAAGGACGGCGTCGGCTCCGAAGCGCACCGGGACACCGAATGGCGTATTGCCGGAAACGCGCTGACGCTGGTGAAGAATGAAAACGCCGCCTTCCCGGTGGAGCTGAAGCCGGGAGAGAAGACCCTGATCCTGTTTGCGGATTCCTGCGCCAGCCGCGCCGGAACGGGCGATCTGGTCCGGGCGATGCTGAAGGAAAAGCAGGCCCTGCCGGACGGCGCGGAGCTTCTCGTGATGAAGAATACCCGTGAAAACGAAGCCGCCTGTGTGGAGGCCGCCTTGAACGCCGACCATGTCATTCTGGTCAACAGGGTCTACTCCATCGCCTGCCTGGATCCGGCAACAGCGGACGGCTTTTCCACCGGAACCTTTGACAAGGTCATCAACGCGGTCCATGACGTGGGCAAAGCGGTGATCGTTGTGAGCTGTCAGCTCCCCTACGACGCGGCGCGTTTCCCGGAGGCCGACGCCATCCTCCTGACCTACTGGAGCAGCCCGATGGCCGGGCTCCCCGCCGACGGCAGCACCTGGTCCGCCAACCTGCCCGAGGGGCTTCTGGCCTGCTTCGGCCTGGCTGAAGCTCCGGGCAGACTTCCCGTCAGCATCCCGGCGCTGGACGGGCAGTACAAGCCAACGGATCGTGTTCTGTACGCGAGATAATAACGACATTATGGCAACACCGCACAATCCGCCTTCGGCATCTCCTGGAAAATTTGTGCCCTGATTTCGTCACTTTTTCTTGAGGTACACAAAGTACATCTGCGAAA
>CADARY010000011.1 GCA_902790375.1 Oscillospiraceae bacterium | reverse complement strand
CTGCGGGGAGCCTGCCGCCGAAGTACTTCTCCACCATGGCGGTGGTGCGGGAGACAAGGTTGCCGAGGTCGTTGGCAAGGTCGGTGTTGATCGTGGAGATCAACAGCTCATTGGAGAAGTTTCCGTCGGACCCGAAGGGGAAGGTGCGCAGCAGGAAGAAGCGCAGCGCGTCCACGCCGAACTTCTCCGCCAGCACGTAGGGATCCACCACATTGCCCTTGGATTTGGACATCTTGCCGCCGTCGATGACGAGCCAGCCGTGGCCGTAGACCTTCTTGGGCAGAGGCTCGCCCAGACTCATGAGCATGGCGGGCCAGATGATGGAATGGAAGCGGACGATCTCCTTGCCCACAATGTGGCAGTCGGCCGGCCAGTACTTCTCATAGTCGTGATAGCGGTCGTTCTGATAGCCCAGGGCGGTGATGTAGTTGGAGAGGGCGTCGACCCACACATAGACCACATGGCCCGGGTCGAAGTCCACGGGGACGCCCCAGGTGAAGCTGGTGCGGGAGACGCAGAGATCCTCCAGGCCGGGCTTGATGAAGTTGTTGATCATCTCATTGACGCGGGAGGCGGGCTCCAGGAAGGTGCCGGACTCCAGCAGCTCCTGAACGGGCTTTGCGTACTTCGAGAGACGGAAGAAGTAGGCCTCCTCCTCGGCGTCGTGGACAGGGCGGCCGCAGTCGGGGCACATGCCGTTGACAAGCTGGCTCTCGGTCCAGAAGCTCTCGCAGGGCGTGCAGTATTTGCCCTTGTAGGCGCCCTTGTAGATGTCGCCCTTCTCGTACATCTTTTTGAAAATGCGCTGGATGGACTGGACATGATAGTCGTCGGTGGTGCGGATGAAGCGGTCGTTGGAGATGTTCATCAGCTTCCACAGGTCGAGGATGCCGCCGGGGCCCTCCACGATGCGGTCCACAAACTCCTTGGGGGTGATGCCGGCCTCGCGGGCCTTGTCCTCGATCTTCTGACCGTGCTCGTCCGTGCCGGTGAGGAACATCACATCATAGCCCCGCAGGCGCTTGTAGCGGGCGAAGGCGTCGGTGGCCACGGTGCAGTAGGTGTGGCCGATGTGCAGCTTGTCGGAGGGGTAGTAGATGGGCGTTGTGATGTAAAATGTCTTCCTGTTTTCCATGCTCTTTTCTCCTGTATCGTTAATTTCACATATACGGATCGCGCGCGGGCTCGGGAGTGGTGTTGAAGGCGTCGCTCAAATGCTTTTCGACCCCCTCGGGCCACTCGATATCCTCATCGTGGAAGTAGTAGACGCTGGTGCTGACATAGGAAGTGTCCATGTAGTTGCCGTCCAGGTCATAGAGATCGCTGTAGGTCTTGACGTTCCAGCCGATCTGCACGTCCGGATACTGCTCGTCGTAAATGGGCGTATCCTCGTGGCGGAGCTTGACCTTGACGCCGTCAAAGTCCGTGCCCCAGATCTCGATGACCAGAGAGCTCTCGTCCTCGTTGAGGTAGGCGGCGAGCTTGATGGGCAGCTCCTTGTCGTTGCGGAACTTGAAGTCCGGCGCGCCCCAGCTCACCGTGGCGTCCATGCCGAGGTCGAGATAGCCGACCTTGAAATAGTGGTTTGTGCGCGAGAGGATCTTGAGCCGGGAGTAGAGGGCGGCGCTGTAGAGGGTGGAGGACACCTGGCAGATGCCGCCGCCCAGCTCGGGCACGACCTGGCCGTCGGAATAGGCGTCGGCATACTGGAAGCCGGCCTCCTGGGTGCGCTTGCCCACCGTGTCGTTGTAGGAAAAGCTCTCGCCCGGCAGGAGGATCAGCCCGTCGAGCTTCGAGGCGGCGAGGCGGATGTTGTTGATGCGCTCGGCCGTCGACCCGTAGTAGTAGGTCATCTGCGCGCCCAGCAAGTCACGGAACAGCAGGCCCTTGAGCTGCTCGGCGGTGTAGAGGGGCTGGGTGATTTCCAGCGGAACCACGACCTCCTCCGCAATCCCGGCCGCCTGCCAGAGCTGTGCGGCCTGCTGCGGATCAAAGCTCACGCCCACCACCTCGGGCACGACCTCAAAGGACTCGGAATAATAGGCGCTCTGGGCCTCAACGCAGACCTGATCACGGATCTGCTCAAAGTTCGGCATGGGCGGCTCGTGCCTGAGCTTTTCAAAGCGCATGGTCTTCTCGCCCGCCCGCAGGGCTGTGGCAACGGCGTCATAGAGGGCGTCGGTGTCCAGCTCGACCCCGCCCGCGCCCTTGAAGAGCACAAGCTTTGCGCTCTCGGGGTCGGCGGTCCAGGGCGTCTTGCTGAGCGCGGCGGAGAGACTCAGGATTCCCTGATCCATACAGGACTGAATGTAGCTTTTGTCCAGCGTCCGTTCCCCGGCCAGCACATCCACGGGGCTGATGTGGTTTGTCAGCCAGCGCCAGAGGTTTGTGAACACGCCCGCGTCGTGGCCGTAGGTCTTCGCCGCGGCGACGGCCTGTTCCCGGCTCACTGCTGCGCCGGAACGCAGATAGTCCACCGTGAAGCCGGCCCCGGCCGGGAGACTCACCGAGAGGCTTTCCCCCTCCAGAGCGTCCCATTTGGCCTGCCTGAGGGCGGCCTCGGTCTCCTCCGGCGTCATGTTGCCGACGAAGACGCCGTTTACATAGACCTGGGGGAGATTGCGGCCGTTGACACTCAGCGTATAGCCCCAGACCGCCGCGCCGCAGATCAGCAGCACCACGAGGCACAGCGCCAGCGCCAGCTTGAGCGCGATGCGCTTTCCCCGGCGGGGCGGCTTTTTCTTCGGCGGGATCTCGGACTTTTTCTCCTGGCCGCTGCTTATTTTGCTTTCCATGAGTTTATCGAATTGATCTTGCAAGGCTCATCCCTCAGTCTTTTTCTTTTGTTGATAGAGCTCGGCGAAAAGCTCCTCCTCGCCCTTGGGCAGATCTACCCGGCGCGCGGCGTATTCCGCGTCGCTGATCCAGGGCGCGCCCTCAATGCGGCCGTTGGCCTGCGTCTCCAGCAGAATGCCGATCAGCGTGTTGGAGATCAGAAAGCCCGGCACCGTGAAGTGGTAGCGATCCTCCGTCCGGGCGACCCAGCCCTTCTGCATGAAGGCCTCCAGCACCTGCCCGATGGGCCGCCAGTCGCACTGGGTGCGCGTGACATAGTCGTAGCGGGAGATGCCCCTGGCCGTGCGCATGGCGAGCATGACGTACTCCACCGCGCGCTCCAGGGGGCTGACCTCCTCATACTCGTCCACGATGCTGACCTTGCGGTGCACGCCGGAGATATATTCCCGGAGGTCCTTGACAAAGCTGTAGCGGATATTGCCCACGCAGGAGTGCGCGCCGGGACCGAAGCTGATGTAGTCGTCCATGTTCCAGTATTTCAGGTTGTGGCGCGACTCAAAGCCCGGGGCGGCGAAGTTGGAGATCTCGTATTGCTTATAGCCGTAGCGCTCGAGCATCTCGGCGGCGTAGGAGTACATGTCGGCCTGCTCGTCGTCATCCGGCAGGATGGGCGAGCCCTTGTATTCCTTATACATTTTCGTCCCCGGCTCCAGCTTGAGACCGTAGCAGGAGATATGCTCCGGGTGCATCTCCACGATCCTGGCGAGGGTGTCGGCCCAGTCCCGCTTGGTCTGGCTGGGCAGACCGTACATGAGATCGAGGCTGATGTTGTCAAAGCCCGCGTTTCTCGCGTCGCGAAAGGCCCGCTGCGCCTGCTGAAAGTTGTGGCGGCGGCCGATGAGCTTCAGCAGATTGTTGTCGGTGGCCTGCACGCCGATGGAGATGCGGTTGACCCCCTCCTGCCGCAGGAGCCGGAGGGCCGTGTAGCTGAGAGAATCGGGATTGCACTCCACGCTGATCTCCCCGTCCAGGCGCACGTTGCCGTTGAGCTTGAGCTGATCCAGGATCTGCACCAGCCGGTCGGCCCCGTAAAAGCTGGGCGTGCCGCCGCCGAAGTAGATGGAGTCCACCTCATAGCTCTTGATGGAGTGGGACGACTCCTGGATATGCTCCAGCAGCGCCTGCTGATACTCGGGCATCAGATGGTCGCAGCCCGCGAGAGAGTAGAAATCGCAGTAGCTGCACTTCGAGGCGCAGAAGGGGATATGAATATAGATACCAAGTCTCGGTCGTGTCATAACTTGCTCCTGCATGTAACTTGGCTCCCCCGCCGCTTGAGGTACACAAAGTACATCTGCGAAAAAGTGCCTTTATCAGAACCCAAATTTTCTCAGGATCTGCTCTTGCCGAATTATGCGGTATTGCCTTAGAACAGCTCCGCGACCTCGCCCACAAAAGCGGCGGGGTCCTCGATCTCGGCCCCGGCCAGAAGCTCGGCCAGGCGCGCAAGGATCAGGGCCATGTTCCTGGCCTTGTCCTTCTCGCCGTTATCAAAAGCGCCCTTCAGCGCCGTGAAGGCCTTGTGCTCCGGGTTGAGCTCCAGAATGCGCGTCGCGCGGATGTTGCGCATCTCGGGGCTCGGGCCGCGGCGGAAGTATTTTTCCATCTCAAGGGTCAGGCCGCCCTCGGTGGTCAGGCAGCAGGGCTGGGAGGCCAGCTTCCGGCTCAGCCGCACCTTGCTGACCGCGTCGCCCACGGATTCCTTGACGAAATCCAGCAGCTCCTTGTTCTCAATGTTCCGCTCCTCGGCGGCCTTTTTCTCCTCCTCGGTGTCGAAGCCGAGATCGTCCGTGACCACGTTGCAGAAGCTCTTGCCGTCCTGATCGTGCAGGGCCTGCAGCACCATCTCGTCGATGGGGGTCGTGAGGCACAGGATCTCATAACCGCGGGAACGGACCTCCTCGCACTGGGGCAGGCTCAGCGCGTGCTTGACAGAGTCGGAGCTTGCGTAGTAGATGACCTTCTGGCTCTCGGGCATGGCCTCGACATATTCCTTGAGCGACATCTGGTGATCCTCCGAGGTATAGAAGATCAGCAGATCCCGCAGGAAATCCTTGTAGCGGCCGTATTCGTCGCAGACGCCGCACTTGATGTGCACGCCGTAGTTGCGGAAGAACTCCTCGTACTTGGGCCGGTCCTCCTTCATGAGCTTTTCAAGCTCGCCCTTGATGCGCTTTTCGATGTTCTGGCCCATGATCTTGAGCTGGCGGTCATGCTGCAGAAGCTCGCGGGAGATGTTCAGGGACAGATCCGGCGAGTCCACCACGCCCTTCACAAACTCAAAATAGTCGTGCACCAGCTTGTCGCACTCCTCCATGATCATGACGCCGTTGGAGTAGAGCGTGATGCCGCCCTTGGTTTCGCCGTAGAACTGGCTGCCGTGCTCCTCGCCGGGGACAAAGAGCATGGCCTTGTAGCTGACCGTACCCTCGGCGTTGATGCGCACCAGGGCGCAGGGGTCCTTGATGTCGTGGTGCTTCTCCTTGTACCAGGCGATGCAGTCCTCGTCTGTGACCTCGCTCCTGGCGCGCTGCCAGATGGGGATCATGGAGTTGATGGTTTCCTCCTGCGTGACGGTGCGGTAGGCCGTCTTGGGAGTGCCGTCGTCGTTTTTCTCGCCGGTCTCATAGCTCTCGCTGCGCTCGACCTCCATGATGATGGGCCAGCGCACGTAGTCGGAATATTTCTTGATGAGGGCGCGGAGCTTCCAGGTCTCGAGGAAGCTGCCGTAAATTTCCTCCTCGCTGTCGGGCTTGAGGTGCATGATGACCTCGGTGCCGATTTCGTCCCGGTCGATCTCCGTGACGGTGTAGCCGTCGGCGCCGCTCGACTCCCACTTGACGCCCTTCTCCTCGCCGTATTTGCGGGTCAGGACCGTGACCTTGTCGGCCACCATGAAGGCGGAGTAGAAGCCGACGCCGAACTGGCCGATGATGCTCAGATCCTCGGCCTTGGAGCTGTCCATCTCGGCCTTGAAGGCGCCGGAGCCGGACTTTGCGATGACGCCGAGATTGGTCTCACACTCCTGCATGCTCATGCCGATGCCGTTATCCTTGACGGTGACGGTGCGCGCGTCCTTGTCGGGGATCACGTCGATGCGGAAATCGGCGCGGTTGAGCCCCACGTTCTCGTCCGTCAGCGACAGGTAGCAGAGCTTGTCAATGGCGTCGGAGGCGTTGGAGATGATCTCGCGCAGGAAGATCTCCTTGTTGGTGTATATGGAGTTGATCATCAGATCAAGCAGGCGTTTGGATTCCGCTTTGAATTGCTTCTTTGACATTTCGTTTGGTTCCTCCAGTCAATTATTTTGTTCCGTAAATCGTAAGTATACCACTTTTAAACGGAAATTCAACCGTATGGAACCGGATGCGGCGCGGAATTTACCGTTTCATAACAATCTGTGCTTCAACAAGTGATCCGGGGCAGGATTGCCCCGGATCGCGCATGCGCAGGGATTCTCAGTGCTTGCCCTGGTAGTTGGAGGGCGTCTTCGCTTTGGAAGAACCCGCGGCGCCCTCGGGCAGAACATGGCGGCCGCCGGTGCGCGCAGGGCCTGCGGGCCTTGCGCTCTGCGCCGCCGCTGCGGGCGCCGGGCGGCTTTCGCGCGCCGGTGCGCGTTCTGCCGCTGCCGCCGCTGCCGGAGCCTCTTTGACAGGCGATTCGACGGGCGCTGTGCGGCGCTGGGAGGAAACGGGCTTCCCGGTTTCCACGCCGTCGGACTTCCGGGCCTTCGGCTCCTTTGCCTTGCGGCCCCGGGGGAGATCAAAGGGCAGGATATCGCGAATGTCAAAATCAAGGATGAATCTGCAGAAAGCGAACCTCCTGCGATAACGCTTGAGAACGTGGAAGATGCCGAGCGTGATGAACCAGGCGACAAAACCGGAGAACACACCGATCAGCATGCCGGCCGCCACGTCGCTGGGATAGTGGGCCATCAGATAGTTGCGGGAGATCATCATCAGCAGCACCACGACCACGGAGGGGGCGATCCACTTCTTCCCCTTCATCAGCGAGATGGCGGTCATGCCTGCGGCACAGGCCGTCACATGCCCGGACGGGAAGGAGAAGCCGTCCTCCGGCGGGGAGCCGACTGCCATCCACCAGAGCTCGTATTCCACATTGCCGCTCTCAAAGGGGCGCAGGCGGGCCACATTGTCCTTGAGGATGATGTTGGTGATCAGCGCGCCGCAGCAGACGGCGCCGAAGATGCACACGCCGAGATCACGCTTGTCCGCCAGCAGGATGAACACCAGCGCCAGCAGGAAAAAGGGCCAGCCCTTTTCGCCCAGCAGTGTGATCACGCGCATCAGCGGCGTCAGCACACCGCCCAGATGGTCGGCGAACCAGTGCTGAATGGACAGGAACAGGTGATCAAAGCCGGCAAAATGGGTATCGAGCCATAATGCGGCTGCCGTAGTATACATGGAGCATCCCTCTTTTCGTAACTTGTCGTAACCACTATACACGAAACTGTTACAAATTGCAAGAGCTTTCCGCGAAAAAACAGAAGCGTTGTCAAGCGTTTTGTTTCGTGATATTATTCTTATAATATCTATGACAGGAGCTGATGGCTTATGAAGCTGACAAAAACATTGCCGGTGATCCTGCTGGCCCTGGTGCTGGCATGGCTGTTCCTGCCCGGCACGAATAACGCGCCCCCCGCGCCGACGCCCACCGCGGCGCTCACGCTCGTTTCGCCCTCGCCGACCGCAGCGCCGACACCCGCCTCCTCCGCGCCGGAGCAGACGGCGAAGCCTGTCTCGTCCGCGCCCCCCGCGGCGGCCACCCCCGAACGCATTGAGACGCCGAAGCCGCTGTCGACCCGTATCCCCGCGGCGACGCCTTCGCCGGAGCCGACCGGGGAGGAACTGGATGAGTACGGGATCTATACCAGCAAGGAGGATCTGGCCCTGTATATCCATACCTACGGCCATCTGCCCGAAAACTTCATCAGGAAGAAGGATGCGGAGGCCCTGGGCTGGAGCGGCGGCCCGCTTGACAGAGTGCTGCCCGGCATGTGCATCGGCGGCGACTACTTCGGCAATTACGAGGGGCAGCTGCCCAAGGCCAAGGGACGCCGCTGGACGGAGTGCGACGTGGATACCCTCGGCGCCAGATCCCGCGGCGGGAAGCGGATCATCTTTTCCAACGACGGGCTGATCTACTACACCGGCGACCACTATGAGAGCTTCGAGCTGCTCTATGACGGGCCCTGAGCTTCGGTGAAAGAACAGCGGCGCCCCTGCCCCTTCGACAGCATTCGACAAAGAGGCGGAAAGAAATCTGAGGAAATCCATAAAACGCCGTTGAAAGAGGACTAAAAATAGCGTATTATGTCAACAAGTAATCCCGATTGTTCGACAGTATTCTGTTGTCGCAAAACTGGCCGCTATGGTAAATTTATACCGACAAACGCGATGAACGAAGCCATTGTGACTAAACGCTTCAGCCTCTATCGCAACATGGGAGGATTTATATTATGGAAACGAAGATTCGCATTCTCACCGTCGACCCGAATCGGGAATTTTGTCGGCAGCTTACGGAGCTTGTCGCGGCCGAAGGAGACATGGAGGTCGTAGGGACGGCGTCCGACGGGCAGGAGGCGCTGGAGCGGGCGGCGGAGCTCAAGCCGGACCTGATCCTGCTGGAGCTGGTGCTGCCCAAGCTGGACGGGCTGGAGGTTCTGCGCAGGCTTCCGGACAAGGGCGCGGCCTGCCACGTGATCGTGCTGTCGGGCTTTGTCAACGGCAAGGTCATTGCCGAGTGCTCCGACTGCGGGGCGGACTATTTCATCCCCAAGCCCTGCGATATCGAGTCGCTCATCAGCCGCATCCGCCAGCTCAATTTTGATCTGCCCCGCACCCCGGGCGTGGGTGTGGACTTCCGCAGGAGCGCCGAGGCCGCGCGCACCGACGCGGACCTGGAGGCCATCGTCACCGACATTATCCACGAGATCGGTGTGCCCGCGCACATCAAGGGCTATCAGTACCTGCGCGAGGCCATCATCCTCACCATCAAGGACATGGACATGATCAACGCCGTCACGAAGGTGCTCTACCCCGAGGTGGCCAAGCGCTTCGGCACCACGCCCTCCCGCGTCGAGCGCGCCATCCGCCACGCCATCGAGGTCGCCTGGGACCGCGGCGACGTGGAGACCCTCCAGCGCTTCTTCGGCTACACCGTGAGCGGCATCAAGGGAAAACCGACGAATAGCGAATTTATCGCCATGATTGCTGACAATCTTTCCCTCAAACGCAAGCACGCCGTAAGGTGAGCAAACGCTTGCGGCGCAAGGGCTTGCGGGACTGGGTAAGATTGGAAGAAGCCAACAAACCCTATGAAAGTATGTGTGATTGCGGACTGAAACACCAATAAATATTTTTGCCTGAACCAATGAATTCCTCCTGTTTGTTGCCTGTCAAAAAGACCAACAAACAGGAGGATTTATTATCCTATAAAGAAGCAGTCATCTCTCCAACGAGCAGGGTTCGTGTCGATATAATTCCAGATTTTCCGATAATCGTTTTCGTTTCGGATCACATGGTCATGATAAGACCGCTGCCATACTGTCAGATCGGGACGGTGTATGTGTATTTGCTTGCTGCTGTTCATCTTTAGAAACCCGATCGCCATATCAAGCAAGGATCGCACCTGCTTCCGGGGCGGCGCGTTTTCCTGTAACTGTAGGGGCGATTCACGAATCGCCCGTTCCTTTGTAATTTGCAGCAGAAGATGAACGTGATTGGGCATGATTACATACTTGTCTACAGCCAGATTGGGGTAGCGCATGGGAAGTATTTCCAATACATTTTGCACACAACGACCGGCCTCGGTCAGACGAACCTCTGCGGGCGATTCGTGAATCGCCCCTACGGTGATATCTGAGAGGATGCAGCGCTTTTCATGCGTACAGATCGTGACGAAATAAGCGCCGGGGCTGCTGTAATCGTGACATGATAGGCGGATTTGCTTTCTACTTGGCAGCATACTCCTCATCCCTCATACCGGCCCGGCGCAATTCCCGGTTCACCCGTTATTCCGTAGGGGCGATTCACGAATCGCCCGCGTCCACAAGACGATAATAGCAAATCCCCCAGGGGTTTTCCATAGTTTTCTTGATGGAAAAGGAAAACCTTCAGGGGATTTACTGTGCGAAGCAAATTGAAAGTGTAGTTTCAAAAAGTAGGTGGTGAAGCAGACCTGCCGCGCTGGGGATGTGGTGCTTTGCTCTACCGTCGCCGTTGCTGCTGAAAAAGTTATGAAATGCGGCAAATTGAGCATTGCTTTTTTGGCGAATATGCCTTATTATAGATGTGCGACGCAAATCGAATACTGCTTATTGCCTAATAGGGTGGGTTTTTACCATTTTTGGTAAAAACGCATCCTCAATTCCCCACCCTTTTTAGGCAATGGAGATTTGCGTCGCGGCAAATGAGGCTCTGCGTTTTTCGTGCGTAGCCTCATTTGGGCTGCGCACTTTTTATTATAATCAAAATGAAGGGAGAAAAGAAATGGAGTATTTACTTGTCTACTTAATTGTAGGCGTTGTATGTGGCTTTGTTTGTATGGCTATTGCATCAAGCAGAAATATGAATGGAGGTTTTTGGTGGGGCTTTTGGTTGGGGATTATTGGAATTATTATTGTAGCTGTCAGGCCAAACGATAATTATTCTCCTCAAGCTTCAAATAGCAACTCGTATGATGAACAGCCGCCTTATGCTACTCCCTTGAAATCTGAGGCCATTTTGAAAAGCAGACAGGAACAAGAAAAAGCTAATAATGTGGAAAAAAACATAAGTGAAGCGGATAGAATAAAGCATATAAAGGAGTATAAAGAGTTGCTTGATGCGGGCATTATTTCACAACAAGAGTTTGAGAAGAAAAAAACGCAACTACTCTGGGAAAACACAGTTGAAACTGATATTGACTGTAAAGAAGAGAGTAAAAAAGATTGCGAATATGGTGTAAATCCTAAGGGAGAAAAAGCAGTCTATTTGCTACCTGCCGATAGAGAAGACTTTGGAACTTGTCCTAAGTGCGGTTCAACACAACCGAAGGGGAGGCACGTGTGTTGGAAATGTGGTGTTCCTCTTATGTATGATGCATAATCACTATTTTTATACAAATCTGCGTGGCCCTCTATCGTTTTCTCAATCCTTTGCGGCTCTATGTCGATACACCGCTGCGTAACATGTGTGCTGCTGTGCTGTCAAAGCCGCTGGACAAGGGCAAGCTGCTTTTGCCCGGCGTGCGTTGTAAGGGGATACATCAACTCATTACAGCTCATGCCGTTGCGCAGTATCAGCAAAGTTCCCTGTATGACCGTAGGGGCGATTCACGAATCGCCCGGCGGCAAAGGCCGCATCCGACGAATGCGCCCGGGCGAATCCGAAAAACCAACTTTATACTGCCGGGCCGTTCGTGAACGGCCCCTACGGTGTACACGGTGATTGTTAGCTGATATGAGCCGATACCCATATTTTTCAATATACTGATAGATAGCAAGGGGAACAGTGAAAACGCACGGCTTTGCTGCCCTATCCGCCGGGGCTTGCGGCGAAGAAAGGATCGTTTATAAAATCTTGTCGCTTTGTTCATGACAAGGTCATAAATTTCGCATATAGTAACGCCGTAAACACAAGCGGGACAGCTTCAACAGATTTCAAGAGCAAGAGGTTTGAAAACAATGTTCGATCCGGAAGAAAACAAGCCGGTGAACGAAAACCCGCAGGGCGAAGAGACCGACAGGGTCGACGGCGAATATCACTTCAGAAACGGCTATTCCCAGCGCGTGTATTCCGACGCGCATTATGTCCGCGAGGGCGAGAGTACCACGCCTCCGCGCTACTATACACCGCCCGAGAGGACGCCCCGGTCAAACCGGAGCAGCCAGACCAAAAAGGGCGTGGGCATCGGCGCGCTGATCGCCTGCTGCCTGATCTGTACGATCCTCGGCAGCCTCGGCGGCGCGGCCCTGCTGGGCTACGTCTTTAACCGCAGGGTCGTGAGCCTGGAGCAGAGCGTGAAGGAGCTCTCGTCCGGCGCAAATCAGATCGTCCTGATGCAGAGTACCGGCGGCAGCGCCGGCAGCGTGAACGCCGCGGAGACTGCCTACGAAAGCGGCGCCATGAGCGCCGGGGATCTCTACGACATGGCCTGCCAGCAGGTCGTGGGCGTTACGACGGAGGTCACCTATACCAACTACTTCGGCATGCGCTCCTCCGCCGCCGTCAGCGGCTCCGGCTTCATCATCTCTGCGGACGGCTATATCCTGACAAACTACCACGTCATTGAGGACGCCTACAAGGCGGGCATTGACGTGAATGTGATCCTGCACGACGGCACGCGCTACAAAGCGCAGATCGTCGGCGTGGAGGCCGACAACGACGTGGCCATCCTCAAAATCGACGCGGACGGACTGAGCCCCGTGACCCTCGGCAACAGCGAGGGGATGCGCGTGGGCGACACAATCTACGCGGTCGGCAACCCCCTCGGCGAGCTGGAATTTTCCATGACCACCGGCCATGTCAGCGCCAAGGATCGCCGCATCGTCACCGATTCCAGCGGCGAATCCATTTCCATGTTCCAGATCGACGCGCCCGTCAACTCCGGCAACTCCGGCGGCCCCGTGTACAACGCCCGGGGTGAGGTGGTGGGCATCGTCACCGCCAAGTACAAGAGCTCCGGCGTGGAGGGCATCGGCTTTGCCATCCCCATCAATGACGCCGCCGCCATCGCCCAGGATCTGCTGACCTCCGGCTACGTGACCGGCAAGGCGCACCTCGGCGTCGTGGCCAACACCAAGTACAACGAGATGTACGCCCAGTATTACGGCTGGCCCGTGGGGGCGTATGTGGACAGCGTGGAAAAAGGCGGCTGCGCCGAGAAGGCCGGCATCGAGGCGGGCGACATCATCACCCGCGTCGGGGATTACCAGGTCCGCCGCTACGACGACCTGCGCTCCGCCATCCGGCGCTATTCCGCAGGCGAGACGGTGGAGGTGGACGTCTACCGCGCCGACGCCAGCCGCACCGTGTCCGTTACCTTTGACGAGGATCGGCCCGGTTAAAATTGCTACTTTTCTTTCTCCTATAAATCCTCTCTTTTCTCCCAAACGAAGGCCCGTGCGGTTCGCCGCACGGGTCTTTGTTTTCTCCATAAAAGCCTTGGGCAACACCGCACAATCCCGTTTTGCCTCTTGATTTTTTGCGCAGATACGGTAAAATAACACTGTTGTCAAAATACTACAACGGGAGGAATCTCAATATGACTTACGAAATGGACATTGCCGGCTTGAAACGCGAACTGCCCCTGTGCAAGCTCAACGAGAATTTGTGCATCGGCGCCTTCGTCATGTTCGGCGATGTCGAGCTGACTGTCCATTGCGCGGCGGAGCTTTTAAAGCGCGCGCCGGAATACGACTACATCATTGCGCCTGAGGCCAAGGCGATCCCCCTGGGCTACGAGATGGCGCGGCAGAGCGCGGCGGAGCGCTACTTCGTCGCCCGCAAGGGCGCCAAGGCCTATATGCAGGGCACCTTTGAGGTCACCGTCAAGTCCATCACCACCATGGGCGTGCAGCGCCTGGTGATCGACGCTGAAGACGCCGCCTTCATCAAGGGCAAGCGCATGCTCATCGTGGACGATGTGATCTCCACCGGCGAGTCCCTGCACGCGGTCGAGGAGCTGGTCACCAGGGCCGGCGGCATCGTGGCGGGCCGCATGGCCGTCCTGGCCGAGGGCGACGCCGGCAAGCGGGACGATATCATCGTCCTGGGCCACCTGCCGCTGTTCGATGCCAACGGCAAGCCCATCGAATAAGAAACCTCATATCGAAAAGGGGTGCAGCAAAAGCATGCTGCACCCCTTTTCGGCAGAAAGATCCTTTTATATCCTCACGCTCACCTCGCCGGAGTTGAGCAGGCGCTCGCTGCCGTCGGAAAGGCGGACGCGCAGGGAGTAGTTTTCATCCAGGTCGACGGCTCTGGCGGGCACGGGCTCACGGCCTGGGGCGAGGATGTTGATCTCCCTTCCCAGCACCAGCGAGCGGCTGCGATAGCCCGCAAAGACCTCCGGCGCGGCCGGGTCCGGGGTATAGTCCATCAGCCGGTCCAGGATCTCCGCCGCAAGCCGGCAGCGCAGCTCCGGCACAGGCTCGGCTCCGAAGGCCGCCCCCGCGATGCCGCGCAGCTCCTCCGGGAAGTCCCCGTCGGGCACGTGGGTGTTGACGCCGATGCCGATGATGACATAGTGCATCATGCCGCTCTCGCAGTCGACGCTGGCCTCCGTCAGGATGCCGCAGACCTTGCGCCCGCCCACAAAGATGTCGTTGACCCACTTGATCCCGGCTTCCCTGCCGGAGAGGAGCTCGATCGCCTCCGACACGGCCACCGCCGCGCAGGCGGTCAGGCGCGTGGCATCCACAGCCGGCATATCCGGGCGCAGCAGCAGGCTCATATACAGGCCGCTGTTGGCCGGGGAGTAGAAGCTGCGGCCCATGCGGCCGCGGCCCATGAGCTGCTCCTCCGCGATCAGGGCAAGCCCGGCCTCCGCCCCCTCGGCCGCAAGGGCCTTGAGCGTCGTGTTGGTGGAGCCGATGGTCTTGTAGAACTGCAGCCGCAGCTCCTTGTGCCGCAGATGGCGGACGATGCCCTCGGCGCTGAGCACATCGCTCACCGAGTGCAGGCGGTAGCCCCGGTTCGGCTGGGATTCGATTTCATAGCCCAGGTCGCGCAGCTGCCCGATCGCCTTCCAGACTGCCGTGCGGCTGAGAGAGAGGCGATCGGCAAGCTCCGTCCCGGAGACGTAGCTGTCCACGTTGTTCCAGAGAAAATCCAGCACCTCGTCGCGTGTCATGCCGTGCGCACCTCCCGGTCAATGATCGGATAGAGCCGGCCCACGAGGGTGCTCGCCAGAACGATCTTGACGGCATCCGGCAGCAGATAGGGGACCACGCACCAGCCAAGCGCCGTGCCGAGGCCGATGGGGCCGGATTTGCGCGCATAGACGTACAGGAACCACGCCGTCCCGAAGGCATAGCACACGAGGATGCCGACGGCCATGGAGCCGATCAGCACCGGGAGGCTGCGCCCCAGCTTCTCCACGGCCAGCCCCACGATCAGCGCCGTAGACAGAAAGCCCACGAGATAGCCGCCCGTAGTCCCCAGCAGAATGCCGACGCCGCCCGTGAAGCCCGCGAAGACCGGCACGCCCGCGGCGCCCAGCAGCAGATAGCAGGCCACGGCCCACATGCCGCGGCGAAGACCGAGCAGCGCCGACACCAGGCACACGGCGAAGGTCTGCATGGTGAAGGGGATCGCCGTCGGGATCGAGATCCAGGAGCACATGGCGATCAGCGCCGCACCCATGGCGATCAGGGCGGTGTCCTGTGCGGTAAGCTTGTTGTTCATAGGGCTCTCCCTCCTTTTCCGACAGGAGCATAGCACAGGCAGGGCCTGATTGTCAACCTTAAAACGATAGCCGGGTTGACAATCAAAGCCGAAAACAACTGCCCCACGTTTTCGTGAGGCAGTTTGGGGATCAGGCTTTTTTACTTGGCCGGACGGCAGTAGACCGTGAGCTCCTTCTCGAAGCCTGCGCAGGTGAGGGTGAGCTTGCAGGAGCTCGGCAGGCTGCCGTTGTCGTGGCATTCCACGTGCACGGCATATTCATCGGTGCGCTCGATGGTCAGGATTTCGGGGTTGCTGGACTGCCAGCTGACCTGCAGGCCCTGAAGCGTCAGCGGCATGACCTGAACGGTCAGGTCGATGGGATCGTCCACCCAGATGGTAAAGTCGTTCTGAATCTCGGTGGTGAAGAACATGACGCGCAGGCCCTCAACCGTGGGTGTGGGCGTGGGAGGCGGTGTGGGCGGTTCCTCAATGGGCGGGATATACTCGGTAACAACGGGCGGCGTAATGACGGTGGTCTGCTGCTTGATGTCCGCGCCTTCAAGACTGGTGGTGACCATGACGATGACGGCCAGGACAACGGCGGTGACCAGGATCAGGCCGAAGATGATCTGCCACTTGGCATTCGTTTCAGCGCGCTCATAGGCGGCGGTACCTTTCACCGTTCCGGGGGTCGGGCTTGGGGTACGGCTGCTCTGTGTCACCCGGCGGGTGCCGCAGTTTGGGCAGCGGCTGCGCAAGGAAGAAAATGTCTCGCCGCAGCGACGGCATTTTACTTCTGGGATCATGGGCATAACGGGTTCCTCCGTTCTGTATCAATTACGAGAGGCTTGCTTTCTGTGCATGAAGGACAGATGCAGTCTGCCGGGTTCCGCGCCGGATTTTGGAAAGCGGCAGAAAAAACACATATTCATCGCTGGAAAGGGCAAATATATCTTCATGTATAATACATCTAAATTCCCTTTTCGTCAAGACTTGTCATGCCCTGACGCACTTTTTTTGCGGTTTTTCTGACACTAATTCCCCACTTTGAATGCATTCGACAGGATCTCTGCCTTTTATTCTGCCGTATGCGCGCGCGAATATCCCGCGCCGTTCCCATTTGAAAAATAAGGTATTTTTGACCGCGGCCGTCCCCAAGCGAAAAACATTTGATTTTTGGCAACAGGCTGTTATAATTAGTTTTGGGAATCTTCTCCAATTGCATCGCGGCCCCGCTGCTTTTTCGATGGCCGGCGCCTTGAAAACAAGCAGGGTGACGATTCCGTTTGAAAATGAATGTGTCCTGACAGAATACAGACAGGAGCCTGGTTGAATGAAGCGCTATGCAAAAATATGGATGAGCTTGATAACGGTATTGGCGGTGCTGTTCTGTTTTACCGCCTGTTCTTCAGCCGCCTCCGCAGCCGGTCCGGCTGAGAACACGCCGCCGGGGACGCAGGAATCATCCGGAGTGGATGATTCGGTGCGCAGCGCGGTCGACTTCGACCATGAGCTGGATTCCTATAAGCCGCTGAAGGACCGTTACAATTTTTATTTCACCTACAAAACCGTTCACTCCTGGTGGGACGCTGTGGCGCTCGGAATGGAGGAGGCCCAGAGACAATATCTGAGCAAGGGGATCACCGTTACCTACGAGTACATGGCGCCGGAAGGGGCGTCCGCTGAGGATCAGACCGAAAGACTGCTGACGGCGGCACAGAAAGACTATGATGTGATCGGCGTGGATGTCGCAGACGAGAAGATCATCTCTCCGCTTCTTGACAGGCTGGTGGAGGACGGGACGAAGGTCATGACCTTCTCGAGCTCGGATGCCGCCGAGGGCTGCAAAAGACTCGCGTATGTCGGCAACACGCACAACTATCAGGATGGCGCAGACCTGACGGAAGCGCTCTGCGAGAAGCTGGGTTACAGGGGAAAGGTTGCCGTTCTTGTGGGAAGCGTCGGCGCCCCCTGCCACGAAGACCGGGCAAGGGGTGCCAGAGATACCATTGCCAAATATCCGGACATGGAAATCGTTGCCGTTGAGTACGACATGGATTCCGTGGATCTGGCGTATGAGCTTACCCTGCAGATCCTGAAGGACTGCCCGGCGCTTGACGGGATCGTCTGCTGCAACATGAGCAATCCCGTCGGCGCTGCCAGAGCGATCACAGAGAAGAAAAGCGGCGCTGTCATTGTTGGCATGGACCATGACGAGGAGGCGCTGCGCTACCTGGACGACGGCGTGATCTATTGCCTCGGCGTGCAGGATTGCTTTTCGATCGGTTTTGACACGATTCAGGTCGCGGTGAAAATCGCAGACGGCAATCAGGCAGGTACCGTATTTCCTGAAAAAACAGATGAGATCACCACTGTGATCTATCAGAAAGACGCGGCGTTGATGCTCTCGCTGTTGTATGGTGATATTTTATGACACAGAAGAGACAGATATCGAACAGAAGCTTTGTGCTGACGGCTGTCCTGGGGAGTCTCTTGATCCTGGCGATGATGACGGCCAATACAATATGGGCTTCAAGGCAGGCCGGCGCCGCAACCAATGAAGCGGTCTCCGTGGTCAGCTCCTTTTATCTTGAGGCCATGGCGGACAGCCGCGCAAAGACCATCACAAATCTGATCAACAGCAACTTTGAGGAGATGGAAAAAGCTGTCGCCTTTATTGAAGAGGAAAGGATCGACTCGCAGGGAGAGCTGCGCAATGCAATCGGGAAGATCAAATCCCTGCTGGGACTCAGCCGCTTTGCGCTGGTTGACAAAGACAATATCGTGTATACGCAGTACACGACCTATACCGGGAGAAGCCGGCATGCGTTCCTGTCGGAGGAGACGATAAAGGATCGGATCATCCGGACGGTTTCACTCTACGGCTCCTCCAAGCAGCTCTGCCTGGTCATCCCGACACCGGAGCTCTCCTTTATGGGAAAGACCTTCAAGGCCTGCTTCGTGCAGCTGGATATCAAAGAAATCGTGGACCTGCTGGCGTTTGACGATCAGGGGAGAACGCATTTCGCCCTGTATTCCAAAAACGGCGGCAATCTGTCCGGCACGGAGCTGGGGCCGATCATCTCGGACCGCAATCTTTTTGACGCGATTCAGGGGATCGTCCCGGAAAATGTCTGGAAGGAGAACCGCGCGAATTTTGAAAACGAGGCGGAGGGAAGCCTCTCGTTTTCCGTCGGCGGGACAGAAGAGACCCTGCGCTATGTCCCGATGCCGGGAACCGGCTGGGAGATTGCGATCCTGATACGCGAGAGCGTTATTCAGGATCAGATCCGGGACATCAGTGAAACACACCTGGAATCCAGCAGGAATCAGGTTATCTTTACTCTCGTGTCCGTGCTGCTGCTTGCGGTCGTGCTTCTGCTTGAGATCAGAAAAATTTCCAAAGACAAGCTTGAAGAAGAAAAGGAAACCAGCAGGACCTTCCGCAACATGGCGAACACGGATTCCCTGACGGGGGTGCGCAACAAGCACGCCTATTCCGAAATGGAAGCGGCACTCGATCAGCAGATCCAGGCGGGGAAGCTTGAGAAGCTGGCCGTTGTCGTCGGCGACATCAACGGCCTGAAGCGTGTCAACGATACGCAGGGGCATGCCGCCGGAGACCAGCTGATCAAGGACGCCTGCGCGCTGATCTGTGAGTACTTCACGCATGGGGCGGTATTCCGGGTCGGCGGGGATGAGTTTGTCGTTCTCCTCCAGGGGAAGGGCTACGATACGATGACGGAGGTCATCAGCGAGCTGAACGCCAGGGTTGAAGAAAACCTGAAGGAAAACGGCGTGGTCGTTTCGGTCGGCTACTCCGCCCTGACGCCGGAGGACCGGCAGCTGCGCGATGTGTTTGAAAAAGCCGACCAGATGATGTATGAACGAAAGAAGGAGCTGAAGACCATGGGCGCGCCTGCGCGCCGGTGAAGCCCTGCCTGCGCGAAGCGGCGATGCGCGGGATGACCGCTCTTTTTCATTGAAATATGACAGGGATGATGGTACAATAAAGCTGCTTTGCGAAAGGCCTGTCACCCGCGCACAAGCTCCGGGGCGCGCGCCCCGCCGCATGTGAAAAACGCGGGCTCTCAACGAAAACGGCGCTCGCAATCGCCCATCACAAAAAGGAGGGGAAGCCCATGGCCAAACAGATCACGAGAATCGTTCTGACCGGCGGCCCTGCGGCGGGCAAGACAACGCTGATCAGCCGCATACTCAAGGAGTTCAAGAGTGAGGACGGGTGGAAGGTCATCACCATTCCCGAGACCGCGACGGAGCTGATTTCCGGCTTCGGCGTCGGTCCCTTCCCCAACTGCATGACGATGGAGGAGTTCCAATTTTTCGTGGTGGAGGATCAGCTCCACAAGGAGAGGCTTGCCCTGAAGGCGGCGCAGCTTGTACCGGAGGAAAAGGTGCTCATCCTCTACGACCGGGCGGTGATGGATGACAAGGCCTATGTCTCGGATGAACAGTTTGCCCTGACCCTGGCCAGCTTCGGCACCACGGAGGCGGAGCTGATGGGCCACTATGACGCGGTGCTGCATCTGGTGACCTGTGCCAAGGGGGCGGAGTACGCCTATAACTACGGCAATGCCGCCCGTTATGAGAGCATCGAGGATGCCCGCATTGCCGACGACAGAACGCTCAGGGCCTGGTCGCCCCATCCGAACCACTTTGTCATCGACAACTCCGTGGACTTCGAGGACAAAATCAACCGTGCCGTGGCGCAGATCTACCGCATCCTGGGCCAGAGCGCGCCGGAGCCCGGCAAGAAGAAATATCTTGTCCGCATGCCGGACCGGGAGGAGCTCAGCCGCAAGTACAGCGTGCTGCCCATCGAGATGATGCAGACCTATCTGCTCTCCTCCGACCCGGAGATCGAGCGGCGCATCCGCCAGCAGTCCAGCCTCGGCGACCAGCTCTTCTTCTACACCACCAAGCGCGTGGGCGAGGACGGCACCCGCTGGGTGACCGAGCGGCCCATCTCCGAAAAGGACTACGTCAGCTATCTGATGGAGGCGGATCTGAGCCTGCGGAGCGTGCGCAAGCTCAAGTACCGCTTTGAATACGGCGGGCACAGGATGGAGCTGGACATCTACCCCTTTGCCGGCGATAAGGCCATTCTCTTCGCCTACGGTTCGGGGGACGTGGCGCTGCCGCCCGAGATCGAGGTCATCCGCGAGGTGACCGGCGATCCCTATTACAAGAACCGCGCCTTTGCCGACCGCCAGAGCCTGTAAGCGCCGCGGCGCACAATCGAACAGAGTCAAACTCGGAGCCGCGCGTAACCCGCGCAGCTCCGAGTTTGACTGTTATCGGATTGGGTTTCCCTTGTTACCATTCGATTGTCTCTTCAAGCTGCTTGCCGATGTCGCGTCCGCCGTATAGGATCCGCACGATGGAAACGGTTTCCGTTTCGTTGGTCACTGTATAAAAGACAAGATAATTCTTGACCGGTAAAAAGCGTACCCCCTGACTGTGCCACGGTTCGTCCTTGTACAAAGAATTACGCTCAGGAAACGCTTCCAGGGAGCGTATATCCGCCATGATTCTGCCCGTGAGGGAACGCGCTGTTTCCGGGACAAGAAGCGTAAAGGCGATATATTCATAAATCTCTCGCAAGTCTTGTCGAGCCGTTTGGGTATAAACGATTTTCATGCTCATACGCCATAGAAGCTCTTCATCTCTGCTTCGACTTCATCGGCAGAAACAACGCGATCGGCGGCGATATCGTCCATGCCCTTCTGCAGCGCAGCATTGAACTGCTCCCTGGTCATGCTGCCAATCGTGGCGGGTACAGAGGCAGGAAGCTTCATATCAAAGGGAATCCCGCGATGCATCACGATCTGTTTTAAGAACATGCTGATCGCATTGGACATGGGAATGCCCAGCTGATTCAGGATCGCTTCCGCCTGTTCTTTTGTTTCAGGATCAACACGGGTGAAAACATTTGCCGTCCTTGTGGCTGATCTTGCCATGAGACACACCTCGCTTTCAGACTTCTGCGTATAGTATAGCACATTTGATAGCTAAAAGCAATCTGTTATACGATTATCCGATAAAGCGGTTTGAAAGATTCGAACTGTTCTATCGGATAATAGGATCGTTTACCATCGGCGACCGGCGGGAGCGTGACGCTTCCGCCGGCTTTCCAAGGAATACGCGGGGAGCTGTGAAATTGCTTCACAGCTCCCCGATTTTGAGTTTCTCTATTCAGGAGACGGCGATGAACGCAAAGCCGTTGTCGTTGGCGAAGCGCTGGGCCTCGGTGCCGGAATAGCCGATGACACACAGCCCGTCGATGTCGGTAAAGGCGGAGTCGTCAATGGACTGTACCTTTTCGGGGATGAAGACCGTGATAAAGCCGTTCTCGGCAAAGGCCTCCTCCTCGATGCCGCGCAGCTGCGCGGGCAGGACCATATCGACGGTGAAGGGAGCATAGAGCGTACCCTTGTCGAGCGCGGACTTCTCGAATATGCCGGTGTCGAAATTGGCAAAATAGCTGTCCAGGTTCTCAAAGTCCAGGACATAGATCCGACCGTCGCCGTACTCATAGTCGCCGTTCATGATCAGGTGCGGCTCGGGATCGGAGGCGAGCTTCTGGCGCAGCACGAGCGCGCCGTTATGGGCAAAGCGACCGTCGATCTGGAGTTTGCCGGCGGTCAGGATACCGGTATCCTCCAGCAGGAGTGCACAGCCGGGATCAATCGTGAGATTGCCGACCGTCATCTTTCCGCCCACCTTAATATACTGATTGCAGTCAGCGCTGCCGTTATTGGACATGAATATGTTGCCGCCGCCGTCCTTCGTGAAGGAAGCGCCATTTGCCACGGTGAGGCTGCCGCCTCTGCCGCCGTTGATGCGCAGCTCGGCCTTGTGGCTGAGCGCGGCGTCGCCGGTGACGCGCCAGCCGAAGTCGATGTTAATATCTGCGACAAAGCGGTCATCCAGCCCGTTTGCCGTCTCCAGCGCGGCCATGGCCTGGTCATTGTTCGACGGGCGGAAGAACAGGCTCGTCTGAATGCCGTCGTCCTCATAGTGGAAGACATCCGTGTAATCCGCCAGCGCGAGGACGTCCGCCGCGGGGAAGAGATTGAAGCACTTCCGGGAAAAAGATTATGCGTCAAGAAAAAATTGGAAGAGACAAGCCCGGCTCAGGCAGGGCCCGGCATGTGAAAACCGTTGACAAATCTGCGCGCCCAGCTTATAATTTACCATCAGCGACCGACGGGAGCGCGACGCTTCCGCCGGTTTTCCAATGAATATGCAAGGAGTGCGGAATTATTATGAACACAGTCACGGAAATCTTCGGCAGCATGGTTTTTAACGACTCCGTCATGCGGGAGCGCCTGCCCAAGGACGTGTTCCGACAGGTCCAGCGCTCCATGAACGAGGGCAGGCGACTTGACAGCGCCGCGGCCGCCGTCGTGGCCAACGCCATGAAGGACTGGGCCATCGAGAAGGGCGCGACTCACTTCACCCATTGGTTCCAGCCCATGACCGGCATCACCGCCGAAAAGCACGACAGCTTCCTGGCCCCTGTGGGCGGCGGCAAGGTCATCATGGAGTTCTCCGGCAAGGAGCTCATCCAGGGCGAGCCGGACGCCAGCTCCTTCCCCTCCGGCGGCCTGCGCGCCACCTTTGAGGCCCGGGGCTACACCACCTGGGACCCGACCTCCTATGCCTTTATCAAGGACGGGGTGCTGTGCATCCCGACGGCCTTCTGCTCCTACGGCGGCGAGGCTCTGGATAAGAAAACGCCGCTGCTCCGGTCCATGGAAGCGATCCAGCGCGAGGGACTCAGGGTGCTCAAGCTCTTCGGCAATGAGGATGTGCACTACGTCAAGACCACCGTCGGCCCCGAGCAGGAATATTTCCTGATCGACCAGGGGGTGTACGAGCGGCGCAAGGACCTCATCTACACCGGGCGCACCCTCTTCGGCGCCCGCCCGCCCAAGGGCCAGGAGCTGGACGACCACTACTTCGGCGCCATCAAGCCCCGGGTACGGGAGTTCATGCAGGATCTGGACGAGGAGCTCTGGAAGCTCGGCGTCATGGCCAAGACCGAGCATAACGAGGCCGCGCCCGCCCAGCACGAGCTGGCCCCCATCTTCACCACCACCAATATTGCCGCCGACCACAACCAGCTCACCATGGAGCTCATGCAGCGCATCGCACGCAAGCACGGCATGGTGTGCCTGCTGCATGAAAAGCCCTTTGCGGGCGTCAACGGCTCCGGCAAGCACAACAACTGGTCCATCACCACCGACACCGGCATCAACGTCTTTGAGCCGGGCGAGACCCCGGCCGAGAACGCGCAGTTTCTGCTGTTCCTGTGCGCGGTGATCCAGGCGGTGGACGACTACC
The DNA here is from genome assembly GCA_902790375.1 of Oscillospiraceae bacterium. GTDB lineage: Bacteria > Bacillota > Clostridia > Oscillospirales > Oscillospiraceae > Limivicinus. Next base: position 30,777 of record CADARY010000011.1, on the reverse strand, counting down.
AGGACCTCATGCGTATCTGCGTGGCCTCCGCCGGCAACGACCACCGCCTCGGCGCGGCGGAAGCGCCCCCGGCCATCGTCTCCATCTTCCTGGGGGATGAGCTCAACGCCATCCTCGACGCCATCGAGAAGGGCGCCCCCTACGGCAGCCGCGAGAAGGAGCTTTTCAAGGTCGGCGTGCATGTGCTGCCGAAGTTTCCCAAGGATACCACCGACCGCAACCGCACCTCGCCCTTTGCCTTCACCGGCAACAAGTTCGAGTTCCGCATGCTGGGCGCGTCCCAGTCCATCTCCGGGCCGAACGTGGTGCTCAATACCGCGGTGGCCGAGTCCCTGCGCCAGTACGCCGACCGGCTGGAGAATGCAGAGGACTTTGACGCCGCCCTGCACGATCTGATCCGCGAGGTCATCCGCAGCCACCGCCGCATTATCTTCAACGGCAACGGCTACGGGGAGGAGTGGACCCGGGAGGCCGAGCGCCGGGGCCTGAGCAATTACCCCTCCACGCCTGACTGCACCCCCTACTACCTCGCGCCGAAGAACGTGGCGCTCTTCACGCGCCACCGCATCTACAGCGAGGCCGAGCTCAGGGCGCGCTGCGAGATGAAGCTGGACGGCTACTCCAAGGTCCTGCATATCGAGGCGCTGACCATGATGGATATGCTCTGGAAGGATATCCTGCCCGCCGTCACCGCCTGCACGGCGGAGCTTGCCCGGGCCGCCAACGAGAAAAAGACCCTCTCGGGCGCGGTGGACGTGAGCTACGAGACGAGGATCGTAAATGAGCTGAGCAGTCTTACCGCCTCCGCGGCCATCCATGGCCGGGCGCTGGAGACGGCGATGGAGGGGCTTAAAAACCAGCATGAGAGCCTCGCCGTCGCCCGCTACTACCGCGACAGGGTCTTTCCCGCCATGCAGAGCCTGCGGGCCGTGGTGGACGAGATGGAGCTGCGCTGCGGCGCAAAATACTGGCCCTACCCGTCCTACGGCGAAATCCTTTTCAGCGTGAAATAAAACGATCACGGCTCCCCGCCCGGGGAGCCGTGCTTTGCTCATTTCGGATGTTTCTGCCCATTCTGTTCACGGGTTGCTTTCAAACTCAAACCGCCAGCGATGCGAAAGAGTGCATCTGTCATTACCGTTTCCGGAGAGAGCCCACCGGCAGTTTCACCAACTTTTTTATAAAAAGTATAAAGATAATCCTCAATCTGAAGCTCCACTTTTTTCATGATAACCCCCTACTCACAAAGAAATAGCTAAAGCACCAACAAACGTTAGTATATTTAGAATTCTATTCTTTCATAATTGCTTTGTCAAGAACAATTGTGGGGGAATATTATGCTGAAAATACTGTCCGAAAGGCTTGTTAAGTGCAGAAAGGAAGCAGGGCTGACACAGGCGCAGATAGCAATCTATGCCGATATAACGGAGAAAGCATATCAGAATTATGAAGCTATGCGGAGAGAACCGAAGCTGGAAATCCTTATCCGCGTCGCGGATACCCTTGGGGTATCGCTTGATTACCTCACTGGGAGAACGGATAAAAAGAAAATGGACACCTAAATAAGAACGACCCCAATACATGGTCGTTCTTATTTTGCACTTCGTTTGACGGCCCGCTTGTTGACAAGCGCTTGCTTTAAGCATATATTTAATTTAGCCAAGTTGGCCGATAAATATAATCGAAAGAAGGAGAAAACATGAAAAAGCGCTGCCTTTCCCTGCTGCTTTCCCTGCTGATCCTTGTTTCCCTCTGTGTAAGCGCCGCTCCGTACGCCGCTGCGGATGATACGGAAAAGGTCTATGTCTCCAAGCAGCAGGAGCTTCTTGTCCGGAAGGAGGAAAGAGGCCAGGGGCTTCCTTCCTGGGTTAACCCGGTGCCGGGCAGATCCCTCGATCAGATCACCGTGTACGAGTACGATGAATTCGGCAATGTCACGTCGGAGAAAGTATCCTGTGTCTATCTTCCTTATGGCGTAAAGGACGAGGATTTAACGTATACTTATGATGATCAGGGTCAGATCCTGCACGCGGAATATACGAATACAAACTGGTATGGCGAGGAAACGAAACATCTGTATGACTATGAAAACGGTCAGCTATGCCGTATCGAAGAGACGGGCACAGATTACGGCCTGTCGGAAACCACTGTTTATGAGTTCAATGAACAGGGCTTCTGCACCTATTACGCTTATGACTGGGAGAGCATCGGCAGCGCCAGGGTTCGTTATGAGTATGACGGGGACGGGAACCTGACCTTCCTCGCCGTCAGCGTAAACGGTGGACCGGAGCAGACCATGACCCCGATCTATGAAGACGGACGACAGGTCGCCGTGAAGCATGTCGCCCCCGACGGCGGCGAGGTTATGGAGTATTTCCGTTATGACGAGCAGGGACGCCTGAACCTCATCGAATACGACGCCGAAGAGATCCACCGCTCCGACTATCTCTTTATCGTGGATCTTCCCAATGAGGAGTTCCGCTACAACGAGTATAAGCCCGGCGATCAGCATGTCACCATCGCCTTGAATTATAACGATCAGGATCTCGTCAGCGACGCCGAGTGGCGCACAAACGGGAATTACGTGAGCTGGACGCAGTACAGCTACACCATCGACAAGGACAACGACAATGCCATCGGCTACTCGATCCCCGACGGCGCTTACGGCCCCTACCTCTGGGGAGGCAGCCTCTCCAGCACAAACTGGCGCAGCGATCACAAGTATACGACGCGCAGCGGAAATCCGAGCCTCGAATACCGATATGAGCTCAAGATCCTGGGCGCGGAACCCCGCTATGTGAAAACCAGCATCAACTATACGTATGAGACCCGGGAAATCAAGATCGAGATGAAACCCACCGCCGCTGCGGCCGATAACGCGCAGCTTGCGCCGGAGGACTTTTATCCGCCTCTGGCGGAGAGCTATCTCGGCACGCCGGTTCCCACCCCGGACGGCAGCAAACGGCTTGTGCGCGTCGTGATGGATAAAAGCGCGACCGAGCTGCCCGTGATAGCACGGCTTGCCTATGCGGAAGACGGAAGCTTTGCCGGGGCTGTCACTTCTTTTGACGCCACCGGAGAATATGACGACTGGCAGCATGACGCCGAGACCCGGACCGACGACCAAGGGAGGCTGGTTTATGACCGCGATCAAAACAGATGGGGCGATGCGACCTTTACTTACACCTATGCGGAGGACGGCCAGTCCTACATCTACGGCACGAAATGGGGCGAAAAAGAACCCTCTGAGCGCGTCATAAGCCTTGCAGATCTGCAGATCCCGGATCTGGTGAAGAAACCCGCCGGTGAGCTTGCCAGAGGAAAGACGGCGGAGTACGACGAGGAGGGCCTCCCTCTCCGGATCGGGATGCACTTTACAAAAGACAGCGAAGGAAACTTAGCAGAGCAAATCCGGGAGTTTTCCTATCGTTGGGAAACAGGAGCCACAACCTCGTATATGGGCGCCTTCAAGCCCATAGAGAACGCCACCGTACTGAACCAGATCTACGAGGATTACGGCGCAAGCAGGGAAGACACGTATCTGGTATTTGATGACCATGGTTATCTGGCCGCCTACTACCCGCTGGGAACTTTTGAGATCAGCTTCCACTATTACTATGAATAAAGCGAGCGGGGTTGTGAAGGCATCTTCACAACCCCGCTTATACTACGCCGCCTTGTCCAGGGCGATGCCCGCGGCGCGCAGCATGTCCTGGATGCTCACCGCGTAGCCTCGCGCGGCGTCGTTGACGAAGACATGCGTTACCGCGCCCACAAGGCGGCCGTTTTGCAGGATGGGGCTGCCGCTCATGCCCTGGACGATGCCGCCGGTGCGGCCCAGCAGCGCCGGGTCCGTCACGCTGAACATGGCGTGGGTCCCGTCGGAATCCCGGTAGACACGGTTGATCTCCACGGCGTATTCCCGGGCCTCCCGCCCCTCCACGGTGGAGAGGATGGAGGCGGGGCCCGCCGTGATAACGCCGATCTCAGCCGGACGCGAGCCGAGGGCCGCGCCGGCGTGGCCGAAGATGCCCACCTCCGTGTTGCGCTCCACATAGCCCAGCACCTGCGAAAGATCCGACACGCCGTTGAGCTCGCCGGGCGCGCCCGCCGTGCCGGGCTGTACCGAGACGATCTGCGCCTCGGTGATGCTGCCGTCCCGCAGGGGGATGGAGAGGCCGGTCTCGCTGTCATTGATGCTGTGCCCCAGCGCGCCGAAGACGCCGCTGTCCGGATCGCAGAAGGTGAGGGTGCCGATGCCGCTCAGCCCGTCGCGCAGGAGGATACCGAGCATGGGCCGCCCGTCCTCCCCGGGCACCGGCGCCACCGGCACCCGGATTTCCTCGGCGCCGCGCCGAACCTGCAGCGCGATCTCCTCACCCGCCGCATCCAGCGCCCGGATCAGCGCCGCCGCGTCCGGCACCGGCGCTCCGTCCGCGCCGCAGATCAGATCGCCGGGCCGCAGCCCCGCGTCCTCGGCGGGGTTGACAGCGCCCTCCTCCGTCTCCACCGGGCAGTAGCCCGCCACGATCACACCGTCGGTGCTGATCTGGATGCCCACGGCCTGCCCGCCCAGCATCAGCTCCTGGGCAAAGGCCCTCGCCGTCAGCGCCGACATCAGCAGCAGGGACCAGAGCCCTGCCAGAACAAGCTTTTTCATAACGGTTTCCTCCCGCGTCATTTTTACACACGAATCAGTATGTGCGCGGGCGGAAAAAATAAAGGCGGAACTGTCTGACAATCTCTCCTGATTTTGCGAAAAATCAACGATTGCAGGCACTTCCGCCGCTTGACAATATATGGCTTACACCACCTGGAACAGATAGAATTTGAGATAGTCCGTCTCGGGCACGTTCCAGAGAATGGGGTGGTCCGGGGCCTGCTGCCTCGCCTCGATCTGCCGCAGCTCCACGCCCGCGTCCCGGGCGGCCGAGCGCAGCATGCGCTCAAACTGCGCGCTCGGCATGAAGTGGCTGCAGGACGCGGTGGCAAACCAGCCGCCCCGCGGCAGGGCGCGCAGAGCCCGGAGATTGATCTCCTTATAGCCCTTCTCCGCCCGGTCTGCGGTTTTGCGGGATTTGGTGAAGGCCGGGGGATCAAGGATGATAAAGTCGTAATCGCCCTTTTTGAGCGTGGGCAGCAGGTCGAACACATCCGCCGCGACAAAGTCCATGCGCCCCTCCAGCCCGTTGCGGCGGGCGTTGGCCTCAGCCATGGCGATGGCGCTTTCGGACACATCCACCGCCGTCACATGCGCTGCCCCGCCGAGGGCGGCGTTGAGGGCGAAGGAGCCAGTGTGGGTAAAGCAGTCGAGCACCCGGCGGCCCTTTGCCAGGCGCATAACGGCCCGGCGGTTGTATTTCTGATCGAGGAAGAAGCCGGTCTTCTGCCCGTTTTCCACATCGACCGCGTAGAAGATGCCGTTCTCGCAGATCTCGGTCACGGGGCTCTCCGGAGGTGTTTCCCCGGGCAGGGGATACCAGCCCTTGCCCTGCTCCAGGCCCTCCAGCGCGCGGATAGCGGCGTCGTTGCGCTCAAAGATCCCGCGTATCTCCTGCCCGTCCTCCCGCAGAACCTCGACCAGGAGGGGGAAGAGCAGATCCTTCAGCCGCTCCATCCCGACGGAGAGGGTCTGCGTGACCAGAAGCTCCGAAAAGCGATCCACCGTGAGGCCGGGAAAGCCGTCTGCCTCGCCGAAGATCACGCGGCAGCAGCCAAGATCCGCCTCATCCAGCACAGCCTTGCGGTAGTCCCAGGCGTAGCGGATGCGCCGGCGCCAGAAGGCCTTGTCAAAGCAGTCGTTGGCATTGCGGGAGACAAGGCGCAGGCCGATCTTGCTGTCCCGGCTGTAAAGCCCGGTGCCGAGATATTTGCCGCCCTCGCTCACCGCGTCGGCCAGAGCGCCGTTTTCCGGCTCCGCGCTTTTGGCGAGGATCTCTGCGGCATAGATCCAGGGGTGTCCGTCCTCGACCCAGCGTGTGCCTTTTTTCGTGACGGTGAAAAGGGGATACGCCCGCGTCTGCTTCATGGCTGCGCCTCCATAAATCGTTTTTCTGTATTGTAGCACAGAGGCGGGGGATTGAAAAGAGGTTCCTTTTCTTCTCAAAAGGTTCACAAAACGAAGCCTTACGGGAATTGACGAAAATCCGGCCTCGTGTTATACTAACGATTAATTTTGATACCAAAGGAGATGTTGATCCTTTATGGACGACGGCAGTCGATTGCCACTTGTTTTCGCGGTGCTGCTGCTTCTGTGCGCGGTGTTCTTCGCCGTGGCGGAGACAGCCTTTGCCTCCACCACGCGCACACGCATGCGCGTTGCGGAGGATCGGGGGGATCTGCGGGCGAAGGAGGCCCTCTACGTGCTGGATCATTTCGATCTCGCCATCAGCGCCATCCTGATCGGCACCAATATCACGCACCTGTCCATCGCCGCCCTGGTCACCCTTGCGGTCACGCGCCGTTGGGGGCTGAGCGCCGTATCGGTCAGCACACTTGCCACCACGGGCGTCGTATTTTTCTTCGGGGAAATGCTGCCCAAGAGCGTCGCAAAGAAATTCAGCGACAAGCTGGCCCTCGCCACAGCGGGCCTGCTGGTCTTTTTCATGAAGCTCTTCCGCCCGGCCTCCAAGGTGCTGACCGCCATCGGGCGCTGGGCCGCGCGCCATACCCCCGGCGACGCGGAGAAATCTGTCACCGAAGAGGAGCTTTACGATATCATTGAGGACATGACCGAGGAGGGCACGCTCAATGAGGAGCAGGGGGATCTCATATCCTCCGCCCTGCAGTTCGGGGAGGTTACGGTGGAAAACGTCCTCACCCCGCGGGTGGATCTGGTCGCCATCGACATTGCGAGCAGCCATGAGAAGATCCTGGACTGCATCAAGGCCTCTACCCACAGCCGGCTCCCGGTCTATGAGGGCAGCATCGACAACATCATCGGCGTGCTGCAGATCCGCAAATACATCAAGGCCTATCTCCGGGAGGGGGAGAACCTGGATCTCCACCCGCTGCTGGATGAGGTTCTCTTCGTACATCAGAGCACCAAGATCGACGAGCTGCTGCCCGCCATGACCAAGAACAAGCACAACATGGCCGTAGTCACGGACAACTTCGGCGGCACCCTCGGCATCGTGACGGTGGAGGATATCCTGGAGGAGCTTGTGGGCGAGATCTGGGATGAGGAGGATATTGTCGAGGAGCCCATTGTCGAGGTCTCCAAGGGCGTGTTCGAGGTGGACGCGGACGAGTCCGTGAGCGACGTGTTCGAGCGCCTGGAGTATGAGGACCCCGAGGAGAACGAGGAGCTTATCAACACCCTCATGGGCGAGTGGGCCTATGAGCAGTTTCCCGCTATCCCCCAGCCCGGCGATCATTTTCGCTACCACCGTGTTCACGTCACGGTGATCGGCATGGAGCACAACCGCATCCTCAAGCTGCGCGTAACGCTCCTGCCCGAGGAAAAGGGAGGTGAGAGCGCATGAATCCCACTGTGCTTTTCCTCTGCATCGTGGGGCTTGTCTGCCTGTCGGCCTTCTTCTCCGGCTCGGAGATGGCCCTGTCCTCCTGCAACAGGCTCCGCATGGAGAACCTGCGGGATGAGGGCTCCAAGCGCGCTGCGGCCGTGGTGGAGATCCTGGATCATTTCGACAGGGCGCTCAGCGCCATCCTGATCGGCAACAACCTTGTGAACATCGGCGCATCGTCCCTGGTTTCGGTACTGGTGATCCTGCTGAGCGGGAGCGACAAATATACCTGGATCGGGACGCTGCTGCTGACCGTCGTCATCATCATCTTCGGCGAGACGATCCCGAAGATCACCGCCAAGCAGAGCGCAAACCGCTATTCCCTGCGCGTTGCCCGCCCGGTGCGGCTGCTGACCATCCTGCTCACGCCCGTGATCTGGGTGGTGGTCGGACTCAACTGGCTGCTGACCTTCTGGCTCAAGGAGGAGAAGGAGGAAAACGGCGAAGAGGCTGTGGAGGAGCTGCACTCCATCATCGAGACGGCCGAGGATGAAAAGGTCCTGGACGAGGACCAGTCGGAACTGCTGCGCTCCGCCATCGACTTTTCGGATATCTCCGCGATGGACGTGATGACCGCGCGGGTCGACGTGATTGCCATCGACATCGAGGACGACTGGAACGAGATCCTTTCCCAGATCGACAAGGCTCCCTTCTCCCGCCTGCCGGTGTATGAGGGCAGCATCGACAACATCATCGGCGTGCTGTATCTCAACCGCTTCCTCAAGGTCCTGACCGAAGAGGAGAAGACCGATATCCGCAGCCTGCTCATGCCGCCCTGCTACATCTACAAGACCATGAAGCTGCCGGCGGTCCTGAACCAGCTGCGCCGCGCCAGGCAGCACCTGGCCATCGTGACCGACGAATACGGCGGCACCCTGGGCGTACTGAGCATGGAGGACGTGCTCGAGCAAATCGTGGGCGACATCTGGGACGACAACGACGAGGTGGAGCCTGAGGTGGTCAAGCGCACCGACGATGAATACGAGCTGGACGGCAGCATGATGCTCTATGAGATGGAGGAGCTGCTGGGCCTGCCCGAGGGCAGCATTGAGGCTGAGAGCAGCACCGTCGGCGGCTGGACGCTGGAGCGCTTCGGCGGCTTCCCCCAGGTGGGGGACAGCTTCGAGTGGCAAAACCTCCGTGTGACGGTCCTGGAGATGACCGACGGACGGCGGGTGGACAAGGTCCTCGTCAAGCGCACAGAGAAGAAGGAAGAAAAAGAATAAGCAAGCGCCACACAGTTTCACGTGCGAAATTGTGTGGCGCGTTTTTATGCGCGGGATCAGAACTGGAAGTAGATAAACGGACTTTCCCCGGTGTAGCCGAGAGCGAGGGTGACGCCCGCCAGGAGGAAGAAGAGCAGCAGGCCCCGGAAGGTGCTGAGCCTTACGATGGGGTAGAAGCCCGTCGGCGGGATGCCGCGGCGCTTCGAGCGCACAAGGGCGGCGATATGCGCGCCCCAGACCAGCGCGAGGCCGAAGAGCCCCCAGAAGCTCACAAAATGGATGCCGCGGTGTCCGGTGAAGATGTAGCCGATGATGCGAAAGGCGGTGCCGATATCGCTTGCGCGGAAGATGACCGCGGTAAAGCAGATAAAGGTGAAGGTCAGAAAGACGTTCAGCGCCGTCAGCAGCGGGTGCTTCGGCAGCCTTTTCCGGATCGGCGTCGTCAGCCGGTACAGGCACTGGGCCACGCCGCTGAGAAAGCCCCAGAACACGAAGGTCCAGGCCGAGCCGTGCCAGAGGCCGCAGACCGTCATGTTGATCAGAATGTTGAGATAGGTGCGCGCTTCGCCCTTGCGGCTGCCGCCGAGCGGGAAATAGAGGTATTCCGTGAGCCAGGCGGAGAGGCTGATGTGCCAGCGCTTCCAGAACTCGTTGACATTGGGGGAGAGGAAGGGAACATTGAAGTTTCGCGGCAGATCATAGCCGAGGCAGCGGGCGCAGCCCACTGCCATGTCCGAATAGCCGGAGAAGTCGCAGTAGAGCTGGACAAAATAGGCGTAGGTGCACAGCATCAGTGTGCCCGCGCTGTAGGCTGCGGGGGCCTGGTGCACCGCGTCGACAAAGGCGGAGATATTGTCGGCGATGACGATTTTCTTGAAAAGGCCGAAGAGCATGATCTGCACGCCGGGTTCGAGATTTTTGAGGGAGATGTTCCGCTCCTCCTGCAGCTGCGGGAGAAAGTCCCCGGCCTTGACGATGGGGCCCGCCACAAGCTGCGGGAAGAAGGCGATGTACAGGGCGGTGCGGATGAAGTCCCGCTCGGCCCTGAGCTTCCCGCGCGACACGTCGATGGTGTAGCTCAGCGACTGGAAGGTATAGAAGCTGATGCCTACCGGCAGGATGATCCGCAGCGTGCCCGCCCGGGTGAGGCCGAAGGCGGCACAGAAGGAATCGACAAAAAAGTTATAGTATTTGAAGATCCCGAGCACCAGCAGCGGGACCACCACGCCGATCACAAGGGCGGCCCTGCACCGGGGCGTATCCATCTGCAATGCGCAGACATGGGCTACCAGCGTGAGGGCCAGCATCAGAAAGCAGAAGCGCCAGTCCCACCAGCCGTAGAACACGTAGCTTGCCAGCAGCAGGAGAATGTGCCGGAGCCTGAGGCGCTTTTCCCGAGGCATGGCGGCGAAGACGGGCAGATTCGTCAGCGCCATGAGGACGCAGACGACGGTGAAGAAGACCAGAAAGGCCAGACTGTTAAAAAGCATATGCTCAGCCCTCCTCTTCCGCGATCAGCGCGCGCAGAGCCTCCGCATAGATCTGCAGCCCCGTGCTGTTGATATGCCCCTGCCCGGGGGCGGTGTTCGCAAAGCCGAAGGGCAGGCGACCGTTCTGCGTGACGGAAGCGGTGTTTTGCTCCGTGAGATCCAGGAAGACAAGGCCGTTTTCCGCACACAGGCGCGCAAAGGTCTCCCGCTCACCGGGCCGCGCGTCGGAGGCGATCGCCCCCGCCGCGTCGGGGAGGACGGTTGGCGTGTAGACAAGGATGGCCTTCGTGCTGTGCGCTTTGCTCACTTCGCCGAGCTTCCTGAGAAGGCGGGCAAGGGCCGTCTCGTACGCTTCCTCGGTCACCGGCTCCGCCGTTCCGGCGGCAGCCGCCACGGCCTCGTTTGTGCCTTTGAAATACTTCGTGTACAGCAGGCGCAGGAAGGGGAGCTTCTGCAGCGCCGTGAGAAGCCCGCCCGTGTGGGAGGGAATGTCCGGCAGCGTGCCGTCTGTCGCGGCGTCCATGACGGCGGGGTCGTAGCTGAGCGTGGCAAGCTCGATCACCACATAGCCCGTGGGCTTATAGACCTCCAGCGCCCGGTCCAGGCGCTTTGCGCAGTAGAGGAAGGTGTGCCCCGCCATGCCGATGCTGTAAACGCTCTTTTCCCCGTCGAAGAGGCGGCCGAGAACCTCCCCGGCCGTGTTCCGCTGGGGGACGCAGAAGCCCTCCGTATGGGAAGAGCCCATCAGCAGCACGTCGATTTTGTCGCCGGGGCTGTAGTCGCGGGCATTGTTGAACCCGTCGTTATTGATGCGCCCATAGCCGAAGCCCTCGGTCCCGCGGTAGAAGCGGCCGGATTCGTATTTGTACTCCGTCGCCCCGTCGGGGTTTGTGTAGTGCACGGGCGTGTTGAAGTAAAAGGCGCAGGCGGCGCACAAAAGCGCAAAGGCGGCAAGGCCCGCGAGGATCGCCTTGCCTATCCAGCTGAAAACTTGTTTTTTCTTCATAGAACGATATCCTTTTCAGGCAGCTCAGGAGGCGGCCCGGCGCTGCCTGAGCATGGAGAGCACATAAGAGAGGCTCTCGTTTTTCAGGGCGAGATTCAACAGGGCGTAGATCCCGGCGCCGCACACGATCTGCAGCAGCAGAAGCGGCAGCTTCGGCAGGGACAGAAGCCCCAGCGCCCACACGGCCCCCGCCATCACAAGCGCGCTGAGGCCGGATTTCCATACATCCCGGAGCTGGTCGAAAAAGCCGTAGCCCACAAGCTTCCTGATCGGCAGGCCTGTGACCCAGACATCCAGCCAGGCGGAAATCACAAAGCTCACCGCGATAGCCTCCACCGTGTCAAAGGCGAAGACGCTCACGGCAAGCACCGCGATCATCAATACCCGGCGCACAAGCTCCTGCCGGGCATAAATATCGCTGCGGCCCAGGGATTTGAGCGCCACAAGGTTTGAGCTTGTCAGCGGCACCTGGGCCTCGCCGATGCTCAGCAGCACCAGGAAGGGCACGGTCGGGAGCCACTGCTCCTTGAGCAGCAGCACGATCAGCGGCTCCGCCACGGCGGCAAGGCCCAGCATCACCGGGAAGATCAGAAAGCTGCCCAGACCCGTCATCCGCCGCAGAATGGTCCTGAACTGCTCTGCGTCGTCCTGCGCGCGGGACAGCACCGGGAACATCACCGACTGCACGGCGCTGTCCAGATTCAGGGAAATCGTGCTGGCAAATTTCTGGCCCCGGTCATAGTAGCCGAGCTCTGCGGTGGAAAAGCGCCTGCCGATGATGAGCGGGCGCAGGCTGGTGTAGAGAGTGCTGATGAAGGAGGCGGCCAGCATCTTCACGCCGTAGCCGCCGAGACGGCGGGCGCTCTCCAGGGAGAAGCGGCCTGTCGGTACCCAGCGCAGCACAAGAAACTGCAAAACACACACCACGATGATATGACCGAAGTGGTAGGCCACCAGTGCCCAGAGCCCCGCGCCGCGCAGGGCCAGCAGGATGCCGCAGCCCCCGGCAAGCAGGGAGGCGGAGAGATTGCACCACATCATTTCCCGAAAGCGCATTTCCCTCTGCATGCGCGCCACCTGGATGGAGTTAAAGGAGCTGAAGAGCAGCACGAACGCACAGATCCTGAGCGGCACCGTGAGCTGCGGGCTTTTATAATACGCGGCAATCAGCGGCGCGGTCAGCTCCAGAAGGAGGATGGCGGCGGAGGCGATGGCCAGGGTCAGATAAAACACCGTCGCATAATCCCGCTCGTCCGCCGTGCGGCTCTGGATCAGGGAGCTGTTGACGCCGCTTTCGATGATGATGAGCGAAAAGCTGATGAAGATTTCCAGAATGGCGACCTGCCCCACGATCTCGGGACTGAGCAGGCGGGCCAGCACGATGCTGATGACCATGCCGATGCCCTTGACGGCAAAGCGCTCTGTAAATTTATAGAGCAGGGAGCGGATGATGTTGCCTTTTTCCATAGAGTTCCTTTCTATCTGCCCCGGTAGACACGGGCGCAGAAGAAGCGAAGCGCATCAAAGCGCCGTTTTTGCAGCAGGCCGACGGCAAAACGGTTGGCGGCGCGGCGTGCGCCGCCTCCGCCGCCCCGATAGCCGGCGGCGAGAAAGTCCCGGTAAAAGTCTGCGGCGAGGATGCTCTCCATTGCGGCGACGGCGTTGGCCCGGTCCAAGCAGAAGCGGCAGATGCGCTTGAGCTCGATCACCAGCTCGTCAAGCAGATGGTTGCGCCAATGATCATAGTCGCCCTCGTCAAAGATGCCCAGCTTCTTGAGCCAGCAGAGCTGAAAGCGCTCCAGCTCGAAGCCCGCGCGGTAGCCGTCAAAGCTGACCGTGTGGGTGATGCTGGCGGCGTTCATGCGGTAAAAATAGAGCTCCTCGGGCATAAAGTAAAAGCTGCGCGCGTTTTCCAGCAGCTCGGTGCTCTGGATCAGATCCTCCCCGCGGCTGATGTGGAACCAGGGGCTGAAATCCCGCCCGTCAAAGCAGGTCCTGCGCGCGCACTTTCGCCAGAGGACGTTGTAGCTGTTGTCGTTGAGCACAAGGCGGATCACCTCATGCCGGTCCGTGATCACCCGGCCGCAGAGCGCGGGGGGATTCACGTTATGGACGATGCCGTTCGGCGTCTCGCGCTCGGCGCCGAAGATGAGGCAGTCGGCCCCGCTTCTGCCGATGGCTCTGTCCAGAGCAGCGAGCGCGCCTGGCAGGAGCCTGTCATCGGAGTCCGCAAAGAGGACATAGTCCCCCTTCGCCTGCGCGATGGCGCAGCGGCGGGCGGACATCAGGCCGCCGTTTTCCCTGTGGATAACGCGCACGCGCCCATCCCGGGCGGCATACTCGTCACAGATCGCGCCGCTTCGGTCGGTGGAGCCGTCGTCCACAGCGATGAGCTCGAGCTTCTCCCAGCCCTGGGAGAGGATGGAATCCAGACACTCCCGGAGATAGGGCTCCACATTATAAACGGGGATCAGGACACTGAAAAAAACCGCCTCAGCCATGGATGATATCCTCCGCATACTGCCGCCAGTCGGCAAAGACCCGGTCTGGGCGGAAGCACTCCGCCGTTTCGCGCGCGGCTCTGCCCATGTGCTCAGCCCCTTCGGGGTCACGCAGCAGGCGCAGCATGGCGTCCGCCAGGGCCGCTTCGTCCCCCATGGGGACAAGCAGACCGTTCACGCCGTCCTCGATCACCATTCTGGGGCCGCCGCCGAGACAGTCCGCGGCGATGCAGGGCAGGCCCAGGGCCATTGCCTCCAGCAGGGCGTTCGGCACGCCCTCAAAGTCCGAGGAGAGGACAAAGGCCCGCGCGTCCTTGATATCGCGTGCCACGTCAGCGCTCAGGCCCATGAGCTTCACGCGCTCGGAAAGGCCCAGGGAGTCGATGAGCTTTTGCAGCTCATCCCGCAGCTCCCCCGCGCCGTAGAGCAGCAGGTTCTCCTGCGTCTGAGCGGCGATGCGGGCAAAGGCGCGGATCAGCAGGGCCTGGTTTTTCTGCGGGTTGAGCCTGCCGACACTCACAAGCTCGTGCCGGGGACCCGTATGCCGTACCGCAAAGAAGGAATCGCTCACCTGATTCATGATGATGCGGCCCTTTTTCTGCAGCCGCTGCGGAAACCAGCGCTTTTCCTCCTCTGTCTGGAAGACGCAGCCATCCGCCTGCGGCATGAGGAGCCTGCCCGTCACAAAGCCGCCGAGGCCGGGGTACTCCTTTTCCGCTGCGTTGCACACGGACACAAGGCGTTTGACCGGCAGGCCCGCGCTTGCGAGCATGGCGCGGAAGTTCGGCTCCTGCATGCAGGAAATGAGGATATCGGGCTTTTCCTTTTTGCAGAGCCTTCGCAGGGCGCAGATGCGGCTGAGATTGCGCTTGACGAAGTTCTGCTGCAGGCGCACGGGCTCGATATTATACCGCGTCACCTTTTCGGACAGCGGGTACTCCTCCCGCCCCGGGTCGGAATAGGCGGTGACAAGGATACTGCGCCAGCCGCAGGCGGCAAAGCGCTCCGCAAGCTGGGCGAACACGCGCTCGGCCCCGCCCTTGTGCAGGGAGCTGCAGTGGAGCATTACGGTTTTCGCTTCTTCTGCCATGGCGTTCTCCTTTGGTTTCACATCCCGGCCTCCCGGTCGAGTGCGGTGTAGATTTCCGTCAGTCTTTGCGCAGAGCTGTGGATGTCAAAGCCCGCGCGCCGGATGGCCTCCATGGCGTTCAGCCGCGGCCTGCGGGTGAGCAGGGCGTCCGCCCACGCGCCGGCGTCGCCGAGGGGCAGATATTCCACCAGGGGCGACACGTCCACCTCTCTTGTGATGGTGTCGGAGAGCACGCAGGGCAGGCCAGCCGCCTGGGCCTCCACCACCGTCATCGGCAGCCCCTCCCACAGGGAGGGAAAGGCAAACACATCCATCGCGCCGAGAAGCTCCGGCACGTCGGTGCGGTTTCCGGTCATGATCACATCCTCGGCGATGCCGAGGTCCACGGCCTTCTGCACCATCTGCTGCTGCAGGGGGCCGACGCCCACGAGAAGCAGGCTCGCCCGCGGCTCCCGCGCGCGCACCTCAGCAAACACGTCGAGCAGGAACGTGTGGTTCTTCACATCGTAAAAGCGGCCCACGTTGCCGATCACGAAGCGGCCCTCGAGCCCCAGCTCCCGGCGATAGCGCTCCCGCGTGCCGGGGGGCAGGAGGAAGCGGTCCGTGTCGATGCCGTTCGGCAGGAGGACAAAGCGCTCGCTCTGGCAGGCCCTTTTGCCATAGAGCCATTCACCCGCGTCCCGGGAGCAGGCCATCAGCACGTCCGCCTGATGCCGCAGGGGAAGCTGCATCACAGACTTGACCGCGCCCTTGACCCCGCCGCCGGTGGAGGTGGAGTGGCTGTGAATGATGGTCTTGACCCCGTGCGCCCTTGCCACCGGGAGATAGAGGGAGGCATAGCTGCGCACATGGGAGTGGAGAATGCGATACTCCGGGTGGGTGTAGAAGAAGTTGTTCCAGTCGCGCCGGATCTCGCCGGCGTTGGTGCCGCGAAAGGCCGGCAGGGTGTAGACCCGCCCGCCGAGCTCGTGGATCTCCCCGGCAAAATAGGTCTCCGCCGGCCGGTCGATCACAAAATCGAACTGGATCTTTTCCCGGTCGATCTTGCGGTAGATGTTCATCATCATGGTCTGGGAGCCGCCCACATCCAGACTTGCGATCATGTGCAGCACACGGATCATGCGCGCACCTCCCAGGGACGGATCACGGTTTCCCGCTTCTGGGTAACGACGGAATTGGCCGGAATGTTCCCCTTGAGGATGCAGCCCGCGCCGATCATGCAGTTGTCGCCGATGGTGGTGCCCATGAGGATGACGGTGCCCGCCGCGATCCAGCAGTTTTTGCCGATGACCACCGGGGCCGTCTTGAAGGTCAGCTCCTCCAGCCCCGCGCGGAAGTCATGGTCGTGATCGTAGATGCAGGCGTTGGGGCCCATGCTCGTCCCCTCCCCGATGGTGACGCTGTCGCGGCAGTTGATCATGCAGTTGTAGGTGAAGACCACGTTGTCAGAGAGCGTAAGCGCCGCGCCCTTTCGCACCTTGAGCTTGCAGCCGGAGTGGATGCGGGTGCGGTTGCCGATGGAGACATGGCTGCCGTGCTCGAACTCCGTGACCACATTGGGCGAAAAGCGGCAGATGGGCGCAAAGTGAAAGCCGGAGCCGAGAAAGAGCTTCATGATGCTGAACTTGATAAACGTAAACACAATGCTCACGGCATTGTTGAACATTCTGCGGATGGACATGGATGCATCTCCTTGCCTTATGCTTCTTCCACTTCTTTAAGATAGGCTTTGATGACGATCTCGCGGTCAAATTCGCGCGCGACCTTCTCACGGCCGGCAAGGCCCATCTGCTCGCGCTGCTCCCGGGTCAGGGCGAGAAAGCGCTCGACCCTGTCGATGAGCGCGGCGCTGCTGCCCGGCTCGAAGAGATAGCCCGTCACGCCGTCCTCCACCGCGTCCCGGGAACCGGGGACGTCCGAGACAATGCAGGCCCGGCCCACGGCGGCGGATTCCAGCACCGCGTTGGGCACGCCCTCGCCCCCGTGGGAGGGCAGGATCGTGCAGTGGCAGCGGCGGATCACGGCGTCGATATCCTTCTGAAAGCCCAGGTGCTCAATATAGCCCTGCGCCTGATAGTCGCGGATCTTCTCCTCATACTGCCCCTGTTCCACAAAGCCCGCGAGGAGAAAGCGGGTGTTCGGATGCCGGCGCCGGACGGCAACGGCGCAGTCAAGAAGCTGGTCGATGCCCTTGACGGACATGATGCGCCCGATGTAGAGAAAGCGGATCTCTCCGTCGTCCGGCATGGGGGCCGGGGCGTGCTGGCTGAGATTGACGCCGGAGCCGGGGATCAGCGCCCAGTTGTCCTTCACGATATGATAGCGGATAAAGTAATCCCGGTCGTCGGCGTTCTGGAAGAAAACCTTGTAGCAATTGCGGATGGAGGCGCGGTAGAGACTGCGCACAACGACCGCCAGGGCGTTGTCGTAGGCCAGGGAATTGCCGCGCCCGGTGATGTTGCACACCTGCCTGAAGCCCAGGGCGGTGGAGGCCATGGAGCCGTAGATATCCGGTTTGGAGGTGTAGCTGAAGATAATGTCGGGCTGCACCTTCCGCATGACGTGCCGGTAGCGCCGCAGCAGGGCCAGATCCTCCAGCGGGTTCAGGCCCCGCCGGGACATGGGCGTTTCGATGATCTCACAGCCCAGAGCGCGAAACCAGGCGTTCTGGTCATCCGCCGGCATGCTCAATACCACCCGATGCCCAAGCTTCACAAGCCGTTCGATCAGCTCCCGGCGGAAGGAATAGAGCGTGATGAAGTGATTGGAGAGGAAGAGAACGGTCTTAGTGTTTGGCATGCAGATACTCCTCCACCTCGCGCTTGAGGCCGACGTCAAAGGGCTCCGGCTCAAAGCCGAAGTCGCGCGCGGCCGCGGCGTGGCTGAAAACACGGTCCTCACCCAGGCGCAGGGCCTTTTCCACATAGTCGATCTTCCCGCCGCTGAGCTCCTTCACGCACCACATGCAGCCCACGACCGCCGGGGTCGACACGTTCACAAAGCGGGTCTTCTTACCGAGATAGATCCCGATCAGGCTGCACAGCTCCCGCAGCGTCAGCTCCCGGCTGCCCGATACCACATAGTCGAGCTCCGGCAGCTTCTCCTTCATGACGCACTGGTAATAGGCGCGGCCCAGGTCCCGGGCGTTGACCGGCTGGATCCTTGCCCGCCCGAAGCGCACCTGGGGCATGACGGGGAGCGTATCCACCATGCGGATGAACTTGTGGATGTTCCGGTCGCACAGATCCCCGAAAATCATGGTGGGGCGCAGGATCGTGATGTTATACCCCTTGTCGATATACGCTTGCAGCGCCTGCTCGATCTCCTTATATTCGCCGCTCGCCATGCGAAAGCGCGAGTAGATGCCCGTTGTGTGCACAAGGACGATGTGCCCCTTCACGCCCGCCTTTTCAATGGCCGCCATCAGCGGGAGGGTGTCCCGGATGCCCGCAATGTGCAGGACGCTGTCCGCCCCGCTTACCAGGCGAAAGAGATCGTCCGGATTATGGATGTCCCCGACGACCTTTTCAACCTGCAGGCCGGATGCGTCCAGCGCGCGGGTGTCGGAGGTCTCCCGCACCAGTACGCGCAGGGTACCGTCAAAGCCGTTTCGGATCAGCTCCTGCAGAAAATAACCGCCGGTATGTCCGGTGATGCCTGTAACCGCAAGGATCATGGCTGTCGCACTCCTTGATAGATAGTAATTCATCTTAGAATATCACAAAAACGGCGCATTTACAACAAAAAGAAAGCATACACGCGGAAAGACCGGAAAGCGGTTTCTCCGCGTGTATGCACTCATGCGGGATGAAAGGTAAAATATACCGTCAGGGCGCCGAGAATCACCAGATGTACAGGGTAGATCGCGTAAAAGGCCAGCTTGAGCCGCGGGCCCTGCTGCCCGCGGTAGAGCAGCACCGGCGCCACGGAGAGGGCCGCGACGAAAAAGTGTGAGAGATGCTGCCCGCCGAGCACGTACTGCACGACGCACCACAGGAGCATCACCCCGGCCTGGGAGAAGCGGCTGCCCCGGGCAAGCCAGAGAGAAAAGATCAGCGCGACACCCATCGAGCCGTAATCCATGTTGTCCCGGATCAGAAAGAACGCGCTGAACAGGCCCAGCGCCTGCATCAGCAGCCGTACAAGATCCCGCTTCGGCTTGAGGGCGGCGTCTGCCAGGGCAATGAGAGCGAGACCTGCCGCAAGCGTATAGAAGACGTTCAGATGCTCCGACAGGATACGTACGCCGCAGTATGTAACCCGCAGCACCGCCATGCCGAGCGCCAGCACCGGCCACAGCACCGTCGCATTTGCGCGCACGGTGGTCAGCCAGGCGATTGCCGCTACCAGAATGAAGATCAGGCACACGAACCAGCGCTGGCTGAGCGTCACCGTCAGCGCGTTCCCCTCCGGAAAGTGATTGACGTCCCCGACCAGGACGTAGGGGATCTGGGAGATCACGGCAAAGGCCAGCAGGCGCGTAAGATAGCGCTTTACATCGCGGGTCCTTTCATAGCCGTTGACGATCAGAAAGGCAAAGACGGGAAAGGCAAAACGGCCGATGGCGCGCATCGCCATATAGACGGAGACGTCGATAAAACGGGGGAACAGAACAATGGCAGTGTGGTCGATGAGCATCGAGATCACAGCCAGTATTTTCATCAGGAAAACACTCAAGGGGATCCCTCCTGTGACAGCTTGTTCAATACTTTTTGATAGGGGGCGAGCATACTCGCGTTCATCCTGTCGCCGAGCAGGCGGCGCAGGCGGCGGCTGCGCATCAGAGCGCCGAGCAGGCTGAGCCCCAGCATCCTCACCCAATGCCGCCGGGGAAAATCATAGAGCCCGCGAGCTTTGAAAAAGAGGTGGTCCTCCCGCATCAGCCCCCGCTTCAGCCACACATGATCGCGGACGATCTTCGTGCCGCCCACGCCGTAGAAGCTCCGGGGCGGCGCATAGCGGTGCTCCAGCGCCCAGACAAGGCGGGCGGAGAGCGTGCGGATCTCCTCCGCGCCGGAGGCAAAGCCCGCCAAGAAGCTGTGCCCCACGGCGGCGCGGGCTTCAAGCACCGTGCGCAGGTTCTCCTCCAGCCCCATATCGCCGTTTACAAGACAGGCGATGGGCCTGCCCTCCAGAAGTGAGCGGCAGCCGTTAAAAAACTGCCGGTCGTCATACAGCTTGAAGCGGGAGCCCATGCTGTGGTCGCGCAGCGTGAAGGCATAGACAATGGCGTCGGCAGGCCGGAGCTTCTCCCGCAGGAGCGCGTCAAAGCCGTCCCGGTACACGCATTTGCCGTGGATCATGCAGTTGAGACAGCCGAGACAGCCGCCGCGGAAGGGGAAATCCGCAAGGTTCACAAAGCGCGTGCGGAAGGGATAGGCGGCGCCGAAGTCCCGGATGAGGGCGCGCAGGCTCTCGTCCCCCTCCCGCAGATCCGCTACGATCACGGTGTCAAAGCCGTCCCGCTTCTCACACGGCTCCAGACTGCTCACATAAGGCGCGCCGGCCGATACGGCGGAGCGCGGCGGCGCCTGCTCGTAAAGACCGTTTTCGACGCAGGAGACGGCGTATTCCAGAAAGGCTTCCGCCTCGCGCCGCCCGCGCTCTGTCAGCAGGTCGCCTCTGTCCGCCGAGAGGCCGTGGATCACCCGCATGCCCAGATCGTGGAAGTTGTCCTCCAAAAAGCGGTGGGCCGTCACGTCAAAGAAATGCTCTGAGGTGGAAAGCTGCGTCACATATTTGCCCCCGAGCGGAAGCGCGCTCTCCTTCAAAAGCTCCACAAAGCGGTGGAGCTGGGCGGGGACGAGAAAGCAGTATACCGGATAGGCAAAGATCACAAGCTCCGCCCGGCCGAAGGCTGCGGCGGCGGGAGCCATGTCCCGTTCAAAGCCGTCGATCCCGGCGCCGACATTCAGATATTCAAAGCTGTGGCGCGGAAAGCGCTTTTCCAGATACAGGCAGCTCTGCAGCGTCACGCTGAAGCGCCCCCGCGGCGAGCCGTTGACGATGAGAATCTTCATGCTGTTTCCCCTCTTGCGAGAAGTGTTTCTGATTGTACTCTATTTGACGGCAAAAATCTACTGATAGTTTCTGCGTTTTTTGCAAAAATATAATAAAAGAGATAATAAAAAATAAAGAAAAAGAGCGGACCGCAAGGGCGGTCCGCAAGACAGGGTTTGGGATAAAGATATGAGCCGCGGCCTTTCCCTGGAAAGGCCAATTGGATAAGCTGTGCCATTATAGTAGCACGCGCGCGAAGTCTTGTAAAGAGCGAGAAAGGGCGCAGCAGCACCAGTTTTGTCGAAGCGAAAAAATTTTTTTGGGTATGCATAGGCGCCTGTCCGCCGGGCATACTAAGCGGGAACCCAAACAAGAGAGGAGCGTAACGCATATGCTTATGGACCGGATCGCGCTGGCGCTGACCATCATCGGCGGCATCAACTGGGGCAGTATCGGCCTGTTTCGTTTTGATCTCGTGGCCTGGCTCTTCAGCGGACAGACGGCAACCGTCAGCAGGGTCATCTATACGCTGGTGGGCCTGTCGGCCCTGTGGTGCGTGAGCCTGCTGTTTCGCAGCGACGCCATCGTGGACGACGAGATGTAAATCAGTTTGGAGTGCGGAGAGTGGAGCTTCACTCTCCGCGTCCGGGCAGGTTACATATAGCGATACGCGCAATACCCCAGCGCGCCGAGCTGTAAAAGCGCGAGTGCCCAGAAGCCAAGAAGAAAGCGCGGGTGACGTGTCTTGTGGCGGAAGGCGTACATGCCGAGCAGGCCGCCCGGGGCCCCGCCCAGCAGCGCCAGCAGGAAAAGCCGCTTCTCCGGCACGCGGCGGCGCCCGCTTTTGGCATAGTGCTTGTCGGCCCCCATGAGCAACAGCAGGGCAAGGCTCATGACGCAGCAGAAAAACGCTGCGCCAGAAATGACAGTTTTCATTTTTCGTCCTCTTTGAGCGCCCCGAAGTACCAGCCGGAGACGCCGTTGTGTTTCACAAAGAAGCCGCGGGAGCAGCGCTCCACCACGCTTACGCGATCGCCTGCCTTCAGGGGCAGAACGTAATCGGTACAGTCGTTGCAGTCGGTGAGCTCCCCATCGGTGAAGAGATATTTGGTGAGGATATCCAGCTCATAGCCCGTGCGAACATGGCGGCAGCGGGAGAACTCCTCTCCGCGCCGGAGAACCTGCACGCGGCTGTCGCCCCAGCGGATATAGGCCGAGCGCGCCGATGCCGCCTGATCCTCCAGCACCGTCGCCATGGGGAAGGAATCGTAGGAATCAAAGGAGAGCTCGTCTCCCGTGATGTCGGGGATGATAAGGCAGTTCAGCTGCCCGTCGTCCTTGAGCACGCAGGCCCCGTCGAGGCAGACGATATGGCGCTCGCGGTCGATGATGGGGTTTGCGCAGACGATGCCGTCCGCATAGAGCATCACGGGGTAGTGCCCCACGACGACCCATTTGTCAAAGGAATAGCCCAGCTTATACCAGGCGTCGCAGCGCGTCAGCTCCCCGGCGCTGTGCTCGCTCAGGGGCTTGTCCGGGTATACCGCCGCGTGGGCAAAGATGTAGCGCCCCGCCTCCGCCGCATGGGGCAGCGCGTCCAGAAAGGCAAGCTCCGCCGGGAAACGCTCCGTCAGGCGGCGGCGAAAAGCGTCAAGATCCCCGAGATTCAGCGGATCAAGGCCCAGCTCCAGGGCCATGTCCCACATGAGGCCGCGCCTGCGGAGACGCAGGTAACGGGGGAGGGCTTCCAGCCGCTTGCTGTCCTCATGACAGATCGCGGCCCAGCCGTCACAGTTTCCCATGAGGGCGAGGGTGCTGCCCTTTTCACACAGCGCCATGACCTCGCGCAGGGTCCTGAGGCTCTCTGCGCCCTTTTCGAGAAAGTCGCCGTTGAGGATCAGGAAATCGTCGTCACAGAAGCCGACCTTGTCGAGCAGGCCGTGGAAATAGGGGAGATTCGCGTGGATGTCGGATATGACCAGTACCCGCCGCCCCGCCTCGATCTCCGGGCGCAGGACGCGGGCGCGCTCTTCATACAACGCCATAGCCGTGGCTCCCAAGCTGCTTTTCCATCAGCAGCAGCTCGCCGTTTGCGCCGGGGGCGCGTGAAAGCTCCGTAAAGCCGTTGGCCCGGTAGAAGGCCAGGGCGGCCGTGTTGTCCTCCGCTGCATACAGGCGCACGGCGCTGCAGCCCAGCGTCCGGTACCTGGTCACCGCCCTGCCCAGAAGCTGCACGCCCAGCCCGCGCCCGCGGTATTCCGGGCACAGGTACAGAAGGCTCACCCAGCCATAGCCGGCATGCTCGCCCCGGGCGATATCCAGGTCGATGAGACCGGCAAAGCTGTCTCCGTCGTACAGAAGGGAGATGGCCTCGCTGTCCCGCCGGTAATGGTCCCGCGCGGCGTGATAGTAGGGCGCGGGCTCGAAGCCGACGAGATTCCCGTGGGCAGCCATCCAGGCGTCGGCATAGCAGCGCTCGTAGAGTGCGCGGTGCTGCCCGGGATCGACGCACACATGCCGCAGAGCCGTGACTGCCGAAGCGTTCTGCGCCAGCTCCGGCGGAAGATGGGAGAAATCGTCCACCGTGTCCACCGTGAAGCGCCCGTTTTCAAAGCGCAGGTGCGAAATGCCGGTGTTGTGGAAGATCGGCACCGTCTCCCGGTCGTTGAGCGGCACGCCCAGGAGCGCCGTCAGCATGCAGCGGATGGCGACCCCGTGGGTCGTGATGACCACGGTGCGCCCCTCGTTTGCCCCGGCGATTTCGTACAGGGCCTCGAGCACGCGCTCCCGCACGTCCCGGAAAGTCTCGGCCCCGGGGAGGAAGAAGTTTGCCGAATCGTGCATGAAGGTATCCATCAGCTCCGGCTGCTCCCAGAGGAGATTGGCAAAGGGCTGAGCCTCCCAGGGACCGACGTGGATCTCCCGCAGCCGTCTGTCGCAGCGGATGGGCAGATCGTGAAAGCGGGTGATGGCCGAGGCGGTAAAGCGCGCGCGCCAGAGATCGCTCGAGTACACCGCGTCCACCGGGATGTCCCGGAAGCGCAGGCTCAGCGCGTCGCGCTGCTTCTCGCCGAGGGCTGTGACGTCCCCGTCCCAGTGTCCCTGCATGAGGCGGTAGAGGTTCCCCTCTGCCTGGACATGTCGAATTACATAAATTTCTGTCATCAGCTTCACTCCTGACGCTTGACCGAGGCCATTGTATACGGTATAATAGTCGACATAACACGGAATGTGTCGGCGCTGCTTTATATTATAGCGTGTTTTGTCCCGCAGGACAAGTACCGGCACACCCGGGGGTTGAGAGGTTCGACATGGTCAGAGCGGCGGCACTGGTATCCGGGGACGGGGCGAGGCTCCAGGCGATCCTGGATTCCATGTATTTTAAGGAAATACCGGATTTTGAGCTGGTTTCGGTCATCTCCACGGCCAGGGAGGTCAACGCCATGAAGCGCGCCCTCAATGCCGGGGTGCCCGCCTATGTGGTGGACCCGGAGCTTTTTCCCAACAGCACCAGCCACTCCATGGCGGTGGCGAACAAGCTGCGGGATATGGACATTGAGCTTGTGATCCTCGCGGGCTATGATCTGCCCCTCGGCGTGATTCCCTACCAGTTCAAAAACCGCATCATCGGCACCTTCCCGGCGCTCTATCCCGCCTTTGAGGACGAGGAGGGGGACATCCAGCGCGCGGTGCTGGAGCGCGGCCTCAAGCTCACCGGCGCAACGTCGTACTTTGCCGACGGGGACGGCCGTGTCGGCAGCATCATTCTCCAGCGGGCCGTGGAGGTCCGCGCGGACGATACGCCCGAGTCCCTTTCAAGGCGCGTGCTGGAGGAGGCCGAATGGCGTCTTCTCAGTCAGTCGGTGATCCTTTACTGCTCCGGAAAGCTGAAGATCCACGGCAACCGGGTGCTGATCGAAAAGTGAAATAATGCGGGGGCGCACAGGCGCCCCCGTATTTTCTTTCAAAATAAACCAAAGCAGAGTGCCTGACCACTCTGCTTGATTTAGAAGAACTTTTGTTCCGTATGAAGTTCTTTTCTGCTTGCGAGTATAGAATACCGCAAAGATGTTTCGGAAATAACCATGATTTTGTTTCGTCTTTGTAAAATGATCAGTCGAAGCTGAGATTCCACACACAGTCGGCAGGGACGCTGCCGGGCTGGGCGGCGATATAGGATTCCCCGTCCCGGGCGGGAAGATAATAGACGCAGGTCTTTGCCCCCAGCAGGTGCCCCACGGAGGCCGCGATATCGGCGCAGTCTTCACTGTCGCGGGCGATGAGCTCCTTGATAAGGCAGGTGTCCCCGTCCAGCTCCGCCGTGCAGATACCGCTGCGGCAGGCGTAGAGGCCGCCGCCGAAGAATTTGCAGAAGCGCCGCTGAAACTCCAGCGTGGGCTGAGACGGGCGCAGATAGTTTTTCCCCTCCAGCAGCGTCTCCCGCCAGTGCATGTACTCGGTGGCGCTCAGCTCCATTACCTGCTCCCGGGGTGCGCAGCCGATCTCAAAGCGCCTGCGGTGCAGCACACATTCGATGCCGAGCAGCCTGTGGTACCAGCCGTAGAGCGGCGCATCCGCCGGCAGCGTGCAGATCACCGCGGCTTCCCGCCGCCGCGCGAGGGCCGCCGCCTCCAGCGTGAGGGCCTTGCCGACGCCGAGGCTGCGGCGCTGCGCGGTGACCATCACCGCGTAGATGTAGCCCACCACGGGGGCCTTCTTCCGCCGGGTCACGAGCTCAAAGCCGCTCAGCACATGGGCCGCTCCGATGAGCTTTCCGTCCAGCTCCGCCACCACGGCGGAGCCCATATCCGGCAGCATGGCGTAAAACTCCGCCGTGAAGGGCAGCGGGTCGCCGAACACATCCTGCCACAGGAACGAGAGCGCGGGGATATCCCCGGCCCGGTATTCACGTATCGTATATTCTGCCATGGGCTCAGTCTCCTGTCCATTTGGCCGCGTACTTGCGCAGCAGATACGCGGGCTTGTAGGACTCCTTGGATTTGCGCAGGGACTCGAGCCCCATATCGTCCTCACGGTTGAGCCAGACAAGCTCCGGGTGGCGCGCGAGGAGCATTCTGCTCAGCTCCCTGCATACCATGGGATAAGCGCCGTTTACGTCCGCCGCGGCCTTTTCCACGTGGACGTCGAAGGTGTCGGAGCTGGTCATCTCCCCGAAGCTGAAGCCGAGGATCTTCCCGTCGGCAAAGAGGACGCCGCCCTCCAGCCCCAGCGCCTCATAATTGCGGAAAGCGCGGTCGATGGCGTTGTGCTCGAAGACGATGCTCTCGTCCAGGCGTTCGGCATTCTCCTCGGTCCAGGCGTTGAGCATCTGCGTGCAGGCGGGGATCAGCTCCCGCGTCAGCGGGACGAAGGCCCAGTCGTGCTCTGCTTCAAAGCGGTTGCAGTGGTTCTTCTTCCCGTGCAGCGCTTTGCCGGCGTAGGTGGCGAGCTTCTGTGCCTCATAGATATAATCGGCGTACTTTGGCTCCTCGCAGAACAGGAAGCAGTCGGGAAATTCCTCCTCTAACAGCGCCTTGTGCCGGTCGGTGATGCCGCGCAGCAGAAAGTCGTAGTTCATGACGGCGGCATAGCTGCGCAGCGCGTCGATCGCCGGGCGCAGCGGGCCACAGCCGACGGGATAGGCGAAGGCCGGCAGGCCGTGCAGGCGCACCTTGGTCAGCGTGCGCTCCCCGAAGTCACAGACGAGCTGACGATAATGCTCGTCCCAGATAAACATGTTGCCGAAGTTGAAGTCCGCGCTGGGAGTGTCCTCACACCGAAGGTGCCGGTCGATCCATTCCTTGTCCAGCAGGGAGATGGCGTGAAATTCGATCATAGATATACGCTGTCGCAGACAGCCCTGATTTCCTTTCTCAAGCTGCGAAGATCCATAAACGCCTCGGGCCGCTTGCTCATATCGCGCAGCAGGGCGGAGGGGTGATAGGTCGCCATGAAGCGGCGGCCGTCGAACTCGTACCAGACGCCGTGCTCCCGCGTGATGCGAAAGTCCGGGTCGATGAGCGCCTTGGCCGAAATGCGGCCGAGGCACACGATGATTTTGGGATTGACGAGGGCGATCTGCCTGTCAAGCCAGCCGCGGCAGGCGTCCTGCTCGATATTCTGCGGGTCGCGGTTTCCGGGCGGGCGGCACTTGACGATGTTGGCGATATAGACCCGGCTGCGCTCAAGATCGATCATTTTCAGCATGTCGTCCAAAAGCTTGCCCGCGGGACCCACAAAGGGCTCGCCCTTCAAATCCTCCTGCTCGCCCGGCCCTTCGCCGATGAGCATGACCTCCGCCTGCTCGTTCCCCACGCCGAAGACCAGGCTGTGCCGTGTTTTGCAGAGGGAGCAGCCGCGGCATTCGGCGCATTCACTTTTCAGGGCCTGCCAGGAATCCACGGCGATTCACCCCTCTTCCCGCCGGGAAAGAAGCGCTTGCAAGTCGTCCGGCGGCGTATTATAATGAAGCAAAAACAGTTTACCACCTTTTTCCCCTGCCCGCAACTGCTTTTCGGGCGGGGACCAATCAATCTGTGGAGATGCACTATGGCTGAATTTGAAAACTTTCTGTCCCCGGGCAGACGGGGACATCTGATCGGCATCGGCGGCGTGTCCATGTCGTCGCTGGCCGAGGTGCTGCAGGGCATGGGCCTGAGCATCAGCGGCTCGGATATGAACGAGGGCGTCAATGTCGACGCGCTGCGCCTGAAGGGCATTCCCGTCCTGATCGGGCACCATGCCGAGAATATCACGGAGGACGTGGAATTTGTCGTGCGCACCGCCGCCGTCCATGACGACAATCCCGAGATCCGGGCGGCGCATGAGCGGGGCATCCCGGTCTTTGAGCGCACCCAGGCCTGGGGCGCGATCTCCAAGGACTATGCCAACGCTCTTTGCATCTGCGGCACCCACGGCAAAACCACCACCACCTCCATGTGCACCCATATCATGATGGCTGCCGACAAGGACCCCACCGTTATGATCGGCGGCACCCTGCCGCTTCTCAAGGCAGGCCACCGCGTGGGCCACGGCAACACCATCATCATGGAGGCCTGCGAGTATTATAACTCCTTCTTGTCCTTCCATCCAACGGTCGCGGTCATTCTGAACGTCGAGGCCGATCACCTGGACTTCTTCAAGGATCTGGACGATGTGAAGCACTCCTTCCACGAGTTTGCCCTGCGCGTACCGGAGGACGGCTACGTGGTGGCAAACCTGGACGATGCCAACACCATGGACGTGATCCGGGACATCCGGGGCCGCGTCATCACCTTCGGCCTGAACAGGGAGGCCGACGTCACCGCGAGGAACATCGAGTTTCTGGGTGCCAATTCCCATTTTGAAATCCTGTACAAGGGCCGCCTCTTCACCGATGTGACCCTGCATGTGCCCGGCCTGCACAATGTCAAGAACGCCCTGGCCGCCACCGCCGCCTGCATCAGCCTCGGCGTGCGCCCCAACGCGGTCAAGTACGGTCTTGCGGGCTTCAACGGCGCGGGCCGCCGCTTTGAGTTCAAGGGCAAGTATAACGGCGCGGACGTGTATGACGACTATGCCCACCACCCGGGCGAGCTGAAGGTTTTGCTCGACGCGGTGGAGCAGCTCAACTACAAGCGCATCGTCCTGGTTTTCCAGCCCCATACTTATTCCCGCACCGCCGCCCTCTTTGACGATTTTGTGCAGCAGCTGCGGCGGCCCGACGTGCTGTTTCTGGCGGAGATCTTTGCCGCCCGCGAGAAGAACACCATCGGCATCTCCTCGGCGAACCTTGCCAAAGAGGTGGAGGGCTCCATCTTCTGCCAGACCTTTGACGTGATCGAGGATGCCCTGCGGGCCATCGCCCACCCGGGCGATATCGTGCTCACCGTCGGCGCCGGCGACGTCTACAAGATCGGCGAGCGGCTGGTGGAGGAGAAAAAATAAAACACTTCTTTACCCGGCCGGTCCGTTCCGGTCGGGTATTTCTCCGTTTAGGGTCTTGCGTGTTCCCGCACGGACTGATACAATAAAGCCAGAAAACCGCACAGCAAAATAATATAAAGATAAACAGGAGGAATGCCCCATGAACGAAGTGCTCCATACCCTGTCCAAAATCGGCATCGTGCCGGTCATCGCCATTGACGACGCCAGCAAGGCCGTGCCCCTGGCCAAGGCTCTCGTGGCCGGCGGCCTCAACGCGGCCGAGGTCACCTTCCGCACCGCTGCGGCCGAGGAGGCCATCCGCGCCATCGCGGCCGAGGTGCCCGATATGGTCGTCGGCGCCGGCACCGTCACCAGCCGTGAGCGCCTGGACCGTGCCCTGGCTGCCGGTTCCCAGTTCATCGTCACCCCCGGCTTTAACCCCGACACCGTGAAGTACGGTCTTGACAAGGGCGCTCTGATGCTCCCCGGCACCGCCACCGGCGGCGAGATGGAGCAGGCCATGGCCCTGGGCCTCGAGGTGGTCAAGTTCTTCCCGGCCGAGGACAACGGCGGCGTCAAGAAGCTCAAGGCCCTCGCCGGCCCCTACCGTGAGCTCAAGTGGATGCCCACCGGCGGCGTCAACACCAAGAACATGATGGACTACCTCTCCTTTGACCAGATCGTCGCCTGCGGCGGCACCTGGATGGTCAAGAAGGATCTCATCGAGGGCGAGTGCTGGGATGAGATCACCGCCATCTGCAAGGAGGCCGTCAAGGTCATGCTGGGCATCCAGCTTGCCCACATCGGCGTCAACACCGGCAGCCGCGAAGAGGCCGAGAGCCTTGCCAGGCTCGTCAGCTGCATGCTGGGCCTGTCCCCGCGCGACACCGGCAAGTCCTGGTTCGCCGCCGACAACGCCATCGAGTTCATGAGCCACAAGGGCCCCGGCACCAACGGCCACATCGGCTTCAAGACCAACAGCGTCGAGCGCTGCCTCTACCACCTGGGCCGCCAGGGCGTGGAGTTCGAGAAGGATTCCATCACCTACAACGACAAGGGCGCGCCGAAGTTTGTCTACCTCAAGGGCGAGTACGGCGGCTTCGCCATCCACCTCGTGAACAAGTAAGCAAACGCGAAAGAATAAGCGCATCAACGCACAGCACCGGCAGGGCTTTTGCCCTGCCGGTGCTTGCGTTTTCGGGTATTTGTCCGGCGAGACCGCTCACTCCACCGCGACAAAGGCAATGCCGTTTCGCTGCGCGTAGAACTCGGCATAGCTGCCGCTGCGGCCGAGGATCGTGAGGCCGCTCACACCGGAGAAGGCGTCCACGGCAATCGTGCCGGTCTCCTCGGGGATGTAGATATACGCGAGGCTCGGGCAGTCGGCAAAGGCGCGGGAGCCGATCATGATTGCACCCTCAGGCAGCTGCACATAGCGGAACGCCCCGCCCTCAAAGGCCTCGGCTTCGATGGTTGTCAGGGAGTCGGGGAGGATGAAATCGGCCGATTGCCAGATTGCATACAGTGTCACATCACCGGTGGGGGTATAGCTGCCGGTCACGCCGGAGGTCGAAGTGCTGCTTTTGCCCCAGCCCTTGAATGCGTAGCCGCTGCGGGTCGGCGTGGGCAGCTTGACCGCCGCTGTACTGGTGCTGCTGTTCCACTGGGCGTACAGCGTTACATCTGCGTCGGTGCTGTAGGCTGCGCCCGGAGCATAGCTTGTGCCGCTGCCGTCTGCGGCGGTATTCCAGTTTTTGAAGGTGTAGCTTGTTGTCCGCGCCGCGTTCAGAGATGTTGACCTCATGCTGCCGCCGTTGGCATTGAGCGTCACGGTGTAGCTTCCCGCGCTGGTGTTAGCACGTGT
Organism: Oscillospiraceae bacterium; assembly: GCA_902790375.1. Lineage (GTDB taxonomy): Bacteria > Bacillota > Clostridia > Oscillospirales > Oscillospiraceae > Limivicinus. The sequence goes on along the minus strand of CADARY010000011.1, from coordinate 169 downwards.
CGGCACTATATCGGAGAGCGTCAGCGCAACACCCGGCTCCTTCGTCTGGGCCGCAGGCGCACCCGTGCCGCCGTTGGCGTTGTAGGAAACGGTGAAGGTGTTAGACTCCCAAATTGCATACAGCGTCACATCGTCTGTCGGTGTATAGTTGCCGGTGATGCCTGTTTCG
>CADARY010000010.1 GCA_902790375.1 Oscillospiraceae bacterium | reverse complement strand
GAGTTCCCGGACAGAGCCGAGAGACTCTTCACCGAGAACGAGGAGGAAGCGAAGAAGCGCTACGCGCATCTGATGAAGCTCAAGGCCCTCTACGAATAATCCGCAAAACCGCATAAACCTTCACAGCCCCTCGGGATTTCCCGAGGGGCCGTTTGTGTGAAAGGACGCAAAAACCAGTTGACCGGGGGAAGGGAAAATGATATGATAACATGTATCAAATCGCGTTAGTTTATGGGAGGACAGCATGAAAAACCGAGTTGGAAGAGCTATCATCGGTATCCTCGCCCTGGTTCTGTTCGGCTTCTATACCTACCGGCAGGAGCAGATCCACTGGCACAGCGCCGATGTGGAATCCTGGGGCCCGGCGACCGGCCTGCATCCTGAGGGCTTTGAAGCCGGCGTCGACATGAACGCCGAACAGCAGCAGGCCCCTGTCCAGATGAACTTCACAACGCCGGAGCCCGCGATGCCCGCCGTGCCGGAGGCGCCCGCCGAGCTGCCGGAGCCGACGCCGGAGCCGCTGCGCTTTGACATGAGCGACTGGAAGTACATGCTGGTCAACGGCGACCACTCCATCGACCAGTATGAGCCGGAGAACCTGGTCTATCTCAACATGACCGCCGACGAGACGGATCTCCAGACCTCCTATAACCCCAACCGCATTGCCGTGGATGCGCGCATTGCCCAGCCGCTGCTGGATATGGCGCTGGGGTGCAAGGCGGCGGGCCTGCCGGTCTTCCTGTCCTCCGGCTACCGCAGCTATTCCGAGCAGGCGGCGAACTTCACCCGCATCTGCCAGAATAACGGCATCACGGACGGCAAGGATGCAAACGGCCACTACATCACCATGCCCGCCGGCTGCAGCGAGCACCAGACGGGACTGTGCTGCGACATTACCGACCGCTACCGCGAAATCAAGAACGACGAGATCTTCCAGACCGAGACCTTCCGCTGGCTGCGGGATCACTGCGCCGACTACGGCTTTATCCTGCGCTTCCCCACCGGGAAGGAGGACATCACCGGCGTCATGAACGAGGGCTGGCACTTCCGCTACGTGGGCCTGGACGCCGCGCGCTATATCATGGATCACGACCTCACGCTTGAGGAATTCTGGCAGCAGTTTGGAGACGGCATAAACGTATGATCAAAACAAAAATCGGAATCCTGCTGGCGGCATCCTGCCTGGTGCTGACGGCGGGATGCGCAAAACGGGAGAAGAGCGCCATCGTGCCGCCGCTCCCGACCCCGGCGGAAGCGGTCGAGACAGCGGTTCCCACGCCGACGCCCGTTCCCACACCGACGCCGGTCCCGAAGAACGAGCTGCCGCCCCTGCCGGATGTGGACATCAACAGCTGGGAGTTCCTGTACGCCGGTCCCCATTGCGGCGTCGGGCGCTATCACCCCCATGTGGGCAATTTTGAGGGCCAGTACCTGGATGAGCGCTGCGTCGACGCCGCTAACGAGTTCATGGCTGCGGCGCGCAACAGCGGCTTTGAGGTCTATGCCTGCACTGCGTACCGCAACTGGGAGTACACCACCTTCTGGTACGAGCAGGAGATGCACAAGTACGGCGAGTTTGACAACGAGTACAACCACTTTCTGCCTGGCGCCTCCTATGAGGCCGCAAAGCACGGCTTTGCCGCCGGCTGCAGCGAGCATTCCACCGGCCTTGCCTTCGACATCACGGACGAGTCGGTCTATTGGGCGGATATGAACTACAGCAACGTCCACGACGAGACCGTGGCCGGCACTCCCGTCTGCAAATGGATGGACGAGCACTGTGCCGAGTACGGCTTTATCGTCCGCTACCCGGCGGACAAGGCGGAGGTTTACGGCATGGCCTGCTACCCCGGTCACTACCGCTATGTGGGCAGGGAGGCCGCAAAGTACATTATGGACAATCACCTCTGCCTGGAGGAGTTCCTGGCCCTCTACGGCAAGACCTTCCGTGGCGTCAACTACGTCAACGAATACACCGTGAGAGCACAGTAAAAGCGAATAAAAGCTATCCTACACGACCTTAGAGGCCGATCCCCGGATCGACCCGCCGAATTCCGCGCAATGGCGCGAAACGGCGGGCCCATGAGGGGATCGGCCCTTAATATTTCCGGCTCAGGACCAGATAGGAGATATAGTACGCGGCGAGCAGCAGGCACACGGAATAGCTCAGCACCAGCTGCACGGTCTCCTGCCCCCTGACCGCGGCGATGACCGCGGCGATGGCCTCTGCAAGCACCGTGATGTAGCCCGCCCAGGACCAGCTTTTCATGCGCAGGAAGCGGTTGCGCTCGTCGCTGACCTCGGTGTCGATCTTCTCACGGTAGGCAGCGTCCCGGCGATACCGGAGATTGCGCATGATTTGCAGCAGACCCACGGCGATGAGCCCGCCGCCCATCCCGGCATAAAGGGTGGAATCGAGCTTCTCCGTCACGGCGAGGATCAGCAGCACCGCGCCGAGGATCACCCAGAATATGCTTAAAAACAGGCGTTTGTTGTCATACATGGCTCATTCCTCCTCAAAAATGAAAACGTCTTCAATCGTCATGCCAAAGAATTTCGCGATCTTCCAGGCCAGCAGGATGGATGGGTTATAGCGTCCGTTTTCCAGAGAACTGATCGTCTGCCGGGAGACGCCCATCTGTCTGGCAAGCTCCTCCTGCCGGATGCCCCTTTCGTTGCGGATTTCCTCTATTCGGTTCTTCAACGGATCACCTCCCGAAATTGTAAAGCTTGCTTTACAATCAGAGCATAGCACAGGCGGCACAAAATGTCAAGCACCCTTTACATTTTGCGCCGGCCCGTCCTCTGCATCGAAGGAAGCAGAGAAGCGGCATTCGATCAATTTTCGCTAAACACGTAATTGTGCCGAATTTTAGTGTTGAACAGGAAAGACAAATATGATATAGTAAACAATGATTCTCATGACACCAATTTGTTATATAATGACGCTGAATTATTAGATAATTTCAGACTCCCGGCGCCGCGGCGGCTGTATTCTCCCCCCGGCACCGAGGCTCCGGAAAGCGGGTTTTCACGTAAAGAGGTCTTATGGATACAAAGGAAAACAAATTCTTAGCACTGAAACATTGGAAGGTCATGGCTCTGTGCCTGATGATCTGCGATCTGATTTCTGTGAGTATGGCATATTTTCTGGCGCTGTGGCTGCGCTTTGACTGCGAGTATTCACAGATTCCGGAGCGATACATCACGCCCTTCACCAAGTTTATCCTGCCCTATGCCGTTGGCGCGATCCTGGTTTTCTGGATTTTTCACATGTACCGGGGTATGTGGCGCTACGCAAGCTATACGGAGCTGGTCCGCACCTTCTGCGGCTCTGCCACGGCATCGCTGCTGCATACGATCCTGATTACGCTGATCTTCAGGAAAATGCCGATGTCCTATTATATCTGGGGCGCCGGGGCGCAGTTCGTGTTTTTGCTCCTGCCGCGCTTTGCCTATCGCCTGCTGCTGTTTTATAAGGTCAACGCCTTCAAAAACAACAACCGGAAAAGCGGCCGCGTCATGATCATCGGCGCCGGGCAGACCGGACAGATGCTTCTGCGTGACATTTCCGTTTCCAGGGACATGAACGATAAAGTGGTCTGCTTTATCGACGATAACCCCAACAAATGGAACCGCTATATCGAAAGCGTGCCCATCGTCGGCGGACGGGAGGATATTCTCGCCGCCGTGGAGAAATACAAGGTCAACAAGATCTACTATGCCATCACCTCCGCAAGCGCTGAGGACAAGAAGGAGATCCTCGGCATCTGCAACGAGGCCGGCTGTGAGCTCAAGCAGATCCCGCGCATGGCCCAGGTCGCCATGGGCAGGGTGTCGGTCAACGCCATGAAGGACGTGGCCATTGAAGATCTGCTGGGACGTGAGCCGATCAGGGCGGATCTCACCGAGGTCTTCAACTATATCCACGGGAAGGTCGTCATGGTCACGGGCGGCGGCGGCAGCATCGGCTCGGAGCTCTGCCGGCAGATCGCGGCGCATGAACCCAAACAGCTCATCATTTTCGATATCTATGAAAACAACGCCTATGCCATCCAGCTGGAGCTGAAAAAGAAGTTTCCCGATCTGAAGCTGGAGACGCTCATCGGCTCCGTGCGCGACAGCCGACGCCTGATGGACGTTTTCGCCGAATACCGCCCGCAGATCGTCTATCATGCGGCGGCCCACAAGCATGTCCCGCTGATGGAGGACAGCCCCTGCGAGGCCATCAAGAATAACGCCATCGGTACATACAAAACCGCCTATGCCGCCATGCTCAACGGCTGTGAGCGTTTTGTGCTGATCTCCACGGACAAGGCCGTCAACCCCACCAATATTATGGGCGCCTCCAAGCGCCTGTGCGAGATGATCATTCAGAGCTTTGACACGAAGATCAAGGCGGGCCGGGCGGCGCAGATCCCGCAGCTTTTCACCCATGTCGAGGATGAAGACGTGGACCCGGATAAGACCGGCAGGATCTTCCAGAATGTCAGGACGGAGTTCGTGGCGGTCCGCTTCGGCAACGTGCTGGGCTCCAACGGCTCCGTGATCCCGATCTTCAAACGCCAGATCGAGGAGGGCGGCCCGGTCACGGTGACGCATCCCGACATCATCCGCTATTTCATGACCGTGCCCGAAGCGGTGAGCCTTGTGATGCTGGCAGGCACCTATGCCAAGGGCGGAGAGATCTTTGTGCTTGACATGGGCAGCCCCGTCAAGATCGACACCCTGGCCCGCAACCTCATCAAGCTCTCGGGCTTTAAGCCGGATGTGGATATCAAGATCGTCTACTCCGGTCTTCGCCCCGGCGAGAAGCTGTATGAGGAAAAGCTGATGGCCGAGGAAGGGCTGCGCAGGACGGATAACGACCTGATCCATGTCGGCTGCCCGATCCCCTTCGATACCGATTATTTCCTCGGGCAGATGAGCGGGCTGATGAGGGCGGCATACCGCAATGACCGGGATATCCGGGAGCGCGTGGCCGATCTGGTAAAGACCTATCACACGACCAATCCCGAGGTCACGATCGTCAAGGACGCCAGGTATGTTGCGCTGACGTGACAGCACCCGGCAGAGACAATAAAACATATTTCATTCCGATATTCTTCCCGCACGTGTGAGGCGAGGGAGCTTTCGGGCACGGAGGTGGGCAAAATGAAGAAGGAAGCAGAAAACGCAGGCAAGCTCCGCAGATGGGCGCTCAAGCTGCTGCTGGTGCTGTTTGACATTTTTGCGGTCAACTTTTCGTATTATATGGCTCTGGTCCTGCGCTTCTATGTAAACCATGAGTTTCATCTGGCCGGAACGCTCTTCATGCCCCTGTTTTTGAAGTTCGCCCCCTACTACACGGTCTGCTGCATCATTGTCTTCTGGCTCTTCAAGCTCTATAACGGCATGTGGAGATATGCCGGCTTCAACGATATAAACCGTGTCATATGGGCCAATGCCGTCACCTGCGCCATTCAGGTTTTCGGTACGCTGCTCTTTATCCGCCGCATGCCCACGACCTATTATGTGCTCGGCGCGGCGATCCAGTTTGTCCTGATCTTTGCAAGCCGCTTTTCCTACCGCCTTTTCGCCATTGAGTTTTCCAAATTCGCAAAGGGGAAAAACGCCGCGGTCAAGGTCATGATCGTCGGCGCGGGCGAGACGGCGAGAATGCTGCTGCGCCAGCTCGAGAGCGACGTGCACAATGTGCAGCAGCCTGTCTGTGTCCTGGATTACAGAAATCTGGAGAGCGGCAGGCTCTTCAACGGTCTGCCTGTTGTAGGCGGACTGGAGCGGCTGGAGGAGGCCAGCGCCAAATACGGCGTCAAAGGCGTGATTCTGGCCGACGCCGTCATGCCGCAGGAAACGAGGGGGCAGATCCTCGAACGCTGCGGGCGTCTTGGCCTTACAGTGCAGGACTTTTCGCTGTATTCCTCCGGCGGCAGTCCTCTGCGCAGCCTGCTCTCCTGCGTGAACGGACCGCTGACGATCAGGCTGGACGGCCAGTCCCGGGACTATGAAAACGGAGAAAAGGCGCTTGCCGCCCTGCCCGGGAGATACAGCGTTTGCGCCGTGAGCGCGGCGGCCGGCCGCGTGCTGATCGAGATCGAGCGCGACAGCGCCGCCCAGAGCAATGCCGACGAGGCCTGGGCGCGTGATTATAAGAAGACGACAGGGGAAGACGTCAGCTTCTTCTGAGCGGCAGTTCAGAGTGGGATAGGAGAATGAACATGACGGATTTCAAGTCAGATCCACGTTTTGCCGGGATCGAAGCATTTGAGAAAAAAGTTTGGCTTTCCAGCCCCACAATGCACGGGGATGAGCAGCACTGGGTAGACGATGCGATCGCGACAAACTGGGTGTCGACCGTCGGCGCAAACATCAACGAGGTCGAAAAGCAAATCGCGGACTATGTCGGCTGCCAATATGCCGTGGCGCTTTCCGCGGGCACGGCGGCGCTGCACCTGGCCACAAAGCTCGCCGGGGAGCGCCTGTACGGGCAGGCGCGGCCGAACGAGGGGACGCTCCAGGGCCACCGCGTCTTCTGCAGCGACACGACCTTTGACGCCTCCATCAACCCCGTAGCCTATGAGGACGGCGAGGCCGTCTTTATTGATACCGAGTATGACACCTGGAACATGTGCCCGGAGGCGCTGGAGAAGGCCTTCTCCTTTTACCCGGACACGAGGCTGATCGTGGTCGCCCATCTGTACGGCACACCCGGCAAGCTCGAGGAGATCCGGCGCATCGCGGACCGCCACGGCGCGCTGATCGTGGAGGACGCGGCGGAATCGCTGGGCGCGCGCTATCTGCTCAACGGCAAATGGGTCGAGACCGGCACGCTCGGCGACTTCAACTGCATCAGCTTCAACGGCAACAAGATCATCACCGGCTCCGCCGGCGGCATGTTCCTGACCGATAATCTGGAGGACGCCAACAAGGTGCGCAAGTGGAGCACCCAGAGCCGTGAGGCGGCCCCCTGGTATCAGCATGAGGAGATCGGCTACAACTACCGCATGTCGAACATCATCGCGGGCATCGTGCGCGGGCAGATGCCGTATCTGGCGGAGCATATCGACCAGAAGCGGGCAATCTGGGAGCGCTACGAGAAGGGCCTTGCGGACCTGCCGGTCAGGATGAACCCCTGGGACCGGGAGAAGAGTGTGCCGAACTTCTGGCTGAGCTGCCTGATCATCGACAAGGACGCCATGGCCCCGCATGTGCGAGGCGAGCAGGACGAGCTCTGGACCCATGAACCCGGCAAGAGCAGCCCGGGCGAAATCCTGGCTGCGATTGCAGCCTTCAATGCGGAGGGACGCCCGGTCTGGAAGCCGATGCACATGCAGCCGATCTACCGCACCCACGCCTTCATCACGGCCGAGGGCAACGGGCGCGCCCGCAGCAACGCCTACATAGCCGGTGCCGGCATCGACGTCGGCGCGGACATTTTCCGACGCGGCCTGTGTCTGCCGAGCGACAATAAAATGACGCCCGCTCAGCAGGACCGTATCATCGAGATCATACACCGGTGCTTTGCCTGACGGCTTGACACGCTGCGAAACAGAAAGGAGCTCGAGCATGCATTTTGAAAAGGAAGTCGGAGAGTCTCTGACATATAAATTTGCACAGGCTGCCGGAGAAATGAAGGCGCAGGGAAAAGAGATCATCTCCCTGGGCCTCGGCGAGCCGGATTTCAAAACCCCCGCCTATGTTGTCGATGCCACGATCAAGGCGATGCAGGACGGGTTTACGCACTATTCCGCAACGCAGGGCTGGCCGGAGCTGAGAAAGCTGATTGCGGCCGACTGCAATGCCGCCTTCGGCTCCGCCTACGATATGAACAACGTGATCGTTACGCCCGGCATCAAGGCCGCCGTATACTTCACCCTGGCAGCGCTGCTCGAGCCGCAGGACGAGGTCATCCTCATTTCTCCCTATTATGTGTCCTACCCCGCCATGGTCAAGCTGGCGGAGCCGACAGCGAAAATCGTCAACGTGACCTTGAATAAGGACTTTACGCTCAACATTGAGAAGCTGAGAGCGGCGTTCAATAAAAAAACAAAAGCGATCCTTGTCAACACGCCCAACAATCCGACCGGCATGGTGCTGTCGCAGGACGAGGTGGAAGAGATCGTCGCGCTGGCCAGAGAAAACGATGCCTACATTGTTTCGGATGAGGTATATGAAAAGCTCGTGTACAGCGGCGGCAGGCATGTAAGCTTCGGACTGTATAAGGATATCAGCGACAGACTGATCATCTGCAACGGATACAGCAAATCCCATGCCATGACCGGATGGCGCCTGGGCTACGCCATCGGCGCGCGGGAAATCATTGCCAAAATGAATAAGCTCCAGCAGCATATCAATACCAATACCTGCACGTTTGTTCAGGTCGGCGCATGCTCCATATATAAAAACGAAGCGGTTCATCTCAAGCCCTATGTGGAGGAGCTTGAAAGACGCATCGACTATTTCGACACGGAGCTCAGCAAACTGCCGTATTTCAAGACAGTCAGACCCAGGGCGGGATTCTTTTACTTTGTGGACATTTCGGCCGCGGGTGTGGATTCCAACACCTTCTGCGCGGATCTGCTGAAGAAAACAGGGATCGCTTCCACGCCGGGCGTCGCATTCGGCCCCGAGTGGGACGCTTACGTCCGGTTCTCGATCGCCGTCCCGATGTCCACGCTCGAAAGAGCGGTCGGCCTGCTGAAAGACTATACGTTTGAGAGATGAGAACATGAAGATCGTTTTGACCAGAAGCATGCTCCCCGGCGATATCCAGTATATAAAGGACGGTCTGGATCGGGAGATCAAAGGGCAGTACGAGATCGTGATCCCCGATGCTTTTTCCGAGGAGGGCATCTGCGCGGTATGCGCGGGGGCGGACGTTCTTCTGGGGCCCTTTGTGACCCCGGCGATCCTTGCCTCGGCGAAGCAGCTCAAGCTGATCCAGGTGCCCTGGACCGGTATGGATACCTTCGATTTCAATGCGGTGAAGGGCTGCGCGGTCCCTGTCTGCAACACCCACAGCAACGCGGATTCGGTCGCGGAGATGGGCATTGCGATCACGCTTGACCTTTTGAAGAAGCTTTCCTACCATGACCGAAAGATGCGCGCCGGAAACTGGAACAGGGATCAGGCCCCGCTTGACCTGAAATCCAGGATGCTGAGCCGGCAGACGGTCTGCGTGCTTGGCTTCGGCAATATCGGCTCCAGGATCGGAAGGCTGATCGCCGCCTTCGGGGCGAAGGTGATCGCGGTCGACGGACACGCCCGTGCCGGAGAGATCGCGGCCGAGGTCTATCCCAGAAACCAGATCGGGCAGGCCGTTCAAAAGGCAGACGTCGTCATCTGCACACTGCCGCTCACCGAGACGACGAGGGGGCTGATCAACGATGAACTGTTCGCCCTCATGAAGGACGGCACGGCTTTCGTCAACATGTCCCGCGCGGCCGTCGTGGACGAGGACGCGGCATGGAGAGCGCTGGAGAGCGGAAAGCTCGGCGCCTTCGGCTCCGACGTATGGTGGAATGCACCAAAGCGCGGAGAGAGCCGGAGCTATCCGTCCGCAAAGCATGCGTTCTGGGAGCTGGAGAATGTGGTCATGTCTCCGCACCGCGCCGGATTCGTCGAGGGTTCTCTTCCGCATCTGGACGGGGCGCTTGAGAACATCATTGCGCTGTCAAAGGGAGCCGGGCTGTCCGGCGTGGTCAATACAAGCAAGGGATACTGAAAGAGGGGAGAACGATGCTGAAGGGAAAGACTGTTTATCTGCGGCTCCTCAGCCAGGAGGATTTAAGGGATCGCGTGTCCTGGATCAATGATGAAGAGAATATCCAGACGCTGTTGTTTGACTGGCCAACCTCCCTTGAAAAAACGCAGAAATGGTTCAGCAATGTCGTGTTTGACAATTCAAAATTGAACCTGAGCATTGTGGATAAGGAGACAAACGAGCTGATCGGCATGACGGGATTGCTGAACATTGACCGGATCAACCATCACGCCCAGCTTTACATCACGATCGGAAATAAAGCGTACAGGGGAAGGCATCTGCCGGATGAGGTGATCCCGCTCGTCCTCGAGTATGGATTTTCGGAGCTGGAGCTGAAAAAAATCTACCTGTATACGCTTCCGAACAACGAGCGCGGCAGACATGTATATGAGAGAAACGGGCTGAAGCTGGACGGGATTCTGAGGCAGCAGGTTTACTGCCGCGGAAAACAGCAGGATTTGTACGTCCACAGTATTCTGAAAAACGAATTTGAGGAAAGATTCCAAAAATGACAAATATATTGATACTTGCTGCCGGCACGCGGAATAAAGTGGTGCAGTATTTCAGGAGAGTGTTTGACGGCGCAGGATGCGTTGTCGCTACGGACGCAAGCGCGCTCGGCCCCGCCATCTATGAGGCGGACAAGCACTATATCGTGCCGCATATCACCGCGCCCGGCTATATTGACGTGATCCTCGACATCTGCAAAAAAGAACAGATCAACGGCGTTTTGAGCCTGATTGATCCGGAGCTGAGTCTGCTTGCCAGGAATGAAGAAAAGTTCAGGGCAGTGGGAACCACCGTGATCGGAAGCTCTTATGAGCTTTGCGAAATGGCGTTGGACAAAATGCAGATGTATCACTGGCTGACAGCGCACGGGTATCGCTGCGCCAGATCCTGGATGGATAAGGAGGCCTTCTGCAGGGCGGTCAAAGAGGGGGAGATTGGCTACCCCGTTTTTGTTAAACCGTACAGAGGCTCCGCATCCATCAACATTTCCAAGGTATATGACGAGGAAACGATCGAGCTCCTTTTCTCACATTATGATGACCTGATGATTCAGGAATATCTGAATGGACAGGAGATCGGCGCGGATGTCTATATTGATCTGCTGTCCGGAGAGGTCGTCTCCATCTTCACAAAAAAGAAGATCCTGATGCGCGCCGGAGAGACGGACAAGGCCGTCAGCTTTAAAGACCCCGCGCTGTTTGCCTTGATTGAGAGCTTTGTCCTGGAGGCCGGTTACAGAGGCCAGATCGACATTGACATCTTTGAAGTTGACGGGCAGTATTATATATCCGAGGTTAATCCCCGGTTCGGCGGCGGTTATCCGCACGCCTTTGAGTGTGGCTGCAATCATATGGAGCTCATCCTGAATAACCTTAACGGTGTGGTGAATCAGAGGAAGATCGGCGCCTACGACGAAGGCATCTATATGATGAAGTATAACGAGGTTAAAATTATCAAATAGGGGGTCTCTCCTGATGCAAAGGACAGTTTTGGTATTTGCACCTCATAATGATGATGAAGTTCTCGGCGCCGGAGGGACGCTGTCAAAGCTCGCGAAAGCGGGGTACAGCATCAGCGTGTGTGAAGTGACGTCCGGCCCCTCTTCTGAGAAGCTTCAAAAAGAGGCGAAGGCAGCGCATGAAATGCTCGGCGTATCGCATTCGCTTTTCCTCAATCTTCCTGCGTGTGAGCTCGACAGCATGTCGAAGCCGCAGATGAACAGCGCTTTCTGCAGGGTCGTTGCCGATGTGAAACCGGAGATCGTGCTGATTCCGCATTATGGGGATATGCACCTGGACCATCGCTGGGTGGCAGAGGGGGCCATGGTCGCAGTACGGCCGCTGGCGGCTCCGTTTGTAAAAAAGGTGCTGGCATACGAGACTCTGTCAGAAACCGAATGGAATACCCCGTCGGCAAACAATGCGTTCATTCCCAATGTCTGGGTGGATATAAGCGGCGAGCTGGACAGCAAAATAAAGGCCATGGAGCGTTACCGGTCGCAGCTGCACGAGTTTCCCCATCCGCGGTCTTTGAAAGCGATCAAAGCCCTGGCGGAATACAGGGGTTCCACGATCGGCGCCGAAGCGGCGGAAGCGTTCATGCTGATCCGGGATATTTTGTGACAGGGGGAGCGCACCTATGTACAAGCCTGTAAAGAGATTCCTTGATATTATCCTTTGCCTGTTTGCCGTTGTTGCTCTTTCCCCCGTATATCTTCTTACCGCTCTCGGCATAGAGCTCTCCAGCCCCGGGACGATCCTTTACCACTCCATGCGGGCAGGCATCCACAAAAAGCCGTTCAAGTTTTACAAATTCAGGTCGATGCATCCGCCCAAAGGGAAAAAGAAGGACATGTTCATCACCGATCCCAAGCGGGTGTTCCCGTTCGGCAGGCTGATCCGCCGCCTGAAAATTGATGAGCTTCCGCAGCTTTTCAACGTCGTCAAGGGAGACATGAGCATTGTCGGCCCGAGACCGATGACGGTAGAGCATGTGGATGAGCTGTACTGCGGCAAATACGCGATGATCCTGAATGTAAAGCCCGGCCTCACCAGCGCGGCAAGCCTCTATGACTATACCGTCGGGGATACCTATAAGGACAATGAGGCGTACCGGCGCGAGGTGCTTCCCATTAAGCTGGAGATGGAGAAAATGTATGTCGAGCGGCAGAGCTTTGCCTATGACTGCAACCTGGTTTGGCGGACGATCGTGACCATACTGCAGGTGCTGTGCGGCAAAAAGAAATTCAAGGATATGCCGGAATATTTGGAAATAAAGGGCAGGGCTAAGCAAGATGGAGTTTAAGAACCTGAGGGTACTGGTGCTGGACGGCGGCGGGAAGCAGACGCTCGCAATGGTGCGGGGTCTGAAAGAGATCGGCTGCCGCGTTACGGTGCTGTGCAAATCCAAGCTGGATGTGTGCTATGTTTCCAGACTCCCGGACCGGAAGCTGTTGATGCCGGACATGGCGGTCATTGATGACCATTATATCAAAACGCTGCTCCGGCTTGTTTCAACGGGGGAATATGATGTGCTGATGCCGATCGGTGAGCTCAGCACAAATCCTGTCACACAGCATGAGGATGAATTCAAAAAGTATGTGAAGATTGCCTGCGCACCCCGGGAGACCTATATCAAAGCTTTCAATAAACAGATTACCTTCGATACCGCCATGGAAAACGGCATCCCCTGCCCCTATACGCGCCACAGCAGGCAGGACATCCATGACTTTCTTTCCAGGTGCAAATTCCCCATTATCATAAAACCCCGCCAGGGGCTTGGCTCCATCGGCTTTCACAAGTTTGAAAAGCGGGAGGAATTCTGGCCCTACATGAAGGAAAAGGGCTTGGACCCGGACGACTATGTCATCCAGGAGTTTGTCAATTTCGAAAATCGAATCGGGACAAATCTCTTCATGGACCAAAAGGGCAACATCTGCACCTCTTACGCGGTGAATGTCCTGCGCTGGTTCCCGGTCGATGCGGGCGCCGGCGTGCTGATCGTTACGGTTGACGCCCATGAGGTGCTCCAGTATGCCGGCAAGCTGCTGAAGGCGCTGAAGTGGAAGGGCTTTGCCAACGTGGCGTTCATGGTCGACAAGGAGACCGGCGAGCCGAGGCTGCTGGAGATCAACGGGCGCATCCCGGCCAGCGTCAAGGTGGCCTTTATGTGCGGCTGCAATGTCTCCAGACAGATGCTGGAGATGATCTATGATCAGGATGTGATCCAGTATCCGGAGAACAACAGGTTTGGCATGTACATCCGGCATCTCGACACGGATATCGCCTGGTTCCTGAAATCTTCGGACCGCTTCCGCGCAAAGCCTTCCTGGTTCAGCTGGAAAAATACACAGGAGATCCTTTACAGCAGGGACGACAAAAAACCGTTTTACACCCATCTGCTCCAGCAGCTCCTCAGCTATCGGGCAAAAATAAAAAAGAAGGAGCACTGAGCACAGGACATTCGCGCACTTGCGGCATAAATCAGCAGGCGCGTGCGCGCTGCGAAGCGGAAAGCCCGGAAAAACAAATCGCGGGCAAGGCGATCTCCTGCGGGAAGAATTTGAATGACAACAGACTCCATATCCGGGCGCGGCGAGACGGCGCCCGGGCAAAAGACTTTGAGTAAGGCGTTGAATACCGCCAAAACGGAGTTATTCTATGATCAGTAGAAATAGATGGACAATCAAATGGTCAGACTTACCGACCTTTTTGCTGGCGTGTATTTGCATTTGCTGCCTTTCCCTTAAGGTTCAGAGGACGATCGGCTTGACAGCGATCCTGGCCCTGTGGATGCTGTATTGCTTCCTGGAAGGATATGATCTTCTTCACATAAAGCTGCAGGAAAGCATCACGCTGCTCCTGATTGTGGGCTACCTTGCGATCTGTTTCCTGTACAGATATATCGGTCTGTCGGATGAGGGAACCGGTATCACGACGACGATCCTTTTCTTTATCCCCTATATCAGCATTTTGCCGATATACCACAAGCTGGACAGGAAGCAATGTATATTTATTCTGGCCGTCAGCATTGTGACAGCTTTTGTTACAATGTGGCAGAACTATTTGCTGTGGAGGCGCTTTGGCTTTGTCCCCATGCACATGTTCCTGGAGGGCTATACGGAGGTTGTCAATACACAATACGTCAGCGCGCTCATGCTCCTGTCCGGCATTACGTTTTCCGCGTTTCTCCGGGAGAGAAGAAAGCTTCTGCGCTATCTGTATCTGGGAATCGCACTGGTCTGCTTTTTATTCAATGCCGTTGTGACGCAGCGCGCCATCACGATCCTGCTGTCCTTTGTCATGATTCCGTTCCTCATCATGGTGAATTCCAAGCGCGGGGTCGGGCGAATCCTCCGATTCCTGGCGCTGAGCTCTGTGCTGGTCTTTGGCCTGCTGGGATACCGGGTGATCCTGACCGGGATTGCCAACCTTCTCGGCTCAGAGAGACTTGCAGACCGCATATTTTCGATTATCAGGCTGTTTGACCAAAGCAGTGCGGCAATGGAGGAGAGCAACTCGCTGACGGTTCGTTTACAGCTGATGGGATTGAGTATACAAACCTTTTTTGCGTCAGTCCCTAATTTCCTGATCGGAGTGGGGGATAAAGCGGATTATTTGCTGGTCGGCGGGCATGGACAGTTTTTCGATGAGTTCGCAAGATACGGCGTCTTTGGCGGCCTGCTGAGCAACGGGATTACTGTTTCGACGCTGTACACGATCATGAAATATGTTTCGCTGCCGAGGGAAAGCGTACTTTTCAAGCAGATGCTGGTGATTTTCCTGTTTTTTATCATACGCGGGTTCGTAGGTACGCTCTATGCGCCCTCGATCGGAGCCACAATGTTTATTATTCTGCCGCTCCTGTTCAGGCTGGTGTATGAGATGAATGAGGACGATCAAATTGAGGTGCAGAGCTTGTGAAAACGTATATCCTGGTAGCGCGCCATCTCGGCAAAGTCAGCGGTGAAAAAATATATCACTACAACAAGATGCGATATATGCTCTCCCTCGGCTGGCGGGTCATCTTTCTCAGCGGAAAAGAAGAGACGACGCCCTTTGACAGCAATGAGCATTATTCCAATCTTGTTTTTCCTGCCCTGACCTACGCGCCGGAATGCTATCCCCGGCGGGAAGTAAAAAAGACCGTGGATGATGTCGCGGCGGCCATCGGCGAGCCGGGGGACGAGCGCTGCATAATCGAGTCGGATGCGGTCAACAGAGCCGTGTGGGGCGAATTGATCGCAAAGCGTCTTGGCGCAAAGCACGTGGTTTTCCTTCTGCAGGAACGCCACCCTTACGATGAGGATATAAGGGCTTTTTTAAGATTCAAATATGATCGGCATGAGCTTGCCGGCATTACCGTACACTCCATGAACCAGATCTTTGCGGACGAGCATATGGAGCCGCGGGCTGACGCGAAAATTGCGGCGTGCTGCCAGAATTCGGTTGAAGAATGTGAAGATTTGATTTCTGACCAGATCCCAAAGGGGGCTGCCTTGACGTTCGGGAGCATCGGCAGGCTCGATAAAGGCTGCGTACCGGCGATTCTGAAGGGCTTCCGGGCATACGCCGCAGCGCATCCGGGGGAGAAATACAACCTTGTCCTGATCGGCGGCGCAACCGGCAGGAAAAGGCTGCGGCAAATCCTTCAGGAAATGAAAGCGTGCGACACGATTCACACGATCATCACGGGGTATCTCTACCCCATTCCGGCGTCCCTGCTGCGGAATATTGATGTGTTTGTCTCAACGGCCGGCTCTGCCACCGTCAGCTATCGCTTTCATCGCCCTACGGTGATTGTGCATCCTTCGACCGGCGAGCCCTGCGGCGTGCTGGGCCTGGGGGAGTCGGGCGCAAAGACCATGTATGATCCGCTGCCGGATACATCGCTTGAGGCGTGCATCGAAAGCGCCCTTGCGCATGCGGATGAGATCAACTATGTCTACAACGGGTACGAGGATTATACGCAGAGAATGAACATCGAGTTTGCCCGGCAGCTTTCCATAGCGGAGACGGCAGCGCAGAAGGAATATTATGACGAAGCGCGACTGATGAAAATCAGGACAACACATATCAAAGGACACACGGTGCACTGGCTTGTCGGACATACGATCGGCGCGGCAGGCTTGAACAGATTTGTCAGCGCATACAAGATCGTGAGAAGAGAGGGGCGTTGAGAATGATAATTGGGGCGTGCGGCTTCGGTTCAACCGGCTCGAGCGTGATCACGGATTATCTGAGAGAATTCGACAACGTGACGGTCAAGGACGACTTTGAGTTTACCTGGGTGCCGAAGGTTGACGGTCTGATCGATCTCGAGCGCGCGGTCATGAACCCGCATTTTCGAACGAGTGATTCCGGCGTCGCCATCCGCAGATTTGAAAAGCTTGTCAAAAGGCTTTTGCTGACGTATGAGATCCACGGACTTCCCCGGGACGATTTTGAAAAGATGGTCGAGGCGTTTATCGACGCCATTACCACGGTGAAATGGGTCGGGTACACCAACGAGAACAAGGCGGAAAACCTGCCTTCTCGTTTTGCCGACTATATCATGCGCCGCAAGGTCATTCCGAAGCTGGAGAGGAAGGCGGGACACCAGCTGAGCTGCTGGCCGCTGAGAGAGGTCAGAGTCTCCGTGCATCCGGAAAACTTTTATACGGAAGCGCAGAAGCTGGTTGATACGATGCTGGGCAGGATGGGGATGGATACCAACGGGATCATCGCGCTTGATCAGCCGTTTTCCGGCAATAATCCACAGGCCTGCTTTCCGTTCTTCCGGGACCCCTATGCGGTGGTCGTCGACCGGGATCCCCGCGACAACTATGTCTTCGCAAGGACAAAGCTTCTGGGCAGGAATCATTTTATGGCGGTCGAGCCCGTGGAGGACTTCATCGCCTATTACCGCGCGCTGCGGAAGGATCAGCCGTATCTTCAGCCGGATGACAGGGTGATGATCCTGAAGTTTGAAGACATGGTCTATGAGTATGAGGAAACGACCGCAAAGCTGCGGGCGTTTCTGAAGCTGCCGGAAAACCCCAGACCGAAGTCCGTCTTTGATCCGGCCCTGTCCGTTGCGAACACCCAGGTGTTTCTCCGCTTCCCGGAATTTGCCGAGGATGTAAAAAAGATCGAGAGGGAGCTGCCGGAGTATCTGTTCGATTACTCCAGATATCCGGCGCCGGATCCGAATGGAAAAATGTTTTTCGGGAAATCCCCGCTGAATCCCGGAAAACCGAGAAAGTGACGCGGAGAGCAGAAGCGGTATTAAACCGGGAGCCTGCCCGCACATGAACAGCATGTTACAGCCTTGCTGCACCGGTTTGACGGTTTGTCTCATTGCCGGAGCAAAAAGAACGCAGGCAGATAAGAGGAGATCCTCATGAACGATCAGACCCTGAAGAAAAAAGCGGCGTCGGGATTTGCATATCGCTTTGCCGAGAGAGTGCTGGCCAGAGGGATCAGCTTTGTGCTCCAGCTGATTTTAGCGAGACTGCTGATGCCGGAGGAATATGGCCTGGTCGCTCTGGTGACGGTGCTGATCACAATCTGCGATGTATTTGTGACATACGGCTTCGGCAACGCGCTGGTTGCAAATAAAAACTCGGACAGTCTGGATTTTTCCACCTGCTTTTATTTCTGCATCGCGCTCTCCGCCCTGCTGTATCTGATCGTTTTTACCTCGGCGCCGGTCGTGGCGAAGTTTTACAATAACCCGCTTCTGACGCCGGTCATACGGGTCATGGGACTTCGCATTCCGCTGGCTGCCGTCAATTCGGTTCAGCATGCGTATGTGTCAAAGCATCTGCGCTTCAAGAAGTTCTTTTACGCAACGCTGATCGGCACGGTGGTTTCCGGCGTCATTGCCGTTGTGATGGCCTATATGGGCTACGGTGTCTGGGCGCTGGTAGAGCAGTATCTTGGCAATTCCCTTATTGATACGGTCTGCCTCTGGTTCATCGTCGGATGGAGACCTACACGGGAGTTTTCCTTTGAGCGGCTGAAGGCGATCTACAGCTACGGCTGGAAGATCCTGGCTGTCGGCCTGATCGACACGGTATATTCGCGCCTGAGAAGCCTGCTGATCGGAAAGATGTACTCCAGTCAGGATCTGGCTTATTATAATCGCGGGTATTCGTTCCCCTCCTTCGGCATGCGGCTGATCGAGCCGACGGTCAATTCCGTGCTCTTCCCGACGCTGGCCAACTGCAATGACAATCAGGCCCAGATGCGGCATATCACGCGCCGGGTCCTTCAGGTCAGCACTTATCTCATATCCCCGATCCTGATCGGGCTGATCGTAACGGCCGAACCGCTTGTCAAGGTGCTGCTGACTGAGAAATGGCTGCCGTGCGTGGTTTATCTGCAGATCGGGTGCGCGGCAAACCTGTTTCGCTGCCCGCAGTTTATCAATAACTGCGTGATCAAGGCAAGCGGACGGAGCGGACTGCTCCTGAAGCTGGATATCCTGAAAAAGGGGATCGGGCTTCTTATCCTGATCGCCAGCGCGAGGATGGGCGTCATCTGGATCGCGTGGAGTCTCGTACTCGTTTATTTCATCTCCATGATGATCAATATTGTCCCGAATTATGAAATCCTGCAATACGGCCACCTGGAGCAGTTCAAGGATATCCTTGTCAATCTGGCCCCGGCGGTGCTGATGGGGGTCTGCGTTTATCCGATAGGGCTGCTGGGCCTGCCGGATCTGCTCACCCTCGTCCTCCAGATCGTGGCAGGCGCGGCGGTGTATCTCGGGCTGTCCGTGATCACCAAAAACGAGAGCTATCATTTCGCGCTGTCATATACGAAAAGAAATGTGATCCCGAAGCTCCGCGGCAGGAAGGGATGATTCCTGCACGTCTGTCCCGGCAAAGCGCCGCCGGGGGTCTCCGGCATCACATGCCAAAAGAAGGAAACAGTATGGAAAAATATAAAATCGGATATACGACCGGCGTGTTCGATATGTTCCATGTCGGACACCTGAACATCCTCAAGAATGCGAAGGAGCGGTGCGAGCATCTGATCGTCGGCGTCAGCACCGACGAACTGGTGAAATCGTATAAGCACAAAACCCCGGTCATCCCCTTTGAAGAGAGGCTTGCGATCGTCGAGAGCATACGCTACGTAGACGAGGTCGTACCGCAGGTCTCCATGGACAAGTTCGCCGCGTGGGAGAAATACCGTTTCAATGCGATTTTCCACGGCGACGACTGGCGCGGCTCCGATATGTACAATGAGATCGAAAGGAAGCTGAAGGCGGTTGGCGTTGACATGGTTTTTCTGCCGCACACGGCCGGGATTTCTTCGACCATGTTAAAGGACGTTCTGCAAAAGATTCTGGAAGAAAAGTAATTTGCTGCGCTTGAAGAAGCACCGGCATGCGCGCAGAAGGATTTCATCCCATCCGAGGAGATCGTGATGAAGAAAAAACAAGCTCTCTGCATATTCCTGTCCCTTCTGACGGCGCTTTCTGTGCTGGCTCCGACAGCCGCTTTCGCCGAAGATATGGAAAACCCGGGGAAAGCTGGACAGCAGGCTCTGACGCCTGCGTTTGAGCGCGGGAATCTAAGCAGCACCACCGGGCAAAACTCCGGCGCCAATCAAAACCCGATACGGAGCGTCGATTATATCCCGCTCAACGGCTTTGTGAGCGCAAAAACAGATGAGGCGTATTATGTCCGGTACTTTGCCTATGACAAGTTCTTTTCGTTTCTCGGCACCTGCAAAGGACAGCGGGAGATCGGACATGATATGATTTCTGCGGCGGCCCCGGGCTGCGCGTATATCAGGCTGCTGCTGAGCAACAAACGGGGCGAGGCAATGGACCCGGAGAACCCCGGCCTGTATGGCTTTGTTTTCCGGGGACAGGTCAACAAACCGACACCGGCGGCATTGACTGACCTTGTGAACTATAGCGATCACACCGGCGTCGGCCGGACCCTTTCGGTATATCTTGAAGGGACGGACAACGGCTGCCCGCAGATCCTTGCCTGCGAGGCAAAATACAGTGCCGACGGGGAAGGGGTCCCGACCATACAGGGCTTTCTTGTCAATCGGGACGACAAGGCGCTTTATTATTCGCCCGCGTACCGGCTCGGCGCGCCGGACAGCTTTGAGAGAAAAGAGTGGCGGCTCCCGCCGGTTCAGGGGGAGTATGATCGCTACAAAATCACCGTCAGCATTCCGGAGAGAGTTTCCCTGGACATCGCCGATATCGGCAGCCGTCCGGATGACGGGAGACGGCGGGAGGACGAGCAGATCCTCTATCATGCGCACCAGGGCTTTTCCGGCCTGTGCCCCGCGTCAACAGTCTATGCCTTTGAGATGGCGGGCAGGATGGGCTATCGAAGCTGCGTCACGATCCCCAAGTTTACAGCGGACGGCGTCTGCGTCTGCTTTCATGACGACGATACGATCCGCAGGAAGCTCCGGTATGCCGACGGCAGCGTGATCCCGGAGGGCTCCGCCGATGACAGACCTGTATCTGCCTTTAGCTTCGAGGAACTGATGCGGTTTGACGCAGGGAGCAGAAAAAACAGGATCTATGCCGGGGCCAGGGTGGCATCCATAGAGGAGTTTTTTGAAATATGCGCGCGCTATGAGATGGCGCCGGTGCTCTCCATTCACGCCTACTCCGGCTTTCGGGACGAGGAAGGGGAGGCGCATTTTTCCGCGATCCGGGATGCCGCTGAACGCTGCGGCGTCCTTGACAGGCTGCGCATCAAGAGCGGAAGCGCTGCCGTTCAATATGCGGCGCGGCGCGTTTTCGGAAAAGACATCGGCGGCTATATTCTCCTGCAGGGTCAGAACTCAACATGGGATCCGCTGGAAATGGCAAAGAGGTGCGGCTTCGTTGCAGCCGACGCTGTCAGCGCGGCGGAAAGCGAGTATCCGCTCGTCATGGAATATTTCTATGCGGCGGCGACAGATGAAAAAATACTGCTTGCCCAGAGGGAAGGTTTCCCCGTATCCATCGCCACAACAGGAGCAGGGATCAGCGGCCTGGAGCAGGAGCGGCTGATCGGCTTGGGCGTAACAGAGTTTACCATTGACCACCATTGCTCCATGGGCCTCAACTGGTAAAAACGAAAAAAGCTGAAATTTGGAGAGCAAACGTAATGAACAGAAAGAAACTGATGATACTCGGCGGGTCGCGCTATGCGCTGCCTGTGATCAGGGCAGCCCATGAGCTTGGCGCGTATGTGATCACGGCGGACTATCTGCCGGACAATATTGCCCACAAATATTCCGATGAATACTGCAACGTCAGCATCACGGATCGGGAGGCCACGCTGCGCGCGGCCCGGGAGAGGGAAATCGACGGTATCATCTCCTTCGCCTGCGACCCCGGCGTCGTGACGGCCGCCTATGTCGCCGAGCAGCTGGGGCTTCCCTCTGTCGGTTCCTTCGAGGCGGTTTCGATCCTGCAGAACAAGGGCCGCTTCCGGGCCTTCCTGACGGAGCACGGCTTCAACGTGCCGACGGCAAAGGGCTATACCGCCGTTGAGGATGCGCTCCGGGAGGCCGATGCTTTCCACTGGCCCGTGATCGTCAAGCCGACGGATTCGGCGGGCAGCAAGGGCGTTACCCGGGTGGACGACCCGGCGAAGCTCGGTGAGGCCATCGAATACGCCCTGGGCTTTTCCCGCGGCAAAGAGTTTATCATCGAGGACTTCATCACCCAGCACGGCTTTTCCTCGGATACGGACAGCTTTTCCGTTGACGGAGAGCTGAAGTTCGTCTCCTTCAACTGCCAGCGCTTTGACAGCGGGGCGGAGAACCCCTATACCCCGGCGGCCTACAGCTGGCCCTCCTCCATGAGCGAGGAGCACCAGGAGGAGCTGCGCGCGGAGATCCAGCGGCTGATCAAGCTGCTGCATCTGGGCACGTCCATTTACAATATCGAGACGCGCGAGGGGACGGACGGCAAAGCCTATATCATGGAGTGCTCGCCCAGGGGCGGCGGCAACCGCCTGGCGGAGTGCCTGGAGTATGCCACCGGCGTCAGGCTGGTGGAGAACGCGGTTCGGGCCGCCCTCGGGATGCCGACGGTCGGCGTGGAGCAGAGGCCCTATGACGGCTGCTGGGCGGAAGTGATCCTGCACAGCGACAGGCCGGGCGTGTTCGACTCCCTTTCCATTGATCCCTCGATCGTGGACGCGGTGGTTGAGCGGGATCTCTGGATCGAGCCGGGCACAAGGATCGGCGGCTTCAGCGCGGCGAACGAAGCCATCGGGACGCTGGTGCTGAAGTTTGAGACACAGGCGCGGCTTCAGGAGATCATGCGCGAGCCGGGCAAATACGTGAAAGTGACGCTGCGCGAGCAGCAATGAGAAGATGAGAGAAATCGGCGGCTATATCGAGCTGGACAGCTACCGCCTGCCCATGCTGCATGAGGGGGCGATCGCCCTCAACTGCGGGCGCAATGCGCTGGCCTGGCTGCTGCGGGCACGGCGGATCAAAAAACTGTGGATCCCGAAATTCATCTGCGATTCCGTGACCGAGGTCTGTACGCGCGAGGGCGTTGCCTGGGCCTTCTACAGCGTCGGCTGGGATTTTCTCCCGGCACAGGAGCTCACGCCGGGGGAGGACGAGTGGGTCTACTTCGTCAATTATTACTCCCAATTCGACAACAGCCGCATTGCGGCGCTGATCGGAAAATACCGGCGGGTGATCGTCGACCAGGCCCAGAGCTATTTCCAGCCGCCGCTGCCGGGAGTGGATACGCTCTATACCTGCCGCAAGTATTTCGGCGTTGCGGACGGGGCCTTTCTCTACACGGACAGCGTATTGGGGGAGGAGCTGCCGCAGGACGAATCCTTTGAAAGAATGCGCTTTTTGCTGGGACGCTATGAGCGGACCGCCGCGGAGTTTTACGGCGAATATGCCGCGAACAATGAGCTGTTCTACACCGAGCCGATCAAGCGCATGTCCAGGCTGACGGCGAATCTGCTGCACGGGATCGACTATGCGTTCGTCAAAGCGCGCCGGGAGGAAAACTACCGGACGCTTCACCGGGCGCTCGGCGGCATCAACGGCCTGGCGCTCAGCGATCAGCCGGGGAGCTTTATGTACCCGCTGCTGCTGGAAAACGGCGCGGCGATCCGGAAAAAGCTGCAGCAGGAAAAGATCTATATCCCGACGCTGTGGCCGGACGTTTTTGGCTGGTGCGGCGAGGCAGATACGGAATATAAGCTCGCGGCGAATATCCTGCCGCTGCCGATCGACCAGCGATATGACGCGGACGACATGCGGATTCTGGCAGCGGCTGTCAAAGAAGCCTGAGCATAAAAACACAATACGGTGAAAAGAAAAACCGGGAGGAAGAGATAGATGCCGAACGCAATTTCCAGAGAGACAAAAGACAAACACCTTGAAAGCTCCTCCGAGAACGGGAGGGGCGGTCTGACACAATATGAAGATCTGAGGGGCAAGCGGCTTCTCATCCTTGGGGCGACGGAGCTTGAATGCCAGATCGTTGATGCGGCCAGAGAGATGGGCATCTATACGATCACAACGGATTCCAACGAAAACTGGGACGACGCGCCGGCGAAAAAAATCGCAGATGAGGCGTGGAATATCAGCTGGTCCGATATCCCGGCACTGAAGGAGATGGCGCTCAACAGCCGGGTTGATGGCGTGATTGCCGGGTACAGTGAATTCAGGACCAATTGCGCCATCAAGCTCAGCAGAGAGCTGGGAACCACGTTTTACATCACGGATGAAGATCAGCTTGCAATCACCAGGGACAAGCTGCTTTTCAAGAGCATCTGCAGACAGTATGGCGTCCCGGTCGCAAAGGATTACTATGTCACGGCGGAAATGAAGGCGGAGGATCTGGAAAAGATCGTCTATCCTGTGATTGTCAAGCCCACGGACAATGCCGGCTCGAGGGGGATCCGCTTCTGTAACCGAAGGGAAGACATTGCTTCCTGCATTGAATATGCCCTCAGCTACTCGGAATCAAAGAGAGTCGTGGTAGAGGAAGTCTTGCATGGACATGAAGTTGTCGCCTATTATACACTCGCCGATGGCCGGGCGGCGTTCTCGTCGATCTTTGACAAATATGCCCGCATCGAACGGGAGGGCTTCAACGCGCTGATGGACGCATATCTGTATCCGTCCAATCAGCTGAAGAAATATTTGGAAAAATACGACGCCAATGTGCGCCGGCTTTTGCAGGAGATGGGCCTGAAAAACGGCGTGATCAGCCTGCAGGGTTTTGCACAACCTGACGGAAGCATCGTTTTCTTTGAGCTGGGCTTCCGCCTTGGCGGCACAAGCGCCTTCCACTATACGGAGCATTTTAACGGAGTCAGTCATCTCAGAATGCTCATCAGCCATTCCCTGACCGGAAATATGCACCCGGAGGAGCTTGAAAAGGAAGACCCGACATTTAAAGGACACTATGGCTGCACCTTCACCCTGCTGGCGAAAGATGGCGTCATCGCTTCCATGTCCGGGAAAGAAAAGGTGGACAGCCTGCCGAATGTGCTGTATTCGACCTATTTCCACAGGATCGGGACGGAGATCGTCAACAACGGCTCGCAGTTCCCGAAGGCTTTCAGGGCCTTCATCATCGGCCCGGATCTGGATGCGATCAGGGATACAATCCGTTTTATTCAGGATACGGTTTCCGTCAAAAACACGGACGGGGAAGATATGCTGTTAGACAGATTCGATGTCAGCAAGCTAAGCATGGATTATTAAGTCCTGCAGTCTGATTCTCAAACGGGCGTTTTTACGGGAAACGGGTCAATTGTTCGCGGGGAATTGTTAAATAAACTGCAGCTTCAGCGGAATGACCGGTATTTCTTAAGAAAATATTTAGATGTTTGGGCAGAAAAATGTGACTTTGCCCTTGCTGGAATAGCAGCAGTTGCAGTATAATAGTAATATAGCAGGTGGGATACAATGAGTCAGATTCTTGTTACGCGTTCCTCCATGCCGGACTATGAGGAATTTTGCGAGGAAATCAAAAAGCTTTGGGAGAGCCATTGGCTGACCAACATGGGCACAGAGCATAAAGAGCTCCAGCGGGAGCTGGAAGGCTATCTCGGCTGCCCGCATGTGGTGCTGTATACCAACGGCCATCTTGCCCTGGAAAATGTGATTGCGGCCATGCAGTTTCCCAAGGGCAGCGAGGTCATCACGACGCCCTTCACCTTTGCCTCCACCACCCACGCCATCGTCCGCAACGATCTCATCCCGGTTTTCTGCGATGTCAATCCGGAGGACTATACCATCGACGCAGAGAAAATCGAGAGCCTGATCACGGAAAAGACGGTGGCCATCGTTCCGGTCCATGTGTACGGCAATATGTGCGATGTGGAGAAGATCGCGGACATTGCGAAAAGGCACGGCCTGAAGGTCATTTATGACGCGGCCCACGCCTTCGCGGTGAAGTATAAGGGCGTGTCCTCGGCAAACTTCGGCGACGCGGCCATGTTCAGCTTCCACGCGACCAAGGTGTTCAATACCATCGAGGGCGGCGCGGTCTGCCTTGCGAACGACACGCTGGTGGATACGCTCAATGATATGAAGAATTTCGGCATCCGCGGCCCGGAGAGATGCGTCTTTGTGGGCGGCAATGCGAAAATGAACGAGTTTCAGGCCGCGATGGGGATATGCAATCTGCGGCATCTGGATCGGGAGATCGCAAAGCGTAAAAGCGTGATGGAGCGCTATCGTGAGCGCCTGGAGGGCGTGGCCGGCCTTCGTCTGTGCAGGCCTCAGAAGGATGTGGAATCGAATTACGCCTATTTCCCGGTGGTTTTTGACGGCTTCGGCGCAGACCGGAATCAGGTCTTTGAGGCGCTGGGCCAACAGGAAATCACGGCGCGCAAGTATTTCTACCCCCTGACCAACAGCTTTGAATGCTATACCGATCTCCCCACGGCGGGTGTGGAAAAGACGCCGGTTGCCGCGTATCTGGCCGACCGGGTGCTGACGCTCCCCATGTATGCGGATCTGGCATTGGAGGATGTCGACCGCATCTGTGATATTGTGCTCTCGTGCAGAGGGTAAAAGGAGTACGGTTATGAAAGGAATCATCCTCGCCGGCGGAAGGGGGACACGTCTGTATCCCATGACCAAGGCGGTCAGCAAGCAGCTTCTGCCGATCTACGATAAACCGATGATCTATTATCCGCTGTCGACCCTTATGCTGGCGGGTATTCGGGAGATCCTGATCATCTCCACACCGGAGGATCTGCCGCTCTACGAAAAGCTCCTGGGCGACGGAGAACGCCTGGGAATGCGCTTTTCCTATAAAGTGCAGGAGACGCCGCGCGGCCTGGCTGACGCCTTTATTCTGGGCGAGGACTTTATCGGCACGGACAGCGTGTGCCTGATCCTGGGGGACAATGTGTTCTTCGGCCAGGATATGACGCGCATGCTGCACCGGGCGATGGAGAACAAAACAGGCGCGACGATTTTCGGCTACCCGGTGAAGGATGCCCGATCCTTCGGCGTAGTCGAGTTTGACGAGAACCATCGGGTAATCTCCATAGAGGAAAAGCCGGGGAATCCGAAGAGCAATTATGCGGTGCCCGGACTGTATTTTTACGACAACCGCGTCGTGGAGATCGCGAAGAATGTCAAGCCCTCCGCCCGCGGAGAGATTGAAATCACCGCCGTCAACAATGCCTACCTTGCAATGGGCGAATTGAAGGTGACGCTGCTTGGCCGCGGTATGGCCTGGCTGGATACCGGGACTCCCGCCAATATGCTCAAGGCGTCAGAGTTCGTGGCGACGGTACAGGAGTGTCAGGGCTTTTACGTCTCCTGCATTGAGGAGATCGCCTGGCGGCGCGGCTTCATCACCAGGAGCCAGCTTGATGCGCTGGGTGAGGAGCTGAAAATGACGGAGTATGGGCAGTACCTGATATCAATTGCGGAGGAGAAAAAATGACGCTTATCGTAACCGGAGGCGCCGGTTTTATCGGCTCCAACTTTATTTTTCATATGCTGAAGGCGCATCCGGAGGATCGGATCATCTGCCTGGATAAGCTCACCTATGCAGGGAATCTTTCCACACTGAAGGACATCATGGATCATCCCCGCTTCCGCTTTGTGAGGCTGGATATCTGCGACAGGGAGGGCGTGTACCGGCTGTTCGAGGAGGAAAAGCCGGACGCGGTCGTGAACTTTGCCGCCGAGAGCCATGTGGACCGCAGCATCGAAAACCCCTCTGTTTTCCTGGAGACCAACATCATCGGCACCTCGGTGCTGATGGATGCCTGCCGCACCTTCGGCAATGTGCGCTATCATCAGGTATCGACCGACGAGGTCTACGGCGACCTGCCGCTGGACCGGCCCGACCTCTTCTTCACCGAGGAGACGCCGATCCGCACGAGCTCTCCCTACTCCAGCTCCAAGGCCGGGGCGGATCTGCTGGTGCTGGCGTACCTGCGCACCTACGGCCTGCCGGTGACGATTTCGCGCTGCTCGAATAACTACGGGCCCTATCACTTCCCGGAGAAGCTTATCCCGCTGATGATCATCAACTGCCTCAACGACAAGCCCCTGCCCGTCTACGGCGAGGGAAAGAACGTGCGCGACTGGCTGTATGTGGAGGACCACTGCAAGGCCATCGACCTGATCCTGCACAAGGGGCGCATCGGCGAGGTCTATAATGTGGGCGGGCACAATGAGATGGCGAATATCGACATCGTAAAGCTCATCTGCCATGAGCTGGGAAAGCCCGAGAGCCTCATCACCCACGTTGCCGACCGCAAGGGGCATGACATGCGCTATGCCATAGACCCGACCAAGATCCACAACGAGCTGGGCTGGCTTCCGGAGACGAAGTTTGAGGACGGCATCAAAAAGACCATCCGCTGGTATCTCGACAACAAACCCTGGTGGGAGGAGATCGTCTCCGGCGAATACCAGAATTATTACAAGAAAATGTACGATAATCGATAATGATTGATTCCCTGTGATCTGATCAGAAAGGGGGGAGGCAAATTGAAGATATGTAAAAGAAAGCTGCTGATCTGTTTGATCCTTGCGGCGCTCGCGCTTCAGATATTTGTATTCCCCCTGCTTTCGGGTCAGAGGCACACGGATCAGAGCATGCCGCCGGGGAATGCGGCCCTTTTCCCGCATTCGCTGAAGACCATAGAGGATGAAGCCTTTGTGGGGACGTCGTTCCGCGTCCTGGTTTTCAGGGACGGATTCCGGCATATCGGCGATCGCGTTTTCGGCGGCATGGAACTGCTGAGAGAAGCGCAGCTTCCGCGTACAGTGGAATAC
Source organism: Oscillospiraceae bacterium (assembly GCA_902790375.1). Classification (GTDB taxonomy): domain Bacteria; phylum Bacillota; class Clostridia; order Oscillospirales; family Oscillospiraceae; genus Limivicinus. Next base: position 15,430 of record CADARY010000010.1, on the reverse strand, counting down.
ATTGCGGATTCCGCATTTATCGATTCAAGTCTTGAACGGATCTGCGGCTCTGCAGGCAGCTACGCTCAGGAGTGGGCAAGACAGCATGAGATCAGCTTTGAAGCGAGAGATTCCTGGTATTCTTCCCCGCTTAATATACGGGATCTGCTCGGAACGCTGCTGGCCTGGTTCTTTGTTCTCTGTCTGCCGCTGTCGGATGACAGACGCAGAATCAAGAGATATATCGCAGCACGCGCAATCAGCATGAGGCCGCAGGATCGGCCGGAGCTGAACCCCATCGATTACAGGTTCCCGTGAGTATCAGTGACAAGTACCCATGCGGCCGACAACAGGCCAAAAATACTTTTAATTGATACAAAGGAGATTGTAATGAACAAAAAACAAATTCTCTGCCTTGTCCTCTCCCTTCTGATGGTTCTCTCCATCCTTGCTCCGGCGACTGTTTTTGCCGACGATGTTGAGATCCTGGATGAGGCTGTCGAGCAGGAAGATACTTACACCGAACTGCCTGATGAAGTCCTGAATGACGAAGACGAAATCATTAACGAGAACGAAGGAAACGTGCCTGGCGATGCGGATAACGCCAATCAGGACGAGCTCCTTGAGGAGGAAAATCCGGCGGCTGAGGAGAACAACGACGAGCAGAACGAGGAAAACGGCCTCGAGGCGAGCGAGACGCTGGACTTTGAGGCCGGAAAAGCGGCCGTGATCGTGGAGCAGCCTGTGAACGCCGAAGCAAATGTCGGCGAGTCCGTTACCTTTACCGTGCAGGCAAACAATGTGAAGACCTATGAGTGGCAGTACAAGCTGAGCACCGGCAGCACCTGGAAGGCCATGTATTCCTCTGCCGAGGGCAAGAACACCGCAACCCTGACGACCGTGGCCACCGACGCAAGATACAAATATGAGTATCGCTGCAAGCTGACCGGCACCAACGGCGCGGTCGTGACGACCGATATCGTCAAGATCGTAAAGCCCAGCGGGCTTAAGATCACCAAGCAGCCTGTGGACGCAACGGCAAACGTGGGCGAAAGCGTTACCTTCGCAGTCGAGGCAACCGGCGTTGCCACCTACGAATGGCAGTACAAAGCTGGCTCCAGCTGGAAAGCCATGTACTCCTCCGCCCAGGGCAAGAACACCGCAACCCTGAAGACCGAGGCCAGCGATGCAAGATACAAATATGAGTATCGCTGCAAGCTGACCGGCGAGAACGGCGAGACGCTGTACACGGATACCGTCAAGATCGTAAAGCCCGCAGAAAAGCCCGAGATCGTAAAGCAGCCCGTGGACGCCAGCGCGAATGTGGGCGAAAGCGTTACCTTCGCAGTCGAGGCAACCGGCGTTGCCACCTATGAATGGCAGTACAAGCTGAGCACCGGCAGCACCTGGAAGGCCATGTATTCCTCTGCCGAGGGCAAGAACACCCCGACCCTGAAGACCGAGGCCACGGATGCAAGATACAAATATGACTACCGCTGCAAGCTGACCGGCGAGAACGGCGAGACGCTGTACACGGATACCGTCAAGATCGTAAAGCCCGCATCCTTCGTTGAGAACAATGTCAAATATTATATCATTGACTCCGCGAATGTCGGCGTCGAGAAGTATCTTGGCAGCGACGCCAGCGTTAAGATTCCCAATACGGTAAGGAACTATGCCGTCACCGAGATCGGCGAGGAAGCCTTCATGGGCAATACGTCTGTCAAATCCGTCGACCTGCCTGACTCGATCGCAATTATCCATGCACGCGCCTTCAAGGACTGCACGAACCTGAGCGAAATGAAGTAATCAGACCCAGATCCCATAAAAAAAGGGGGGGCCATATGGCCCCCCCGCATCAGTACAGCAGCCTTTTTTCAGGTGCAACTCCTGAAGTACTGGAAAAGCGTCTTCGCAAAGAGAGAAAGAGGAGGAAAAAACAGTATGCCAGCAGCATTAACCTATCTGGCTATTATGCTCGCAGTGATCATTGTATGGTTCCTGCTGCTGAAAAGACCGGTCTATGAGGCCGTTCTGATCAGCTTTATCATTCTGCTGACGATCACAGGCACCTGGGGACACGTCGGCGGATATATCGACACCGGACTGAAGACTTCGCTTCTGTATTCGATGACGGCGTTCTGCGCCATGTCGATCCTGCTGACAAAGACAAAGGTCATCGACAGCGCCATCGCGGTCATCCTTGCCCTGCTCGGGCGCGTCACCGGCGGCGCCGGCTATGTCGCCGTCGTGGCAAGCGCGTTCATGGGCGCGCTTTCCGGCTCCGGCCCGGGCAACGTCATGGCAACCGGCTCCATCACCATTCCGGCCATGAAGAAATCCGGCTTCCCTGCGGAGCTCGCGGCCAATATCGAGTCCAACTCGTCCTATCTCGGCAATATGATCCCGCCCTCCGGCAATATAACGGCGGCCCTCGGCGCCCTGACCGGCATGGCTGCTTATGGCGAGGGCTTCATCACCCAGGCGGAGTTCTGGATCGTCCTCTGGGGATGCAGCCTCTGGTTCATTCTGCAGCGTATTGTCATGGTGTTTGCCTTTTGCAAATATTATAAAGTCGCCCCGATGAGAAAGGAGGATCTGCCCGATCTGAAGGAGACCTTCCGGCAGGGCTGGCAGGGGCTGCTGCTGCCTGTGATCATCCTGCTCCCGTTCATCCTGGACTACTACTTCAAATCCACCTTCTTTACAGCGCGCCTCGGCAAGGACGGCGCCAAGTATATGAGCTCTTCGCTGCTCATTTTCATTGGCGGCCTCGCGTCCATCTATGCCGTCCTCATCGCAAAGGACAAAAAGCAGTGCACCCCGAATGCCATCGCGCGCATGTTCGCCGACGGCATCAAGACGATTGCGCCCGCAATCGGCGTGTGCGTGTTCGGTTACATGATCGGTGCCATGTTCACGGACCTCAAGGTGACCGATGAGATGCTGGTCTTTATGCAGGGCATGAGCATGGGCAAATTCGGCCTTGTGGTCTTCATCTGCCTCATCACCTGCCTGCTCGGCATGGTGATCCCCGGCTCCTCGCTGGTGGTTATTTTCGGACCGGTGTTTATCACCATCCTCGCCTCCAAGGGCGTTCATCCCACACTGGCGGCCGCCATGCTGCCCTGCATCTGCGGCGTCATGTGCGGCATCACGCCGCCCCTCGGTCTCGGCATGTACGCCGGCATGAGTCTGGCGGAATCCGATTTCGGCAAGACCTTCAAGAACAATCTGTGGTGGGTGGCCGCACAGTTCCTCATGGAAGTGATCGTCCTGATGGGCTGGCTGCCGATCCTGGGACTGTAAGGAGAGAATAGCGATGAAAGAAACACGGAAGAAGATTGCGGACGTTTGTAAGCTCATCTTCGGATACGGCATCATGATCGTTCTTTTCGCCGGCGGCCTGACCTTCTTTGGCTATGTCCTCGCGCTGATCATCGGCGGAGAGACGGCCGGCGCGATTTGCACCTGGATCTATAAATCCTTTATTCCTGTAATCATCTATGCATCTACGATCCTGATCCTCTTCGGCCTGGCCACCATGTACCTGGCCGGGGAAAAGGCGCTCGTACCGGACATGAAGAAAGCGTCTGAAGAGGGAGAAAAGTGAGAATAACAGGCCGGCATGGCGGTGTGCTGCTTGTGCCGGCCTGCTTCTCATATGATACTGCCGGAAAAAGCCTGACCGAGCGGGAGAATTACACATGAACAGATCAACTGAATTTCTGGAAGCCATCAACGCTGTCAGAGAGCTGCAGATTCCGGAGCCCGTCATGGCACGGGCGAGAAGGAGCCTGCAGGACTATCTGGCCGTGACCTGCGCCGGGGCTGTATTCCAGAGGAGCAAGCTGGAGAAGTACTTCGCCTTTGCCCAACCGGAGCCGGGCGCGTTCAAAGCGATCGGGACCGGGAAGGACCTGGTTTTGAAGGAAGCGGTGTTCCTGAACGGACTGAACGGCCACGCGCTGGATTTTGACGATGGGACAAATTCCGGCATCATCCACCTGGGCAGCCCGATTTTCAGCCTCCTGATCCCCCTGGCCCAGCGCTATGGGATCACGATCGACGAGCTGCTGCGCGCTGCCATCGTGGGCTATGAGGCCTCCTATACGATGGCGGTCTCCATTCAGCCGGAACACAAGGCCATGGGCTACCATGCGACCGGCACCTGCGGTACGCTCGGGGCGGCGCTTGCGGCGAGCTATATGCTCGGCTTTTCCGGAGAGGAGCGCTTTCAGGCTTTTGCAGCGGCCTGCGTGGCGGCAAGCGGGATGCTGAAGGTGCTCGACGACGGGAGCGAGCTGAAGCCATACAATGTGGCGAAGACAAGCCTACTGGCTCTGACGGCGCTGCAGCTCGGCAAAGCCGGGTTTCAAGGGCATCCGGATCCCCTCGGCGGGCGCGGCTTTCTGAAAATGATGACCGGCAGGGAGAATGTGGAGCTCAAGCCCGTCCTGCTCGGCGGCAGCTGGGCTATCATGAAATCCTATACGAAGCCCTACGCCTCCTGCCGTTATACGCACCCTGCCGTGGAAGCGGCGATCTGTCTGCGGGAAAAGGTAAAGCCGGCAGAGGTGAGGGAGATCGAGGTCAGAACCTATGATCTGGCAGTCGCCGGACATGACCACACAGAAATCCCCGGCAGCTATAGCGCCAAGATGAGCATCCCGTATGCCACGGCAGTCGGCTTTCTCTGCGGCAAAGCCGGCCTGCAGGAATTTTCGGAGCAGAGCGTGAAGGACGCCGAAATCCTGGCGCTCACACGAAAGGTGCGCGTGCTGGCGGATGCTGCGCTGAGCGCGGTCTTCCCCGAAATACAGGCTGCCGTTGTAACGATCCGAACACCGGACGGGGAATACAGCGAGCGGGTGGACTATCCCAAGGGAGAACCGGAAAACCCGCTGAGCGACGGAGAATTCAGAGCCCGCTACGACGGTCTGATGGCCTGCGCCGGGGTGGACCCGCAAGTCAGCGCAGAGGTGTTTGCCTCCGTTTACAGTGGAAACGAAACAGTCAGTAAGCTGGTAAAGCGTTTATAGGAATGAGAATATGAATGATGTGAAACTGATCCTCGGTACGATGACCTTCGGCGAATCTGTTTTCAGCCCGGATGTGGAGGCATTTGTCAAGGCCTTCCTGGATGCGGGCTATGACGAGCTGGACACAGCCTATGTCTACAACGAGGGCAACTGTGAGCGCTTGCTGGGCGAGGTTCTGCCGCAGCTCGACCGCCCCTTCCGGATCGCCACCAAGGTCAATCCGCGCATCAGCGGAAAGCTGGACGCGGACGCGGCCTATAAGCAGGTGAACGAATCGCTGGAGCGGATGAAGCTGCCCGCGGCGGACACGGTGTTCCTCCATTTTCCCGATCCCGCGACACCGGTGGAGGGCGTGCTGGGGGCAATGGCCGAGCTGCACGAGCAGGGAAAATTCCGCGAGCTCGGCCTCTCCAATTTCCCCGCCTGGATGGTCGCGGACGTCTGGCATATCTGCGACAGGCACGGCTGGGTCCGGCCCACGGTGTTCGAGGGCGTGTACAATCCGCTGACAAGGCGCGCGGAGGCGGAGCTGAACGACTGCCTCAACAGCTTTGGCATGCGCTTTTATGCCTACAATCCCATGTGCGGCGGCCTGCTGACCGGGCGCTACGGGAGGTTTGAGGATGCGCCCGCCGACGGCCGCTTTACCCATCGGCCCAATTACCAGGGGCGCTACTGGAAGAGAAGCTTTTTTGACGCGGTTGAGCTGATCAAAGCGGCAGCGTCCAGGCAGGGCATGTCCAGCATTGAAGCGACCTACCGCTGGCTTGCGTATCACTCCATGCTCAACGGCGACAGGGGCGACGCGATCCTGGTCGGCGCCTCCAAGCTCCATCACCTGCAGCAGAATATGGAGACGGTCAAGGCCGGCCCCCTGCCGCAGGACGTTGTGGAGGCCTTTGAAAGGGCATGGACGATCACCAGGGGCGACAGCCCGGAATACTTCACCCTTTACAAGGGCAAGGGCTCTGTAGGAGGCGAAAAGAAGTAAGATGCTGAATCAGGAAAGCGTATTCAAAGCCCTGGCGGATAATGGCGTCCGCTTTTTTACGGGCGTACCGGACAGCTATCTCAACGGCTTCTGCAACTACGCCCTCGCCCACTGCGGAGCGCGCAACGTGATCGCCGCGAACGAGGGAAACGCGGTCGCCATTGCGGCGGGGCATTATTTTGCAAGCCGGGAGCTGCCGCTTGTTTATATGCAGAACAGCGGCCAGGGCAACGCGGTCAATCCCCTGGCAAGCCTTGTCGATCAGGCAGTGTACGCCGTCCCGATGCTCCTGCTGATCGGCTGGCGCGGACAGGGCGATTCCGAGCCCAACCACCCCCAGCACCGGCTGCAGGGCGAGATCACGCCCGGGCTTCTCGAGCTGATGCACATCCCGTATACCGTGCTCACGGATGACGACGCGGCTTTTGCCGAGACGGTCAGAAGGGCGGCGGCCCGGTGCCGGGAGACCCGGCAGCCCTATGCCCTGATCGCGCCGAAGGGCGTCATGGCCGACCCGGACAAGCCCAACAATGTGGACGCCGTTTATCCCATGAGCCGGGAGGAGGCGATCGAGGTGATCCTGGATCACATGCCCGCCGATACGATATACAGCGCAACGACCGGGCGCGCCACGCGCGAGCTCTTTTTCCTGCGTGAAAAGCGCGGGGAGACCAGGGCCCGCGACTTTCTCAATGTCGGCGCCATGGGGCACGCAAGCTCGGTCGCGCTGGGGATTGCGCTTGAAAAGCCGGAGCGGCCCGTGGTTGCGCTGGACGGGGACTCCGCCGCCATCATGCACCTGGGCGCCATGACCATGGTGAGCAAGGTGGACGCGCCGAACTTCCTGCATGTGGTGCTCAATAACGGAGCGCACGAATCCGTGGGCGGCCAGCCCTCCGCGGGACACCTTGTGGACTTTACCAGGATCGCCGAGGCCTGCGGATATCGGACGGTCGGTCATGCGGTGACAAGCAGGGAGGAGCTGATTGAGGCGATCGGCAGCCTGCGCGGCTGCGGCAGGGCGGCCTTCATCGACTGCCGGATCCATAAGGGGCTCAGCCGCAAGCTTCCGCCGATCGTCTTTGACCACCGGGAGGCTATTGACGCGCTGATCGACGAGCTGAATAAAATGTTTACGACGGAAAGGAAATAGAAGAAATGAACAGCATGGATAAAACGAGAGAGTTTCTGAAGTCTGTCGGGCTTCCCGGCGGCGATGCCTACGATCTGCCGAGCTCTGAAAAGCGCTTTCGGGATGGCGGCCAGTACCGTTTCGAGGTCCCCGGCATCCAGGGGCCGAAGGTCATGCGGGCCCTGCTGGAGGCCATGGACGGCTACGGCCTGTACCTCCACCGCGTCACCCAGACCCAGGGCATCATGCGCCTGACCGATGAGGAGATCGGCAAGATGGTGGAGCTTGCCCACCAGTGGAAGACCGATCTGATCCTCGCCATCGGCCCGCGCGCCACGACCGACACCTCCGCCTCCGTCCATACCGAGGAGGGTGTGCGCATGGGCTACCGCCTGCGCGGTCAGGAGCAGATCGTGCGCGCGATCGAGGACGTCAAGCGCGCCGCGCACATCGGCTGCCGCGGCTTTCTGGTGTATGACGAGGGCTGCCTCTGGATCCTCAATGAGATGCGCAAGGCCGGAGAGATCCCCGAGGACTGCCATTTCAAGGTCTCGGCCCATGCCGGCCACGGCAATCCCTGCTCGGCAAAGCTGCTGGAGAGCATCGGCGCCGACTCCATCAATCCCGTGCGCGATATCCAGCTGCAAATGCTTGCCGCCATGCGCCAGGCCGTGGACTGCCCCATTGATATCCACACCGAAAACCCGAAGTCCACAGGCGGCTTTATCCGCCACTATGAGGTACCGGAGATGATCCGCATCGCAGCGCCCATCTATCTCAAGACCGGCGGCTCCGTCGCGGCGACCCACAGCTGGGACAGCACCGAGGATGACGCGAGAAAGCGCGCCAAGCAGTGCGCCCTTGTCAAGCGAATGATCGACGCCTATTATCCGGAGGCGGTCTGGAGCCCGAAGGGCAGCCTGATTTGATTACGAACCCCGGCAGCGACCGGAATTTAAGAAAGGATATTAAGCGTACATGAGACATCATCTGTACAACCCGGATTTCAAGTTCGTGGTTGAGCCGGAGCACTTCAACAAATATACTGACCGCGAGCTGCTGCAATACTGCCTGGGCGCTACCATGTATATGCCGGGCTTCAAGGATTTCACGCCGAAAATCCTGCAGCATGCCATGCCGGGGCTTACCACCATGGTGCTCTGCTTTGAGGATGCCTGCCCGGAGGAGCGCGTGCCGGAGGCGATGGAAAACGTCCATCATCTGCTGGCCACGGTCACCCAGGCGGTGGACAGCGGGGAGCTGGATGCGGACCATGTGCCCCTGATTTTCGTGCGTATCCGCAATCTCGCGCAGTTCAAGGCCTTTGGCGAGAAGCTGACAAAGCAGGAGGTCCGCTCCCTCTGCGGCGTCAATTTCCCCAAATTCAACGCCGAGAACGGCTATGAATACTATGCCTACCTGCAGGATCTGAACGACCGCTTCGGGGAGATCCTCTATGGCATGCCGATCATCGAGGACCCGGAGGTCGCCTATAAGGAGAGCCGCATGCAGCAGCTCATGGGCATCAAGAAGATCCTGGACAAGTATCGTCATCTGGTGCTGCAGGTGCGTGTCGGCGGGACGGATTTCAGCTCTGTCTTCGGTGTGCGCCGCGGCGTTGACTACAGTCTCTATGACATCATGACGGTCCGCGAGTGCCTGAGCGATATTGTCAACGTGTGCGGCCGCAATAACGACTATGTGATCTCCGGCCCCGTGTGGGAGTATTTCCGCGCGCCGAAGGAGCTCATGTTTGAGGATCTGCAGCACTATGGGATCGAGGATTATCTCATGCGCCGCCAGCCGCTGGTAAACGGCGAGATCGACGGCCTGCTGCGCGAGGTGCTGCTGGACAAGGCCAACGGCTTTATCGGCCGCACCGTAATCCACCCGACCCACGTCAAGTTCGTCAACGCCCTGATGGCCGTCACCAGGGAGGAGTATGAGGATGCCTGCCAGATCCTCGGCACCGACGGGGGCGTAGTCAAGGGCGCCGGCGGCAATAAGATGAACGAGATCAAGCCCCACACCAACTGGGCAAAGAAAATCTACAACCGCGCCCGCGCCTTCGGCGTAATCAAGAATGAGAGCGGCTATGTAAAGCTCTTTGCGGTGAACGAGTAAAAAAAGACAGTCTGCTTCCCCCGCATCGCTTGCTTGCCTGACGCGGAGGCAGACTGTCCTTTCCATAAAAGGGAGTGAAACAATGATACAATTGACCACACCGATCAGCGAGGAAGCGGCGAAAGCGCTTCAGGTGGGCGATACGGTCGAGATCAGCGGCTATATCCTCTGCGGGAGAGACGCGGTGCTTCCGAAGCTCCTGCGGATGATTGAAGACGGAACGGAAGCTTCCCTTGGCATAGATTTACACGGTCAGGTCATTTTTCATACGGCGGTCAGCCCGGCGGGCGTCGGGCCTACGAGCTCCAACAAGCTGGAGATCGAGAGCAGCATCGCGCCGCTGAGCGCCGCAGGCGTCAAGCTTCACCTGGGCAAGGGGGCGCTGCACCCCGAGACGGTTGCCGCGCTGGAGCGATATAACGCGGTCTATGCGGTGATCCCGCCCGTGACGGCGCTGCTGGGGAGCAAGACCGGCGAGGAGAGAGTCCTTGCCTTTCCGGAGCTTGGGATGGAGGCCCTGCATCTGATCAAGGTCGACAAATACCCCGCCATCATCGGCGCGGCCCACGGGAGGAGCATTTATGAAAAATGATATTGTCAGTCTCGTGAGGGACACGCTCGTTGAGGCCGGCTCGACCTTCCGGGCGGACAAAAAAGAGGCGTATCGGCAGGCGATCGAGAGAGAGCAGAACGAAAAAGCCAGATGGGTATTGAAAACGATCCTGGATAACGCGGAGGCGGCGGAGGCAAACCGCAGCCCCCTGTGTGACGATACCGGCATCCCGCATCTGCTTTTGGAGGTGGGGGCGGACTGCGCCGTCACCGGCAGAATGCTGGACGAGATCCGCGAGGGGGTCCGGCAGGGCCTGCGCAGTCTGCCGGGCCGGCCCATGGGCATCATGGGCGACGACAGCTCCCGTATCGACCAGAGCGGAGGCCTGGACCCCGACAGCGCAGGCGTGGAGCCCGCGCCGATCCTGCTGCGCCGCTGCGAGGAGAATGTGCTCCGCCTGCATATCCTGATGTTCGGCGGCGGACCCGCGATCCGCGCTAAGACCTACCGGGTTTTCCACAAGCACGACACCCAAGTCGTGCTCGATGAGATCGTCAAGTGGGCCACCGAAGGGGTGGCGCAGCTCGGCTGCTCTCCCTGCACGCTGGCCGTGGGCATCGGCAGGTCCCATTTCGAGGCGGCATCCATGATGCTGCAGGCCCAGGCGGACGGCAGATACGATGTGCAGAGCGAGATGGAGCGGGAGATCACCCGCCGTGTGAACGAGGCGAGCATCGGCCCGCTCGGCCTCGGCGGAAATACTTCCGTCCTTGCAAGCTTCCTGAAGGTCGGCCCCCAGCGGGCAAGCGGGGTGCGCATTGTGTGCGTGCGCCCCACCTGCTGCTTCGAGCCCAGGATCGCAACGGTGGATCTGGCCTGACTCAGCCTTCCGCAAGCGTCAATCCCGTGACATACGCCCCAAAGACACCCTTGCGGAAGAAAGCCCAGACGGGCCTGTCGGACGTGATGCGCGCGCGCTCGGCATAGCTGGAATAATCCGAGTGCGCTTCGGTCTCGCCTTCTGACCGGACCGGCAGCTGATAGGGGATGCTGATCAGGCCGCTCTTGTGATTTGCCTTGACATAGTCCATCTCATTGGTAGCCATCGCAACGGCGTACCAGAACTCGTCGTCCGTGACAAGGACGCCGTCCCGGATCTGATAGGTGATCGTCTCCGCTGCCAGATCGTGCCACTCAAAAAACTCTGTGTTGTTCGGGGCTGAGGGCTGTTCATTGCCGCGGCTTGCCCACACGCCGTAGACTGCGCTGCCCTCAAGCGGGACCCCGGTGAAGGTGCCGCTGCCGGAGGTGGAGCTTCTCAGCATCACCTGGGTGGTTCCCGGAGCGATGTCCACATACTGCGGGGACTGGCATGGAGAAACACTGACAGGTACCCCGTGGTCACAGACAACATCAAATTTCTGATAATAGAGCCTCGTGGCGTCAGGATCCTTGATGTTGACAAGCACACTCATCGCAGAGGTGTAGACACTCTGGTCGCCCCGATGCGGCCTTGCGCTGCCGTTTTTGATGGTGTAAGTGCTGATGTCATAGGGAATGGGAGAGAACGAGCCGGCAGAGACATGGTAAACAAATTCCGACGGGTAGGTGGATTTCAGGCCGATCCCTTTCCAGCTTTTTGAGATCCCTTGAAACACATTGCGACAGGCGGTCAGAGGGCCGACCTGCTCTGACAGCGTCAGAACAGGGGGCTTGTCCGCGCTTACGGAGCGCGCCACCGGAATAAAGCAGTGGCCGACGCCATCCGACATCAGCCCGCCGATAACCGGCTCCTCCGTCCTTGTGACAAGAAGCTGCGGGTCCTTCATCATGCCGTAGTTCGTCATGGGATAGGGGAAACCGGAAACCAGCGCACCGAAGGAGGAGCAGACGAGGCTGTAATAGGGCCCAGGGTTGGCCGTGGACTTGTGGTGATAGAAGATGCTGTCCGGATCGTTGGCGGCGTTCATAAAGGTCTGCTTGCTGACATGCCAGCCGACATAGATCGGCGTGGACCAGCCGGAGCGATAGGGGATGCCGTGATAGGTGACGCCCTTCCGGAAAACGCCGGGAACACCGTCGCTCGTACCGTCCGGACCCCAGCAGTCCACAATATCAGCCGTGGCGGTCCAGGTAAAATCCATGCAGTTGCGGATATTCTGCATCACCGGATCGAGCTGCGGATTCGACAAGGAAACCGGCTGATAGTGGGCGTCATCCAGCACAATGACCGAATCGGAAAGATCCGTATTCGGCATGACACGGGAGAAGCTCCCGGTCGTGTAATCATATCCGGCAGCGATGCGGATGTTCTTTGCACGGCCTGCGCCGCCGAAGCCCCGCAAATGGATCACCTGGGCCGGGAAGCGGCATTCCGGGTGGGATACCGGCTCAGTGACCTCGGTATTGCTTGTCGTCATACTGAGGAAGGTGTAGCCGGGCTTTGCAATCAGATAGACCGCCGTTACCGGCACCTGAATGCAGGCGGAGCCGTCCGCAGGCAGCCGCTCCTTCTCGCCGTCGGCGTTGAAGACCGTCGTCAGCCCGGATACGGGATAGCCGGTCTGGCATCCATCCCAGATCAAAAGCCGGCACTCATAGCCGTTGGCGGGTGCGAGTCGGACATAGCTCCCATCGGGAATGCCGGTAAACTGAAAGCCGTTGAGCGCCTTCAGATATTCGATGGAGACCCGGTTTCTCTCGCCGGTGGCCGCATCCGTGTGATCGAGAATGTCCCAGTTGACATTCAGATCCTGATCGTAAAAATAAAGATAGAACTCCCCGCCGACCAGACTGTACGAGCCGGAAGCGTGCCCGCAGATCATTTGAACAAAATCCGTGGAATTGACGGGGATATAATCGCTTCCCCGGACAGTCCTGATGCTGCGCTGTCCGGTCACCGGATCGGTTTTTTCAATCTCCATGGGGGCGCTGTTCACATCGGTGATCAGACGGACATGCTCTCCGTACAGACCGGGGGCCGGCGTGTCCTCTCCTGAAGCGGCAAAAGCGGCGCCCTGGGCAAAAAAAGGAGCAAGAAAAGCAAGCGCAGCAAGCAAGAGCGCGGTCATGCCGTTTTTCATGAGCGTTACCTCACTTCCAAATATGGAGTATGGCTCGATGCGAGAAGCCGTCTCTGGCGGAGAAGCATGTCCCTGCCGCAGATAGCCCAAAACGCATAATAACGAATTATATCATAGCGCTTGGGAAAGTCAATTGAGAGATTATGCAGGGAAGGAAAGCATTGTAAAAAAGAAAACCATGGAGTAAAATCAAAGTAGCTGATCCAGACGGCACAGAGACTAAGGAAACGCAGCATGATTGAGAACAGGGAGATCCGATCAGAGATGAATCAGGCTCAAAAAACATTGCTTGACCTGCTGAAATGCGCTCTCCGGGGAGAGCGCTGGGAAAATCAGGAGCAGCAGGACTGGAACGCGGTTCTGAAAGAGGCGAACAACCAGACCGTGACGGCGATGGCCGCCGCGGCGCTGCCGGCGTCGCTCTCCGAGGAGGAGAGAAAACCTTGGAAAAACGCGCAATACGTTCAGGTGGATGCCTATACCCGCTACATGTTCGCGCAGGATGGGCTTTGCCGTCTCTTTGCCGAAAACGACATCCCCATGGTGATCCTGAAGGGATCGGCTGCGGGGATCTATTATGCGCGCCCCTATCTCAGGGCCATGGGGGATATTGACCTGATCGTCCCCCGGGAGCTCTTTTCACAGGCAAAGGAGCTAATGCTCCGCAACGGATTTCAATTAAAGCGGGATGACAACGGGCGCCATATCGAGTTTGAAAAAAACAGACTGGAGTATGAGCTGCATCATACCTACAGCCACAGGAACGAGGACCTCGAGTCCTATGTGATCGAAGGCCTGCAGGAGCGCGTCACGGGCGAAGTGGACGGGCACCGGATCCCAATGCTGCCGAAGCTTGCAAACGGCATCGTGCTGCTGGATCATCTGCGCCATCACCTTCGCGCGGGCGTCGGCCTGCGGCAGCTGATCGACTGGATGATGTACGTCGAGCGGGAGCTGGACGACGCGTTCTGGACAGACACGTTTTGCGCCGCTGCCAGGCAGGAGCATATGGAAACCCTGGCCAAAGCGGCCGCGCGGGTCTGCCAGCGCTGCCTCGGCCTGCCGGACACGATACGCTGGTGCGCGGATGCCAGTGACGAGATGTGCGACTTCCTGCTGGAAAACGTCATGAACTCCGGCAATTTCGGAACGAAGAACGCGGGCGGCGTCAGGGTCGAATCGACAGCGGCCTCCATTCGCAATGCGGGGCTGTTTCGTTATCTTCAGAAAGCCGGTGAGCTCCACTGGGATGCGCTGAAGAAATATCCTCAGCTGAAGCCCTGCGCCTGGCTCTATCAGCTCTTTCGCTACGGCAGGCTGTTTCTCGATAAGAGATATCGAAAAGACTTCAAGAGCAACCTGGATAACGGCAGGAAAAAATACCAGATGCTCAGAGAGCTGGACATCCTCGCCAGGGACAGCTCTGAGAATTAAGGCAACACCGCTGCCGGGAGGCCCCTGCGCCCGGGTCGGACTGCGGCGCTTGATCAAACAGGATGAAGAGGAACAATGCATTTTGTTGAGGCAAAATCACTGCTGTCCCGCTGGAACGGGATGAACCTGTACCGCGGCTGTGTGCACGGCTGCGTCTACTGCGACAGCCGCAGCAGCTGTTACCGCTTTACCCATCCCTTTGAGGATGTCGAGGTCAAGCAGAACGCGCCGCAGCTGCTGGAGCGCGCCTTGAGAACGCGGAGCAAGGCCTGCATGATTTCCACCGGCTCCATGAGCGACCCGTACCAGCCCTGCGAGGCAGAGCTCGGGCTGACGCACCGCTGCCTGGAAATCATCGAGCGTTACGGCTTCGGCGCTTCGGTCATCACGAAGTCCGATCTGGTGCTGCGGGACATCGACCTCTTTGACAGCATCAACCGAAAAAGCAAAAGCGTCCTGCAAATGACGCTCACCGTTTCGGACGAGAGCCTGAGCCGCATCCTGGAGCCGAACGTCTGCACCGGCGCAAGGCGCTATGCGGTGCTCCGGGAGTTTCAGCGCCGCCGGATCCCGACGGTGGTCTGGATGACGCCGCTGCTGCCCTTCCTGACAGACACGGAGGAGAATGTGCGGCGCATCCTTGACTGGTGTTTTGATGCGGGCGTGAAGGGCATCGTCTGCTTCGGTGCGGGATTAACCCTCAGAGAGGGGAACCGGGAGTACTATTACCGCGCGCTCGATCGGCATTTTCCAGGCTTGAGCGAGGATTACCGCAAGCGCTATGCCGACGCCTACGAGGTGCTGAGCCCCGATCATACGGCGCTGATGCGGCTGTTCCATGCCGAGTGCGAAAAGCACGGCGTCCTGCACGACCCGGAGGCGTGCTTCCGCTGCATCGCCGCCATGCCCGGGGAGACGGCGCAGCTTTCGCTGTTTGACGCCTGACCGGGCCGGATGGGCGACAGTGTCGGCGCCGTGGAATTACACAGACTGCAAGGGCAATACCGCATAATTCGGCAAGAGCAGATCCTGAGAAAATTTGGGTTCTGATAAAGGCACTTTTTCGCAGATGTACTTAAGTAAGCGTCCAAA
>CADARY010000009.1 GCA_902790375.1 Oscillospiraceae bacterium | reverse complement strand
GCCCGGGCGCATTCGTCGGATGCGGCCTTTGCCGCCGGGCGATTCGTGAATCGCCCCTACGGTCATACAGGGAACCTTGCTGATGAATGCCGATACGCAAATTTTCTTATTTGTTGGTGTTGAAGATCTTGAAGATGCTGTCAAAGGGGTCTTCCTCGCTCCCGGCGGGCTTGGCCTGGGCGGGCTGAGCGGCCTGCTGCGCCGCGGGTGCGGCGGGCTGGGCGGCCGCGGCCTTCTCGGCGGCGCCGGTGAAGAGGCCCTGGGGTCTCTCGCGCCCGGCGGCGGGACGCACGGGGGTGAAGGCGGGGTTGTTCGCCGTGGCTGCGGGTGCAGCGACGGGGATAGCCTCGTCATTGAGCACGCTGTCCTCAAAGCCGGTGGCAATGACGGTCACGCGGATCTCATCCTCCAGCGTATCGTCGAAGGTCGCGCCGAAGATGATGTTGGCCTCGGGGTGCGCGGCCTCCTGCACAAGGCTTGCGGCGGTCTCCACGTCCTCCAGGTCCATATCGGCAGAGCCGGTGATGTTGATGAGCACGCCGCGCGCGCCGTTGATGGAGGTCTCCATCAGGGGGCTTGCGACTGCCATGCGCGCGGCCTCCTCCGCCTTGCCCTTGCCTGCGGCGCGGCCCACGCCCATGTGGGCAAAGCCGGCGTTCTTCATGATGCAGGTGACATCGGCAAAGTCGAGGTTGATGAAGCCGGTGTTCTTGATGAGGTCGGAGATGCTGGTGACGGCCTGCAGCAGCACGTCGTCCGCGATCTCAAAGGCGTTGGCGAGGGTGACCTTCTGGTCGGTGGCAAATTTCAGCCGATCGTTGGGGATAATCAGCAGAGAATCCACACGGCCGAGCAGCTCCTTGATGCCGGCGTTGGCCTGGTCCATGCGGCGCTTGCCCTCAAACTTGAAGGGCTTGGTCACGACGCCGACGGTCAGAAGGCCCGCATCCCGGCAGATCTCGGCCACGATCGGGGCCGCGCCGGTGCCGGTGCCGCCGCCCATGCCGCAGGTGATGAAGGCCATGTCGGCATTCTCGATCACCTTGGCGATGTTGTTGCGGCTCTCCTCCGCGGAGCGCTTGCCGATCTCGGGGTCGGAGCCTGCGCCCTGGCCCTTGGTCATCTTCTCGCCGATCTGCAGCTTCTGGTCCGCATTGGAGACGGCCAGGGCCTGCTTGTCTGTATTGATGGCGATGAACTCCACGCCCTGGGTGCCGGCCTTGACCATACGGTTGACCACATTATTGCCGGCTCCGCCAATACCGATCACCTTTATATTGACAACATTTTCCGGAACTTCGGCTTTAAAATCCATTGAACTGCCTCCCATCTATAGTAAACGCAGAAATGACAAATCTTTACACAATGTCTACAATGGGTATTTTATTACATTTTGTCTCAGGAGTCAAGTGCTATTTTTATTTTCCCGAAAACTTTTGTAATTGGTTTGTAATTTCTGCTCAGGTCGGGCTGAAATGCGCTGTATTTCCGTCGCTCACATTGATTATTCCCACATCGCCCTCCAATAATTGCGACAGGGCGGAAATCAGCATGCCGAATTTGTATTCCACATTGTTGTCGTTGCCGAGGCGCACGATGTATTTATCGTCCAGGGTAAACTCCACCTGGCCCGGGTTTGTGAAATCCACGCGGCCGACGCGCCGGTAGAGGCCGCGGCCCTCGAGCTGGTCGAGGACCTCGGCGATATAGTCCACGATCTTCCCGTCCCCGTCGGCGGTTTCGAGCGTCTCGCCGATCATGAGGGTGCCCGGGGAGATGCCGATGATGGGGATGAGGCCGGCAAGCTCGTCCTCATTGGCCTTGCCGAGAACCTTGCAGTTGTGGTCGATGGTCCACTTCTCCTCGCCGAGGACGATATAGGCCAGGGCCTGGCTCTCGCTCACGGTGATGATGACGCGGTTGGGAAGGCTGCGCTCCACCGTGACCTCGTCGATATACGGCAGCTTTGCGAAGACGCGGCTCAGGGCGGCAAACCTGTCGAAGAAAAACAGGTTGTCGCCCTCCTCGATATCAATGGCGCGGATGATCTCCTCATCCGTATAGTGGCTGTTGCCCCGGACCTGGATATCCGAGACCCGGAAAAACACGCTCATCACAAAGATGACCGCGACGATCACGAGGAAGAACATGACCGGGCCGCTGGCGCTTGAGGCCACGTCCCGCAGGCTGAAGCTCTCCTCCTCGTTTCTCCGCGCGGCTCTTTTGTTCAGCTTGAATGCCATAGTTTGTTCCTTTCAGAAGGTGTATGTGGAGCGCTTCGCTCGGAATGACAGGGCGCTTAGTGGTCCAGGCACACGTCCGCGCCCAGGGCGCGCAGGCGCGCGTCGAAGCTCTCATAGCCCCGGCGGATATGTCCCTCATCGCAGACGAGGGTCTGCCCCTCGGCCGCAAGGCCCGCCACGATCATCGCGGCCCCGCCGCGCAGGTCGGTCGCGTTCAGCACCGTCCCGTGCAGACTGTCCACGCCCCAGATCTCCGCGCTCTGCCCGGCGAGGGTGATATCCGCGCCGAGCCGCCTGAGCTCCGGCACCTGGCGGAAGCGGTTTTCAAAGATCGTCTCGGTGATGACGCTGCGGCCCCTGGCCCGCAGCAGCGCCGCCATCAGCACCGGCTGGGCGTCGGTGGGAAAGCCGGGATAGGGCTCGGTGCGCACCTCGCCCACGCCCTTGAGTTCTCCCCCGGAGCGAAGCCAGACGCTGCGATTTTTGCACATTATATCACAGCCCGCCTGTTTTAGGAAGTGGAGAACGGTAGAAAAATGCCCCGGCTCCACCCCGCGCAGCTCCACGCTGCCGCCGACGGCCGCGGCGGCGCAGGCCACGGTGGAGGCGACGATCCGGTCGGCGAGGATGCGGTGCGTCAGGCGCTGTACCTCCCGCCGCCCGCCGATGACGACGGTGTCCGTCCCCGCGCCGCGGACATCGACCCCGGCCTTGCGCAGATAGCTTTGCAGCGCCACGATCTCCGGCTCCCGGGCGGCGCCGCGGATCACGGTCTCCCCCTTCGCGGCGGTCGCGGCGAGCATGATGTTCTCGGTCGCGCCCACGCTCGGAAAGGGCAGGGCGAGCACCGTGCCGCGCAGGCGATGGGCCCGGCAGACGATCTCGTCTCCGTCCTCCTCGATCTCCGCGCCGAGGCGGCGCAGGGCGTCCAGGTGCAGGTCGATGGGCCGCCTGCCGAGCTGGCAGCCCCCCGGCGGGCAGAGGCGGGCCTCCCCGCAGCGGGCCAGCAGCGCCCCCATGAAGATCACCGACGAGCGCATCTCCTGCATGAGCTTGCGGGGAATGGCGCTTCTGGTGACGCTGCCTGCGTTGATGGTCACCTCGTTATCCCGCTGCTCCGCTTCACAGCCGAGGTGCCGCAGGATGCGCAGCGCCGCGTCGATATCCCGCAGCTGCGGCACGTTCTGCAGCTCCGACTCGGTTTTCCCGAGGATCGAGGCCGCGAGGATGGGCAGGGACGCGTTCTTTGAGCCCTGCACAAAGCACACGCCCTCCAGCCGCCGCCCGCCCCTGATGCGCCAGATGTCCATAGAAAAAGCCCCCCGCATGATGAAATCAGTCCATCCTATGCGAGGGGGCGCGGTTTGGTGAAGTTTGGAGCGCGGAGCGCTATTTCCCGCAGGTCTCAAGCACGAGCCTCACGATCTGCTCGCAGGCGTCGGGGACGGCGAGGGAGCGCATGGCGGCGCCCATTTCGGCGAGCTGCCCGCTGTCGCCCAGAAGCTGCCTGACCGTCCGCAGGAGAGAGTCCGCGTCAAATTCGCCCTCCAGCAGCACCTTCGCGCCGCCGGCGCGCTCGAGGACGCGGGCGTTTTTCTCCTGGTGGTTGTTGGTCACGTTCGGGGAGGGCACCATGAGCGCGGGCTTCCCGAGGTACGTCAGCTCCGAGATCGTCGAGGCGCCCGCCCGGCAGAGGATCAGATCCGCCGCCGCCATGAGCGCGGGCATGTTGTAGATATACTCCCGGAGCTCCACCCCGGCCTTTTCGAGCTCTTTTCCCGCAAAGCGTTCGGTGAGGCGGGGGTAATAGAGCTTCCCCGCCGCGTGGATGAGGCGCAGGCCCTGCGCGCCGTCGAGCCTTTCCATGAGCTCCGCCATGATCTCGTTCATATGCTCGGCTCCGAGAGAGCCCCACACGGACAGGACGAGGCGATCCTCCGGCCCGAGCCCCAGGCTCTCCCGGGCGCTCTGCCGCGTCACCCGGTCGAACTCCCCGCGCACCGGGGTGCCTGTCACCACCACGCGCTCGGGGCGGCGGTAGTACTGCCGGCTCTCCTCAAAGCCCAGCATGACCCGATCCACCTTGTCCGCCAGCAGCTTTGTCGTGAGGCCGGGGACGGCGTTGCTCTCATGCACGAGGGTGGGGATGCCGAGCTTGTGCGCCGCCATCAGCACCGGGTAGCAGATATAGCCGCCCGTGCCGATCACGGCGTCCGGGGCGAAGTCCCGCAGGAGCGCCTTCGCCTCCCGCGTCGAGCGCGCCACGTTGCGGAGCGTCTCGAGGTTCTGCGCGATGGCGTGCAGATCGTGCCCGCGCACGATGTAGGTCATGTCAAGGCCGCATATCTCATAGCCCGCGCGCGGCACCAGCTCCATCTCCATCTTATCGTTGACGCCGATGAAGAGAAAGGCGCTGTCGGGCATGAGCTCCTTCAGCCGTCCCGCCACCGCGAGGGCGGGGTTGATGTGCCCGGCGGTACCGCCGCAGGTAAACACAAATTTCATGTCGTTTTCCTCTTTCTTTTCATGATTGCCGCGCCTGGAGACCGTGCAATCCCGTAGGGGCCGATGCCCTCATCGGCCCGGCAGTACGATCTTTGTTTTACGCTTGCGCTCCGGCGAACCCGTAAAAAACCACATTCCACCGCAGGGGCCGATCAGGGGGTCGAGCCCTGCAAACTGATTTCAGCGCGCCGGGATATCCCGGGAGGCGCTGAGCACGATGCCGAGCTCGAAGAGCTGGATGAGCAGCGCCGTGCCGCCGTAGCTGAACAGGGGCAGGGAGATGCCGGTGCAGGGCACAAGATTCGTCACCACCGCGACGTTCAGAAAAACCTGGATGGCGAGCAGACTCGTCACCCCGCCGACGACCAGGAAGCTGAAGCGGTCCCGGCAGTGGAAGGCGATCCAGAAGCCGCGCAGGATGAGCAGGGCGAACAGGCACAGGATCAGCGCCGCGCCGATGAAGCCCAGCTCCTCGCACACCACGGAAAAGATAAAGTCGTTATGCTCCTCCGGCAGGTACAGGAATTTCTGCCGGCTGCCGCCGAGACCCAGGCCGCTCAGCCCGCCGGAGCCGATGGTATACAGGGACTGGACGATCTGATAGCCCTGGCTGGAGCTGTCGGCAAAGGGGTCGCGCCAGCTGCTGAGCCGGGACGAGGCGTAGGGAAAGAGCGTCAGCAGCAGGGCGATGCCGCCCGCCGCCGCCCCGAAGGCCCCGGCAAACCACACCATGCGCACGCCGCCCAGAAAGAGCATCACCGCCCCGATGGCGAGGATGATGACGGAGGCGGAGAAATGCGGCTCCAGCACCAGCAGGCCCACGATCGCCCCGAGGATGCCCGCGAAGGGCAGGATGCCGCAGCGGAAGGTGCGCATGCGCCCCCGATAGCGGCAGATCAGCGCCGAGAAGGACAGGATCACCGCGAGCTTTGCAAGCTCCGAGGGCTGCAGCGTGAGGCCGCCCACGCCCAGCCAGCGGCGGGAGCCGTTGGCCTTCACCCCCACGAGCGGAACCAGCATCAAAAGCGCCAGCGTCAGGACGAGGAAGGGAAAGGCCGCCCGGCGGTAGAGGGGCATCGGGAGGCGGGAGGCGAAAAGCATCGCCCCGACGCCCAGCACGGCAAAGATGAACTGCCGCACAAAGTAATAGGCCGCGTTGCCGCCGGTCACATGCCCGGGATCGTACCAGGCGCGCGGGTAGCTGGCCGAGAGGACCATGACCACCCCCGCCGTCAGCAGCAGCATGCTCAGCACAAAGAAGGGCCCGTCAAAGCGCGGCCGCTTCGCCCCTGCCGGAGCGTCAGGAAGGCCGGCGAGGCGGGCGCCGTCATAACGCATATTCCCACCTCCCCGGCCCAAAGCATCACATAAAGTTCCTCACTGGGGGAAGCGCTGATACACCCCAATAAAGGATATGATCGCCATGATCAGGGATATTCCGGTAAAGAGGAAAAAGATTTCTTTTTCCTTCCACTTTTTTCCCGTCCAGCCGCCCTTCTCCAGATGATGGTGGAAGGGGGCCATCTTGAAGATGCGCCTGCCCTCGCCGGTGAGGCGCTTGGTGATCTTGAAATACGTCACCTGGATGATGTCCGACAGGGTCTCCACGATGAAGACGAAGCCGAGGGTAATGAGGATCAGCGGCATGTCATAGGCGAAGGCCAGCGCCGCGATCGCCCCGCCGAGAAAGAGGGAGCCCGTGTCCCCCATGAAGCACTTGGCGGGGTTGAAGTTATAGATGATGAAGCCGCACAGGCCCCCCACCATGCCGGAGGCGAAGATGCCGAGCTCCTGATAGCGGCGGCCCCAGGCCAGGGTGACCGCCACGAAGAACAGGAATACCGGAAGCGACGTGCCGCTTGCAAGGCCGTCGATACCGTCGGTGATGTTCACGGCGTTGACCGTGCCGACGATGACAAAGACCGCGAACACCATATACAGCCATTCGGGCATATAGACCGTCTTATGCACAAAGGGCACATACAGATGCGGGCGCACAAAGCCGATCTGCCGCATGAGCAGGATGAACACCAGGGCCGCGGCGAGCTGCAGCAGGAACTTGCTGCGGGAGCTCAGGCCCATGTTCTCTTTCTTTTTGAGCTTTTCCCAGTCGTCCAGAAAGCCGATCAGCCCGAACACGCAGGCAAACAGCAGCACAAAGATATGCTCGAAGCGGCCGTGCAGCATCCCGTCGAAGCCGACGGTCAGGCACACCAGGATGACCGCGAGAATGAAGATCACGCCGCCCATGGTGGGGGTGCCGGCCTTGGCCTTGTGCCACTCGACCTCGCTTTTGATCTGTTGCCCGGCCTTCTGACGGCGGAGCCATGGGACATAGAATTTTCCGAACGCGCTGGCAAACAGGAAGGCCAGCACGAAGGCGCAAATCAGCTTGATGGTCATAAACGTCTCCGTTGTTCCGAGAGGCTCAGCGCCGCTCTTTTCTCTCTTTCAGCCAGTCCGCCACGATCTCCCGCTCATCCATATGGCGCTTCTCATGCCCGATGATCTGGTAATCCTCATGGCCCTTGCCGGCAAGCAATATTACATCACCGGCCCCCGCGTTGTCAATAGCCCAGCGGATGGCCTCCGGCCGGTCGCAGATCATTTTGCAGGGCTTGCGGCGGCTTTTGACCCCGGGCAGGATCTCTCGGATGATGTCCATGGGATCCTCGGTGCGGGGGTTGTCGCTCGTGACGATGACGAGGTCCGCGTTGTCGGCGGCGATTTGGCCCATGATGGGGCGCTTTAAGCGGTCGCGGTCGCCGCCGCAGCCGAAGAGCACGATGAGCCGTCCCTTCGTCACGGGGCGCAGGGCCTTGAGGGCCTTCTCCAGCGCGTCCGGCTTGTGGGAGTAGTCGATGATGATGGAATAGTCCCCGTCCGTGGGCACCGACTCCATGCGGCCCTTGACGCCGAGAGCGCTGCTGACGCCTGCGGCGGCGTCGGCAAGGGGCAGGCCGAGGGAGAGGCATGCCGCGAGTACGCCGAGGGCGTTGTACACCGAGAACATGCCGGGGATCGCAAGCTTCGTCAGCGCGAGCTCATCCCCGTGCACCGCCGCAAAGCGCACGCCGGCGGCAGTGAGGCGGATATCCTTGGCCATGAGCTCCGCCTCCCGGCCCTCCGCCGTGTAGCGGAGGATGGGACAGGGCGCGCCCTCGGCCATGTACGCCCCGCGCGCATCGTCGATATTGACGCAGCCGCGGCGGCACTGGGAGAAGATTTTCTTCTTGGCGGCGGCGTATTCCTCCATCGTCCCGTGCAGGTCCAGATGATCCTGCGAGAGGTTTGTGAACACTGCCACATCGAAGGTGATGCCCGCCACGCGGGAGAGGGCCAGCGAGTGGGACGAGACCTCCATCACCACATGGGTGCAGCCCGCGTCGCGCATCTCGCGGAAGAGCTGATGCAGCTCCAGGCTCTCGGGCGTGGTGTGCTCGGTATGCAGGACGCGCTCGCCGATCATGTTGCCGTTGGTGCCGATCAGGCCCACCTTCGCCCCCGCCGCGCTCTCAAGCACGTGCTTGAGGATGTAGGTGGAGCTGGTCTTGCCGCTTGTGCCGGTAAAGCCGATGAGCTTCATCTCCCCCGCCGGATCGCCGTAGAAATCCCGGCTCACGATGGCGAGGGCATGGCGGCAGTCCTTCACCTGCACATAGGGGGCGCCGTCCGTCGGGGCATCCTCGCACAGGACCGCCGCCGCGCCGTTTTCCAGCGCCTTGGGGATGAAGCGGTGCCCGTCGGCCTCGAAGCCCTTGATGGCCACGAAGAGCCCGCCGGGCTCCGTTTTTCTCGAATCGTAGCTGATGCCGCTGATCTCCAGCTCCGGGTCCGCCGTACTCGCAAGCACCTCCAGATTTGCGATCAGCTCTCCAAGCTTCATAGTGTCTTCCTCCGATCTGTTTTTCAGTATCGCCCAAGCAGCGCCTCGTCGCTGTCGATGAGCGTGACCTCCACGACGCTGCCGTGACAGAGCGCCGTGCCCGCCGGGATGCTCTGGGCGCTCACGCTCTGCTTTTCGGGATCGCTGATGCTGCTGAGCGCGTTGAGATAGAGGCCGTAATAGGACAGGGTATCCCGCGCCTCGTTCAGGCTCATGCCGGTCAGCTCCGGCACGGTCTCGAGCTCCGGGGAAATGTCCGCGTCAAAATACAGAATGATCTCGGTGCCGGGGGCGATCTCCGTCCCCGCCGCCGGGAGCTGGTCGGTCACGGTGCTGCCGCCGCCGCGCGTGCGAAAGCGCAGGCCCGCCTCCTCCAGCCGCTCTGCCGCCTCCGGCAGGTCAAGGCCGAGGCAGCCCGGCATTTTCGTCCCGCCATCCTCCGGCGCGGGCTCCACGCCGAGGTAGGGCAGGATGTCGGCCAGCATGCGCCCCACCACCGGGGCCGCCATCTGGCCGCCGCTGATGTAGATGCCGGACTGATCGGACGGCGTGTCGAGAAACACGAGCAGGGCGATCTTCGGATCGTCCGCCGGGGCAAAGCCGATGAAGGAGACGATATACTCCTTCTGCCCGGTCCGGGCCTCAAGGCTCACCTTCTCGCTGGTGCCGGTCTTGCCGCCGATGCGGTAGCCGGGCACGGCGGCGTTGCGGCCGGTGCCGTCCTTCGGGTCGCCCACCACCTGCTCGAGGATGCCGCGCACCGTGCGGCTGGTGCTCTCGCTGATGACGCGGCGCACAAGCTTCGGCGCGTGCTCGAAGCGGACGCTGCCGTCCGGCTCGATAAGGCGCTGCACGACATAGGGCTCCATGAGCCGCCCGCCGTTGACGCAGGCGCTCACCGCCGTGACAAGCTGCAGCGGCGTGATGGTGAAGGTCTGGCCGAAGGAGGCCGCGGCGAGCTGGGAGAGGTTGCGCGGCGAGCAGAAGGTATTCTTGCTCCACCAGATGCTGCCGCTCTCGCCTTGCAGGTCGATGCCCGTGCGGGCGGTGAGGCTGGCGTCCGGATCGTCGGAGAGCCTGAGAAAGCCGAAGGCCTCGCAGTAGTCGTAGAAGCGCTCAGCCCCGACGCGCTGGCCGATGTTCACGAAGGCCACGTTGCACGAGTGCTGCACCGCCTGGGTGAGCGTCTGGCTGCCGTGGCCCTCGGTCTTCCAGCAGCGGATGGGGCTTGTGCGCCCGGTCACGCTCGTGCTGCCGCCGCAGTAGAAGCTGTCGCCGAGGCCGGTTTTTCCCTCCTCCAGCGCCATGGAGAGGGTGATGATCTTGAAGGTGGAGCCCGGCTCATAGGTGTCCGACAGGGCCTTGTTGCGCCACTGGCGGGCCTGGGCTTCGGCGAGCAGGGCCGCGGCCTCCTCCTGTGTCGCGGCGGCGTCGACGACGGCCTGCGCCTTCTCGCTCACCGCGAGGAAGTCGTTCGGGTCATAGTCCCCCAGGGAGGCCATGGCGAGCACCGCGCCGGTGTTCACGTCCATGGCGATGGCCCCCGCGCCGTTTAAGGCGTCATAATCCCGCGCCGCCTGGCGCAGGTGCTTTTCCACATAATACTGGATGCTGGCGTCGATGGTGGTCACAAGGTCGCAGCCGTCAAGGCCGGGGCGGTATTCCCCGTAGCGGCGCAGGAGCATTTCGCCCCCGTAGGCGTTTGTGGCCCTCAGGCTCTTGCCCGCCGTCCCGGCGAGGGCCTTGTCATAGCGGGCCTCGATGCCCTCGAGCCCGTAATTGTCCATCCCCACGAAGCCCAGCAGATGGCAGGCGAGGCGGCCGTTGGGGTAATAGCGCTTGCTGTCCGTCTCCAGGCGCACGCCGCTGATGTGCTTTTCCGTCTTGAAGGCGCGGATCTCGGCGGCCTTGTCGGCTTCGATCTTGCGCGCGACGGTGACATACCAGCTCCCGCGGCGATTGGATTTTTCCAGGATCTCGTTGGGTTCCAGATCCAGGATGCGCGCAAGCTCCCGGGCGATCAGCTCCCGGTTCTCGCCGTTCGCGTCGATCTCGGCGGGGCTGAGGTAGACATTGTCCACCGAGGCGCTCGCCGCGAGGATGTTCCCGTTGCAGTCATAGATGACGCCGCGCCGGACGGCGCCGGGCGCCTGGCGGAGCTGCTGGGAGATGGCAAGCTCCTCATAAAAGGCATGGTCCGTGATCTGGATATGATACAGCCGCGCAAGCAGCAGAGCGAGCGCGCCCACGCCGAACACCGCCGCAAGCGCCGCGCCCCGCCGCAGCATCTGCCGCGCGACCGGGGTTTTGCTTTCCGTCCTGTTTGTCATTTCGCGCCCCCGCACAATAAGCGTTTGTCACAGCTTATTCGGCGGCCCGGTGCTTTATCCCAGATAATCTGTCTCCACGATCTGGCCCGGCTCCAAACGGCGCATGCCGAGCTCCCGGACGGCGACGCTCTCCAGCGTCTCCAGGCTCAGCGCGCTCTCCTGCCGGATCAGAAGGCGGGTGTTCTCGTTCTCCGCCGCGCTGAGCGCTTCGGTCAGCGCGGCGATGCGGCTCTCGGCGCGCACAAGACGGATCTGGCTGAAGAGGGCCAGGATCAGCAGGGCCGTCGAAAAGCCGAGGCACACCGCGCGAAAGAGCAGGGCGGCAAGGCCCTCCCCGTTTTTCATACGCGCTCGGCCACGCGGAGCTTGGCGCTCCTGGCGCGGGGGTTGCGCTCGATCTCCTCCTCGGTCGGGAGGATGGGCTTGCGGCTCACGCTTCTGAGGGTCTGCACAAAGCCGCAGGTGCACACCGGGGCCTCGCGCGGGCAGGTGCAGCCGCGCTCGCGCGCCTGGATGCCGGACTTCACGATCCGGTCCTCCAGCGAGTGGAAGCTGATGACGCAGAGCCTGCCGCCCTTGTTGAGCCTGTCCGGCGCAGTGTCCATCATGGCGGCGATGGCGCCGAGCTCATCGTTGACCGCGATGCGGATGGCCTGGAACGTGCGCTTGGCCGGGTGCTGCTTTTCTCTGAGGGCAGCGGCGGGCATGGCGGAGCGGATAATGTCCACCAGCTCCTGCGTCGTCCCGATGGGTCTTTCCGCCCGGCGCTTCAAAATCGCCGCCGTGATGCGGCGGGCGCAGCGCTCTTCCCCGTAGTCCCAGAGGATGCGGTTGAGGCGCTCCTCGCTCCAGGTGTTCACGACCTCCCAGGCGGTGAGGCCGCCGCTGCGGTCCATGCGCATGTCAAGCGGGGCCTCGGCCATATAGGAAAAGCCGCGCTCGGCCTCGTCGAGCTGGGGCGAGGACACGCCGAGATCGAAAAGCATCCCGTCCGCGCCCCCGATGCCGAGGGAGTCCAGGATCGCAGCGGCGTCGGAGAAGTTGCCGTGCACAAGCCGCACCCTCTCCCCAAAAGGCGCAAGACGCCTTCCGGCTCTCTCTATCGCCGTCTCATCTCTGTCGATGCAGATGAGGCGGCCCGTGGAGAGCCGGGAGGCGATCTCATAAGAATGTCCGCCCATACCGAGCGTCCCGTCGAGATAGATCCCGTCCGGCTTGATGTTCAGATTTTCTATACATTCGTCCAGCAGGACGGAGATATGCTTCGGGTTCTGCTCCATGCTCAAAACTCCAGTTCCTCCATGACCGCCGCGATGTTCTCCGGCGTCGTCTCGAGGGCGTAGACCGCCTGCCAGGCTTCGCTGTCCCAGAGCTCGGCATGGTTGTTGCAGCCCACCACCGTCACGTTTTTCGTGAAGCCCGCATACTCCCGCAGGTTCTGCGGGATCAGGGCCCGGCCCTGGCTGTCCAGCTCGCAGCGGGCGGCGTGGGCGAAGAGCGGCCGCATTTTGCGCTGCTTGACATAGGGCATGGCGTTGACGCGCTCAGACAGGAGCTTCCAGCTCTCGCTGCTGTAGGCGCACAGGCAGCGATCCATGGAAATCGTGATAAAAAAGACCTCGCCCAACTCATCTCTGAGTTTGGCGGGCACGAACAGCCTCCCCTTGCTGTCAAGAGAATGCTGATATTCGCCTGTCATTGCCGCGCCCTCCTTCCGCATGGGATTCTCACCCATTTTAAACCACTTTCAACCACTTCCAGTTTTTATTATATGTGGGCCTGTTTGAAAAAGCAAGAGAAACTTTTTGTTATATTTTGACTTTTTCTTGCACTTTTTTGCAAAAAAAGTTCCCACCCAAGTTCTTGCGTCCCGGGTGGGTTTTTCAACAATATCTTGTGCTGCGTCTATTCGCTGTCGCGCTCGATGCGCTGGATTTTGGACGAGAGCGAAGCGGACTTGCCCTGCTGCGCCTCGGGCTCACGGCGGGGCGGCGGGGGCGGGGCCTGCTTGACAGGCTGGCCTGTCTGCTTCGGCTGAGCCTGGGCGCTCGGGCGCTGCTGGCTCTGCGCGCTCGGGCGCTGCTGGGCATGGGCGATGCTACCGCCGACGGCCTGGAAGGACTCGTGCGCGCCGCGTATGGTGGCAAGGGCCTCGCTCATGCTCTGCTCGGTCTGGCGCATGAGATCGTCCACATACTCCGTGGCGACCCGTCTGAGCTCCTTGGATTTATTCTCCGCCGAGGCGATCATCTCGCTGCTCCTGGCGCGGGCGACGCGGACGACCTCCTGCTCCTCGATCATCAGGTGGGCCTGCTCCTCGGCGTTCTTGCGCAGGGCCTCGGCCTCGCGCTTGGCGTTGCCGATGAACTCATCCCGGGCGGCGACGAGGCGCTGGGCCTCGGCGATGGCGGTGGGGAGATTGGCCTTGATCTCGCTGATGATCTCGATCGCCTTTTCCCGCTCGATGATGCACTTGTCGTTGCCCAGAGGCACGCTCCACGCCTCGGTGACCATGCCGTACAGAACGTCCAGCAGCTCGATAATATCGGTATTGGCCATGCGACTCACCCTCTCTGTGTGTTTGCTTTCGCTTCGATCACGCCGATGATCTCCTCCGGCACGAGGCCCCGCAGCTCTCCGCCGTAATGGGCCATCTCCCGCACGATGGAGGAGCTGAGGAAGGTATAGCGCTGATCGGCTGTGAGAAACATCGTCTCAAGCTCCGGATTGATGCGCTTGTTGATGAGATCCATCTGAAACTCGTAGTCAAAATCCGACGCGGCCCTGAGGCCCTTGATGAGGACGGAGCCCTCATACTTCCGCGCAAATTCCGCAAGCAGGCCGTGGTTTACCTCGACGGTCACGTTGGGATAGGGCGCGACCACCCGGCGCACCATCTCCACCTTTTCCTCCACGGTGAACATGGGGGAGGTCTTGGTGGCGTTGGCCGCGACGCAGACCACGACGCGGTCAAAGATCTGGGCGGCGCGCACGATGATATTCAGGTGCCCGAGCGTGATCGGGTCAAAGCTGCCGGGGCAGATGGCGGTTCTCATGGGCGGCTCTCCTTGCTGTACAGACTGAGCTTTACCTTGCCGTAGCGGTACTGCTTTCTGAGAAAGTAAGGCGCGCGCATGTCCGGCATGGGAGTCTCCTGTCGGGATTCGCATAATATTATACCACCATCTGATAAGATGTCAAATGAATTGATCTTTTCAAGCACCGTGTCATACAGCCCCGCGTCATAGGGCGGATCGACAAGGATGAGGTCGAATTTTCCGCAGCCGTTCAGGTAGGCCAGGGCGTCCTGCTGCAGGACGGGCGCGCTGAAGCCGCAGGCTTTGAGGTTTTCGCGGATGATCTTCACGGCGTCCCGGCTCCGGTCGATGAACACGGCCTCCCTGGCCCCGCGGCTCAGGCACTCGATGCCGAGCTGGCCCGTGCCCGCGAACAGATCCAGCACCCGCCGCCCCTCGATATCGAACTGGAGGATGTTGAAGACCGACTCCTTCACATTGTCGGTGGTGGGGCGGATATCCATGCCCTCGGGGGTTTTCAGTTTTCTTCCTCTGGCGCTGCCGGTGATGACGCGCATTCCGCATCCTCCTTATGGAAGTAATCGTAAACGGCCCTCGCGGTGTTCTTCGGCACGACAAGCGCAAGCTGCTCCGCGCTCGCCTCCCGGATGGCCTTGAGGGATTTGAAGCTCTTGATGAGATCCGCCCGCCGCTTCTCCCCCACGCCGGGGATGGCGTCGAGGCGGGAGGCAAAGCCCTCGCTTCGCAGCGAGCGCTGGTATTCGATGGCGTAGCGGTGCGTCTGCTCCTGAATGGAGCCGATGAGGGAGAAGACGGCCTG
This sequence comes from Oscillospiraceae bacterium, assembly GCA_902790375.1. GTDB lineage: Bacteria > Bacillota > Clostridia > Oscillospirales > Oscillospiraceae > Limivicinus. Next base: position 56,078 of record CADARY010000009.1, on the reverse strand, counting down.
GTTGCCCTTGATGCCGATCTCCCGCCCGTCCGAGCGGATAAGGGCGCGGGTGCGGTGGCGCTCGTCCTTGACCATGCCGAAGACCGGGACGGAGATCCCGAGCTCCCCAAGGGCCTGCTCCGCCGTGGCGGCATGGGTGTCGCCGCCGTCGATGAGCAGCAGGTCGGGAAGCTCCGCAAACTTCTCGTCCCCGTCCTTCGCCCTGGCAAAGCGGCGGTACACCACCTGGTGCATGCTGGCGTAGTCGTCCGGGCCGTCGAGATCGCGCACGCGGAAGCGCCGGTAGTCGCGCCGGAGGGGCTTGCCGTCGACATGCACGGTCATGCCCGCGACGATGCCGGTCGCGCCGAGGTTCGAGATATCAAAGGCCTCGATGCGGCGGGGAAAGTTCTCCAGCTCCAGGGCCTTCTGCAGCCACTCGAGCGTCTTGCTGCGGCGCTGGGCAAGGGTCGTGCGCCGCTGGATCTCCTCGCGGGCGTTGAGGGCCGCGCTCTCAATGAGGCGCATGCGCTCGCCGCGCTTCGGGGTCTCGATATAGATGCGCCGCCCGGAGGTCTGGCTCAGAAGCTCCTCCAGATCGGCGGCGTCCTCGATCTCCACGGGCAGCAGGATGGACTTGGGCCAGCCGCCCCGGTGCGCCGTATAGTACTGGCGCACGAGGCCGGAGAGGGCCTCGCCGTCCTCCTCCAGCGGCTCGTCCATCATCTCGGTGTCCTTGCCGACGAGATTGCCGTCCACAAAATGCAGCACGGTAAAGCAGGTTCTCGCCCCCCGGCAGAAGCCGATGGCGTCCGTGTCGGCAAAGGCGGTGGCGATCACGCGCTGCCGGTTTCCAAGGCCCTCCACGGCGCGCAGCCGGTCGCGCAGCTCCGCCGCCCGCTCAAAGCGCAGCTCCTCCGCCGCCTGCTCCATCTGGGCGCGCAGCTCCTCAATGAGCTCCCCGCTCTTGCCGTCGAGGATCAGGGAAGCCTGCATCATGCGCCGCCGGTAGTCCCCGGCGTCGCTGTCCCTGAGGCACCAGCCCGCGCAGGCGCCCATGTGGTAGTTGAGGCAGGGCCGCTCCTTCCCGATGTCCCGGGGGAATTTGCGCGAGCAGTCCGGCAGCAGCAGGGCCTTCGACACCGTGGCGATGATCTCCCGCGTCTGGCTGCGTCCGCCGAAGGGGCCGAAGTATCTGGCCCCGTCCTTGCCCGCCCGGCTCTGGATGCTCATGGACGGATACTCCTCCCGCAGGTCGAGGCGGATGAAGGGATAGCCCTTGTCGTCCTTCAGGAGGATGTTGTAGTGGGGCTTGTGGCGCTTGATGAGGGAGTTTTCCAGCACCAGCGCCTCAAACTCGCTGCCGGCGACGATGACGTTGAAGTCGCGCACCTTGTCCACCATGGCGGCGACCTTGGGCAGGTGCTCCCCGTGGAAGTAGCTGGAGACGCGGTTTTTGAGCTTCTTGGCCTTGCCCACATAGATGACCTGCCCCTGCCCGTCGAGCATGATGTACACACCCGGCAGCAGCGGCAGTCGGTTGGCCTTGTCGCTTAAATTGTCAAGTACGGGATTGGACATGGCGTTCCTCCTGCGCTGTCTCCTTCTCCCGGCCGCAGATGCTCCAGGCGGTGATGGAGCCGACGACCACCGCCGCGCCGAGCAGGGCGAAGACGCCGGGCTTTTCCCCATTGAAGAGGAAGACCCAGACGGGGTTCAGAAGCGGCTCCACCGCGCCGAGCAGGCTGCATGCCAGCGGCGGGCAGTATTTGCTGGCCTTGACGTACAGGACGTAGGAAAGGCCCAGCTGAAAGACGCCGAGGATCACGAGCGCGGTGAGCGCCGTCGGCGTGACGGGCGGCTTTGTTGCAAGGAAGAAGGGCAGGCCTGCGAGGAAGGTCAGGGCCTGGCCGTTGAGGATGCCGGAGAAGCGCTCCGCCTCCTCGATCTCCCCGACCGCGACATACATGCCCGCCATGAACATGCCCGCCGCGATGGCGACGAAGTTGCCCGTGAGATAGCCGGGCTTGAGCTGGTCGAAGAAAAAGAGCGAGATGCCGAACAGCGTCGCCAGCACCACGGCGATATCCTGCCTGCGCGGCTGCCTGCCGAAGAAGAGGGCCGAGTAGATGATGATGAAGATGGGCGAGGTGAACTGCAGCACGATGGCGTTTGCGGAGGTGGTGAGCTTGTTTGCCACCGTGAAGCAGAGATAGGTGCAGCCCGAGAAGAGGCCCGCAAGGAGGGTCTTTCTGTTCAGGATATAGGGCTGGCCCATCAGGCGCATGCACACATAGATGGTTATGCCCGCAATGAGGCTTCTCATACCCGCCACGGCAAAGCCGTTCCAGGGGATGAGCTTGAAGAGGATGCCCGCAATGCTCCACAGCGTCGCGCACAGGAGCATCTGCAGGGTCGCAGTGCGTTCCTTGGTCATGGGTTCAACACCTTCCAAAAGCGGGGAACGGAATAAAACGCAGCCCCGCAGGGGTCAATCCCCGGATCGGCCCGGCCTGCCGATTTTTCCGGATTCGGGCTGATGAAGGCATCAGCCCCTGCGCCTGCCGTTTCCCCAAAAAAGAGGCGTGTGTCGTCGGACACACGCCTCTGCCATAATCCACGATTACTCAGAGAAGTCAGATTCGATCAGCGCGGAGAGCGTATCGATCGCTTCTTCCTCGTCGGAACCGTCAGCAATAATCGTGATGGCAGTACCCTTCACGATGCCGAGGGAAAGCACACCCAGCAGGCTCTTGGCGTTCACACGTCTCTCTTCCTTCTCAACCCAGATGCTGCTCTTGAACTCGTTGGCCTTCTGAATGAAGAAGGTTGCGGGTCTGGCATGCAGGCCGACCTGATTGTTAATGACTACTTCTTTGGTTATCATAGTCGCCACCCCTTACTAATCCATATAGGAAACTGTGCCTTCACTTTATCAAATTTTCGTGCAATCGTCAACAGCTTTCGACTGTTTCGTGATTTTATACATTTCTTTTTCCTTCGGAATTGGCGTTTTATTTCAGTTCGACCACGGTCACGCCGCTCTCGCCCTCGCCGTAGCGGCCCAGGCGGAAGGACTTGACAAACTTGTTTTTCTTCAGCATCTGCTGCACGGCCGCGCGCAGGGCGCCGGTGCCCTTGCCGTGGATGATGGTCACGGTCTTGAGCTTTGCCATCACCGCGCTGTCAAGATAGCGCTCGGCCGCGAGCACCCCCTCCAGAGCCTCCATGCCGCGGATATCCAGCTCCGGCGCGATGGACATGCTGTGCATCTGGCCGCCGCCTCTGGGGGCGCTCTTCGGCTTGGGCGCCTGCTCGTTCTCCAGAAGCAGCACCTCGTCCTCCCGGGCGCTCACGTTCATGATCCCGGCCCGCAGGGAGAGGGTACCGTCGGCGGATTTGGAGAGCACCGTCGCCTTCACGCCCATGGACTTGATCTGCACCGTGTCCCCCACCTGCACCGGGCGGGCGGAGACCTGGTCGCGCGCCTCGGGGTGCAGCTCGCGCTGCAGCGCCTCCTGGGAGAGGTTGAGCTGGCGGCGCAGCTGTGCCCTCGCCTCGTTTACGCGGCTTGCGTCCTCGTCCTGATCGGCCATTTTGCGCATCTCGTCGAGCTCCCTGAAGACCTCCTCGGCTGTCGCGCGGGCGTCGGAAAGGATGCGCTCGGCCTCGCGGCGGGACTTGATGTCCGCCTTGTCAAGGCGCACCTCGAGCTCTGCGCGCAGCATATTGGACTTCTTCGCGTTCTCCTGCGCCTCGCGCAGCTTCTTCGCCGTCTCCTCCCGATCCTTCTCCAGCAGGAGCCTTGTCTGCTCCAGCTTCTCGATGGTCAGCTCGAAGGTCTGGCTCTCGGAGCTCACGCGGTTTTTCGCATCCTCGATGATCTCATCCCCCAGCCCCAGCCGCCGGGAGATGGCGAAGGCGTTGGACTTGCCGGGGATGCCCACCAGCAGGCGGTAGGTGGGGCGCAGGGTCTCCACGTCAAACTCGCAGGAGGCGTTCTGTACGCCCGGCTCGTTGGTGGCGTAGACCTTGAGCTCGGCATAGTGGGTGGTGGCGGCGATGACCGCGCCCCGGCGGCGCACATGCTCGATGACCGCGATGGCGAGGGCCGCGCCCTCGGTGGGGTCGGTGCCCGCGCCCAGCTCGTCGAAGAGGACGAGGGAATGCTCGTCGCACTCGTCGATGATGCTGACAATATTACTCATATGCGCCGAGAAGGTGGAAAGACTCTGCTCGATGCTCTGCTCGTCGCCGATATCCGCGAGGATGTGGGTGAAGACCGGCAGATTGCTCCCGTCGGCGGCGGGGATATGCAGGCCGCACTGGTGCATGGCGGCGAGCAGGCCGATGGTCTTGATGGAGACGGTCTTGCCGCCGGTGTTCGGGCCGGTGATGACGAGGGTATCGAAGCTGTCGCCGAGCTCCACGTCGATGGGCACGGCCTTCGCCTGATCCAGGAGCGGATGGCGCGCCCTGCGCAGGACGATGCCCCGGCCCTCCATGGAGGCGGGCTCGCAGTTGAGCTTATACGAGAGCTTGGCCTTGGCGAAAATGAGATCGAGCTGCACGAGGATCTCATAGTCGGCGTTGATGCCGTCGCGGTGCCCGGCGCAGTCGGCGGAGAGCTCGGCGAGGATGCGGTCGATCTCCGCCCGCTCCTTCGCGGCAAGCTCCCTGAGCTCGTTGTTGGCCTTGACGGCGGCCATCGGCTCGACAAAGATCGTCGCGCCGGAGGCGGAAATGTCGTGCACGAGGCCGTTGATGGCCCCCTTGTGCTCGGCCTTCACCGGGACGACATAGCGGTCGGAGCGCTGGGTGATGATGGGCTCCTGCAGCACCTTGGCATAGCTCGGGGAGGAGATGATCTTCTGCAGGGCGTCCCGCGCCCGCGCCGCCGCCGCGCGCATCTGGCGGCGGATGTTGGCAAGCTCGCTTGAGGCCGCGTCCGCGATCTCATCCTCCCCGACGATGGAGCCGGTGATCTTCTCCTCCAAAAAGCGGTTGGCGTGCAGGGCGGTGAAGAGATAGTCGATGGGCGTTTTGCCCACGCTGTCGTCGGCAAGATAGCCGCGCACCAGGCGGGCGCACTGCAGGACGTGGGCGATCTCCAGCAGCTCCCGGGTATTGAGCGCCCCGCCGAGATCGGCGCGGGCCAGCGACGAGCGCACGTCCCGCACCCCGTAGAAGGAGGGGCTGCCGCGCACGACCATCATGGTCTTGGCCGCCGTGGTCTCCTCCAGGCGGTGCTGCACCTCCCCCTCCGACACGGAGGGCGCAAGCTTCAGCGCAAGCTCCTTGGCCGGCTCGCTCACCGCCTCGGCGGCGAGCATGTTCAGAACCGCCGGAAGCTCCAGCGTGGTCAGGGATTTTTCAAAAAAGCTCATTTGTGTCTCTCCCTTGGTTTTTCGGCGCGGGGGGCCGGTAGTTTCGGATTTTCTTCCAGTAGTCCAGGGTGGAAAAGCCGCGCTCCGTGCGGGCCAGGAGATAGCGCTCCGCCGCGCGGGCCAGGCGGCGCAGATCCTCCTCCGGCAGCGCGAAGGACAGAAGCTGCTTTGCCGGGGCCGAGGCGAGATAGCGCATGGCGGCCCAGGCCGCGTTTCCGAGCTCGACCCGCTCCCCCATCCCCTCGCAGTCCCGGCAGCAGACGCGGCCGTAGTCGATGCTCAGATCCGGGCGCACGGGCTCCCGCCCGCAGACGGCGCAGACATTGAGCTCCGGCGCATAGCCGGACAGGCACATGCTGCGTATCTCAAAGGCCGCCTTGATCTTCTCCGGGGCATACAGGTCCCGGCTCAGGGCGTACAGGCTGTTGAGCCCGAGCTGCAGCAGCTCCGGCTCCGGCTGATCCTCAACGCTGAGCGCCTCGATGCACTCGGCGAGATAGGCCCCGAGGGCGAGCTTTTCCATGTCGCCGCGAAGGCCGTCGAAGCCCTCCTTCACCACGGCCTCGTTCACCGTCCAGCGGCCGCGGTTTTCAAACAGGGTCATCTCCGACCAGGTCAGCTGCTGGGTCGCGGCGGCGGTGCGGCTGCTTTTGCGCAGAGCCCCGCGGGCCCTGGCGGTGATCTTCCCCTCCGTATCCGTCAGGAGGGTCAGGATGCGGTCGGCCTCCTTGTAGCGTACCTCCCGCAGCACCAGCGCGTTCAGGGTTTTAAACATCTATGTACCTGTGTCCCTCATCCCGCGGCGCTGCCGCGGGTTTGTCTGTCGTTCATACTGTCCTCCGCCGCTATCAGCCTGTAGAGCAGATAGCACGCGGGTTCGCCGGTCTCTTTGAAGACCTTCCAGATTTCATCCTCGCGCATTGCTTTTCACCTCGCTCTTAGTATGCGAGGGCGCGGCAAATGAAATGCTGGGAATTATTGCTCGGTGAAGCCGAAGTTCCTGAGGCTCGCCATGGAGTCGCGCCAGTTCTCCCTGACCTTGACCCAGGTCTGGAGATTGACCTTCGTGCCCATGAAGTCCTCGATATCATGGCGGGCAAGCTCCCCGATCTTCTTGAGCATGGCGCCCTTTTTGCCGATGATGATGCCCTTGTGGCTCTCCTTCTCGCAGAAGATGGTGACCTCCATGTCGATCAGGCCGTTGTCGCGCTCGGAGAATTTGGTGACCTCGATGGCGGTGCCGTGCGGGATCTCCTTGTCAAGGCACCTGAGGAGCTTCTCGCGTACCAGCTCCGCGCAGATCTGCCGCTCCGGCTGGTCGGTGATCATATCGTCCGGGAAGAGGTGCGGGCCCTCGACGGCGTACCTGTCAAGCTCCGTCAGAAGCTCCTCCAGGCCCTCGCCGGTTTTGGCGGAGACGGGCAGGATGGCGTCGAAGTCATATACCGCGCTGTAGGCGGCCATGACCTCCAGAAGCCGCGCCTTGTCCACGGTGTCGATCTTGTTGATGAGCAGGATCGCGGGCGCGCCGGACTCCCGGATGCGCCCGATGAGCGCCTCCTCCTGCGGCCCGACGGCGGCAACCGGCTCCACCATCAGCAGCACGCAGTCCACGTCCGCCACGCTCTCCTTCACCACGTTCACCATGTAGTCGCCGAGGCGGGTGCGCGGCTTGTGAAAGCCCGGGGTGTCCAGCAGCACGAACTGCGTGTCCCCGCGCTCGACGATGGCGGTGATGCGGTTGCGCGTGGTCTGGGGCTTGGGCGAAACGATGGCCACCTTCTCCCCCACGAGGGCGTTGGTCAGGGTCGACTTGCCCGCGTTGGGCCTGCCGCAGATCGTAATCATGGCTGATTTTGTCATTTGAATAACTCCCGTTATACATATTCGGCTCCCCCTCCAGGGGAGCTGTCAGCCGCCGGCTGACGGATGGGGTGTGGGTTTTTGCGAAATGCCGGGGGCAGGTTTTTTACGCATCGCCCATGATGGCCTTTTCGCGGGCGCGCATTTGCGCCTTCATTTCGCCCTCGTCCACATGGTCGTAGCCCAGAAGGTGCAGAACCGAGTGCACCGTGAGGTACTGGATCTCGCGGCCGAAGCCGTGGCCGAACTCCTCGCCCTGGGCCGCGCAGCGCTCAAGGGAGATCATCATGTCCCCCAGCAGCAGCGCGCCGGTATCAAGGTCGCGCTCGCATGCGCCGGGGTCGAACGCGCCGGGCGTGAGCTCGTTGAACGGAAAGCTCAGCACGTCGGTCGCGCGGTCCACCTGGCGAAATTCCCGGTTGACGGCATGGATGCCCTCGTCGTCGGTCAGCATAACATTGACGATGCAGGGCCGGTCCACGCCCTCCGCGTCCAGGGCTCTGCGGATCGCTTTTTTGACAAGGCCCGCCGCCTCGCGGTGGCCGAGGCCGGTTTTCTCCCGGGAAACGCTTATCTCATGCTCCATGGCCTATCCTCTCCTGTACACGCGCTTCGGCGGCAGCTTCTTCGCGGGCTTCTCCTGCGAAGGATTCTTCTTGTCGTAAACCTCATACGCCTCGATGATCTTCTGCACCAGGCGGTGGCGCACCACGTCCGAGCCTGTGAGCGTGCAGATGGCGATATCGTCGATCCCCTCGAGCACGCGCATGGCGACCTTGAGGCCGCTGGTCTTGTCCTCGGGCAGGTCGATCTGGGTAATGTCGCCTGTGATGACCACCTTGGAGCCGAAGCCGATGCGGGTCAGGAACATCTTCATCTGCTCGCGCGAGGTGTTCTGCGCCTCGTCGAGGATGATGAAGCTGTCGTCGAGGGTGCGCCCGCGCATGTAGGCCAGGGGCGCGACCTCGATATTCCCGCGCTCCAGATATTTCTGGTAGGTGTCGGCCCCCAGCATGTCAAAGAGCGCGTCGTACAGGGGCCGCAGATAGGGGTCCACCTTGCTCTGCAGGTCGCCGGGCAGAAAGCCCAGGCGCTCGCCCGCCTCGACCGCGGGGCGGGTCAGGATGATGCGGTTGACCTCCTCCGCCCGGAAGGCCGCCACCGCCGCCGCCACGGCGAGATAGGTCTTGCCGGTGCCGGCGGGGCCGATGCCGAGGGTGACGGTGTTGTTCTGGATGGCCTCGCAGTAGGTCTTCTGGCCGAGGGTCTTGGGCTTGATGGGCTTGCCCTTGGCGGTGATGCAGATCACGTCCCCCGCGAGCTCGCTGATCTTGGTCTCCTTCCCCTCGGAGACGAGCTTGAGGATATAGCGCACGTTCTGCGCGTCGATGTTCTCCCCCTTGGCGGCCAGCGTCAGCAGGCCGTTGATGGCCTTCTCGGCCAGCATGACGTTTTCCGCCTCGCCGCAGATGTGGATCATGTTGTCCCGGTCGAGCACCTTGACGCTCAGCTCGTTTTCGATGATGCGCAGATTCTGGTCAAAGGAGCCGAACACACTGATGACATGCTCCATGCGTTCGACTTCGATGCTTTTGTCGATCATGTACGGATTTTCCTTTCACGCTCAGCCGTATTCCCGCAGCCGGGCGATGTTCTCTAAGCAGTGTGCCCGCAGCGTGAGCACATGCGCTTCCCCGCGCCTGCCGGGCGTGAGGGTATAGGAGAGGATCTGCCCCTCGGTGCTTTCCTCCAGGCGGGCATAGAGCTGCCGCCCCGTCCGCCCCGGATCATAGTCGTCTCCGGGCCGGGTCTCATAGGGGACAAAGCGCTCGCGCACGAGGCGCAGCGGCGTGGAAAAGAGCCCCTGCAGCCCGAGGGTATACTCCGAGACTATTTTATCACATCCGTCAATAGTTTTTCCACTGTCAATATACAAATTCACCCGCTTTTTTCCCAGCACCAGGGCGAAGCGGCTGCGCGGGATGCCGGAGGGCGTCTTGAGCTGCTCCCGCGCCGGACACAGGGCGCTGCGCTCCACCCAGGTCTCCGCCATGACGGCGCCCCGGGCGCGCACCTGCTGTGCGCCTCCCGCAGGGCTCTCCAGCGTGCCGCTGACGAGAACCTGCCCGGCGGTCACGATCTCCCCCTCCCGCACCGCGGCCCTGCCCGCGAGGGCGTTCACGCGGCGCACAAGGCCGTCCCGCGCGGCGACGAGATCCGCCGGGCGCGCGCTGTCGTACATCAGGGGCTTCTCCGTCCGCTCCGCCACCGCCACCACGGCCCGCGAGCCGCTGACGTTCACGGTCATCCAGGCGATATCGGGCAGGCGCAGCATCACCTCGCTGCACAGGAGATCCGTGTTCCGCCCCGGCCAGAAGCTCCCGACGCCGAAGCCGCAGTCCTCCAGCGCGCGCAGCACCTCGGCGCGGCTGAGCCTTTCGGCGCCCTGCACCCGGACATCCCAGACGAAGAGGGACGAGAGCGGCAGGAGCCCCGCCATGAGCGCCGCGCCGAGCAAAAGCGCGGGCCTGCGCAGGAGACGCCGCCGCGCGCCCCGGCCCCCGCCGCGCCGAAGGATACGCATTTCGCAGGCGCTCTTGTCCGCAAGCCGCCTGAGCGCTGCAAGCCCCGCCTCCTCGGCATGCAGGCGCAGGGTGTTCTCATCCCGGCTCTCCACGTCCCAGAGCCTGAGGCCCTCCGCCGCCGCGGCGTTGAGTACCCCCGCCGGAAAGGCGCCGAAGAGCTCGACCTCCGCCGTGCCGCGAAACCAATCGCTGATGCGCATCCCGCTCACCCCCACTCCGCCGCGCGGATCCTGCCGGTGATCAGCAGCTCCCCCGCGTTCATGGCCTGCACCTTCAGCCCCTCGCCCTGGAGGCTGAGCTTTTCCCGCCCGAAGCTCACGACAATGCGCCCGGGCGTGTACTCCAGGATTCCCCGCTGCCCCTCGACCAGCGCCTGCCTGCCCCCGCTGAGGGTGAGCCTGCCCCCGCCGGGGAAAAGCTCCTCCGGCAGCTTGAGGCGTTCGCACAGGGCGGCGGGCAGCTCTCCGGCTGTCTTCACACGCAGCACCTCGCTTCCTCCGTTTTGGTATAAGCTTATGCGCTCCGGCATAGCTTGATACCATTCGTGGGACAAGGAGGCTCTGCCATGGAACAAACGCAAAACGGCGCAAGGCGCGCCCCGGCTCTGATCGCGGGACTGGCCCTGCTCGCGGCGCTGGTGACCCACGCCCCGCGCGCGGCCGACGCCTGCCGGGAGGGGCTTGCGGTCTGCGCGCGGCTGCTGATCCCCTCGCTCTTCCCCTTCTTCGTGCTGTCGGGCTTTTTGAACCGCCTGGGCCTGCCGGGGCTTCTGGGGCGTCTGCTGGCCCCGGCGGCGATGCGCCTTTTCGGCGTGAGCGGCGCGGGTGCCTCGGCCCTGCTCATTGGCCTCACCGGCGGCTATCCCGCAGGGGCGGCCTACATCGGGGACATGGCGCGCCAGGGCAGCGTCTCCCCCCGGGAGGCCGAGCGCCTGCTCGCCTTCTGCAACAACTCCGGCCCCGCCTTTATCGTGGGCGCGGTAGGCGTCGGCGTCTTCGGTTCGGTGAAGGCGGGGCTGCTGCTCTACCTCATCCACGTCCTCGCCGCCGTGCTGACGGGGCTTCTCTTTCGCGGGCGGCGGCCCTGCGGGGAGATCCAGCCCGTCCTTGTGGAGAGCGCGGATCCCGCCCTCGCGCTGGTGGAGTCGGTGCGGCAGGCAATCACGGCGATGCTGAGCGTGTGCGGCTTCGCCCTGTGCTTCACGGTGCTGCTCGCGGTGCTGGACGGGCGCGGGACGCTCACGGCGCTCAGCGGAGCGATCGCCGCGCGCCTTGGCTTTGAGCCGCGCTTCGTGCGCGCCATGCTCACGGGCTTCTTTGAGCTCGGCAGCGGCGCGGCGGCCCTGCAGGGGCTGAGGCCCTGCCGGGAGAGCTTTGCCCTCGCGGCGTTCCTGCTCGGCTGGGGCGGCCTGTCGGTGCATTTTCAGACCCTGGGCGTTCTGCGCGGCAGCAAGGTAAAAGGCGCCCTGCACATGACAGGGCGCCTGTTGAGCGCGGGCTTTGCGGCCGTGATGGCATCTATCGCGTGGGCGTGGGTATCTTAAAACGAGAAGACGACGCCGACCACGGCGGAGGCGAGGATGAAGACGATGGGATGCAGGCCCTTGAGCTTTTTTACATACCGTGTGCAGACGAGCAGCACGGCGGCAAGCAGGATCGCCTTCCAGTTGAAGAGCTCCGAAAGCTTCCCGCTCGCAGCGTAGAGGGCGGGGTTAAAGAGGGCGAGCTTCACCACAAGCAGGCCCGCCGCCGCGATCAGGCCCACCGAGCAGGGGCGCAGGCCGTAGAAGCCCGCCTCCACGAGGGGGTTTTCGCGGAAGGCCCTGAGGGCCCTGGCGATGAGCAGGATGATGACGACGCTCGGCGTCACGAGCCCGAGCGTGGCCGTGACCGCGCCGGGGATGCCGGCGGTGACATAGCCCACATAGGTCGCCATATTGACGCCGATGGGGCCGGGCGTGGACTCGGACACGGCGATCATGTCCGCAAGCATCTCGTGGGTAAACCAGCCGGTGCGGGTGGAGATATCGTACAGGAACGGCAGCGTCGCCATGCCGCCGCCCACCGCGAAGAGGCCGGTCTTGAAAAACTCGAAGAACAGGCGCAGATAGATCATTTGCCGCGCACCCCCCATCTGGTGAGCAGGATGCCCGCCGCGGCGCAGAAGACGACGAAAATCACCGGCGAGACGCTGAAAAACGCGGAGAGCAGGAACACCCCGAGAAACAGCGCCAGCGTCGCCTTATCCACGACCGCCTTTTTCCAGAGCTTGAGGACGGCGTTGAAAATGAGCACGCACACGCACACGCGTATGCCGGCGAAGGCGCTCCTGACCGCAGGGACCTCCGCAAAGCTTGTGAGGATGCCGGCAATGACCGTGATGATGACGACCGAGGGGAAAATGACGCCGAGGGTCGCCACGATGCCGCCGAGGGTGCCGGCGGTCTTATAGCCGATAAAGGTCGCCGTGTTGACGGCGATGACGCCGGGGGTGCACTGGCCCACGGCATAGTAGTCCATCAGTTCTTCTTCCGTGGCCCAGCCGTGCCTGTCCACGATCTCCCGCTCCAGTATGGGGATCATGGCATAGCCGCCGCCGAAGGTCATGACCCCGACGCGGGCAAAGGCCAGAAAGAGCTGCCACAAAAGCTTCATCTCTTCAACGTCTCCGCATAGGCTTTATATTTCTCGATCTTGGCGTCGCACTCCTCGCTGCTGCCGCCGCGCACCAGGAGATAGATCTTGATCTTCGGCTCGGTGCCGGAGGGGCGGACGATGAAATCGCTGCCGTCGGCAAGCTCGAAATACAGGACGTTGGAGCCGGCAAAGGGCGTGGAGCCCACCTTGCCGAGGCCCGCCACGCTGATGCTGCCGTCGGCATAGTCGCGGGTGCGCAGGATCTCCTGCCCGCCGATCTCCTTCGGGGGCTTATTGCGCAGCTCCTCCATCAGGGCCTTCATCTTCTGCAGCCCGTCAAGCCCGGGCATGACAAGGTTCATGGTGTACTCCCTGAACCAGCCGTATTTCTCATACAGGGCGTTCATCGCGTCCACCAGGGTCATGCCCTTTTTGTGGTAGTACGCCGCCATTTCCGCCACCATCATGGCGGCGGTGACCGCGTCCTTGTCGCGCACATACTCGCCCATCATGTAGCCGTAGCTCTCCTCGTAGGCGAAGAGATCGACGTAGGTGCCGGCAGCCTCCCAGGAGGCCACGCGCTCGGCCATGTACTTGAAGCCGGTGAAGGTGTCCTCAAAATGGACGCCGTTTGCCTCGCAGACGGCGCGGGCCATGTTGGTGGTGACGATGGAGGTCACGACGCCCGGGTTTTTCGGCATGGTGCCGGTCCTCCGGCGGGCGTTGATGATATAGTCGATCAGCAGCACGCCGAGCTGGTTGCCGGTGATGGGGACATAGTCGTCCCCCACGCGGGCCATGGTGCCGATACGGTCGGAGTCCGGGTCGGTGCCGATGATGAGATCGCTGCCCACTTTCTTTGCAAGCTTCACCGCGAGCTCAAAGCCCTCGGGATTTTCGGGGTTGGGGCTTGCCACCGTGGGGAAGGAGCCGTCGATGACCATCTGCTCCGGGACGGGGTAGAGCTGCTTGATGCCGAGGCGGCGCAGCGTCTCCGGGACCAGCTTGTAGCCGCAGCCGTGGAAGGGCGTAAAGACGATCTTGAAATCGTCGGCGACCTCACGGACGACCTCCTTGTCGATGGCCTGGTCCAGCACGCGCGCAAGGAAGGCCTCGTCCGTCTCCTCGCCTATGAGCTCGATTTTCCCGTCGGCCAGGGCCTTATCATAATCGCAGGTCTTGAAGCCGTTGAAGATGTCGATGGCCTCCATCTGTCTGGCGATGGCGTCCGCCTTCTGGGGGGGGAGCTGGGCCCCGTCGGACCAGTAGACCTTGTAGCCGTTATACTCCCTGGGGTTGTGGCTGGCGGTGATGTTGAGCCCGGCGGTGGCTCCGTAGTAACGCACGGCGAAGCTCAGCTCCGGCGTGGGGCGCAGCGAATCGAACAGGCGCACGTGGATGCCGTTGGCCGCCATGACGCAGGCGGCCTCCCTGGCAAAGAGCGCGCCGTTTATACGGCAGTCGTAGTCGATGATGATGCCGCGGCGCTTTGCCTCCTCACCCTCGGCGGAAATGACGTTGGCGAAGGCCTGGGTGGCGTGGCGGATCACATGGATGTTCATGTGGTGCAGGCCAAGCTTCATCGTGCCGCGCAGGCCCGCGGTGCCGAACCCCAGCGGGGCATAGAAGCGGCTCTCGATCTCCTTCTCATCGCCCCGGATGGCGTTGAGCTCCTCCCATTCCGCCTCGCTGAGCGCGGGGCTGTTGAGCCAGTGCTCGTATTCTTCCTTGTATGGTTTTGACATCGTGATCTCCTTTCTTTCGGCTTGTCCGTTTTTATTCCATGTCGTAGTCGCCCTTGTAAGCGCAGAGGGCGGCGGCGTCCTCCGCCATGCTCTTCGGGACATAGATGTCGGTGCCCTGGCCGCTGATGCCGAGGATGAGCTTGCCGAAGCTCCCGTCCCCCGGATAGAGCGTCAGGCAGGGAATGCCGCAGGCCTCCAGCATGTTCACCGTCAGCTCGTCATACAGATTGATGTTCTCCGCCGTGCCGAGGCGCACCGGCTCCTCCGGCAGTCCGTTTTCGTCCTTGGGCCAGCGCTCATAGAGCTCTCCCCGGATCACCCGGCTCCAATCTCCGATTTCCGACATAGGTGCAGACCTCCTTTTTGTTTTCGTTCAGTATACCATTATCGCGCTGTTGTTTCAAGCTCTGCTCATTTATGATATCTTGATCCCTCATTGATTTTGAAGCCGCGGTAGAGCTGCTCGATGAGCATGACGCGGGCCAGGTGGTGGGGAAAGGTCATCTCGGACATGCTGAGCCTCCTGTCCGCGCGCTGCTTGACCGCAGGTGAGAGTCCGAAGGAGCCGCCGATGACAAAGCACAGCCGCGGTTTTCCGGAGCCCTCGCGCGCGGCGATGAGCGCCGCCATGCCCTCGCTCGGCATCTGCCTGCCCTCCACGCAGAGGGCCACAAGATACGCGTCCGCCGGGACGGCCTTCAGGATCTCCTGTCCCTCCCGCTCGAGGGCGGCGTCGATCTCCTTATCCGAGGGTCTGTCCCCGAGCCGCTGCTCCGGGATCTCCGTGAGCTCCAGACGGCAGAAGGCCTGCAGGCGCTTCCTGTATTCTTCAAAGGCGTCGATATAGAATTTTTCCCGCATCCGCCCGACGCAGATGAGCTTTACATTGAGCATGGGGACACGCTCCCTTCCCTTTTCGCGCGGGCCGGGCCCCTGTGCCCGCGCGGCTTTTTGTGCCCGGAAAACAGGATCGGAGTGCTCATGCGTGATGAGCACTCCGCCGATATTCCGTATGTCCGGTTTTTCCGCGCAGGGGCAAAGCGCCCCGCGCCGGGAGAGCCCTCAGACAATGGAGACGATCTTCTCCCTGCCTCTCCTCTCCTCCGGTTCATCCACAATGCGGATGTCCGCGCCGAGGGAATTGAGCTTGCCCACAAAGTTTTCGTAACCGCGCTCAATAAAGCGCACGTCCTCCACCACGGTCGTCCCCGCGGCGCACATGCCGGCGATGACCATCGCTGCGCCGGCCCGCAGATCGCAGGCCATGACGGGCGCGCCGCTGAGGCGCTTGCCGCCCTCGACCACGGCGACTCTGCCGTCCACCTGGATCTCGGCGCCCATCTTGCGAAGCTCGTTGACGTACTTGAAGCGGTTGTCGTATACGCCCTCCGTCACGACGGAGGTGCCGTTTGCCACGCACAGCAGCGCGCACATGGGCGGCTGCATATCCGTGGGAAAGCCCGGATAGGGCAGGGTCTTCACGTTGATTTTGCGCAGGGCGCTGGCCCCCTTGACAAGCACGGCGTCCCCGTATTCCTGGACGATGGTGCCCGTCTCCCTGAGCTTTGCGCTGATGCACTCGAGGTGGCGGGGAATGACGTTTTTGATGAGCACCTCGCCCCCGGTGGCGGCGGCGGCGACCATGTAGGTGCCGGCCTCGATCTGGTCGGGGATGAGGGCGTAGCTGCCGCCGTGGAGCCGGTCAACGCCGTTGACCTTCACGGTGTCGGTGCCCGCGCCGCGGATATCCGCGCCCATGGAGTTGAGGAAGTTGGCGAGGTCCACGATATGCGGCTCACGCGCGGCATTCTCGATGATGGTCCGGCCCTGGGCCAGAGTCGCGGCGAGGATGATATTCATCGTCGCGCCGACGGAGACCTTGTCGAGATAGATCCTCGCGCCGTGGAGCTTCCCGTCGCGGGAGTCGGCATAGATAAAGCCGGACTTGATGTCGATATCGGCGCCGAGGGCGTTCATGCCCTTGATGTGCTGGTCGATGGGGCGCACGCCGAAGTTGCAGCCGCCTGGCATCGTCGTCTTGGCATGGCCGAAGCGGCCCAGCATCGCGCCGATCAGATAATACGAGGCGCGGATCTTGCGCATCAGGTCGTAGGGCGCATCCTGCATCCACACGTCCGTACAGTCGATCTCCACCGTCGAGCGGTTGAGGTATCGGATCTTCGCTCCCAGCTCCTTGAGGATGGTCAGCAGCATCTCGGTGTCGCTGATCTGGGGCATGTTCTCTATCACACAAACGCCGTCGACCATCAGAGCTGCCGGGATTATGGCGACCGCGGCGTTTTTCGCGCCGCTGATCTCCACCTCGCCGTGCAGGGTGGTCCCGCCGTTGATCACATATTTCTCCACGTTGAACCCCTTCCGTATCTTGGCTCCTGCCCCTGTTATGGGCTGCCAGTTTGTGATCTTACCATATTTTTGCGCCTGTAGCAAGTCTTTTATTCGCGCGGCGCGAAACGGCGGCGCATCCCGCCGCGGGTTTCCTCGCTTGCGCGGGCGCGCGTCACTTCAGATACAGCTTCGCCTTGGAGACGGCGATCACGGTCTTCGCGTCGATGATCTCGTTGCGCATGACCATGCCGAAGAGCTCGTCAAAGGGCATTTTCTCCACATTCAAAAACTCTCCCTCGTCCAGGTGGCTTTTCCCCTTGTGCAGGCCGCGCGCCAGGTACACATGGATGATCTCGTCGGTATAGCCGGGAGAGGTGTAGCAGCAGCCAAGGTCGATATATTCATCGGCGCTGAAGCCCGTCTCCTCGGAGAGCTCGCGTTTGGCGGTGTCAAGATGATCGTCGTGGCGGTCGATCTTCCCCGCGGGGATCTCCAGCGTCGGCGCGCCTACGGGATAGCGGAACTGCCGCACCATGTAGACGTTCCCGTCCTCATCCAGGGGCAGCACGCCCACGCCGCCGGGGTGATGCACCACCTCGCGCAGGGTCTGCTTGCCGTCGCAGAGCTCCACCTTGTCCAGCGTAACGCTGATGATCACGCCGTTGTATTTCTCTTCACCGCTGATTCTCTTCTCGGTCAGATCCATTGCAGGCCTCTCTCTCCGTGCCGGAGCACGCAAGTTATATAGAAATACGGTTGCGTTAATTTGATTGACATAATCCGTTCCTTTTGAGTATACCACAGGCTTTTTTCAATTACCAGTTTTTTTCCGTGGAATTTCAAAAAATTTTTGCTTATAATCGCGTTAAAGAGGCTTTTTCGTATCGAAAGAGTTATTATATGGAGGCGTTATTTTTCAAGATGGTTACAATGTGTGTATCGAGGGACAGCCTGGCCCTGCTGCTGACAGAGGAGGAGCTGAGCGATGTGTGCGGCGCGGTGCGCCTGAGTCTGGAGAGCGCGGGGCTTGAGCCCTGGCATGATCTGGAGGCGGAGCTCTATGACCGGGGCGACGGCGCGCTGCTGCTTGCGCGGCCGCGGACGCCGCTTGTAAGCCGCCCGCGCTTCCGCCGGCGCTGCAGGCTCTGCTGACATGGTTTACAAATTTTTCTTTTCTTCCGGCGCGTAATGTGATATACTCCATGGTATGCCGCAGGAACCGGAAGGAAGTGAGCGCCGTGCCGAAACAGACGGGGACCAAGCAGATCACCCAGAACCGCAAGGCCTTTCATGAATACTTTGTGCTGGAGCGCTTTGAGGCCGGGATCGAGCTGTTCGGGACCGAGGTCAAGTCCATCCGCGCCGGGCAGGTGAATCTCAAGGATTCCTTCTGCACCATCAAGAACGGGGAGCTCTTTGCCCGCGGCATGCACATCAGCCCCTATGAGCACGGCAACATCTTCAACCGCGACCCCATGCGCCCCAAGCGTCTGCTGATGCACAGGCGGGAGATCCTGAAGCTTCAGAGCCGCGTCATGCAGGACGGCGTCGCGCTGGTGCCGCTGTCGCTGTATTTCAAGGACAGCCGCGTGAAGCTGGAGCTGGGCCTGTGCAAGGGCAAAAAGCTGCACGACAAGCGCGACAGCGCGGCTGACCGCGAGGCCAGGCGCGATATAGACAGAGCCATGAAAGAGAGGAACTACCGATGAGCAATCCTATCGTTACGATCGAAATGGAAGACGGCGGCGTCATGAAGGCCGAGCTCTATCCCGACATCGCCCCCAACACCGTCAACAACTTCATCTCCCTCGTCAAGCAGGGCTTTTATGACGGGGTGATCTTCCACCGCGTCATCCCCGGGTTTATGATCCAGGGCGGCGACCCCAAGGGCGTCGGCACCGGCGGCCCCGGCTATACCATTCACGGCGAGTTTTCCGCCAACGGCTTCAAGAACGATCTGGTGCACAAGCGCGGCGTTCTCTCCATGGCCCGCACCATGGCTCCCAACTCCGCCGGCAGCCAGTTCTTCATCATGCACGAGGACTCCCCCCATCTCGACGGGCAGTACGCGGCCTTCGGCAAGCTCATCGAGGGCGAGGAGGTTGTGGACAAGATCTGCGCGGTACGCACCGACTACAACGACAAGCCCCGCACGCCCCAGGTCATGAAGAAGGTCACGGTCGACACCTTCGGCGTGGAGTACCCGGAGCCGGTCAAGGAATAAGCCCTTTACAGCGGGCTGATCAGGGGATCAGCCCCTACAGATCAGATTCTCAGCGTTCTTACCCGTTCTCCAGCCGATCCGAAGCCCCTGCGCTTCGGATCGGAAAGGAAGACGAATCCCATTGTTTTTCCTCGTTTCCCCAACTCGAAGCCCAGCAAAGCGGGTTCGAGTTGGTAAGGAAGACGAATCCCATCATTTTTCCTCGTTTCCCCAACTCGAAGCCCAGCAAAGCGGGTTCGAGTTGGTAAGGAAGAAGGAGGCAATGGATATGGAGCTTTCCCGGCTCTTACGGAAACCGGGGAAGCGGAATGGAATTGCCTTCTTCTGACGTCGAGGGGGTGTAACGGTTTCGACGGGGGCGTGGAGGCAGGAATAGCGGGCGGATGCGCCTGGCATCCTTAAAACGGGCAAACCTTTATAAATTAAAGAACAACACTAACCCTGTTGCTGTCGCTGCTTAAGCGGTGACCGTCCCGCCCGGGAGTACCACGGCCCGGGATGGGGCGTCGACGAGTGGTGAACGTGAGCACGCAAAGCTTTGCGCGTGCCATGCATTATGAAGCTACCAAGTCCCCGAGGGTGACGATTCCCGCTCGGACGAGGGAAAGCAAACAATCGTCTGCGCCCGGAGAAGTTCCTGTTAAAGTGCTTTCGGACAGGGGTTCAACTCCCCTCACCTCCACCAATAACGCGGTCCCCGGCCTCGTGGCCGGGGATCGTGTTTTTCTATTGCCACCTGCCGCCCGCTATGATATTATAATACTGATCTTCAACGGCGCAGCGCGCCATTGCCTGTGAGCCGGTATGCGCACAGGCAGCCAGGCTTTTGTTGAAGGATAGCAGAAAGCATATTCCTGCGGCGAGCGGGAGCGTACCTGCGTTTTTCGTGAAAACAAGGGGGGAAGAGACATGGGCGTGCCTGACCGGAAATGGGCAAAGCGCCTGCTTGACAATACGTCCAGAGGCTTGCTCGGCATGCATGTGTTTATGGCGTTCTACTATGTCACCTGGTCTTTACTGCCGATGTTCTGCGTGAATGCGGCCTGCGCGCTCATAAACGTGATCGGTCTGCTGCTGATGCGCAGGGGGATGACCCGCACCCAGATCTTTCTGCTCTACCTCTCGGAATTTGCGCATATCGCCGCCTCCGTGATCCTGCTGGGCTGGAGCGCCGGTTTTCTGGTTCCGCTTGTCGGGCTGACGAGCATGATCTTTCTCGCGGAGTTTCTGGGCCGTCTGCTGAAGCTGCCGTATATGCGGGCTCTCCCCTTCGGCCTTGTAAACCTCGCGCTCTATGTGCTGGCCTTCCCGCGCTGCTTCCATCAGGCCGGGCTGCTCGCGTTTTCACAGTCTTCGGTGTACGTCATCCAGCTTGTCTGGAGCGGGTGCGTCTTTGCCCTGCTCACCATGGGGATGCACGCGGTCATGTATCTGACCACCATCTCCCAGCACAGCCTGACGAGCAAGGCGGAGACTGACGAGCTGACCGGGCTCATCAACCGCGCAGGCTATGACCGCCTGCTCGAGGAGATCGACCTGCCCGACACCATCCTTTTGCTTGTGGACACCGACAGATTCAAGGGCATCAACGATCACTTCGGCCACGAAACGGGCGACCGGGTCCTGCAGAAGATTGCCAAGTCCCTGCTCGCAAACTTCCGGCAGGATGACTATGTCTGCCGCATCGGCGGCGATGAATTTGCCGTTCTGATGCGCAGCACCGGAACGCTGGAGAACGAAAGGCTCCACGACAAGGTGCGCTACATCAACCGCGAGCTTGCCGCGACGGCCGTCGATGAGCTGCCCACGGTCTCCGTCAGCGTCGGGGCTGCCCGCGGTTCCGACGCCGGGAGCTGGACCGAGCTCTTCAAGCTGGCGGACGCCGCCCTGTACCAGGTCAAGAAGGCCGGCGGGCGCGGCTGCCGCATCCACGGCGAGGAAACCTGATCTGCTCTTGCCGAATTATGCGGTGTTGCCTCAATCAAAAACGGGCGGATTCACAGCGATTGCTGCGAATCCGCCCGCTTTTCATACGCGAAGCCCCGGCTGTTTGCCGCAAGCTCCGTCAGGGGTACAGGCCCAGGGCCACGAGCAGGGCATGATCCTCCAGATCCTGCTGCTCCTTCTGGTAATTGCCGAATTTGGGCTTGCCGCTGGAATCAAAGACGGCATAGTTGCTGTTGTGGTCCTCAAAGGTCGTGGTTCTGTCGCCGGCGTTATAGAACATCGTGCCGGTCTGGTCGATGTAGAAGATGCTGCCGGTCTGGTCCTGATAGACATAGGCGTCGACCTTGTCGTCCCAGATCCCGCCGCCGCAGTAAGGGCAGGTGAGCATGCTGCGGAAGACCTCCTCCCCGCAGTAGGGGCAGCGCAGGATGCGGTTGTTGACCTTCTCGCCCTTGGCATTGGTCCCGGTTCCGGGGACTGCGGTGACCTTCAGGCGGGCTTCCTCGGTCGCGGTGGAGGCGTCCTCATTCGTAAAGGTGCAGAAAAAGCGCCAGCCGTTCATGTCGATATTCAGGTTTGTGATGGTGAGGGTCGTGTCGTTGTCCCCCGTCACCGTCGAATCCGGGAAGGTCTCGCGGAAGGTTTTCAGATCGACCTTGCGCCCGCTGGGCGACACGGCGGTCCACTCCAGCGTGGTCCACTTGTCGGCATGGGTGACAAACACGGCGCTCTCCCCCGCGTAATGCCCCTCCCCGCTGGGCTGCTTGGTGATCACCGGCGCATAGGCCGGGACGGCCGGGGTCGGCGACGGGGCCGGGATCGTCGACGCGGCGGGAGCCGCCGGCGTCGGGGTCACGGCTGCGGGCGTCGGAGCCGGGGTCGGTGTTCCCCTCAGGATGGGCGCCGGGGTCTCGATCGGGGCAAGCGTCGGCGTGGGGGCCGCACTCGGCGAAGCGGAGGCCGCCGGAGTCGGAGTCGGGGTCGGCGACGGGGCCGCCGTCTGCGTGGGCGCAGGGGCGAACACGGCAGTCGGCGTGGGCGAGGGTGTGGGCGAAGGCTCGGTCTTGTTCTTTTTACCGCACGCTGCAAGCGGCAGCATCAGCAGCAGCGCAAGCAGCAAACAGAGTGTTCTTGTCCTCATATGGGATCGTCCTTATTTGAGATCAGATTGATTGCTCCCCCCGATCCATTCTTGCATTTTCGGGGAGCGGTTTTGCCATGTTCCGCGCGGGGTACGCGCAGGGGCGAGCGAAGCGGCAGCGAAATGCTTCTTGATGTGCCGGAGAAATGCCGCGTCCTGATTCGGGATTCAATCGCCGCAGCAATGACCCGAGGCGTTTCGGCGATCATCCATTGTCTCGCCGGCGAGGCCTCAGCCTATGCCGTCGGCATTGATGAACTCGCCGCACACGGGGCATACCGCCAGATTGCTGGCGACGGTGCTGCCGCAGATCATGCAGGTGACATAGGTTTCGGTTGGGGCCTGCACGTTCTCAGTCGGGAGCTGGGCCTTGGGGCCGAGGACACGCAGCGCGACGCTGTTGGTGCTGGTCGTGGAGCCCATGTTGTCAAAGGTGCAGTAGAAGGTCCAGCCGTTCATATCCATATTGATATTGTTGATGGTGAGCGAGCCGGTCGTATCCCCGACGGTGGAGCTGTTGGGGAAGGTATTGCGGAAGGTCTGCATATCCATTTCCATGCCGTTGGGCGCGACCGCGGTCCAGCTGACGGCGGTAAAGGCGTCGGCATTGGCAATGAACAGGGCGCTCTCACCGATATAATGGGACTCCCCGGTGGGCTGCTTGTAGATGACCGGCGCGGGGGCCATGGGCGTCGGCTCGGGCGTGGGGGCCGGGGTCGGCGCAGGCGTGGGAGCCGGGGTCGGCGTGGGCTTCGGCGTCGGGGTCGGGGTCGGCGTGGGAGCCGGGGTCGGCGTCGCCGGGGCCAGCGTGGGCGCCGGGGCCAGCGTGGGCGCGAGCGTCGGCAGCGGGGTCGCCGGTGCGGGCGTGGGCGCGGGCTTGTTGCCGCCGACAATGCTCCTGATCTGGCCGCAGGCGCTGAGAGACAGCATCAGCAGTACCGCGAGCACGAGACTGCATATTCTTTTCTTCATCATGGAACGACCTCCTTCATCCGATTGTCTTCCATTGGAACTGCTCCCAAAAGGGCTCAGTCTACATAATTCCATGCGTATTGTACCATAAATCGGCATGTGAAATCAATGGTTATTTTTTGTCGCCAATATGTCCGGACTGTGGATGCGCCGGATGCGCCGGGTTGTACAGCGGCAAAGGGCGCGCCGCAAAATGCCTGATCCCGTCATTGAGAATGACAGGGCATTTTGCGGCGCGCCCGTTTTCTTCCGGATGTATTGTTTACTCCTGCATGGTCACGGTCAGCTCGCCGATCGTGTCCTCGCGCACGGTGAGCACGTCCCCCGCCTGCAGCCAGTCGCGCTCGCCCTCGGGTCTGCCGAGGATGACGCCCGACGGCGTGCCGGTCAGGATCACGTCCCCCGGCTGAAGCGTGCAGCAGCCGGACAGGAAGCTCACAAGGGTCGGGATATCGTGGATCATGTCCGTGCTCCAGCCCTCCTGCCGCTTCTCCCCGTTCTTGTAGCCGGTCAGGTGCATGTCCCTGTAGGAGAGGCTGTCCGCAGTCACGATGCACGGCCCCAGGGGGCAGAAGGTGTCGCAGGTCTTGCCGGGCACCCACTGGCTTGTGGCCTTCTGCAGGTCGCGGGCGCTGATGTCGTTTGCCAGGGTATAGCCGAAGATGTAGTCCTCCGCCTCCTCGGGCTTGATGTAGGCGGCGCGTTTGCCGATCACGATGACGATCTCCGCCTCGTAATCGTGCATCGTCGAGCTGCGGTTGAGGCGCACGACGCCCCGGTGCGGGGCCAGGGTGTTGCGGAACTTGCCGAAGATGGTGGGAATGCCGGCGGCGGTAAAGCTGCCGCGGGTCTCCTCGATATGGGCGCGGTAGTTCACGCCGGCGCAGAGGATCTTCTCCGGGTCGTCCACCGCGGGGGCGTAGGTGATCTGCGACTCGTCCAGATAACAGTCGGCCCCGGCCTGCAGCACCTCCAGGAGCGGCAGGGCCTTCTCCCGGCCCATGCGGATGGCCTCCATCATGCTCTGCGGCGCGTCGGTTCCGGTTTTCTTTTTCAGCTCTGCGGCGTCGATCACCCCGCGCCCGGTCAGGATGCCGAGGTGGAGCTCACCGTCCACGAGCATATTGATGAGTTTCATAGCAGCATGCTCCTTTTGATGCGACAGCGCGCCTTCGGTGCCGAACGACAAGTCCGTCCGAAGGCGCGATGCAGATTATTTTCCGATGACCTGTTCGGACATGACGCTGGCCTCGATGCGCTCGGCCAGGGGCACGTCCGCGTACTGAGACGGCTCGGGCATGGGCAGGCTCTGCATGTATTCGTGCATTGCCTCGGCCACGCGCTTGCCGGTGGCAACCGCATCCACGACGGTGCTGGCGCCGTGGGCCACGTCACCCGCCGCGAAGACGCCGGGACGGGAGGTGTGGCCGCTCTCATCCACGGTCAGGATGCCGGTGCGCTCCTTCTCCAGGTCCTTGGTCGTGTTGAGGATGTTGCTGCCGAGCTGCTGGCTGACGGCGACGATGACGCCGGTGCAGGGGTAGAGCTTCTCCGAGCCGGGGATGGGACGGAGCTTGCCCTCCTCGTCAAACTCGTTGTCGGCGAAGACAACGCCGTCCTCCCGGATCTCCAGCGGGCTCTTCATCATCTCGAACTCCACGCCCTCGAGCCTGGCGTAGCTGGATTCGTAATCGCTCGCGGCGATCTTGTCGCGGCGGTTGAAGACCGTGACATAGTGCGCGCCCTGGCGGATGGCGGTGCGGGCGCAGTCCATGGCGGAGTTGCCCGAGCCGATGACGATCACGCGCTCGCCCAGGCGGAAGGCGCCGGGGCTTGCCAGGTAGTTGATGGCAAAGGCCACATGGCCCAGGGTCTCGCCCTTGATGTGCAGCGTCCTGGGACGCCAGAGGCCCGCGCCGACGAAGACGCTCTGATACCCGTCGCGGAAGAGATCGTCAAGCCCGATAGCGCCGCCGATGGTGGTGTTGGGGCGGAACCTGATGCCCTTGAGCTCCAGGTGGCGGTAGGCGATGTCGTCCAGCACGGAGTCGGGAAGCCGAAAGTCGGGGATGCCGTAGCGCATGACGCCGCCGATCTTGTCCTTGCTGTCAAAGATCGTGACCTGATAGCTGTAGCGGGCCAGGATGATGGCGATGGTGAGGCCGGAGGGGCCGGCGCCGATGATGGCGACCTTGCGCCCGTTGGAGGGAGCGGGGCCGGCCTTCATCTGGTTTGCGTAGGTGGTGGAGATATAGTTCTCAATGATGGAAAAATGCACCGGCACATCCTTGATGCCGCGAATGCAGTGCCCCTCGCACTGCTTTTCGTGGTTGCAGACGATGGAGCAGACGGTGGTGAGGGGGTTGTTCTCAAAGAGCATCCAGCCCGCCTCGTTCAGCTTGCCGTCCTTCAGGAGCCGGATGACCTCCGGGATGTTGGTGTGAATCGGGCAGCCCTCGCGGCATCTCGGCTTTTTGCAGCCGAGGCAGCGGTTGGCTTCCTCCATGACATGCAATGCCATAGCGTTCTCTCCTTGTTTTTTTAATTGCTCACATAAAGATTCTCAACCCTACGAAGGAAATTCAAATCGTTTTTGAGGCAGCTTTGCCGCCTCAAAAACACCTCAGGTGAGCAAAGCGAACCCTCGCGCCGACCAAACGCGGCGTGTCACGCACCGCCGCGTGCGATAAGCGCGAGTCCCTCAAATGCGGGCATTGCCCGCATTTGATTATAATGTTACGCCGTCTTTGAAGATGGCGATTTCGCGCGCGCCGCGCTCTTCGGCGTGGGTCTTTTTGCCGCTGGCGATCTCCAGCACGAAGTCCAGGAGCCTGTCGCCCGCGTGATCCAGATCCTCGCCCTGGGCCACCGTACCGGCGTTGAAGTCGATCCAGTTGCCCTTCTTCTCAAAGAGGGCGGTGTTGGTGGAGATCTTCACCGTGGGGGCCGGGGCGCCGAAGGGGGTGCCGCGCCCGGTGGTGAAGAGGATGATATGCGCGCCCGCGGCGGTGAGGTCGGTCGCGGAGACCAGGTCGTTGCCCGGGCCGGAGAGAAGGTTGAGCCCCTTCTTGCGCACGGGCTCGGCATACTCCAGCACGTCCACGATCTGGGCGCTGCCGCCCTTCTGCACGCAGCCGCAGGACTTGTCCTCGAGCGTGGTGATGCCGCCGGCCTTGTTGCCGGGGCTGGGATTTTCATAGACCACCTGACCGTGGCTGACAAAATAGTCCTTGAAATTGTTGACCATCCTCACGGCCTTGTCAAAGACCTCCGCGTCCATGCAGCGGGAGAAGAGGATGTTTTCCGCGCCGAACATCTCGGGCACCTCGGTCAGGACGGTGGAGCCGCCGAGGGCGGTGAGACGGTCGGAGAAGCGGCCGACGGTGGGGTTGGCGGTGATGCCGGAAAGCCCGTCCGAGCCGCCGCACTTCATGCCGACGACAAGCTCAGAGGCGGGGAGCTCCTCGCGCTTAAACTGCGAGGCGTAGTCCGCGAGCTCCTTGAGCAGCTTTGCGCCCGCTTCATACTCGTCCTCCACCTGCTGGCAGACGAGGAATTTGACGCGCTGATCGTCCCACTCGCCGAGCTCCTCCTTGAACTGATCCTGGGTCAGGTTTTCGCAGCCGAGGCTCAGCACCAGCACACCGCCCGCGTTGGGATGGCGCACCAGGGCGGCCAGGAGCTTGCGGGTCTGGGCATGGTCGCCGCCCATCTGGCTGCAGCCGTAGGGGTGCGAGAAGGTGAGCAGGCCGTCGATGCTGCCCTGGACGAGGTGCTGGTTGTCCTGCACGAGCTTTGCCGCGATGCTGTTCACGCAGCCGACGGTGGGGATGATCCAGATCTCGTTTCTCACGGCGGCGCGGCCGTCCGGCCGGCGGTAGCCCAGGAAGGTCCTGGGGCTGACGGCGGGCTTTTCATAGACCTTGTGGCTGTAGGTACACTCCGCCGACTCCGACAAACCGGTGCGGACATTGTGGACATGCGCCCACGCGCCGGCGGGGATCTCCGCCTTCGCAAGGCCGATGGGATTGCCGTACTTGATGACGGGCTGCCCCTCCGGGATCGTGCGGATGGCCATCTTGTGCCCGCGCGCGATATCCTCTGCGGCGGTCACCGTGAAGTCGGCGCTCATGAGCGTCTCGCCCTTGCGGATATCCTCCAGCGCTACGACGACGTTGTCGTCGGGGTGGATACGGATCCATTTCATTTGAGGCAGTCCTCCATGGCCTTGTACATGCCTTCCTTCTCAATGCGCTCGAGATCGGCCGCGACAGCCTCCTCGAAGCCGGGGATCTCGGCAAGCGCGTCGCCCCAGAGCGCCTTGTTGTTGATGACGGCATGGGCCAGGGCCTTGCAGTCGTCGTTCTTATGCTCCTCGAAGAAGGCGAGCACCCACGGATCGTCGCTCACTTCATACGCCACGCCGTCTCTCACGCCCTGGTGATAGAAGGCGATGAAGGCCGCGATGGAGAAGGTCAGGCACTGGGGCAGCTTCTCCAGGCGCTTGTAGTACTCGGTCACGCTCGGCATGACGCGGGCCTTCCACTTGGAGGCGGAGTTGAGCGCGATGCTCAGGAGCTGGTGGTCGATGTAGGGGTTGTCGAAGCGGTCGATGACGGAGCCCGCGAAGCTCTCCAGCTCGTCCTTCGGCAGGTCGAGGGTGGGGATGATCTCCTCGAACATGGCCTTGTTGAGGTAGGCGCGGATGGCCTTGTCCTGCATGCAGTCGCGCACGATGTCCTTGCCGGCGAGATAGGCGCCGAGGACCATGGAGGTGTGCGCGCCGTTGAGGATGCGCACCTTGCGCTGCTTGTAGGGAGTCACGTCGTCCACGACCTGGATGGGAAGGCCGGCCTTCTCAAACGGGAACTCGCTCTTGATGGACTGCGGCCCCTCGATGACCCAGGCGGCAAAGACCTCGCCGGTGTCGATGAGCTGATCCTCATAGCCCCACTTCTCCCACAGCGCGGGAGCCTCGCCCTTCGCGCCGCCGGTGACAATGCGGTCGACCAGGGTGGAGCAGAAGATATTGTCGTTGTTGACCCACTGGCAGAAGCTGTCTTCCAGGGCCCAGAGCTTGATGTACTCGTTGACGCAGCGCTTGAGCTCGTCGCCGTTGTGGTCGATCAGCTCGCAGGAGAGGATGATGAAGCCCTTCAGGCCGGTCTTCCAGCGCTCATAGAGCATGGCGGTGAGCTTGGCGGGGAAGCTGGCGGGAGGCGCGTCGTCCGCCTTGCAGGCGGGATCGAAGGCGATGCCGGCCTCGGTGGTGTTGGAGACGATGAAGCGCATCTCGGGATTGTGCATGCACTCAAGCATTTTGGCCCAGTCGCGCTTGGGGTCGAGGCAGCGGGACACGCAGGAGATGATGCGGGTGCGCTCCACAGGCTTGCCGTTGTCGCGGCCGCGGAGGATCAGGGTATAGAGCCCGTCCTGCTCCTGGAAGCGGTCGGCGGCGTCAGGGTGGCCGCCGCGGGGCTGGCACACAACGACCTTGGAGTTGAAGCCGGCCTTCTCGTTCATCTGGTCGATAAAGTCCTCCACGAAGGCGCGCAGGAAGTTGCCCTCGCCGAACTGGAACACGCGCTCGGGCGCCTCGCGCAGAAGGTATCCCTTATAGCCCTGCTTGTCCAGGGTTTTATAGCTCAGTCTGTCCATGGTAATCTACCCCTTTTCAGATTATAATTGATGGATATTGCAGATCGCAGGGGTCGATCCCCAGATCGACCCGATCCCCGGTTCATCGTGCAGGCAATTGGGTTTCGGGCTGATGAGGGCATCAGCCCCTACGAAGCACAGGTTTTCTATTGTTTGTAAGGAATCAGAGTCCGAAATAGCGCTCGGCGTTCTTGAAGCTCACGCCCTCGACGATGCGTTTGAGGTACTCGTCGTTGTTGGGATACTCGCCGTTTTCCACCCAGGCGCCGATGAGGTTGCAGAGGATGCGGCGGAAGTAATCGTGGCGGGCATAGCTCAGGAAGGAGCGGGAGTCGGTCAGCATGCCGACAAAGTTGCCGAGCAGGCCGAGGTTTGCAAGCGAGCGCATCTGGTTTTCCATGCCGCTCTTGGTGTCCATGAACCACCAGGCAGAGCCGAGCTGGATCTTGCCGGGGATCTCGTCGGACTGGAAGCAGCCGCACATGGTGGCCAGCATGTCGTTGTCCACGCCGTTGAGGGAGTAGAGAATGGTCTTCGGGCACTCGCCGGTCATGTCGAGCGCGGAGAGGAAGCGGGCAATATCCGCGCCGCAGGTCGTCTGGGCGATCATGTCCACGCCGGTATCGGGGCCGAGCTTGGCATAGATGCGCTCATTGGCGTTGCGGTAGCAGGAATAGTGCAGCTGCATGGCGATGTTGAGGCGGTGGTAGGCGCGGCCCAGGCACATGAGGATGGCGGTCTGGTACTTTTCGGCCTCCTCCACGCTCACCTCGCCGCCGGCCATGACCTTGGCAAAGGAGGCCTGCGCCTCCTCGGCGGGGGCGGGACGGAAGGGGATGTAGTCCAGGCCGTGGTCGCTTGCGCGGCAGCCGAGCCTGGCGAAGAACTCCAGGCGCTCGACCAGGGCGGCGCAGACCTCGTCCACGGTCTTGAGCTCCTTCTTGCCGACGGAGGCGGCGAGCCTGCCGATGTACTCGGCAAAGCCGGGCTTATTGATATTGATGGCCTTGTCGGGGCGGAAGGAGGGGCAGACCTTGACCTTGATGGTGGGGTCGGCCGCGATCTTCTCATGCCACTCCAGGGAGTCGATGGGATCGTCGGTGGTGCCGATGAAGGCGACGTTCGCCTTCTCGATGATGCCGCGCACGGTCATGGACGGGTCGTTCTGCAGCTTGTCGTTGCAGAAGTCCCAGGCTTCCCTGGCGGTCTCGGGGGTCAGGGGCTTGTTGAAGCCGAAGAACTGCCGCAGCTCCAGGTTGCACCAGTGGTACATGGGGTTGCCGATGGCCATCTGCAGGGCCTCGACGAACTTGAGATAGCGCTCGTAGGCGGGCTTGTCGCCGGTGACATAGTCCTCGGGCACGCCGTTGGAGCGCATCACGCGCCACTTGTAGTGGTCGCCGAAGTAGCTGCCGTCGGGGTTTTTGCCGCCGAGCCAGACCTCGACGAGGTTGTTGAAGCGGCGGTTTTCATAGATTTCCCGGGGAGAGATGTGGCAGTGGTAGTCGGACAGGGGCTGCGGCGCCGCGTAGTCATGGAACAGGTGGCGGGCCGTGTCGGTCTCCAGCAGGAAATCCTTATCCATAAATTCTCTCATTGGAATCACCTCTTGATATCATAGTCCATATTCATCAGCGCGCGGATGCTTTTGGCATCGTCGGTGATGTTGGCGTCGCCGTGGATGGTATGCTTGAGAACGGAGCTTGCCACGGCGAAGTTGACCATCTCCATGGGCCTGTAGTCGTTCATCATGGCATAGATCAGACCGCTGGCAAAGGCGTCTCCGCCGCCGACACGGTCGAGGATGTTGAAGGTGAAGAGCTTACTCTCGAAGGTGTGGCCCTGATACCACATGTAGGCCATGAGGCTGTTTTCGCTGCCGGAGTGGGCATAGCGCACATGGCGCGCGATGCACCTGATGTTCGGCCAGCGCCGGACGAAGGCCTGGAAGATCTCGTCCTGCTGCTCATAGCTCGGCTGCAGGGGCACGCCGTCCTTGAGATCGCCGCGGCTGTGGTCGTTTTCATCCCGCCAGAGATGGTAGGGCTCGATACCGAAGAGCACGTCCACATAGGGCAGGCACTGTGTGCAGAAGTCGCGGGCCTCGTCCCAGGTCCAGAGGCGGGAGCGGAAGTTGCCGTCAAAGCTCACGGTGAGCCCCAGCTCCTTCGCCTTCTTGATGCACGCGAGGATGAAGTCGGCGCAGCTCGGCGACAGGGCCGGGGTGATGCCGCTCAGATGCAGCCAGTTGAAGCCTGCGAGCAGCGCGTCCAGATCCACCTTGGAGAAGTCATACTCCGTGATGGCGCTGTGCTTGCGGTCATAGGTCACCTTGCTGGGGCGGATGCCGTAGCCGGTCTCCAGATAGTAGGTGCCGAGGCGGTGGGTGGGCGTCTCCTCCGGGGTGGAGAGGATCACGGGCGTGCAGTGGACGTCGTTCGAGCGCAGCATGCGCACGGCGCTTTTGCCGAGGGAGTTGTTGGGCACGACAGAGAAGAAGGTGCTGTCGATGCCGAGGTTTGCCAGGGCGAGAGCGATGTTTGCCTCGCTCCCGCCGTAGCTTGCCTCGAAGCTCGTCGCGACCCGGATCTTCTCATAGTTCGGCGGCGTCAGGCGGAGCATGATCTCGCCGAAGGTGATGAACTTCTGCGACGTGACGTCGGGCAGAAGCGGATTGCGATGCTCCATGGGAATTAACGCTTTACGCGCGCGCCGGCGCCGCCCATGATGGCCTCGACCTCATTGACGGAAGCCATGGAGGTGTCGCCCGGGGTGGTCATGGCGAGAGCGCCGTGGGCAGCGCCGTAGTTGACGGCCTTTTCGGCGTCGCCCGTGGTCATCAGGCCGTAGACGAGGCCGGAGGCGAAGGAGTCGCCGCCGCCGACACGGTCCATGATCTCCAGGCCGTTATACTCGTTGGACTGCCAGATCTCGCCGTCGGCCCAGCAGATGGCCTTCCAGTCGTTGACGGTGGCGGTCTTCACGGTTCTGAGGGTGGTGGCCACGACCTTGAAGTTGGGATAGGTCTCGGCGGCCTTGCCGATCATCTTCTTGTAGCCGTCGATGTTGAGCTCCTTGAGGTTGGCGTCGTTGCCCTCGATCTCGAAGCCGAGGCAGGCGGTGAAGTCCTCCTCGTTGCCGATCATGACGTCGACATACTTGGCGACCTCGCGGTTGACCTCGCGGGCCTTGTCCAGGCCGCCGATGGCGCTCCACATGGAGGGGCGGTAGTTGAGGTCGTAGGAGACGACGGTGCCGTACTTCTTGGCGGTCTTGCAGGCGGCGATGACGGTCTCGCAGGCCTGCTCGGACAGGGCCGCGTAGATGCCGCCGGTGTGCAGCCAGCGCACGCCGAGCTTGCCGAAGATGTACTCGAAATCAGAAGTTGATGCCGTTGCGGCAGATGCGGCCGATGCCGTCGGTCTTCTTCCAGTAGATGAGATCGGTGTTCACGCCGCCCTGCTCGATGAAATCCTTCATGAGCTTGCCGACCTCGTTGTCGGCGAAGGCGGTGATGACGGCGGTGTCCATGCCGAAGCACTTGTGCAGGCCGCGGATGACGTTATACTCGCCGCCGCCTTCCCAGGCACGGAAGGAGCGCGCGGTGCGGATGCGGCCCTCGCCCGGGTCCAGGCGGAGCATGACCTCGCCGAGGGATACGGCGTCAAAACGGCATTCTTTCTTCGGACGCAGATTCAGTTCCATGTTAATCAATCCTCCTAAATTATTGAACAGACGTTTTATGCTTACTTTCTGGCTTCTTCAATGATTTCTCTGGACTTTTTGCACAGCTCGGTGATCTCATCCCACTTGTTGTTGTCAATGAGATCGGCGGTGACCATGTAGCTGCCGCCGCAGGCTGCGATCACGGGGGCGGAGATATACTCTTTGAGGTTTTTCAGGCTGACGCCGCCGGTGGGCATGACCTTGAACTGGGGGAAGGGCGCGGACAGAGCCTTGATCTTGGCAAGGCCGCCGGACTGCTCGGCCGGGAAGAACTTGATGAGCTCCAGACCGAACTTGAGCGCCTGGTGGTAGTCGCTTGCGGTGGTGCAGCCGGGGAAGATGGGGATGTTCTTCTCCTGGGCGTAGGCGACAAGCTCCGGATCAAAGCCGGGGGTGACGATGAAGTCGCCGCCCGCAGCGATCGCGGCGTCGATGTGCGCGGTGGTGGTGACGGTGCCGGCGCCGACGAGCATGTCGGGGCAGGCTTCCTTCATGAGCTTGATGGCCTTGTCAGCGCCGGCGGCGCGGAAGGTGACCTCCGCCACGGGCACGCCGCCCGCGAGCAGAGCCTTCGCCAGACCCACCGCATCGCGCTCAGGGTGATTGAGCTTGATGACCGGCACAATGCCGATGTCGCTGATCTTCTGGTTCATGGCATTCATGGGATATTCCTCCTCGGTTCAATTTTGTATGGATGGCGTTTGTTTACGCAGCAGACACGTATGCTCCCCGGACCACAGGGGCCGTCATGGCACAAACCCGAACCGGGCGTTGAGCCAGGCTTCACAGAGCTCCACCCAGCGCGAGGCGGCGGGATAAGGCGTCTCCACCTCCTGGTTGCAGACGGAGATGCCGTGGGCGCCGCCGGAGAAGAGGTGGCACTCATAGTCCACCTTCGCCCGCTGCATGGCGGCGGTGAGCAGGAGGGTGTTTTCCACCGGCACGGATTCATCCCCGGTGCAGTGCCAGACAAAGGCGGGCGGCATGCGGGGCGTGACCTGGTTTTCGAGGCTCAGCAGCTCCCGCAGCCTCTCGTCGCCGCCTGTCACATGCTCGATGGACTCCTCGTGCCGGAACTCCCCTGTCGTGATCACGGGGTAGCACAGTACCGCCGCGTCGGGCCGGCAGTCCTCCTCAAGCCCCAGCTCCGGCCGGTGCCAGAGCGCGGCGAGGCTTGCGGCGAGGTGCCCCCCGGCGGAAAAGCCCAGGACTGCGATATGCTCCGGCTCGATGTGCCACTCCCCCGCTCTCCGGCGGATGATGCGCACCGCCTCGGCAAGCTCCCGCAGGGGACGCAGCTCCCCTGCCCGCTCCCCGACCGAGTACTCGATCAGAAAGGCATGGTAGCCCATGGCCAGAAAGCGCAGGGCCACGGGATCCTTCTCCCGCGGGGAGAGCCAGCGGTACGCGCCGCCGGCGCAGATGACAACGGCGGGGCGTTTTTTATGCGCGACGAGCCGATCATGGTCGTCCTGGAGGTAACCTATGACCGGCGCGTCGTGCGCAGCAAAACTGCAGATATTCACTTACGGCTGCTTGCCGATGTAGGCGAGGATGCCGCCGTCCACATAGAGGATGTGGCCGTTGACAAAGTTGGAGGCATCGGAGGCGAGGAAGACGGCGGGGCCCATCAGATCCTCGGCCTCGCCCCAGCGGGCAGCGGGGGTCTTGGCGATGATGAACTGATCGAAGGGATGACGGCTGCCGTCGGGCTGGCGCTCGCGCAGAGGCGCGGTCTGGCTGGTGGCGATGTAGCCGGGGCCGATGCCGTTGCACTGGATGTTGTGTTCGCCGTACTCGGAGCAGATGTTGCGGGTCAGCATTTTCAGACCGCCCTTTGCGGCGGCGTAGGCGGAGACGGTCTCACGGCCGAGCTCGCTCATCATGGAGCAGATGTTGATGATCTTGCCGTGGCCCTTCTCGATCATGCCGGGGATAACGGCCTTGGAGACGATGAAGGGGGCGTTCAGGTCGACGTCGATGACCTTGCGGAAATCCTCGGCGCTCATCTCAAGCATGGGGATGCGCTTGATGATGCCGGCGTTGTTCACCAGAATGTCGATGACGCCGACTTCTTCCCTGATCTGCGCTACGAGAGCCTTGACGGCCTCCTCGTCGCAGACGTCGCAGACATAACCGTGGGCGTCGATACCCTTGGCCTTGTAGGCTTCGATGGCCTTGGCTTTGGAGCCCTCGCTGGAGCAGTTGAAGCAGATCTTCGCGCCGCAGGAGGCAAACGCCTCGGCGATCGCCATGCCGATGCCATGGGACGCGCCGGTGACGAGGGCTACTTTGCCTTCCAGAGAGAATTTGTTCATCATGTCCATGTTAATCATTCCTCCAAAAATAATTTCTTTTGATTATTTCAGGTTCTCGGTGGGGATGTTGTCCATGTCGTCGAACTCCT
The DNA here is from genome assembly GCA_902790375.1 of Oscillospiraceae bacterium. Classification (GTDB taxonomy): domain Bacteria; phylum Bacillota; class Clostridia; order Oscillospirales; family Oscillospiraceae; genus Limivicinus. Next base: position 21,459 of record CADARY010000009.1, on the reverse strand, counting down.
GGTTCTCGCCGCCCATGGCCCAGATAAAGGTATAGTTCGAGGTGCCGGCGCCGGAGTGGATCGACCAGGAGGGGGAGATGACCGCCTGTTCGTTCTGCATGACGATGTGGCGGGTCTCCTGGCCCTGGCCCATCATGTGGAAGACCACCTGATGCTCGGGCACTTCAAAATACATATAGATCTCCATGCGCCGCTCGTGCGTGTGGGCGGGCATGGTGTTCCAGACGCTGCCGGGCAGAACGGCGGGGTGGATGAACTGGTTGATGGTGCGCTTGTTGGAGGTCTCCATTTCGCCGGTGGGGCGCTTGTTGGCGTCGGCCAGCTTGAGAAGCCGTGTCTCATAGCTGCGGTGCGCCGGGGCGGAGACCATGTAGAACTTCGCGGGATGAGCGGGGTCGGCGCTTGCGAAGAGCACTTCCTTCGCGCCCATGGTGATGTACAGGCAGTCCTTATAGCCGAGCTCGTATACCTTGCCATCGACCCGGATGGAGCCCGCGCCGCCGATGTTGAAGATGCCGATCTCGCGGCGCTCGAGGAAATACTTCGTGCCGAAGTTTGCCCAGATGTCGATGCCCTTGTCGATGGACACGGTCTCGTGCACGGGCATGCAGCCGAGGGTGACCATACGGTCGACATGGCTGTAGACGGCGACCACGCTGTCTGCCTCATAGAGATTCTCGATCAGAAACTCCCTGCGCAGCTCCTCCGTGGTATAGCGCTTTACGTCGTTGGGGCTCGCGGAATAGCGGATGTCCATACTGCTCCTCCTTACTTGATGACCATCTCGGTCTCGCCGTCGAAGAGATAGACGCTCTCGTAGGGGATCGAGAAGACGATCCTGCTGTCGACCTCGGGCGTGTCGTGCGGGTCGACCTTCAGGATGGCGTTCTGCTCCTGCATCTTGATATAGACGTTGGTGTTGTCGCCCAGCATTTCGGTGAGCTCCACGTCCGCGTCCATCACATAGGCCTCCTTGTGCTCGCCGAGCTTGACGGACTCGGGGCGGAAGCCGAAGACGATCTCCTTGCCCTCCCAGGCGCTCAGCTTCTTGCCGAGCTTGGGAGCCAGATCCAGATCCTTGCCGCCGATGCGCACCTTGCCGCCCTTGACGGTCGAGCGCACAAAGTTCATGGGCGGCTCGCCGATGAAGCCTGCGACGAAGACGTTCACAGGGTCAAAGTACAGCTCGCGCGGGGTGCCGACCTGCTGGACATAGCCGTCCTTCATGCAGACGATGCGGTCAGCCATGGTCATGGCCTCGGTCTGGTCATGGGTGACGTAGATGGTGGTCGCGCCGGTCTCGCGGTGGATCTGGGTGATCTCGGAGCGCATGGTGACGCGCTGCTTGGCGTCGAGGTTGGAAAGCGGCTCGTCCATCAGGAAGATGCCCACCTTGCGGATCAGGGCGCGGCCGATGGCCACGCGCTGGCGCTGGCCGCCGGACAGCGCTCTCGGCAGACGGTCCAGATAGTCCGTCAGGCCCAGGATGCGGGCGGTGTTGCGCACCTTCTCGTCGATATAGTCATCGTCCGCGCCCTGCAGCTCCAGGCCGAAGGCGATGTTGTCATAGACGCTCATCTGGGGATAGAGCGCATAGCTCTGGAACACCATCGCCACGCCGCGCTCACGCGGGCCCTGCTCGTTGGCACGCTTGCCGTTGATCAGGAATTCACCGTTGCTGATGTCCTCAAGACCGGCGATCATACGCAGGGTCGTCGACTTGCCGCACCCGGAGGGGCCGACGAAGACGATAAACTCGCCCTTCTCCATGTCGAGATTGAAATTGTGGACTGCGTGGTAGCCATTCGGATAGATCTTGTTGATGTTTTTCAGCGTAAGGTATGCCATTTTTTATCCCCCTTGATCGTGTAAGAATACATTGATATGGACAAAACGGATAATTTTTGCTAAGATGGACTGCGAGAGGAGCGCGGTTGTCTATGAATGAAATCATCTACGCGGGTAAACACCTGATTACTTTTTCGGTTTCCCGGCATGCGCACAGCAGCTGGGAGTTCATCTACTGCACCAGCGGGAGCGGGCTGCTGAGCTTTGACGGCGGCGAGATCGCCTATCAGACCGGCGACGTGGTCGCAATCCCGCCGCTTCTTTATCATCAGAATGAGAGCGCTTTGGGCTTTACCAACATCCACCCTGATCCGGGATGACGGCAACCATTTCCTGCTGGACGCCTTTTCCGCGGCCTTTTATCATTTCGGGCTGAACCCGGGGCGGCAGAGTATGGTTCTCTCCGCCTATGCAAACCTCATCGTGGGGCTCATCCTCGACGGGCTGAACGCGCCGCTGCGCAATCCCATAGTCGATGAGATCATGAACAGCATCGTCCTGAGCTACCCCGACGAGAACTTTGAGCTGGACCAGTACCTGCGCTCGCTGCACTTCAATTACGACTATCTGCGCAAGCTCTTCAAGCGCGAGGTCGGGGTGACGCCGCACCAGTTTCTGGTGGACACCCGCCTGCAGGCCGCGGCGGAGCGCCTTGCGGGCGCGGAGGGAGGGCTCGTCAACATCTCCGATGTGGCGCACCTGTGCGGTTTTCGGGAGCCGCTGTACTTCTCCAAGGTCTTCCGGAAGAAATACGGCATGTCCCCCTCCCGTTTTCAGGCGCGCATACTCGAGCAGCATACGGCGGCCCCGGACGGGCAGAGCGTCAAAATCAGCCCTGCGGCAGACGCTTGATCTCCGTATAGCACAGCACGAAGGGAGCCACGCCCTTGGCGTCGTTCTCCACCACCGGCTCGGAGATGTAGTATTCGTAGGAGCCGTCCCGCCGCCGGTTATTCTCCGGGCCGAGGCCTGCCACAAGGCAGATGCCGCCGAGATTCAGCTCCCCGTCCTTGAAGGACAGATATTTTTCCACGATGCCGCGGAAGGTCTTCTCGCCTTGCGCGGCATAGCTTTTGTCCAGGATGCCGAGCCTTGCGCCCTTGAGCATGGCGTAGGCCAGCATGCTGCTGCCGCTGGTCTCGAGGTAGTTGCCCTCGCGCCCGCCCTGGTCGGGCACCTGCCAGTAAAGGCCGGTCGCGGGATCGGCATACTGCCGAGCGCCTGCCATGAGCTCCCGGAAGATCTCCTCCAGGCGGCGCTTCGCCTCCCCTGCGGGGAGAATTTCGCAGAGGTCGGCCAGCGCCACGGCGTACCAGCCGATGCTCCTGAGCCAGAAGTTTTTGGAAAGCCCGGTCACCGGGTCTGCCCAGAAGGCCTTGCGGCTTGCGTCATAGCCGTGATAGCAGAGCTTTTTGTTTTCGTCGAACATGTGCCAGCGCACATTCTCGATCTGGCCCAGGGTATCGCTGTAGTCCCCGTCCCCGAAGTTCTTCACATACAGGGCATAGAAGGGCTGAGCCATATACAGGCCGTCCAGCCACACCTGGTTGGGGTAGATGGCCTTGTGCCAGAAGTTCCCCTCGAAGGTGCGCGGCTGTTCCCTGATCTGCTGATACAGGGTTTCGGCCGCTTTTTTATATTTTTCCTTGCCGGTCTTCTCATAGAGCGTGAAGAGGACGCGGCCCTCGTTGATATCGTCCAGATTGTATTTGCTGCGCTCATAGGTACGAATGCTGCCGTCGTCCATGACGAACCAGTCGATAAAGCCCTCGGCAAAGTCAAAGTAGCGCGCATCGCCGGTAATCTCGCTCATGGCAAGCAGGGCCGTGATCATGCAGCCGTCGATATAGTTCCAGGAGGCAGGCCTGCCCTCGCGCACGCTCTCGATGTTCCAGGCCGTGCAGGAGGGGGAGGATTTCTCGATCAGACTCAGGACATAGGCGTCAATTTTTTCGTACATGTTCAGCCCTCACAAAAATGTTCTTTTTCCAGTTTCTCATAGTGGTCTGCCAGCAGGGCTTCGCCCTCGGCGCCCTCGATGCGCACGTCCTTGAGGCGGATGTGCCGGACGTTGTCAAAGTACATGCCGAGGCGGCAGCGCTGTTTGGCGAAGTTTTCCATGATGGGGATGCCGGGCTTCGCGTCGGGCGAGAAGCTGACGGAGACATTCTCAAAGCTGACCTCGCCGATGGGGGCCTCGGGCAGACCGTCGATATAGCAGGCCGCGACCTCCGCGCCGGTGCAGGTGAGGTTTGTGAAGCGGAAGGCGCCCATATAGGGCGTCCGGTCGTCCACCGGCAGATGCTCGCGCGACCAGACATATTCGCTCTCGCGGTCGGGATCGCAGCAGTTGTACCACAGATTGATGGCGACGGGGGTCAGCACGCCCTCCATGCGGATATTGTCAAAGCGCACGCCGTCGATGCGGCAGTTTTTGCCGCGCCCGCGGCGGCTCTTGATACGCAGGCCCCGGTCCGTGCCCCGGAAGTAACACTGCGAAACGGTCAGATCCCTCACGCCCGCGCCGATCTCGCTGCCGAGGGTGATGGCCCCGTGGCCGAACTCCATGAGGCAGTTGTGGATCGTATGGCGCATGGCGGGCTGATTGAACTCGCGGCCGATGTCGATCTTGCCGGACTTGATGGCGATGCAGTCGTCCCCCACCGTGAAGCGGCAGCCGATGATCTGCACATCCGTGCAGCACTCGGGGTCAAGCGCGTCGGTATTGGGGCTGTGCTTCGGTGCCGAGATCAGCAGATCGTAGAAGCCGAGGTTCTCGGAGAAGTAGGGGTGGATCTGCCAGGAGGCGGCGTTGCAGGCGTGGATGCCGTGCACGCGCACATCCTTGCAGCGGTTGAAGAACAGAAGGCGGGGCCTGCCGGTCGGGTAGGTATGGAAGCTTGTCCAGAAATCCGTGTTCTGGGCGTTGCCGTCCACCGTGCCGGGGCCGATGACGGTGATGTCCTCGGCATACTGCGCGGTGAGCAGGGACTGGTAAACGGGGACGGCGTTGCCCTCCCAGGTGCCGAAGTGCATACGCTTTCCGTCCGCCGCCTCCACCACGCCGGGGAGGATGTTGTAGGCGTTCCGGTCCGTCCAGCCGAGAAGCGTCGCGCCCGCGCAGAATTCGAGGGTGATATGGCTCTTGAGAAACTGGGGCCGGGTGAGGTAGACGCCCGCTGGGAAGAGCAGGCGGCTGTCGGGAGGCAGGCAGCCGATGGCGCTGCGTATCGCCTCCGTATCGTCCTGCACGCCGTCGCCCGCCGCGCCGAAATCGCGCACGTTCAGGCAGCAGCGTTCAGCCTTTGTATGAAAGCGCAGCGCCCCTTCGATGCTCGAGCCCTTCACTCGCACTTCATAGTCCGTGTCGGGCTGCAGGGAGTAGAGAGAGAACACATTGCTTTCGCATTCATATTGCTCCTGACCGTTCAGGAGAACCTTAAATTTCTCCGGGGCGTAGTAGGGCAGGCTGTTTTCCAGCTCAAAGCAGGCGGAGCTCACGCCGGAGAAAAGAAGTTTCACATTCATATCCGATCATTTCCCTTTCGCGTTATTCATGGCATCCGTGACGATCTGCCGCAGGGTGCGCTTGATGGTGATAAACAGGAGGTCAAACGCCGTGTAGACGACGCCGAACAGGATGGGTCCGACGCCGAGCGTGAGACCGCTGCCGCCCGAGGCGGCGGAAAGGGTCAGATTGAGCAGGGTGTAGAACATGTTCGTGCAGTAAAGCAGGAGCATGGCATAGAGGATGTTGAGAAAAAAGGTGTAATAGCGCTTTTGCGGAAACATCATCCAGCGGTCGTTCTCGCCTTCGGTTTTCGCATAGTAGCGCAGGATGTTGTTGGTGATCACGTCGGTCACGACGCCGAGGGCGATGGAGAAAATGAGCAGCACATCGAGCCTGTCGCCCACATAAGCGCTGAGGCCCCAGAAAATGAAGAAGCACACGGAGCCGGCAAACCAGATCTTGATGAGGACCACCTTGACCCAGTCGCTGAGCTTGAACTTCGGGCCGGAGCGGTACTTGCGCAGCTCCTCCTCGGAATAGACGGGGGAATTGCTCTCGTTGGCATTGGCAAGATCGTCGGCCGCCTTGGTATGGAGCTTGTAGAAATCGGCGGTCGTCCGGCTGTCTTCGGGCGTCGCGCGGCCGTTTTTTTCGCGTGCCATAGGCTTCCTCTTTTCGCTCAGGTAAATGGCGTTCCGCAGGGGCCGATGCCTTCATCGGCCCGCAGGCAGGCATGGCTTGACCGGCGGGTCGATCCGTGGATCGACCCCTGCGGGAAAGGAAAGGATTTAATCTTCGCCGGAGATATCAATGACGTCCATCTTGCCGTTGTCTTCCACCGTGATGGAGGTGTTGATCTTGCGCAGCATCTTGGTGTAAACGGGCATCAGCAGAACCAGCACGGCGCCGATGCACTCGATGACCATATGGGTCTGCAGGACGTTGTAGGCCTTCGCAATGTAGAGCGTGGACAGGTCGATCACGATGGGATTGACCTCACGGTAGAGCGCGGTCTCGATCAGGCGGCAGTAGTGCCAGTCGCAGTAGATGATGATGGCGAACATCACGAACATCAGCGCGACCATCGGGATCACGGGCTTTTTGCGCTTCGGGAAGGCGTTGAGGAAGCAGACCAGGCTCAGCATGGAGAAGAGCATCGTGGCAAAGCCGCACAGGCCCATGCCGGGTCCCTGGATCTTGGCGGTGGTGTCGGAGATATGGGTGAGGTTCAGGGAGTACTGGAAGAAGGCGATCAACAGGACCACCAGCGCGATGATGGCCGGCTGGCGCTTGAGCGCGACGAAGAAACGCCGCAGAAACTCAGGCATGCCGGAAGACTTTTTCTGGGCCTTGCTCATGCTTTCTCCCCCTTCCTGATGGCAACGCCGGTCTCTTTGTCGAAGAAGTGCTTGCGGGTGAAGGCGACGTTGACATTGTCGCCCACCTCATAATCGAACCAGCCGCGCAGCTTCGCGGAGATTCTGTTGTTGTCGCCCACGTGGCCGTGGATCAGGGTGTTCATGCCGAGGTTCTCGTTGGAGAAGACGTTCAGCGTGGCCTCGGTGCCCTCCTGCACGTCCTCGGGACGGACGCCGAGCTCGATGGTCTTGCCGGCGTAGGGGAGCAGAAGACCCTTCTCCTGCTCGGTGAGCTTGACCTTGAAGCCGCGGCCCTCGAGCAGGCCCTCGCGCACGGTAACGTCGAAGAAGTTCATGGGCGGCAGGCCGATGAAGCTTGCGACAAAGCGGTTTGCGGGAGCGTCATACAGCTCCAGCGGGGTGCCGACCTGCTGCACATGGCCCATGGACATGCACACGATGCGGTCTGCCAGGGTCAGCGCCTCGGTCTGGTCGTGGGTGACGTAGAGCATGGTGGCCTGCAGGCGCTTGTGCAGCAGCAGGATCTCGCGGCGGGTCGCGCCGCGCAGCTTCGCGTCGAGGTTGGAAAGAGGCTCGTCAAACAGGAAGACCTTGGGGTTGCGGACGATGGAGCGGCCCATGGCGACACGCTGGCGCTGGCCGCCGGAGAGCTGGCTGGGCTTTTTGTTGAGCTGGCTCGTCAGGCCCAGGATCTCCGCCGCCGCGAGAACCTTCTTGTGGATGACGTTGGGGTTCTCCTTGCGCAGCGTCAGGGAGAAGGCCATGTTTTCGTAAATGGTCATGTGGCCGTACAGAGCGTAGTTCTGGAAAACCATCGCCATGTCGCGGTCCTTTGCCGGGGTCTGGGTGATGTCCTTGCCGTCGAGCAGCAGATGGCCGGCGGAGATATCCTCAAGACCCGCGATCATGCGCAGGGTGGTGGATTTGCCGCAGCCGGAGGGGCCGACCAGCACGATCAGCTCGCCGTCCTTGACGTCAAGGTTGAAGTCGAAGACCGCCTGCACTTTATTGTCATAGATCTTGTCTACATGCTGAACATTCAGTTGTGCCATACGTTCTTCCCCTCCTTTATGCTGCGACTTTCAGGCTGGCCAGGTGATCCTTGAGCGCCTTGCTGCGGGTCATGCCGATGACGGCGCCGACGATCAGGCAGGCGGCGGAGAGAAGGAGATACAGCACGCAGCGGATGAACTGCGGGTTCTCCATCACGGTGACAGCCTTCTCCTGAATGATGACGGTGGAGTTGTGCGCCGTTACGGGATAGATGAAGATGCGGATGATCTGCCCGATGCCGAGCGCGATCATCAGATAGGAATAGGCGATCTTGTAGTTCTTGATGCCCTCGGAGCTGAGAAAGGCCGCGAGCAGGAAAATGAGGTTATACAGGATGGATGCGCCGATCAGGATGTTGTAGTACCAGGAGCCCACATTGGACTCATAGATGCTGATGAAAAAGAACACGTCGAAAAGGATCGACAGCAGCGCCAGGCCAGACGCCGTGGTGTTCTTGGTATAGCGCATGCGGTCTAAACGGATGTATTTTTCATCGTTCATGCCGCCGCCCCCTTTCTTCCAGCTTCGAGGAGCTTTTTCTCTTCGTTCATCAGAACGATCTTCCAGACCGTGCAGGCAATGAGACCCAGGGACACGAGGATGGACAGGGCGAACACCGCATAGTGGACGTCGAACCAGAAGGTGGACTCGGTGTAATAGGTCTTCCAGAGGTCAGCGTGTTCCAGGAGGGCCGCAAAGTCGATCAGCATGAAGCGGGCCTTGAAGGCCGTGATGTAGGCGTGGGATTCCCAGGCAACATAGAAGTTGGCAAGGACAAAGGCGCCGACGGCGATGAAGTTGCCGACATAGTATTTGCGGCGGATATGCGTGTTCGTGATGAACAGCAGGCACGCCAGGAGGATCAGCACGATGGAGCAGTGAAGGAAATAGGAGTTCCAGCCCTGCATGTTGTAATAGACAATGGAGCCCTCCACGTCCGTCTGGGTAAGGTCGGCGGGGTTTCGCATCGTGGAATACAGGGTATCATAGAGATCGGTCATGATGCCAAGCGCATACAGGAAGATGATGACGCTCGACACAAGTGCCAGAAAGCAAAGGATCTTTTGCAGTGTTAACTGTTTCTTATACATGTTAGCCTCCCTGCTTCGGCTCGCAGCAGGCTGAGGGAAGATCCCTCAGCTCTGCCGCGGCCGTGAGAATCTGCGTTCACTTGCGATCAGGCGTCCCCGATCACTTGGCGTTGTAGTAGGCGAGCAGACGGTTCCATGCGTCGGTCTTGAGCGCCAGGTACTGCTTGCCGCCCCATTCGGTTGCGACCTTGGTTGCGGAGGCGTCGGCATTGCCCATGCCCTCCTCAGCGTAGCCGGCAACGATCTCGTTGACGAAGATGTTCTCGCCGCCCTTGTTCTGGGAGTATCTGCCGTTGGCGGTCAGCTGGGTGTAGGTGTTGATCATGTCGTTCTCGGCCTTGGTGGTGGGCAGAACGGTCGGGACGGACATGTACCAGGGGTTCTCGGTAACGGCGAGCTCGGGGTGCTTGATGGTGCCGAGGGCGATGGCGTTGGAGATGTAGCCCGCGCCTTCGCGGCCCACATCGGTGGTGCACTGGAACTCAAAGGCCTGGCTCTTGGCGAAGCTCAGCGTGGAGCCGAGGAACTGACGGGCGTAGTTGGTGTAGTTGCCGCTGGCCTTCTCCCACAGCTCTGCGCGGGTGGCGTCGGCGATCTCAGGCATCTCGGCGCCGTTGAACATGAAGGTGACGTAGCTGCCGTCGGGATTGGTCTTGATGAAGGCGTCGGGGCCGTAGCTCATAAGGATCATGCCCTTGGGAGAGTATGCGAAGTCGATGAGCTTGAGCGCGGCGTGGAGCTTGTCGTCATTGCCCTTGACGCCGGCGGTGCTGATGCCCCAGCCGTCGGTCTTGACGGAACGCCAGGACTCGGTGAAGCGCATGTAGTGGCCGCCCTCGGTGCCGTCCTGCCAACGGGCCACGGGAACCATGACCGCCATGTACTTGCCGCCGTCATGCAGCACGTTCTGGCTGGGATCGTTGTAGAGGGTCTGGGTCTGGTTGTAGTCGTAGTGCATGAAGCCGGAGTTGTTCTCGAGGTACTGCTTGGTCTTGCCGTCAGCGGTGTTCATGAAGTTGACGGAGATGAGGCCCTCCTTGGCGATGTTGTTCATACGCTCCATGGCCTGGTAGGACTCGGGATTCTGGCGGGCGTCCTTCAGGCTGCCGTCCACGTCGAAGTAGAGGTAATCCTGACGGGACTCGAGGCCGCGGATGCCGAAGAGGTGACCGGCAAAGCGCATCATGTCGACGCGGCGCTGGTTGTTGTCATCCTCGCGGGAGAACAGGCCCTGGATGGTGTCGGTGCCGTTGAGGGTCTGGGGGTTTGCGACGACGCAGCGGAGGAGGGCGACGAGCTCGTCAGCGTCCCAGGCGGCGTTCTGGCCGCAGAAGAGATTGGAGCGCTCGGTGCCGTAGTAGCCGTTGTAGGCCTTGTCGATGTACTCGCGCAGCATGTTGACAGCGGCAACGCCGTCGATGGAGCCGGCCTCGTTCATCTTGGCGACGATGTTGCCGGCGGCGTCATAGTCCTTGGCGATGGTCTCAACGCCGGAGCCGTCGGGCTTCACAACGTCGATTTCGATCTTGCCGGAGGTGGGCATGTAGGGCTGGTAAACGGGAGCGGCGGTCTTGTTGGACTTGTCGGCCTTGAACTCGCCCTCGCCGTCGAGGAGCTTCTGGATCATGTCAACGCGCATGAGGGGCATACGCTCGATATCGTTGACACCGTCAAAGTAGGGGCTGAAGTAGATGGCGCCGGTGGAGGTGTTGCCGGTGATGGAGAGGCGGACGATGGGGTTGGCCTCGAGATAGGCCTTGAAGTTGGGCATCTGGTCGAGGTAGTCGCCGATGTTCACGACGACGCCCTGCTCGCCGTACTCGGTGAGCTTGGCGGCGGTGCCGGAGACCAGGTCCACGTCACCCATGCGCTCTTTCCAGTAGTCAAACTCGTTGGCAGCGCTGTTGCCCTGGTACTTGTCCTCGATCTTGATGCCGAGCTGCTTCTGAACCTCGACCCAGGTGGGCTTCAGGTCGCCGGCGTGGTAGGTCACGCCGTCGGCCAGGGTAACGCCCTCGCCTGCGACCTCAGCGTCCATGCTGAGACCGGTCTTGGTGGAGTTGTAGCCGGTGGCCATGCGCAGCACGGTGCCGTCGGCATAGCTCAGCTCGGCGGGAGCGGCGGCCTCGGCGGGAGCGGCGGCGGCGGGAGCCTCGGCAGCGGGAGCCTCGGCGGCGGGAGCGGCGGGCGCTTCGGTGGCGGCGGGCTTGGAATACTGGTCAACGTCGATCTTCTTGCCGCAGCCGCTGAGCAGGCCGACGCACATCACGAGTGCCAGCAGCAGTGCGATCATGGTTTTGCTGTTTTTCATAGATATCCTCCTCAAAATTATGTACTGTGTAATAACCCGGCAGCGCCGGTGAAATTCCGGTGGTTTACTCCTTCACGCCGCCGACGTTGGTGCCCTTGGCGAAGTACTTCTGAATGAAGGGGTAGATGATCAGAATGGGGACGATGGAGCAGACGATCAGCGCGTAGATCACGGAGTCGGAGGCGTAGGGCTGGTTCCAGCCGGCCATGGCCTCGGCGTCGGTGAACTCCTCCAGACGCAGACGGATGAAGACCTGCAGCGGGTGCTCGTTGGAGTTGGAGATCATCTGGCGCGCCCAGAAGTAGCCGTTCCAGCGGGAGATGCCGAAGAAGAGGGCGACGGTGGCGATGGTGGATTTGCACATGGGGAGGTAGACCTTCGTCAGCACCTGGAACTCGCTTGCGCCGTCGACGATGGCGGCCTCCTCGATCTCGCTCGGCACACCCTCGAAGGCGTTGCGCAGAAGGATGATGTTCATGGCGGCCATGCCCATGGCGATGACGACGAGCCACTTGTCATCCATGATGCCGATGGCGTTGAAGACCTGCTTGGTATCCAGGTAGTTTAAGTACTGCGGTACGATACCGGCGGCGAACCACATGGTGAAGACCAGGAAGAAGTTGAAGAACTTCCTGAACAGCAGGCGCTTCTTGGACAGGGCGTAGGCGCCGAGGATGGAGTAGAACAGCGCCCAGACCGTGCCGTAGAAGGTGATGAACAGGGTGTTGGAGTAGGCGTTCCAGAACATGTTGTCGTTGAACATGCGGCGGAACGCGTCAAACTGTACGTTCTTGGGGAAGAGCACGATCTGGCCGTACTCAACGGCGCTGCGGCCGCTGATGGCGGCGGAGATCGCGTACACGAAGGGATAGAGGCAGGCCAGCGCGAAGATGGTCAGCAGCGTGTAGCTGATGATCTTAAAGATCAGCTCGGAAGCTTCAAGTTTTCTTTTCATCGCTGTCCCCTCCTTTTTAGTAGAGCGAAACATCCGACGCCTTGCGTGCGATGGTGTTGGCGCCGATAACCAGCAGCATGCCGACCACGTTGTTCATCATTTCGGCGGCGGAGGCGATGCCCTTGGCCGCGCCCGCCAGGCCGTAGCGCTGGGCGAAGGTGGAAACCACGTCAGCCGTCACATAGGTGTTGGTGTTGTAGAGCAGCAGCACCTTCTCATAGCCGATGTTCAGCAGGGAGCCGATACGGGTGATGAGCATGATGACGATGGTGGACAGAATGCTGGGAAGGACCACGTAGCGCATCTGGGCCCATTTGCCGGCGCCGTCGATCTGTGCGGCTTCGTAGCTGGTGGGCGAAATGGCGATGATGGCGGCAAAGAAGACGATGCTGTCATAGCCCGCGCTCTCCCAGATGCCGCTGATGATGTAGATCGGCCGGAAGTACTGGGGGTTATTGAGCATGCCGGAGTTTGCCACATCCTGACTGATCCAGCCGAGCTTGGCAAGCGCCTGGGAGACGATGCCCATGCCGCTTGTCAGGGAGCCCTGCTTGACAAGCATCACGACCAGAGAGGTCATAACGACCGTGGACATGAACTTGGGCAGGTAGGTCAGGACCTGATAGACGCTGCGGGCGATGTTGGACTTGATTTCGTTGAAGAACAGGGCCAGGATGATCGGCATGGGGAAGCCGAAGCACAGGCCGTAGAAGCTGAGGATGAAGGTGTTGCGCATGGCGCGCCAGAACTCGGCGGACAGATCGTCTCCGCCGACCAGCAGGCGCTTGAAGTACGAGAAGCCGGAGAACAGCTGCTGGGAGACCGGGAGCACCTCGTCGGAGACCTTGAAGCAGCCAAGCAGCTCATACATGGGGAAATAACGCCAGAACAGGAACACTAAGAGCATGGGGATCAACATGAGGTAAAGCCGCCAATCCTTGAGGATCGACCGCCCGACGTGTAGCCAGTAGTGTTTTTCCACGTCGTCGCGGACGGCTTGCTCCGGGCTTTCTCGGTATAAGCCCGACGCTTCGTCGTAGATGAGAAAATCTGCTGCTTTTGATTTCATCAAAATCCTCCTTTTTCCTCTTCCGTCTTGTGAATGCGCAGAAGATAATGCTTTTGATTTTCAAAGATTCCATCCAGCCGCCGGGCAATCCAGAGGATCACGCCGGTGAACAGGAGGGAAAGGGCATCCGTAGTAAAAAAACCAAGGCTGGTCTGAAAATCCGTGCCGAGAAGAAGGGACGTCAGCATCCGGCCGAGCTGCATGAGAAGCAGCGTTCCCAGGCCGAAGCAGACGCTCAGAACGCCGTCGAGGCGTATCCTCTCGCCCCCCAGAAGGCGCAGCGGGACGAGCATGAGAAGCGACAGGAGATTGCCGAGGCAGTAGATGAGATACTGCCTGCCGCTGCCATGGGAGGCCAGGCAGAACACCGCCCCGCCCAGCGCCGCGTGGATCGCGGCCCAGGGGCCCCAGCGCATCAGGACGATGGCCGTCACCGCGCCCACAACGGACACGGTATAAAGCTGGTCGGCAAACCAGTAGGTGGCCGCCTTCACGATCATCCATTCCGCAGCGCACAGGATCGCCGCGAACATGGCAAGGTCGATATTGCGATATTCCCGAAAACTGAGCTGACGCTTCATGGCCGTCCTTTTCCTGTTTTGATTAATCCGTAATGTGTGGTCTGAGCGACCTTTTCGATTTCATTTTAACAGTTATTCCCCTCTGCCGACATGTCCTATCAGGTGCTTTTGTATGGTCAAAACGGGCGCGTTTTTAAAATGCCGTTGCCCGTTTTTTCGGGGCTGTTATATAATCGGGCTGCAGGCAAAACGTGTTGGGGGTGTTTTGAATTGAATCAGAATCTGACCGTCCGGCCGGGGGACGATGTCCAGGCAGTTCTGGACCGTGCCGAGCCCGGCGCCGTGCTGCGCTTCGCCGCCGGGGAATACCGGCAGAAGCTCAAGATATGCACCCCGGGGCTCACGCTCGAGGGGGCGGGCGGCGAACAGACCGCCCTGGTCTGGGACGACTGGGCCAAAAAGCTTGACGCCGAGGGGCGGGAATACAACACCTTCCGCACCTGGAGCGTGGCCGTGTGCGCAGACGATGTCACGATGCGCGGCCTTACTATTATAAATGATGCGCTCAATCCCGCCGAGAAGGGGCAGGAGGTCGCGCTGAGCGTCTATGGGGACCGCTTCCGCATGGAAGACTGCACGCTCCGCTCCACGCAGGATACGCTCTTCCTCGGGCCGCTGCCGCCGGATCTCATCGAGCGCTACGACGGCTTTCTGCCGGACGAGCTGCGCGGGAGCGCGCTTTTGAGCCAGCGCTTCACCCATTGCCGGATCGAGGGCTCGGTCGATTTCATCTTCGGCTGCGGCAGCGCGGTGTTTGAGGACTGCGACATTCTCACCGTCTTCGACGGCCGGGACCACGGCTATGTGGCGGCGCCCGCCCATTCCCTCAGCCAGACGGAGGGCTTTGTCTTTCGCCGCTGCGCCTTTCTGCAGGGAGAGGGCGTCATGGACGCGACGCATTTTCTCGCCCGCCCCTGGCGCGACTACGGCCTGTGCGTATTTGAGGACTGCCGCTACGGCCGGCATATCCGGCCCGAGGGCTTCGACCCCTGGCGCGACAGCGGCCGCGACCGCACAGCCCGCTTTTTCGAGACCCCGGCGCAGCCCGGGCGCGTCGCCTGGATCAACCGTTATACGGACGCGTAAAGGCGCTCGATCAGTTCTCTGGCCTGGACGGCGTTGTCGTTGGAGGTGTTCTCCAGCGTCGCCTGGATAAAGGGCTTTCTCGCCTTGAGAAAGCGCAGGATCGCGGTATAATCCATCTCGCCGGTGCCCGCCGCCACGCTCACAAGGCCGTTTTCCGTGCGGACATAGTCCTTCAGGTGCACCATGGCGATATGGTCGCAGAGCTTGTCCATGGCCTCGTCCAGCACGGCGTCCCGCCGGTCCACATTGTCCGCGGCCAGCAGATTCACCGGGTCGAAGATGATGCGCAGGTTTGGGCTCTCCATCCCCTCGATCACCTGCAGGGCCCGGTCGACGTTGTAGACGATGTGGTTTCGCACCGGCTCAATGGCCATCATGACGCCATACTTCTCGGCCATCTCCAGCACCGGCTCCAGATTCCACATGAAGGTGCGCAGCGCCTCCCGCGAGTGGGTGTTGGCGTCGAGCTTGTAGGCCGCATTCGGCGCGCCGGTCTCCGTCCCCACCATGCCGATACCGGCCAGAGCCGCCACGCGCAGGCTCCCGAAGTAGCGCGACTGAAACGCCTTGACCTGCGCGGGGTCCGGGTGGGCCAGATTCAGATAGCAGCCGAGCACCGCCACATCCAGCTCCTGCTTGTGAAACACACGGCGGACATACGCGGCAAGGCCCTCGGTCAGGGCGGCATTGTCAAAGCTCACGCCCTTGATGCATTTGGACAGGGCCAGATGGACGCAGGAAAAGCCCTCCTCCCTGGCCTTGCGGGCCCGGGCCTCGAGGGTCTGATCCCCCGCCGGGAGGGCAGCGTTTACATCGTGCAGGCGGATACCAAGCTGCATAGAGATCTCCCTTTCCGTCACGTTTTTGGTCAGATTGTTATAATTTTATGTAAACTATACGTTTCATTTTTATATATTTTACATTTTTTCTGTTTTAAGTTATACGGATTAGGAACGACATTTTTTGAGTTTTACGGTTTTCTCAACAAAGAAAGCACCGCACAACTTCAGGAGGCCGATCATGAAAAACGAAGCCCGAACCAGCACCGGCAGCATCAGCCGCGTCTACGTGGATCGACGCACACGGGACGAGGGCTATCTGATGAGTCACCACCACTGCCACCCCTATTATGAGCTTTCCTATATCGAGCACGGCTCCTGCCGTTTCTTTGTTGAGGACGCGAACTATGATCTGCACGACGGCGACTTTCTGCTGATCCCGCCGCAGCTGTTTCACTATACGCGCTATCTCTTCGGCGCCTGCCTGCGCTGCGGCGTCTACTTCCGCGCCGAGGATCTGAGCCCGGAGCTGATCGCCCGTGCCCCGGGCGGCATCGCCTTCTTCTCGCAGCTGCGCGTCTTTCAGGCGCCCGCCGCGAGCCGCCGCCGGATCAGCTGGCTGCTGGAGCGCATGGCGGCCGAGGAGGAGGAATTTGACGAGCTCTCCCCGCTCATGCTCCGCTTCCAGCTCCAGGAGCTGCTGCTTCTGAGCAGCCGCCTCTGCTCGCTCCTGTCGGAGAAGATCGCGGATATCCACACCACCGACCAGCAGGTGCTGCTGGCCGCCCGTTTTATCAACGAGCATTTCCGCCAGCAGATCAGCGCCGCGGACATCGCCGCCGCCTCGGGCTTCAGCCCCAACTATCTCAGCCGGAAATTCCGGGAGGCGACCGGCATCGGCGTGCACGACTACCTGGTGTTTATCCGCCTGAGGAACGCGGCCTTCGAGCTTGTCTCCACCGATGACAGCGTGACGGACATCGCGCTTCGCAGCGGCTTTTCCGACAGCAATTACTTTAAGGACGCATTTAAAAAGAAGTACGGCATCACGCCGCGGGAATATCGGAAAAAGCGGTGACGGAACATGGCGATCAAAGCAGAACTCAGCAGACGTGACGCGCGCTTTCTGGACATGAGCCTGAACGCGCCGATGTGGCGGGTCGTGCTCTATGTGGGCACGCCGCTGGCACTCTATCAGGGGCTCGCAGCCCTCTTTACGATCCTGGACACGATGATGGCCTCCCACATCAGCAAGGAGTCCGTGTCCGCGGTGGCCTATCTGGCCCAGCTCAACCTGATGCTGTCCTCGGTGGGCGGCGGTCTCGCCGTCGGCGCAGGCATCCAGATCAGCCGCGCCTACGGCGAGGGGGATCTTGTGATGGTCCGGCGCCGCGTGAGCTCGCTGTACGCGGTGAGTCTCGGCGCGGGCCTTTTCATGCTTGCGGTGATCCTCCCCTTTACCGACGGCTTTCTGCGTCTGGCGGGCACCCCGGCGGAGCTGATCGCGGTCGGGCGGCGCTACTTCATCGTGCAGCTTTTCGTCATGGTCGTGAATTTCCTCAACAGCGTCTACATCGCGGTGGAGCGCGCCCGCGGCAACGCCCGCCGGATCTTCCTGCTGAATCTCGCGGTCATCCTCGTCAAGCTGTCCCTGACGGCGTATTTCGTCTACGTGCTCGAGAGCGACCTTGTGATGATCGCCGTGGCCTCCCTTCTCTCGGAGCTGACCATGTTCGTCTTCGCCGTGCGCTACAGCCTCGTCGGGGACAGCGCCTTCAGCTTCTCGGCAAAGGCCGTGGCGCTGCGCGAAAAGCGCGTGGTGGAGCCGATGATCCGCAATTCCCTGCCCGTCATTGCCGAGAAGGCCCTCTTCGCCTTCGGCAAGACCATCGTCAACTCCATGAGCACGGTCTACGGCGCGCTGACGGTGGGCGCGCTGGGGGTGTCGAACAATCTCGGCGGCATTGCCACCAACCCGCAGAACGGTTTTCAGCAGGGCAGCTCCGCCATCATCAGCCAGAACTACGGCGCGGGCAAATTCCGCCGGGTGCTGGACGCCTTTTATGCAACGGCCCTGATCAATATGCTCCTCGGCGCACTGATCTCGGGGCTCGAGCTCTGGCAGCTTGACCTTCTCTCCGGTCTCTTCGACGGCGGGAGCGAGGCATTCCGCCGCACGATCGTCTCGGTCTACCGCTTCGAGGCGCTCGGCGCGGTCCCTCTGGGCTTCAACGCCGCCGTGATGGCGCTCCTGTACGGCCTCGGGAAAACGCGGATGACGCTGGAGCTGAACTTTGCGCGCGTGTTTGTCTTCCGCATCCCGGTGTTCTGGTTTCTGCAGCACTGCACGAGCATGGGTGAAAAGAGCGTCGGCGTCGTCATGATGGTCAGCAACATCGCCGTCGCGGTCGCGGCGGCCGTCGTCAGCGTCATCGTGATCCGGGATTTCAAGCGCGAGTATCATTTGAACTGAAAATTCGCCTCTCCGCCTCTATGAAATATTGCAAATTGCTGAAAGATTTGGTATGATAGGGCAAAGACTCGTATGGAGGCGCAGCACATGTATTCAGCCGAATATCTCGCCCGCTATCCCTTCTTTCGGGAGCTGTTGGAGACCACTCCCCTGTCCGTGATGCATGATTCCCTGACGGGGCTGATCGCGCGCCCCTATATTCTCCGCTTCGTCCACGCCCTCATCGACGACAAGACGCCCTTTGTCATGGGCATGGTCGATCTGGACAATTTCAAAAGCATCAACGACAACTACGGCCACCGCACCGGCGACAGGATGCTCAGCACCGTGGCGGAGGATCTGCGCGTCTTTGTGGGCGAGGACGGCGTGGTCGGCCGCTTCGGCGGGGACGAGTTTCTGTTCGTCTATTTCGGCTGCACCGACTATGACGGCATTCATGCCTTTCTCGACGAGATGTATCTGTCCGGGCGGGTCTTCCGCAAGGATCTGAAATTCGGCGAGCGCACGATCTTTTCCACCGCCACCGTCGGCTGCGCGGTCTATCCCACGGACGCCGACAGCTTTGACGCGCTCTTCGCCCTGTCCGACAAGACCCTGTACCGCGGCAAGTCCAAGGGCCGCAACTGCTTTATCATTTACGTCCCGGCCAAGCACGACAAGCTGGAGATCCCCACCCTCGCCCCCCGGAACCTCTACGATACCTTTTACCGCGCGGCGAGAGCCTTCGACGCGGGCGGCGACGCCGGAGAGCGGCTGCGCCGCGGCTTCGCCCCCATCGGCGAGAGCATGCGCATGTACCGGCTTTTCTACATCGACGCGCAAAAGCTCCTGCACGACATCACCGGCAAAAGCGAGCTCGGCGCGGTCGAATCGCCGGACGAGCTGATGCGCAGCGGTCTCTTCGCCCCCCACAGCCTGGAGGAGCTGCAGCGCGCCTGTCCGGTGCTCGCCGGGCACGTGAGCCGGATGCAGTTTGACTCCGTCATGATCTGCGAGGTGGAAAAATCCGGGCGCAGCTACGGGTATCTGCTGTTCTGCCCGGAGGTGCTGACCTTCCGCATCTGGCAGGAGAGCGAGTGCGCCGTCGCCTACTTCCTCTGCCACCTCCTGGCGGACTACCTGGAGGGACATGGGGAATCCCCAAACTGAATATACCATGAGAAAAAACGATCCTCCGGGCTGCTGCCCGGAGGATTTTTGCTTTGGTGGTTTATGCGGCGGGGCTGAAAGCGTAGCCGTTTCGCTGCGCGTAGAACTCGGCATAGCTGCCGCTCTTGCCGAGGATCGTGAGTCCGCTCACGCCGGAGAAGGCGTCGGCCGCAATGCCTGTCGTCGCCTCGGGGATATAGATGTACCGCAGGCTCGGGCAGTCGGCAAAGGCGCGGGAGCCGATCGTGGTCGCGCCCTCGGGCAGCTTCACATAGCTGAACGCGCCGCCCGCAAAGGCTTCGGCTTCGATGGTTGTCAGGGATGCGGGAAGCTTGAAGTTGAACACAATGCCGTCGTTGCAATGAATCGTTGCGTTTTTCAGGCTATCGTTGCTGGCTCCGATCGTGATGCCGTTCCACTGCTGCTGCGTACCGGCAAAATAGACATCCGTTAAGCTGTTGCATCCAGAGAAGGCGCTGCGTCCGATACTCGTCACGCTCGCCGGGATCGTCACACTCTCCAAGCCGCTGCAATGCAGGAAGAGATACTTGCTGATGGTCTTCAGCCCGCGCGGGAGCCCCAGTTTCGTCAGGCTGCTGCAGTCTTGGAACGCGCAATAGTCGATGGTCTTCACGCTGTCCGGAATGACGATGTCTGTCAGGGCTTTGCAGTTGAAGAAGGCGTCGTGGCCAATGCTCGTCACGCTCTCCGGGATTGTCACGCTCTCCAGCGCGGCACAGCGGCCAAAGGCGGAAGAGCCGATACTCGTCACGCCCTTCGGGATCGTCACGCTCTTCAATGCGCCGCAGGAATAGAACGCTCCACTGCCTACGCCTGTCACGCCGGATTTGATCTCCACGCTGACAATGGCATCCTTATGGGCAAGCCATGCATCAGGAGCCTTATAGTCCAGGTCTGCCATCGCCCCGCTGCCGGAGATCGTGAGCAGGCCGCTGCCGTCCAACGTCCAGGACAGATCGCCCCATGTGCCGGAGGTGTTTGAACTGTAGTGAATCGTTGCGTTGAGCAGGTTACTGTTGCTGCTCCCGATCGTGATCGCGTTCCACTGCTGCTGTGTACCGCCATAGTAGACATCCGTCAGGCTGCCGCAGTTATAGAACGCAATGCTGTCGATCTCGCGCAGACTCGCCGGCAGCGTCACGCTTGTGAGGCCTGTGCAGCTGGAGCAGGCTCTCTTTCCGATGCTCGTCACGCCCTCCGGGATCGTCAGGCTTGTCAGACTCTCGCAGCGCATAAAGGTGTTGTTGCCGATGCTTGTTATCCCGCTCGGGAGCTCGATCTCTGTCAGGCTGGTGCAGTATTGGAAGGCGGAATAGTCAATCTCCGTCACGCTGCCCGGGATACGGATGCTCTTGAGGCCTCTGCATTCATAGAAGGCGTCGTGGCCGATGCTCGTCACGCCCTCCGGGATCGTCACGTTCTCCAGCGCGGCGCAGCGGCCAAAGGCGGAAGAGCCGATGCTCGTCACGCCCTTCGGGATCGTCACGCTCTTCAATGCGCCGCAGGAATAGAATGCTCCACTGCCGATGCCTGTCACGCCGGATTTGATCTCCACGCTGACAATGGCATCCTTGTGGGCAAGCCATGCGTCAGGAGCCTTATAGTCCAGGTCTGCCATCGCTCCCACGCCGGAGATCGTGAGCAGGCCGTTGCCGTCCAACGTCCAGGACAGATTGCCCCATGTGCCGGAGGTGACTTCAGGTGTCGGTTTCTTTTCCCATACTGCATACAGCGTCACATTTCCGGTCGGTGTATAGCTGCCGGTGACGCCGGAGGTCGAACTGCTGCTTGTGCCCCAGCCTTTGAAGATATAGCCGCTGCGGGTCGGGGTGGGCAGTGTGACCGCCGCCGTTGTTGTGCTGCTGTTCCACTGGGCGTAAAGCGTCACATTCTCATCTGTGCTGTAGGTTGCGCCCGGAGCATAGCTTGTGCCGCTGCCGTTTGCGGCGGTATTCCAGTTTTTGAAGGTGTAGCTTGTTGTCCGCGCTGCGCTCAGAGATGCGGGACTCACACTGCCGCCGTTGGCGTTGAGCGTCACGGTGTAGCTTCCCGCGCTGCTGCTTGCGCGGGTGGGCTTGGTGCTGGACAGGGTGAGATCTATGCCGTGTATTTTGATCTGATCCTCAGGTATACCCTTGCCACCGTTGGCGTCG
>CADARY010000008.1 GCA_902790375.1 Oscillospiraceae bacterium | reverse complement strand
TCTTGAGGTACACAAAGTACATCTGCGAAAAAGTGCCTTTATCAGAACCCAAATTTTCTCAGGATCTGCTCTTGCCGAATTATGCGGTATTGCCTTAAGTAAAATTCGAAAACCCTCTGAAGCCGTCAGGATTGCCGATGCAAGACCGGCGGCCGAGGAACTCTGGAGAATCCCTGTGCGGTCCGCCGCCGGGGTGCCGAAGGTGCAAGGCCGCAAGGCCGAATCTCTCAGGCAAAAGGACAGAGCGTTCAGCCCCGCCGCGGGGCAGGGAATGATGTCTGTCCGGAGCCGCTGAGTTCTCAGCGCTCCTTTTTTATTTTTGGAGAAAGATAAGGAGGAAACAAACATGACACTGAGCCAATTGATTTCGACAATTGACGACATCGCATGGGGTCCCGTAATGCTGCTGCTGCTCGTCGGCACGGGCTTTTATCTCAGCTTTCGGATGGGCTTTATGCAGTTCAGCCGCATCCCCTACTGGTGGAAAAACACCGCCGGCAAGCTCTTTGACAAGCATCAGGCCGGCAAGGGCGAGGTCACGCCCTTCCAGGCGCTGACCACCGCCCTGGCAGCCACCGTCGGCACCGGCAACATCGCCGGCGTCACCGGCGCCATCTTCATCGGCGGCCCCGGCGCGGTCTTCTGGATGTGGATCGCCGCTCTGGTCGGCATGATGACCAAGTATTCCGAGGTGCTGCTGGCGGTCAAGTACCGTGAGCGCAACGCCAAGGGCGACTGGGTCGGCGGCCCGATGTACTACATCAAGAACGGTCTCGGCCAGAGCTGGGCATGGCTCGGCGGCGTGTTCGCCGTGCTGGCCGCCCTCGCCGCCTTCGGTATCGGCAACGCCACCCAGGTGCAGTCCATTGCCGACGCCGTCAACAACGCCATCGACTCCTTCACGCCCAATGCCGCAGGTACCTTCCTGTTCCTCGGCTCTGAGGTTCGCGTGAGCACCTTCATCGTCGGCTGCATCGTCGCCGCCTTTGTTGCTCTTGTCATCCTCGGCGGCATCAAGCG
This sequence comes from Oscillospiraceae bacterium, assembly GCA_902790375.1. Classification (GTDB taxonomy): domain Bacteria; phylum Bacillota; class Clostridia; order Oscillospirales; family Oscillospiraceae; genus Limivicinus. The sequence goes on along the minus strand of CADARY010000008.1, from coordinate 87,358 downwards.
CATCGGCCAGGTCACCGAAAAGCTCGTCCCCTTCATGGCGGTCGTGTACATCATCTCCGCGCTCATTGTCATTTTCGCCAATTTCCGTCACATCGGCACGGTGTTCGGCATGATCTTCCAGGGCGCGTTCAATGCCGACGCTGCCATCGGCGGCGCCTTCGGCATCACCATCATGACCAGCATCAAGAAGGGCGTCGGCCGCGGCTGCTTCTCCAATGAGGCCGGTCTTGGCTCCGCCCCCATCGCCCATGCCGCCACCTCCGAGACCGATCCTGTCAAGCAGGGCCTGTACGGCATCTTTGAGGTCTTCATGGACACCATCGTGATCTGCACGCTCACCAGTCTCACCGTCCTCACCGCCTACTGCGCGGGCGGGATCGACATCACCTGGGGCTCCGGCGGCAACGGCTCCAACGTGGCGGCTGCCATGAGCAGCGTGCTCGGCGGCAAGCTCGGCGCGATCATCATCGCCGTCTGCCTCAGCCTCTTCGCCCTCTCCACGATCCTGAGCTGGTCCCTCTACGGCACCCGCTGCTGCGAGTACATCTTCGGCCACAAGTCCGTGAAGATCTACCAGGTCCTCTTCATCTGCTTCATCATCATCGGCGCCACCATGAGCCTGGCCGACGCCTGGAACCTGGCGGACGCGCTCAACGGCTTCATGGCCATCCCGAACCTCATCGCCCTGCTGGCCCTCTCCGGCGTGACCGTCCAGCTCACGAAGGAGCACCTCAGCAAGAGCGCAAAGTAAATCGTCCCAATATGTACAGACCGGGAGCGTCATTCGGCGCTCCCGGTTTTTCTATTCCAGCATCTCCCGGAGCTGCTCGATGGCACGGCGCTCGATGCGGGAGATCTGCACCTGGGACACATGCAGGATGCGGGCCGCTGCCTGCTGGGTCAGGCCGTGGAAGTAGCGCAGGGCGATCACCTGCTTTTCCCGCTCCGGGAGCTTTTCCACCGCAGCGCGCAGGGCCACATGCTCCACAAGGCGCTCCTCCGCCCCGTAGTCGCCCAGCACCAGCTCGAGGGTGAATCCGTCCTCCCCGCTCTCGCGGTGGATGCTGTCGGCGGGGCCGGTGGCCGTCTCGGCAAAGGCGATCTCCTCCGGGCTCAGGCCCGTCTCCGCGGCGAGCTCCGACATCTTCGGCTCCCGGCCGATGCGCTGCTCGAGGACAACGCGGGCCTGGCGGATCTTCGCCGCCTGCTCCTTGATGCCGCGGCTGACCTTGACCGCCCCGTCGTCGCGCAGAAAGCGCCGGATCTCCCCGGAGATCTTCGGCACGGCGTAGGTGGAAAACTGGGTGCCGTAGCCGGTGTCAAAGCCCTCGATGGCCTTGAGAAAGCCCACACAGCCGAGCTGATAGAGATCGTCCGGCTCCACGCCCCGGCCGAAATAGCGGCGGGCCACGCTCCAGATGAGCCCCGCGTTCTCCTCCACAAGGCGCTGGGAGGCCTCCCGCTCTCCCTGCTGGGCGCGGCGGATGAGTTCGATGCGCGTATCGCTCATGCTCGGCGGGCGCGGGGGCTGATGTGCTTGCGCATGGTGACGGTGGTGCCCCTGCCGGGCTCAGAGCGCACCCGCAGCTTGTCCGTGAAGCTGCCCATGATGGTAAAGCCCATACCGCTGCGCTCCTCCCCGCCGGAGGTGTAGAGCGGCGTCATGGCCTTCTCCACGTCCTCGATGCCGCAGCCCCAGTCCCGCACGCTGATCTCCACGCTGCTCTCGTCGAGGATGCGCATGCGCATGGAGATTTTGCCGATGCTGTCCGGGTAGGCGTGGACGATGGCGTTGGTGACCGCCTCGGATACGGCGGTGCGCAGATCCCCCAGCTCCTCCATGGTGGGGTCGAGCTGGGCGGCAAAGGCGGCGGCCGCGGCGCGGGCAAAGCTCTCGTTGCTGCTTCTGCTGGGAAACTCCAGCCGGATGTAGTTATTCTCCTTCATGCGCTCACCTCACCTGCTCATGGCGATAGGAACAAGGCGGTCGATGCCCGCCGCGTCGATGACCCGCTGGGGCTGCCGCGCCGGGTCCTCGATCCAGGCCCGGCCGCCGAGGATCTGCATGCGGCGGCTGACGCGGACGATGAGGGCGATGCCGGAGGAATCCATAAAGCGCAGGCCCGCAAGGTTCAGCGCGCAGTCCCGGGGCATGTACTCGTCCAGCAGCTCGTCGATCCTGAGCATGGCGCAGCGCGCCTCGTGGTGGTCCAGCTCCCCGCTTATGTACACGGTGAGCCGCCCGGCGTCAAAGCTCGTGCTGATTTCCAACTCTCTCAGCTCCTTTTGTGCAAAAAAGTAACACCGCACGTTGTTGTGCGGTGTTATTGTAATACAGCCCTTTTGCAAAAAACGTCAGATTCTAACTCCCGTTTTCCGCGCAGGGCAAGTTTTTTCCGCTTTTGGGCATGATCTCCTTGAACTTCATATCTGCGCTTGTTATAATGAAACTACACTGATTAGGAGGGTATGATCATGACAAGCGCACTTCGCAAAGGCCTGTCCCTGTTTTTTCTCCTGCTCCTGCTTTTGTGCTTTGTCCCGTCGGTTCATGCGGAGCAGGCGCTTCCCGCGCCGGCTTCTCCCGATGTGATCGTCGGCTTTGAGGCGCTTGACGGCGCGGAGCGGTTTGAAGTGGATCACAAGCTCGCTCTGGTGACCCTGAAGGAGCGCTTCCCTGCTGCGCTCTCCGTCCGGCTGGCCGGCAGCGACACTCCTCTGCGCATCCCTGTCGACTGGAAATGCGTCGAGGGCTACGACAAGGCGCTTGATACGTTTCACTTTGAGCCCGTAACGGAGGGCTATGCGCTTGCCGAGGGGGTGCAGGCGCCTGTGCTCACCGTAATCGTGCGCGGCGAGTTTCAGACCCCGCCCCTGAACTATCACGCCAACAGGTCCGGCGCCGACATTCCGATCATCGGGGCGCTGAACGGGCGCAAGCGGTCCGGCGCCGAACTGTCGTACTATAATTCCTGGGAGGAGGGACGGCTCCCGCCGATCCGGGATCAGGGGCAGTACGGCACCTGCTGGGCGTTTGCCACCCTTGGCGCAATGGAAGCGGATCTGCTCAGCGACGGGGCTGACCGGGAGGTCGATCTTTCAGAGCTGCATCTGGCATATTATTCCTACCACAGCTATTACGATGAAAAGGATTGCAACATCGGAGACTTCTTGGAATCTCCCGAACGGACCTTTCTGGATCAGGGCGGTTATTTAGATATGGCCATCCATACGCTGGAGAACATCGGCTGCGCGCCCGAAGCCGCGGCTCCCTATGCGTGGGCAGGCGACTATACGCCGGGCATCTACGAGGGGCGCGCTTACAAGGATGTGCATCTCGCCGGATCCTGTTCCTTCAACGCTGCCGACATCGACGCAATCAAGGACGCCATCTACACCCACGGCGGCGTCACGACCACTATGTGCATGGAGGACGAGTTCTACAGCGCCGAGTACAATTCCTACTATTGCCCAGATGTGGGCGAATTGAACCACGCCATCATGCTGGTCGGCTGGGACGACGATTTCTCAAAGGATCATTTTGTATCCGGCACGCCGGAGGGCGACGGCGCGTGGCTCGTGCGCAACAGCTGGGGCGGCGAGATGTATGATAGCTTTGGTTACTTCTGGATGTCTTATTATGATCAGCCCTTTCTTAATAGCGCATATGTCGTCGCGTTCGACGCGGAGCCCGGGCAATACGATCACTGCTATGCCTATGACGGTGGCCCGTACAATGATACCTGGCAGGAGAAGGGCGAGGCAGCCGCCGTGCAGCGTTTCCGTGTGGACGGCGGGGAAGAGATCTGCGCGGTGGGCATCGATATAGCAAGCGCGAACATGGGGATCACAGCGTCGCTCACACTGGGGGACAAGACGGTCTCCGCCTCGACCGTGGCCTCTTTTCCGGGCTACAAGCTCCTTACGTTCTCTGAGCCGCTTCCGGTCCCCCGCGCCAGCGATGTCGAGCTTACGATAAACTATACGGGAGAATCCATCAAGTTTGCTATGGAAAAAGTCGGCCCCAACCCATACGGCGAGGCGTTGTTTACCGGCTTTTGCGGCGGCGGCGGTCTTGTGGTAAACGGTAAAAATACCGGGATGGACGCCTGGGTCAAGCTCTTTACCAACGACAGCGACAGCACCGGCGAGGGTGTGCGCGTCAGCTCCGACAGCTTTCCCGACAACGCCTTCCGCAGCTATGTTTCCCTCTTTGACAAAGACCGCGACGGCTTTCTCAGTTACGCGGAGCTCGACGCGGTGACGGCCATCGATATCTCTCCCGACTCAGCGACTGCGCCCCGGAGCCCCGAAGCATCGGAAAACGGGACGGGCTCCGTCCTTGCCGTCGAAGTGACGGAAGCGTTCGAGAGCCCGGGTCCGGTCGCCTCGCTCAAGGGGATCGAACACTTCACCGAGCTGCAGCGTCTGTCCTGCAGGGGCAACCGCCTGACAGAGCTTGACGTAAGCCGAAACACGAAGCTGCAATATCTGGACTGCGGCGGGAACGCGCTCGCAAGCCTGGTCATCGGCTCGTGCCCGGAGCTGCAATATCTGGACTGCAGCGGGAATACGCTCGCAAGCCTGGACGTCGGCTCGTGCCCGGAGCTCAAATATCTGGACTGCAGCGGGAACGCGCTCGCAAGCCTGGACGTCGGCTCGTGCCGGAGGCTGATGCAGCTGATCACTTACACGCGGCCTGCGCTTGTGAACGACAGCGTCCGTTTTTCCTCCGACAGCGCGGCCCTGGTATATAAAGCCAGCACGCATCTGTCGGGCTTCTCGCTTGATCCCGGCGTCCCCATCAGCGAGGATCTCTTCCCCGATCCGTTTTTCAGGGCTTATGTGGCAGATAACTGCGATATGGATCACGACGGCACGCTCTGCAATTACGAGCTTGCCTCGGTCAAATGGATCGACTGCTCCGGGCTCTCCGCAGCTCCCTCCCAGATCGCCTCGCTGGAGGGGATCGGGCTGTTCCCCGCTTTGGAAGAGCTGTACTGCGATTTCAGCAGCGTAACGGCTTTGGATCTGCGCAGGAACACGTCGCTCAGGATCGTGTCCTGCCGGGAATGCATGCTGGAGAAGGTGGACGCGCGCAATCTCGCGGCGCTGGAGGAATTGGACTGCTTTAAGAACACGTCCCTGGCGGAGCTTGATGTCAGCGGCTGCTCTGCCCTCAGCTCTCTGGGCGTCAGCTACAGCGCGCTGGAGAGTCTTGACCTGAGCGGCTGCGCCGCGCTGGAGGAGCTCCACTGCCACGATGTAAAGCCCCTCACCGCTTTGGATGTCAGCGGCTGCTCCGGTCTGCAAACTTTGCAATGCTATGGCTGTGAGCTGTCCGCGCTCGAGCTCGGGCTTCACCCGGAGCTCCGCGTGCTCTACTGCTACCGCAATCCGCTCACAGCGCTCGATATCAGCCAATGCAGGCTCCTGCTTCTGGCTGTGGAAAATGGCGACAGGCAGGAGGGCAGCTACTATGTGTACTATCCGGTGAGCTTTACGTATGACGGGGAGACATACAGCATCGGCCTGGCATACGGGAATAGCTGCGCATTGACTCTCGGAGACGATCTCCTGCTCCCCGATTCCCTCACGAGCATCGGGGAAGAGGCCTTCGCCGGCGGCGGCGCCTTCACCCGTGTCATGCTCTCCGCGCAGACGACGTCGATCGGACGGCGCGCCTTCGCCGACTGCGGGCGTCTGATCCTTGTCCGCATCCCCGCCGAGACCGTCGTGATCGACCCGGAGGCCTTCGGTGACGGGGAGCTGCTGACGATCTGCGGCGTCCCCGGAAGCGGGGCCGAGGCATATGCGCGGGAGCACGGCTGTCTGTTCTTCCCTCTGGGATAACACCCAGCGGCCGCGGTATTCCTTCCTGCAAAAAGGGGGCTGTCTCAAAACGAGACAGCCCCTTTTGCATGTATTCGGTTTTCGGATCGTGCCAGTATCAGCCGAGCTGGTCGAGGCTGATTTTCAGATTTTCGATCAGGGCCTCAAGCTTGGCCTTCTTCTCCCGCTCCACATTGACGACGGCCTCGGGGGCGCGGGTGACAAAGTTTTCGTTGGCAAGCTTCGCGTTCTGACCGGCGAGCTGCTTTTCGGCGTTCTGAAGCTCCTTCTGAATGCGCGCGCGCTCCTTCTCCAGATCCACCAGCTCCGCCATGGGCATGAACATGCGGGCGTTGTCGGTGACGACGGAGACCATACCCTCGGTATTCTCCGGAGCCTTGTCGGTGACGCTGACCTCGCTTGCGTAGGCGAGCTTGCAGATATAGCTGACGCCGGCCTCGAAGGCGGCCTTCCTGTCGGTCACGATGATGAGGTGCGCCTTGCGGGAGGGCGGGACGTTCATTTCGCTGCGCCTCGCGCGCACGGCCTTGATGGCGGTCATGACCATCTCGAAGTTCTGCTCGTCCTCGGGGAAGCTGAGAGCCTCCGTATAGCTCGGATAGCGCTCGAGCATGAGGGCCATGCCCTCGTGCGGCAGGGACTGCCAGATCTCCTCGGTGATGAAGGGGATGAAGGGGTGGATGAGCTTGAGGATCTCAGTCAGCACATACAGCAGCACCTTCTGGGCCGAGAGCTTTGCATCCTCGTCCGCGCCGTTGAGGCGGGGCTTGGTGAGCTCAATATACCAGTCGCAGTAGCTGTCCCAGATGAAGTCATAGATCTTGCCCGCGGCCACGCCCAGCTCAAAGCTGTCCATGTTCTCGCAGACCTCCTTCGTGAGGTCGTTGAGCTTGGAGAGGATCCACTTGTCCTCGATCTCGAGCTTCTCCGGCAGCTCGTTGCGCTCGATGGCAAGGTTCATCATCACGAAGCGGGAGGCGTTCCAGAGCTTGTTGCAGAAGTTGCGCATGGCCTCGCACTTCTCGACATAGAAGCGCATGTCGTTGCCGGGGGAGTTGCCGGTGATGAGGTTGAAGCGCAGGGCGTCGGCGCCGAACTGCTCCACCATCTCCAGCGGGTCGATGCCGTTTCCGAGGGACTTGGACATCTTTCGGCCCTGGCTGTCGCGCACGAGGCCGTGGATGAAGACGGTCTTGAAGGGCTCGGCCTTCATCTGCTCCATGCCGGAGAAGATCATGCGGGAGACCCAGAAGAAAATGATGTCATAGCCCGTGACCATGACGGAGGTCGGATACCAGTAGTCAAGATCCGCGGTCTTCTCAGGCCAGCCCATCGTGGAGAAGGGCCAGAGGGCCGAGGAGAACCAGGTGTCCAGCACGTCCTCCTCGCGGCGGATCTTTTTGCTGCGGCACTTTTCGCATTCGCAGGCGTCCTCGCGGGAGACGGTGATGTGGCCGCAGTCGTCGCAGTACCAGGCGGGGATCTGGTGGCCCCACCAGAGCTGGCGGGAGATGCACCAGTCGTGCACGTTCTCCATCCAGTTGAGATAGATCTTGGTAAAGCGCTCGGGCACGAATTTGATGCGCCCGTCCTTCACGACTTCGATGGCGGCCTTGGCAAGGGGCTTCATCTTCACGAACCACTGGGGGCTGATCAGGGGCTCCACGACGGTGCCGCAGCGGTAGCAGGTGCCGACGTTGTGGCTGTAGGGCTCCACCTTCACAAGGTAGCCCTGCTCCTCCAGATCGGCAACGATGGCCTTGCGGGCGTAATAGCGGTCCATGCCGTTATACTTGCCGCCGTTGATGATCTTCGCATCCTCGTCGATGCACTGGATCTGCTCGAGATTGTGGCGCAGGCCGACCTCATAGTCGTTGGGATCGTGGCAGGGCGTCATCTTCACGGCGCCGGTGCCGAAGCCGAGCTCCACGTAATCGTCGGCGACGATGGGGAGCTTGCGGCCCACGAGAGGCAGGATCGCGTTTTTGCCGACAAGGTGCCGATACTTCTCATCCTGGGGATTCACGGCCACGCCGGTGTCGCCCAGCATGGTCTCGGGGCGGGTGGTGGCGATGATGAACTCCTCATCCGAATCCTCCACCGGGTAGCGGATATACCAGAAGGAGCCGGGAATGTCCTTGTATTCGACCTCGGCGTCGCTCAGCGCGGTGCGGCAGTGGGGGCACCAGTTGATGATGCGGCTGCCCTTGTAGATGAGGCCCTTTTCATAGAGGTCGCAGAAGTTCTCGCGGACGGCCCTGGCACAGACCTCGTCCATGGTGAAGCGGCTGCGGCTCCAGTCGCAGGAGACGCCCATGCTCTTTTGCTGCTCGACGATGCGGTCGCCGTATTGCTTCTTCCAGTCCCAGACGCGCTCGAGGAATTTCTCGCGCCCCAGGTCGTAGCGGGTCTTCCCCTCCTCCTTGCGCAGCACCTCCTCCACCTTGATCTGGGTGGCGATGCCCGCATGGTCAACGCCGGGCAGCCAGAGCGCCGCATAGCCCTGCATGCGCTTGTAGCGGGTCAGGATATCCTGCAGCGTCGCGTCCAGGGCGTGGCCCATGTGGAGCTGGCCTGTGACGTTGGGGGGCGGCATGACGATGGAAAAGGGCTTCCTGTCCGGGTCGATCTCGCCCCGGAAGCAGCCGTTTTTCTCCCACATGTCATAGATCTTTTTTTCGACCTGCTTGGGATCGTAGGTCTTCGGCAGTTCTCTCATGTTGCTTTCTCCTTCTATACTCATTTGATTTCTTTCATTTCCTTCCCCGTTTTTTCGGCTGTATAGGGGCCGAAGGCGGCGGGCTCGCCCTGGGTAAAGCTGCGCTCAGGCAGGATCATGGCATGATTCGTGTCAACAAAGAGGTAGTAAACCCCCTTGCTGTGATAGAGCTCCCGGAAGGCTGCCCAGGTATAGATCGAGGACGCCTCGCCCGTTCCTGTCCGCACCCCGCTCTCGCCGAAGCGGTATTCGGCCGCGAGCATGCCGGCATTCGCCTTGTAGAGCCGTGAGATCATCCAGCGGTTGACAAAGGGCAGGGCAATCAGAAGCGCCATAAAGATGCCGTACGGGAGCATGATCTCCCGATTCCCCCACAGGCGGTTTGCCACGATGTCGATCGTCAGGACGACTGCCACAAGGACGGCCGCGATGACGCCGATCCTGCCGAACCAGTAGACAAACGGGGCATGCACCTTCTGATTGAAATAATAATAAGACTCAAAATCCTCCCGGCTCAGGTCTGTTTTGACTTCGAAATCCATGCTTCCTCCAACAAAAAGCGCCCCGAGACCATTGTCTCAGGGCGGAATAAACCGCGGTACCACCTGAATTCCGCTTTTCAGCGGCACTCCTGCGCCCGTTAACGGGGGCTGTCCGTCCGGACTACGCAGCCGCAGCCTTCACCCGGAGCGCTCGGGGCTGACCTTCCGCGCCGCTTCACAGGGACTTGCACCGTCCGTCCCCTCTCTGCGATCCGCAAAACGCGTACTCCTGCCCGTCACAGCAATGAATGGATTTTACAACAGGGCGTGGTTTTTGTCAATATAAGAAAAACCGGGTTTCCCCGGTTTTATCCTTATTTGAGCATGTCCTTGAGGCCCTGGAGGTCGGTATAGCCGACGCGGGTGGTCTTGACCTGGCCGTCCTGCATGGCGATCAGGGTCGGGATGCTCATGACGCGGAACTTGCGGGCCAGCGTGGGCTCGGCGTCCACATCGACCTTGCAGACCTTGACGCTCTCGCCGCACTCGGCGTCAAGCTGATCCACGATCGGGGCCTGCATCTTGCAGGGGCCGCACCAGGTCGCCCAGAAGTCGATGAGCACGAGGCCCTCCGCCGTGACGGAATCAAAATTGTCCTTGGTAAGATGAATAACAGCCATGATGATTCTCCTTTTCTATCTTTGGTTTATGATACCTGGCAGATTGATTGAGCCTAATCTACCATATTTTTATTGAAATGACAAGAGTAATCGTTTATAATACGATAGTTAGTCAATCCCCGCCGCACTCTGCGGCAGAACGGAGAAGAAGAAATGGAAGAGAACGCCAGAAACTTTATCGACGCATTTATACAGGAGGATATTGCCGAGGGCGGTCAGTTTGCCGGCATGAAGGTGCACACCCGCTTCCCGCCCGAGCCCAACGGCTACCTGCACATCGGCCACTGCAAGGCCCTGACCATCAACTTCAGCACGGCCGAGCATTTCGGCGGCATCTGCAACCTGCGCATGGACGACACCAACCCCGCCAAGGAGGACACCGAGTTTGTCGACGCCATTCAGGAGGATATCCACTGGCTGGGCTTTGACTGGGGAGACCGCTTTTATTATGGCTCGGATTACTTTGAAAAAACCTACGAGTATGCCATCGAGCTCATCAAAAAGGGTCTGGCCTACGTGTGCGAGCTGACGCCCGAGCAGTTTCGCGAATACCGCGGCGACACCACGCGCCCTGCCGTGAGCCCCTGGCGCGACCGGCCGATCGAGGAAAACCTCGCCCTCTTTGAGCGGATGAAGAACGGGGAGTTTCCCGAGGGCTCCTACACCCTGCGCGCAAAGATCGACCTTGCCAGCGGCAACTTCAACATGCGCGACCCCGTGCTCTACCGCATCCGCTACATTGAGCACCACCGCCAGGGCACCAAGTGGTGCATCTTCCCCATGTACGACTTTGCCCACCCGATCCAGGACGCGCTGGAGGGGATCACCCATTCCCTCTGCTCTCTGGAGTATGAGGCCCACAGGCCCCTGTACGACTGGGTGGTTTCCAATGTCTCCATCCCGTACCACAAGCCCCGCCAGATCGAGTTTGCCCGCCTCGGTATCAACTATACCGTCATGTCCAAGCGCAAGCTCAGAAAGCTGGTGGAGGAGGGCTTTGTCTCCGGCTGGGACGATCCGCGCATGCCCACGCTCTGCGGCCTCCGGCGCCGGGGCTACACCTCCGCCTCCATCCGCAGCTTCTGCGAGAAGATCGGCGTATCCAAGGTGGACTCCACCGTGGACTGGGCGCTGCTGGAGAGCTGCCTGCGGGACGATCTGAACGCCAACGCCCGCCGCGTCATGGCGGTGCTGCGCCCGGTGAAGCTCACGATTACAAACTACCCCGAGGGGCAAAGCGAAATGCTGACCGTGGAGAACAATCCCCTCAGGCCCGAGGACGGGAACCGGGAGATCAGCTTCTCCCGCCACCTCTGGGTAGAGCGGGACGATTTCATGGAGACCCCGGCCCCCAAGTACAAGCGCCTCTACCCCGGCAATGAGGTCCGGCTCAAGGGCGCCTATCTCGTCACCTGCACCGGCTGCGTGAAGGATGCCTCCGGCAACGTGACCGAGATCCTCTGTGAGTACGATCCCGACAGCCGCGGCGGCGACCCCGCCGACGGGCGCAAGGTGAAGGGCGCGACCATCCACTGGGTGGATGCCGAAACGGCCGCCGAGGCCGAGGTGCGCGTCTACGACTATCTGTTCTCCGATCCCGAGCCCGACGGCCCGGAAAAGAACTTCCTCGACAGCCTCAATCCCGAGAGCCTGACCGTCCTCAACGGCTGCAAGGTCGAAGCCTGCCTTGCCTCGATCCCCATGCCCGAGCACGGCAAAAACTCCGAGAGCTTCCAGTTCATGCGCCAGGGCTACTTCTGCCTGGATAACCGCGACGCCGCCCCCGGCCATCTGGTCTTCAACCGCGCCGTCGCTTTGAAGGACAGCTTCCGCAAGTAAAGAAAGCGCCCCCGACAGCCATGCCGTTGGGGGCGTTTCTCCTGCTTTTCTTTTTTGTACCGAAACCGGAAACATTTCACTTGACAAGCAGCCCTGCAGTTATTATAATATAAAAGCTGTCCGAAAGGGCAGAATATCCGATCGGGGTGTAGCGCAGATGGTAGCGCGCTTGGTTCGGGACCAAGAGGCCCGGGGTTCAAATCCCCGCACTCCGACCACAAAACAAGGGCTAAAACGAATGTTTTAGCCCTTTTCTTTAACTTTTTCGAGCAATACAAGAGTGCTCAAACGTTCGTGGTGAACAGAAATGGTGAACATTTTTATTTTTGCCTTCAAAATGGGGCATCTTGAGCGGGCTTTTATGCACTACTTTTTGAGCCCTTTCTGTTTACTGCTCGACGCGCCATTTATGATTTACTTTTTGGCGAAATGTGCTATAATATAGATGATTTCTTTTTTCTGCTTCTCCGCCGGTCTCCTTTTTTATCTTTGCCGGCGGGAGTCTCGCTGTCCCCCCATCAAAGCAAAAGACCCTCACCCGATCTGGGCGAGGGCCTTTTGTTGTCTTATGCTGCCGCTATGATCTGCCGCGCGGCCTGCAGGGTGGCGAGGGCTCGGTTTTGGTCCAGCTCCTCGATGTATCGCTCGGCGGCCTCGATCAGGGCTTCAAGCTGCTCCAGCTTGTTCTCGGTTTTGAGTTCGTTCATTTTTGTAGTTCCTCCTCTAAGTTTTCAAGCGCCTCAAGCAATGCTTGGAGGGGCATATTCATAAGGTCAACGAAGCTTTCCCGCATCGCTGCGCTGTCGGCTTCTTGTGCGGCCCAGATCAGAGCCGCGAGGTTTGCGGTTTGGGCAAGTGCCTCTTCATAGGGGTCCCCTGTCCCGCTCCTCTGCCCAGGCTGCATGTTCTCTGTGCGGCCAGGGCAGTTACTCGGTCGGGGGCCTCCGCGCGTCCTGCGCCCGTTTTGGGCCTTCTGCATCAGGCGGCCTCCTTTCTGTATTTGAGGACCTTTTTCAGGGCTCTGATCGTGAACCGTAGATGACACTCGGCTCCTTCGGCGGCATCGCGCTCCCAAAACCGAACATCGGTCCAGTGTGGCACTTCGGCATCTACATCCACGAGGGCCGAAATGCTCTCTTTCATCCTCTCCAGCTCTTGGAGGAGGGCTTGAATTTCGTTATCCGTCATCAAAACCCATCCCCCTTATATGTTGTAGTATTTGAGAACCTGGGTAAGGGAGCATATTGCACCGACCAGGCTCTCGAAGGCGTCATCTGCGGCGCATGACCTCAAGCGGACATCCCAATACCGTTGTTTGCTCTTCTCCTTTGCGGGGATTGCTTCGAGCTTTTCGGTCATGGCACTCTGCAGGGCTGATACATGCGGCTGCATCTCCTGCAGCTTTACGATCATGCTCTTGATTTCCTTTTCCGACATCAGAAGCCCTCCTTCCTCATGCCCTGCTCGGCTGCCCACTCTTCGAGCCGCTTCTTCGGGATCACCACTCGGCCGCCGATCTTGAAGGCGGGGAAATCATCCCGGCGGAGCAGCTCGGAGTATAGCGTGGAGCGGGAGATTCCGAGAGCCGCGGCCGCCTCGGTGATGTTCAGTGCAACCTTCTCCTGAATCATGCTGCGGCCTCCTCTTTCTCCGCCTCGGCGAGGAGGCGGAGCATGTTGACGAGGAAGATGATTTGTCTTATCACCTTACCACACCCCCTCAGCGTAAAGGCCGAGGCCGAAGCCGGCGGCCAGAAGGGTGACGATTGCGTCCTCGACATCCTGAGCGGGCCTCTTCTGCGCTTTGGCGAGGAGATCGGGGAACTGCGGGAGCTCTGCGCACTCCACGGTGGAGATCAGATCGGCGATCATGTCGCGCGCCTGGGTTTTGCTCATATCTATGTGAAACCTCCTTCTTGATTTCGAGCGGGAGGCCGTGCTATACTGTGCGCGGCCTCCGTTTGTTGGCGGTGGTCATGGGCTGCATATCCGTTCAGCTTGCCGGCGGTCGGATATGTGGCCTTTTTTCATGCTGCGGGGATTGGCTGCACCTGAGAGGCGCCGAAATAGCTCTTGACTTTGGTCTTGCCGTCACCTTTGGCGGCGTCGATGACAACAGTCTGGAACAAGCACTTGCTGCCATGCTGGACCATGTAGCCGAGGCGCTGCCAGCCTGCCCAGGAGTGAACCTCCTCGGAGATCCCGGCGGCGGCCTTTGCCAGCTCGACGAGCTCGGCGTTGATCGGCTCGGCCTTTGCTGCCTGCCATGCTCTGTGGAGAGCTTCGGCGAAGGTGGTCTTGCCCTTGCGGAAAATCTGCCATGCGCGGGTCATGATCTTGGAAAGATTGTATTTCATCGTGTTTTCCCCCTTTTTGATGTTTTGGAGAGGCGGCGGGTGGCTATTTAAGCATCTATTGCATTTGCAAATCCCACTCTCCCTTATCCGTTCCCGCTCTTGCCTTGCCTTCTTGGTTTCGGTTGGCTTCTCACCCTATCCGCTCCTCGCACGCCCCAGCCGTAGCCGCTGCGCCGTTGGGATTGGAGCCTACTTTCGTCTGCCTCGGCCTCTCCTGTTTTGCTGATCCTGTATGCTGTTTTCAAGGTTCCGGTTCGGGGTTTCTTTGTCCCCCCCTGTGAGTATAATATACATCAAACTTGCGCAAGTTTCAATTGACGGAATAAACAAACTTGCGCAAGTTTATTTGTGCATTTCCTATATTGCGCAAGTTTGCAAACAATGATATAATCTGTGCATACTGGAGGAGAGGCCTTTATAGTTTGGCCTCCCGGAATAGATACTTTATTATGGGATGAAAAGAGGGGTTATCGTGGGTATTGCAGCATCAAACGCATACAAAAACAACTTTATCAAGGAAAAATATGATCGTGTAAATCTGACTCTGCCGAAGGGCATGAAGGAAATGCTCGACGAATACCAAAAGGCGCACGGCTTCCGGTCCGTGAACGACTTTATACAGGCGGCAATAAATGAGGCGATGATGACAGAAATGTCGAAGGCCGCCGACGGCTCTATTTTTTACCCCTCGCAAATGCCTTGAGGCATCCACCACATACCGAAAAGCAGAAGGCCGAGAGCATCCCGCTCCCGCCTTTCTGAAAATACAAATATAAATCAAGACAGGAGGAATTTTGAATGAATTGGGCACTTGAACGGCAAAATATAGAGGCTGGAAAGCAGTTTCTTGATAGTAAACAATCGTTTTCTGTTTACGAACTAAGCTGTGTTCTTGATACCGAAGAGGTTCGGGATTATGTCGCTGAATCTGAAAAAACAGTCACTATGCCTCTAAGCATGTTTGTTAAGATGTTAAAAGGCTTATCCGATGCACGAGAATCACTTATTTGGGCAGAGGATAATGGAGATGAACTCTTCAGCAGAGCAGGATACTTCAAAGACTGGTGTGAAACAGAAGCCGACGCATTAAATGAGGCTTATCCCAGCTTCACCCCAGATATGGACCCTAATTATGATATTTCAGATTTTTAACGTATAAAAAACACAGAGCCGGGGCTTGTGGGCCTCGGCTCTTTTGCTTTATGGAATTTCGCCGCTCTCCAACGCCTTGTCGAATCGGCGCGAAGCGTCCTGTATTATCATCTTGACGGGCGGGGCTACCGTTTTGCCCTCGGAGGCGTCGGTGGCGGTGCTGCCGGTTTCCTCCGGCGTCAATGTGTGGTACTCTTTTTTGTACGGTGGTTGGTCTGGTAATGCCTGGACGTTTGGAAGGGCTGCACACTCATCTATGCGCCGTAGTGCATCGGACAGTAAGACGATTGTGGGCGCGGTGGTGGAGCATTGTCCTTTGATGAGGTCAAGCGCCGTTTTGACTTCGGCGCGTATGTCGGTGAGAAGCGCGGCGGCCTTTGAAATGTCTCTGATGAAAATAAACACCTCCATTACAGGCGGATGTGTAGCATATCTTTTACTCGCCCTCAGTGGGCTCCTCCGGCACGATCTCAAGAAGACCGTTTTCGATGGCGCGGGCCACGGGGCCGGTGGTGATGTCCTTGCTGTCAACCTGCATCATGTCACCCGGATAAAGAATTGAGTCGAGGACTGTCAGCGGGCCGCCGTGCTTATTGCGGATGAATACGAGATCGCCGCGGCGGAAGTTGGCCTTTTGGGGCTTGTCGCCGGGCTCCTGGATTACCTCAAGGTTGCCGGCGGCAATCTGCCTTTGAACGCTGACGGCCTGCATAATGTGGTTGTCGATTTCCGTCTCCTCTCCGGGGCTCAGGATAATTGTTGTTCCGCTGAAAGACATTGTTGTGTTGCCGATGTTTTTGATTTTCATGGTTTGTACCTCTTTTATGTAACACGTTTTTTGAGTGCTGCGGCGCTGATCGGCGGCGGCCTGGGCTTGGAGTTGTGTTACACTCCCTCTTGCAGGGCGGCCGCACGGCGCTTGATTTTGGAAAAGCTATACTCCACCGAGCGAAGATCCCGCTCAATGGTCGAGAGCTCGGTGGTGGCCGCCTCCAGCTTGAGGAGGAGCTGCTGCCTTTCCTCGATTTGCTCATTGATCCGGGCGAGCTGCCTTTGCCTTTCGTCGATGGCGAGGTAACAGGTCCTCACCAGCTCCTCAAACTTGGCGTTGAGGCTGTCGCCGGGCTGGGCCTCCAGGATTTCCGCCACTTCGTCAGAATAGCGAAAACTCCGGATATTGGTCTTTGCTGACATGGGTGCCGTTCCTTTCTTTTTGCTGTAACACAATCTTGGAAGGCTGCCGCGCTGATCGGCGCGAGCTGCCGCGGGCTAATGTGTTACACTCTGAGCGGGAGTCCCGCTGATGGGAAGCGGAATAACTCCCGCTCCCCTGTGTTGCTTAATCGCCCCGTGAAATGCTCTCACGGCGCTGCTCTTTGGTGATCTTGCGGGCAAGCGCTCTGAGGTCTCCAAACTGTGCCACAAACTGCATATCGCCCAACTGATACTCCATGTTGCTCAGGCGCTCCTCGATCCTCTCAAGGACGGCCAGAAGGTCAGGAGCCGCGCTCTGATCTCCGCCCACGGTCTGAGCGGTGGAGGCCTGGACGCTGTAGGGCATCACTGTGCCCTGGGCGATTGGCGGGGCCTTGAAAGAAACGGTGTCGGCTATGCCTTGCAGCGCGGAAAGATACCGCATTTCGAGCGGCGGTGCAAGCTGCTCCATGAATTGGTCTGCTACTTTGCTTATCCACTCTGTATTTTTTTCGAGCGGGACAACGGCCTCCGCGCCGTCGCCCTCAAGAAGGCCCACTTGCCCGCGCTTCAGCACGCCGCCTTTTGCCAAATAGGGGATTTCGTTCAGGTATGGGATGGAGAAGCCCACCACGGAGCCCAGGGCATTTGCGCCGTCGATCAGGTGATTTATTCCGGCGATGGCGCCATTGATGAGGGAAATAATACCGTTCAGCGGTGCCTTCAAGATGTATTCGAGCCCTGAGAAAATGCCCTCGAACACTTCCCGGACACCTTGCCATGCTTGCGCCCAATTTCCGGAAAACGTCCCTTGAATAAAATCAATTACCCCGTCAAGGATGGTCTGTACCGACTCCCAAATACGGCTGACAGTCTCGAAGAACCCATTCAGGACACCGCCCAGGACGGGACCGAAAACCTCGGTCCAATCTTGGGCAAAAGTCCCTTTAAGAAAATCGGTGATTGCCTGGAATCCGGCCTTGATCTCATCGCCGTGCTGTACGATCTTGGAAACGAGCTCGGCGAAGGTATCATACAGAGTTCCGAAAATCCCGCTCAGGATCTCGTTTATTCCTGTCCAAGCTCTCTCCCAGTCGCCTGTGAAGACGCCGCGGATAAAGTCGATAATCCCGTCAAGCGTGGTCTTTACTCTGTCCCATATATCCTTGACAACTTTGAAAAAGCCGTTGAGAATGCCGCCCAGAATGGGGCCGAAGGTCTCCCGCCAGTCTTTGACGAAAACGCCCTGAAGGTATGTGTCCAGCTCCTGAAGCTTTGCCTGAATCTCATCGCCATACTGAACGATTACCACGACCAGGGCGGCCACGGCTGCGATGAGCAGGAGAATGGGGTGAGCCGCGAGGACAGCCCACAATGCGCTGACCTTACCCACCAGGGCCTCCACCTTCTCACCGATCTTGAACGCAAGGACGGCCGCGCCGATTGCCTGCAGAATGGTCAGAATGAGCGGGCCGTGATTTTCGATCAGGGTTGCAAGAAAACCTATGCCCTCGCTCAGACGGTCGATAAGCCACGGGAGGCCTGTGTCTATGGTCCACTCAAGGACGGGCTTCAGCTCGCTTTCCCATGCCATTTTTACAAAATCGTCTATGGCCTTGTAGAGGTCGGCAAGGCTGTCGCCCAATCGCTGAAGGGATTTGATGAGCGGGGGTGCTTCAGCGCTGTCGTCGTCGGCCATGAAGCCCCAGAGGAGATTTACAGCACCTTTCCATGCTGACTTCAGGAGTTCAAAAACGGTTTGCCGGATTTCGGCCCAATCTATTGCAAGGAAAAAAGCCTTTATGCTCTGTCCCAACTGCCGCCAGTCGAATTCGTCAACAGCACCATAGAGGGCGCGGAGGACACCGAGGAAAAAGTTGCTCACCTTCCGCCCCAAGTCCGCCCAATCAACGCTTGCAATGGCTTTGTTGAGCATCCGGGCCAGCTCTCGCCCGAACTCCTCGAACTGTCCGCCTTTCAGGAGGTCGGCCAGGTGGGTCAACCACTCCGGCGGGGTGATCTCTGCAAGGGGCTTGTTTTTCTGGTCGTCTCCCGCTGTCCCGCTCTGTTCCTGAGAAGAGGAGCTATTGTCGGCCAGCACGTTCAGCTCATCAAAGCCCAGGAGCGTCCGCTTGAGGTCTTCCACGCCTTTTTTTGCCGAGGCTGCCGCCTTCTCGGTGGCCTTGCCTGTCTGGGTGGCGCTTGAGCCGGTGACGCCCAGGAGCTTGAGGAAGGCGGTCACGTACTGAACCGCTGTTGTCACCCACCCGATGACCTTTTCAAGAATTGGGCCGATCAGGTTGCCCAGGGAGGTCCACGCGGAGCCCATCCGGTTTGCCAGCTCCTCATTTTGGGACATAAAGGTCTGAGCGGCCTTTGTAATGATTTGATATGCCGATCCAACGCCCAGAATGGAGGGAACAATCTGCTTTATGGAGCGCCCCATAGAATTGACGGTGCTGGAAAGGGATTTGCAAGCGGCCTTGATTGCCTTCGATCCGGCCTCGAAGCCGGCTGTGCTGAGTTCTGTGTCTATCTTGATAATGTTGTCAATGGTGTATCACCACCTTTTGCGCGAGGCAAGCAGCGCTTATCTGTCGCCTCTCGCGTGTTTGCCGGTCCTATAGCCGTGAGTATGGGCGGCGACGCGCTCATTGATCTTGTGGGTCTCCGTCTGGAAGCTTTGACGGATAAAGGCACCGACGACCTCGAAAACCTGCTCACAGTAGAAATGGCCGTTTTGAGGGCTGAGGGGGTGGATCTTCTGGAAAAACGCCTCGCGGGAGTTGCCGTCGGTCACATAGTCCAGGAACTCGATGATTTTGTCACCGGCCTTGTTGAGCGCATCCATCCCGCCGTCAGTGTCGAGATTGGAGAGGGCAGAGTTAAACTTGTCTATTACCTCATTGTAGCGCTTTACCATGCCTATATCGCTGGGATCAAATCGGAAAACGCCGATCTCCTCGCCGGCTTTGTTGACCACGGTGATAGGGAGCTTGTGGTCGTCGATGACCATCGTAAGCGGGGCCTGGGGGATTTCGGCTTCCTGCGGGGCCTGGGTATTGAGTTCATCCATTTTGATTTTTCCTCCTGTATGTATGGTTTTGGTGGTGAGCGGGAGTGTTAGTCCCGCTCAGAGAATAAAGAATACTGTTCAGCAGCATCCTGTCGGGTTGCCGGTCTGATCGTGGGTGCCTCCGCCGGGGGATCTGCGCTCTTGCGGTCCATTTCTTTGCGGAGGAACTTGGCGGCGTCTTCCGGGGTTGGCTCGCTCTTTCGGATGGCTTTGTATTGCCGGAAAAAGTCGAGGATATTGAAACCGGTTTTTTTGAGGGCCTGCCACGCCTGCGCGCGGGTCATGCCCGCTGTGGGCTTGATCCCCTGCATCTTGAGCAGGGCGGCGGGGAATCGCTTGTCTGGTTTATATCCACGGGCCGCCAGGCGTTTCGCTCTGCGCCTGCGGTACTCCTCCACGGCTCTTTTTCTATCGTCCATCGCGCGCCGCCTTGCTCATGTCTTGCGGAAGCCGTGAGGCCTGCGGTGCCGTCGGTGGGGCGTTACCCTCGTCGGTGGGAAGCAGGCTCTCCAGGGCTTCGAGATCCCCTCTCAAGCGCTTGATAAGCTGCAGCAGGACCCTGCCGGCAAGATCCTCGAAGTCTCGCGGGGTAACGGGCTTTCCCTTGTTTTCGAGCTCCCGCTCTTTTCCCGAGATGTAAACGATGCGCAGACCGGCGATCACAGCGCCGAGCTCGTCACAGTTCTTTTTCAGCGTCACATTCTTGGCGACGATTTCCTCAATTTTCATCGGTGGGGTCCTCCTCTGCCTGGACGCCTGCAAATCTGTCGAGCGAGACAAGTACCCTTGCCGCGGAAAGCATGGCCTGTTGAGCTGCTTCGGCTGCGGCCGAGTCCGCGACCGTCACGAAATTGATTTTGTCCATTGATTGTTTTCCTCCTGTGTTTTTTAGTCAGGGATCTCCCCGTTACGACGCTTCCTCACGATTGACGCCTGATATGCGTTCATGTCCTGAAGGCTGCGATCCGGGTCATTGTATGCCTGGTTCATTCGCTCGCGGGCGGCCTCCGCGCTGTCTGTGCTGACCGGCTGCGTGTTGCTCCACATCTCAAAGCCCCCGGCGAAGCGGTCGGTGAAGTCTTTGCCCTTATTCCGAGCGGGCCTTGTTTCGGCGGATCTGCTGCCAGCACTCTCGGCGGCGGCGAATGCCTTGCACAGCTCACGGTCGAGCTTGTCCATCTCCCGCTGACTGTTCTCTTTTGCCGCCTTTTTTGCGGCGCGCATTTGTTTGAGCTTTTCACCCATTTTGATCTATGTCCTCCTTTTTTGTGATTGGTCTCCCATTGTCAGGGATGTAGAATACAACGTCCTCTTCCACTTGGGCCTCCACCTGTGCGGTGAGGTCCACTCTTTGAACAAACTCGCCGGAGCTCTTTGCCAGGAGTTCAGACGCCTTCAGGCGAAACTCCACGCGCTGCTCCTCGTCGCGCATGGTTGCGGTCCAAAACCGCTTGACCTCGACCAGATCGGCCACGCGCGCGGCCTCGGCCTCCGCCTGAAGCTGTTTGATATAATCAAGAAGTTCAGGTTTTCTGAGGTTTTCGCTCGCAATGGCTGCAGCGGTCCGCTTGGAGTATCCGGCCTTGATCGCGGCCGCTGTGCCGTCCGGATCTGCGGCGTAATATTGGCAAAATGCCCGCTGTCGGTCATTCATCTTCGTTGACCTCAACCGTCGGGCCGATGATTGCCTCGACGATCTGCAAGTTGGTCGTCGCCCCAGGCGGCAGCACAACACCATGCACGCGCTGTGCTGTGTTGATGGTCCAGGCGGTGGCCGGCTGCGCAAGGAACTGCCGGAGCTGCTGTCTCAGTTTTGTCACTGTTTTCCCCTCCCAAAAAGCTTGAATGAGGCTACAAGGGCAGTCCTGTGCAGCCTGTACATACGCCTCCGATATGACGCGATATGTTGTCGGTAATCCGGACAATCTCCAAAAATCTTGAGGCACACGGCATCCCACTCCAGACATTCGACATATCGGTACCGCAGTACCAGTGTCTTAAGCTTCCAATCTCTGACGTGGAATATCTTCAGGACATTGATGTGTTTTTCCAGATCGTCCTCGAGCTGCTTGATGGCCTGCTGTTCCTCGGCACGGCTGATATATCTGTCCTCATATTTCCTTCCGGATTGCGAGGTCGGCGCACCAATAAACTCGTAACTGCTGATTGTCCGCAGAGCCAGCCCATCAAGCTTTTCACGATGCGCTTTGAGGCGCTCGGAGAGCCAAGTAAACTCCTGCTTGCTCAGCTCTTCAAGGCTTGGGCCGCTGTCGTTGCCCTGGTCTAACACTTGCGGTCGTCCTCCTTGTCAACAATAGTGGTCAGATCCTCCCTGCTGAGACCGCTCTGCAGGAGATCGCCGGTTTTTATGTCGAGGATGGAGTATGTCCCATCTCTGTCGGTTTGGATGCGCTTACCCGTTTTTTTGAGGCGATGCCTGATCCGATCCAGCTCGCGGATGGGAGCGTTTGCGTTCCTTACCGCATAATAGCGTTGCCGGTCATATCGGGTTATACGGCTGGAGATGTCGTCGAGCTGCTTGGCGGCTTGTATCACACGCGGAGTGGTGATGATCGTGCTGCCGCTGCCCATGAGCGTTGCTGTCTCCCGCAGGTCGGCGGCGATCTGATGGAGCGCGTCCGCTATGCCGTTGCTGGTTTGGCGCATGGGGCGCCTTTCGTCATCCATAGTTTTAATCCTCGCTTTTGATGATCTGCTTCAGCTCTGCGGCTGCCTCTCTGATTGACTTTTGTGCCAGGGCTCTCCCCTCGGCCGTCCCGTCAATCAGCGGGGCCGCTGCTGTCAGCCTGTCGGCGATCTGGGCCAGCTTGGTCTTGATCTCCACCATCACCACCTCCTCCCGTGTAGATCCTGATAAAATCGTCGAGGCGGAGAGTAACAAGCCACGGCTGCCGGTTGCGGCGGTGGAAGACGACCGGCGCCCCGTCCTTAAATCTCTCGGCGTCCCGCTCGGCCTGGGTCATCCATTCGGTGATTTTGGTTTTCTCGCATCTTTTGCACTCAACATGCACTCCCGGCAAACCTGTCAAGTCGGGCACCGTGCCATAGTTCAGCGGTTCGGCCGCCTTTACATCAGCAAATCCGTATTTGTCTCGGAGGAGGGAGGCAAGCTCTCTTTCCGCTGTCCTCCCCTTACTTTGTGATGATCTGCCCATTATCATCGCTCCCTCAGCTCGTTTGTTACAGGATCGACCGTATAGCCAAGCGCATACAGGCGATTGCTCAGCTCGCCAGCTTTACGCAATTCCTTGGACGCCATTGCTACGCGCCACTCGAGGTACAGCTCGTCTCGCCGTTCCTTTTTGGCATCAATGACGGTTGTTCGGTTTTCCCTCCCTCTCGGTTTCCCCTGCACCCCTTCCATCTCAACCTCCCTTTCGACCTCCGTTTGGAGTTCTTGTTGGAGTTCTTGTTGGAGTTCTTGTTGGGGTTCTTGTTGGAGTTCTTGTTGGGGTTCTTGTTTTATTTCTTGTTGGCATCCATCCGGTAGCGGTCGCTTGCGGTCGGTAGCGGTCGCTTGCGGTTGCTCGTCGATCTGCATGAGCCAATCGTCATAACTCGGATAATCAACACCTTCGACAAGGTTTTTCTTTTGCTCATCCGGTAATTTACGTTTGATAGCTCCAACAAAAGCGTTGTATCGGTTGCGCTTGCACTTGTCATTATAGTTGACGGCATCTTTCTCGATCGAGCGCTTGGCCTGTTTCCATAGGGCGCGGAGCCCTCTGTCCTCAAAATAGGGCTCGGTCCCATAAAAGCGATAATCCCTCATGGCATAGATAAATTCAGCACGTTCGTCCAGATCGTACTCTTCAAGCGCGTCCATGAGATCGCTGTACAGCATGATTCCGGGCGGGATCTGCTCGGTGTCTTGCTTAGTTGTCCCTTTTTTTGACATCTGTGGCCTCCGTTATATTGACCTGACCAGATCGCTCCCGCTCCCGCTGGGCCAGGTACTTTTTTGCACCGCGGATGGACTTGAAGCTCCCGGCTCCCTTGCGGGCAACTTCGGCAATGTACGCAGCCACTTCCCGGTCGCCCTCTGGACTGTCCTCGGGCAGGAAAAGCCCCCGGCCGCACGAACAAATCACCGAATCTTTACGCTCAATCTCCAAAAGCCTTGAGATTGTGCGCTCGCCATCGCGCCCATCCATCCCAAGGGATCGGGCCACAGTCAAACGCGGCGCTGAGTTGTGGCGGCCTACGGCACCCAATGCCGCCAATGTCCCGGCGATCAGGCCTTCATTTGTTTTTTCTGACATTTTCTCCTCTCTCCTTTGTCACTGTCTCCCCCTCATCTATCAAAAAGTGCCGCCCATATCGGTCTCGTTACCGCCAAAACAATATAGTTTCCTTCCCCGGCGCCCAGATCAGAGCGCCACGCTGCCGCCCTCGCTGTTACCCATCGGGCGGCCGTATGTCTCAAGCTGCTCGCGCAGGCGCTCACAGTCAATGTAAAACCTCGTACCGCTGTAAAAGCCGGGGAGCAATCCCTGCTTTCCCCACTGCCGGAGGCGGTAGTCGGGCCAACCGTACTTAAGCGCGGCCTGTTTGTATGTCTTGTATTCTTTCATGGCTTTGGTCCATCCCTTCTTTTTTGATTTTATGAACTATTAGAAGCTTCTTTTGGTTACACTTACATTTTAGTAGATTGTACTTTTCTGGTCAATTGTGAGTCTCATTGAAATCTATATGCTGATTTATTTGAACTTTTTACGATATTTTCATTTGTTAATAAGGATGCATCGCTTTGTTGCCAAAAAGGACGACAAACGCAAAAAAGGCCGAGGCGCATAGCCTCAGCCTTTTGTCAAACATCTATTAAGCCTTTTTCTCCTCGTCTTCTTTCTTTGGTCTTATCATTCCCTCAATCCCGAGTATCGTGCGCTGCTTGGCCTTTTCTGTTAAGCCGGCATAAAATTTAAGGGTAACGCTGGGGTCCTTGTGCCCAAGCAAGCCCTGAATTTCTTTTACGCTTGCGCCACTCTCTATGGCAAGGGAAGCCGCGGTGTGCCGTAGATCGTGGGGAGACATGTCCGGGAGTTTATGCCGCCGGTTGAACTTCTTCACAAGGCGGGTCGGTTCCGTTGGGTAGAGTGGCAAGTACACATCGTCTACTCTGCAAAAGATATAGGCATTGGGCATAAAGAGCGCGCTGTACTTCTTTTCCTGCTCGCCTTTGTAAGCTATCAGGAGATCGCACAGATACTTGCTAATCGGGACTTTCCGCGTCTCCTTTCCTTTGAGCTCGCCGATATGGAGCTTCTTCGCCGGGTCCTTCTCCGCTTTGTTGCTCGTGTCGATGGTGACATTGCGGCGGATATGCAGCAGCATCTTCTTTTGATCGAGGTCGCCCCACTGGAGGCCCACAAGCTCACCTCTGCGCAAGCCGGTGAGGATCAGGGTGTTTACAAGGCATTTCCACCCGAGGTGGCTGCCGTGATTCTTTTCCCAATACTCCCGCTCCTCGTCTGAATCCAGGCAGGTCATAAATCTGACTGCCTCATCGGGGGCCAAAAAGTCAACTTCCTTCTGTTCCCTCTTGGGGCGGTCTGTGGGCTTCAGCTTCTTGCATGGGTCCTCGGCGATAAAGTCAACATAGACAGCATACTCAAGTATATTTCTCAGCGTCGAGAAGTGGTGCTGTATCGTAGTCTTGCCGTATGGGGTGCCGCGCTGCGTCTTGGCTTCATTTCTCATATAGGCGAGATAATCAAGCACATCCTCCTTGTCAAACTGAGAGAGCTTGATTTCTGGGCAATGCTCCCGGAGGTATGTCTTTATATCTTTCGCCATGCTGTTATAAAAAGCTACAGTATCAGGCGTGTGTGTTCCATTCAGGACATGCTTTTTTATCCAGTGTTCATCAATAAATGATTCGAGAGTAATACGTTCGCGCTCTTTACGTGCCTTCAGCTTTTCCTCGGCGCTTGTACCATGCTCCTTCTCATACTCGGCTCTCACGATCTTTTCCCATTCGTCAGCTCGGGCCTGTTGCTCCTTCATCTCCTTTGCGGGGGTAAGGCCTATGGGTTCGACTCTCTTTGTGAGTCTGATTTGCTTATAGTTTTCATCTCTGCCGATCAGAGCTGTCCATTTGTAATTTATCACTTGACCGGTCTTTTTACTTAAGCACTTTTGGACGTAAGCCATAGCAATCCAGCCTCCTAAAACGTGGTGAAAAACGTGGTGAACAAAATGGTGAACAAAGTTACTTTTAGGGCCTTCGACCTATTGGCACCATTTTACCCCAAAAGCCGCATGAAATCAAGACTTTTTAGGGCTTTCTAAGAGTTATTAAAAGCTTTTCTTTTAGTTCGGGACCAAGAGGCCCTGGGTTCAAATCCCCGCACTCCGACCACGTCAAAACAACACCATAAGGTCACCAGCCGCCGCAGGGCGGCGTCCGGTCGACCGATGGTGTTGTTTTTCCTTTCCAACTCGGAGGTCATGCGGGGGACCTCCGAGTTGGTTTAGACGGGGGTTGAGTCCGTTATGAACACTCGGACCAACTTTTGAGGCTTGAAACTCATGTTTTGAGCCTCTTTTGTTATGGAAAGGCGCTGCCTCACAATAGTATTTTTGCTATTGTGAGGCAGCGCCTTTTCTTATCAATATGTCGACACCGCCAGGAAGCCCAGGGGGACGCTGGGGTCCTCGACCACCGTGATGCGAAGGGTGGTGCCGGGGGCTTCGTAATTCCAGTAGTTGGAGAACTCCGCGATGTCTGAGGTGACCACGATGTCATAGGTGCCGTCGCCATTGTCAAAGCAGCCGTCGACGGTGATGTTGTCGGCGTTCGTGCGCCAGGTGTTGACCCACATGCGGTCCATGAGGGCAAGCTCGATGCGGTAGCGCAGCTCGCTCTCCGGCAGGACGTACTGCAGGAGCGTCGGATAGTAGTAGTCCGCGTTCGAGGTGCCGAAGTAGCCGTAATAGGCCTCCAGGAAGGTGCGGGCAAACTGCTCCATGCGCGCGCTCACCTCCGGCGGGCAGACCCCGGCGTACTCCTTCACCTCGCCGAGGGGATTTTCCGGCAGGACGATCCTGTCCGCCACGCCCGCAGGCTTCACATAGCCGTCGGGCAGGGGGTTTACCAGCCAGGCGTCCGGCAGATTGCGGGTGCCGCCGGCCTGGTTTGCCGAGCGGTTCACCGCCGCGCCGTGGAGGTACATGCAGGTGGAGTTGCCGCCGTCCATATTGGCGGCATTGACACAGCCGAACTTGTCCGCCATGATCCTGATGCAGTCGTCAAAGGTGACGCCGATGCTGTAGCCCTGTCGGCCGTCGATGGCGACCATGACGACAGCGCCGTCCGCGCGCTGGCCGATGGCGGTGCGGGCGCCGATGCCGGTCTCGAGCGTGGCCGGGTCCGCCTTCTCCCCGTCCAGGATCAGCGCGGGGCCGAAGCAGACCGTGTCGCGGATGCCGATCTCATCGCACTCGTCGTAGCTGAGATAGCCGACCCACATGTGGTCGTTTCTGTCGAGGGCCGCGACGGGGCCGTTCTGCTCGGTGCTGAAGGTGATGCCCCGGCTGATGGTGATGCCACTGGGGGGCCAGCCGTTTCCGCCGCCGCCCTCATCCAGGAAGCCCCCGGCGTTGATGCCGGCGATGGCGCCGTACTGCTCGGCCATGGCGTCAAGCGTCAGGCCGTAGCCGCCCCACTCGCTGGGCTCCGGCAGCGCGGTGCCGATATAGACCCGGCCCGGGTCCAGGACGATCAGCGCATAGACCGTGGCGCCCTTGTAGTGGAACTTGTAGGGGATGATGCCGTCTCCGTCGTCATCGGTGAGCAGCTCGCCGACGATGGGCTCGGGCGTCGGCTCGGGCGTCGGTTCCGGTGTCGGCTCGGGTGTCGGTTCGGCTGTGGGCGCGGGGGCAGGAGCCTGATAGGCGGCGGTCTGCACGGGCGTCTGGTCCGATGTCGGGGCCGGAGCCGCTGTCCGGCTCAGCAGCCCGCAGGCACACAGGCCCGGCAGCAGACACAATGTCAGCAGGACCGTGATTGTCTTTTTCTTGCAGCTTTTCATGCGAAAAAACCTTTCTCTTTTCATTTTGAACAAGGGGAATGTACTATATTTTATATGAGAAGTCAAGCAACAGAATGTAAACAGGCCTGCCTCAGCCGGGTGTCCGGCTCTTCGGGATGGAGATGGTGAGGATCAGGGAATCCTCGGTCTCCTGGCGGCGCACGCCCGCGTCGATGCCGCCCTGCTTCATCAGATCCAGGGAGCGGTTGAGGCTGTTGAGAAAGACCCGCACATCCTTGAGGATCAGCGTGCGGCGCGGCTCCTGCTTCTCCGGCGCGTCCCCGGCGGCGGGAGCGGAGAGCAGGCCCTCGATGTAGTCCTCCGTCATAGCGACGGTGAGTCCGTTTGCCGCAATGTACTCCAGGGCCATGCGCTGGGCGTTCGGCTCCGTCAGGCGCAGCAGAGCCCGGCCGTGGCGCTCGCTGAGGCCATAGCTGCGCAGGTTTTCCAGCACGTCCCGCGGCAGCTTCAGAAGGCGCAGCTTGTTGGCCACCGCCGACTGGGACTTGCCGATGCGCTTTGCCGCCTCCTCCTGGCTCATGCCGAACATGCGGATCAGGCGGCTCAGCCCCACCGCCTCCTCGATGAAGTCCAGATCCCGCCGCTGCAGATTTTCAATGAGGGCGATGAGGCTTGCGTCCTCCATGTTCACGTCCAGCAGGATACAGGGCACCTCCTCCAGGCCCGCCATCTTCGCTGCTCGCAGGCGTCTCTCCCCGGCCACAAGCTCGATCCTGCCGCCGCGGCAGCGCACGGTGAGCGGGTTCAGAATGCCGTAGCTCCTGATGCTCTCGCTCAGCTCCTCCAGGGCCTTTTCGTCAAAAAGTCTGCGCGGCTGCACGGGGTTCGGCGCGATGTCCTCCGCCGGCAGCCACACGATGTTTCCCCGCCGGACGCCCGGACGGGTATGCAGTGTCTGCATATGCAAACCTCCTTATCTTGTGGTCGTATGAGGCAAGCATATACCGGATATTGTGAAAAAGCGGGCGAAAGCGCTTGACGGGCGCAATTCTTTTTGCTGTGGGGAAAGCCGGAGAAAAGAAAGCCTTGCATGTGAATGAAAAATCCGGTATAGTATGCCTGTGCCGTTTGAGGCCGGATATGGCAAAGGCGGACGCATCCACTCGGTTTGCCTGCTGTTTTGCTTGTATCACAGGCGGCAAACCGCCTTTCCCGATTTCTTTCGCAACGGCTCGGGAAAGCAGCATAAAGGCAATAACTTCAAGACAGGAGAAAGAAACATGCTCACATCCATCGACAATGCAGTCAACGCTGTCAGCGGCATTTTGTACAAGCCCTATGTGGTGCCCCTGCTTCTGATTCTGGCAGGGCTCTATTTTACCTTCCGGCTGCGCTTCGTGCAGATCCGCCTGTTTGCGGAATCCATCCGCGTCGTCAGGGAGAAGCCCGTGAATCTCGGCGCAACCTCCTCCTTCGGCGCGCTGATGGTCTCAACCGCGTCGCGCGTCGGCACAGGCAATATCATGGGCGTCTCGACAGCCCTCTGCCTCGGCGGCCCCGGCGCCATTTTCTGGATGTGGCTCACGGCGATCCTCGGCGGCGCCTCCGCCTTTGTCGAGTCCACCCTCGCCCAGATCTACAAGAAGCGCGACAGCGAGGGCGGCAGCTACGGCGGTCCCTCCTACTACATGGAGCAGGCCCTGGGCCAGCGCTGGCTCGGCGTGGTCTTCGCCATCGTGCTGATCCTGACCTACGTGGTGGGCTACAATATGCTCGCGGCGTATAATACGCAGGACGTTTTCTCCACCTTCTCCTTCTACACCAAGTCCACCCCCGTCGTCGTGGGCGCGGTGCTCGCGGCGCTGTTCGGCTTCTGCGTCCTGGGCGGCGGCAAGCGCCTGACCAGGGTCACGGAAGTGCTGGTTCCCGTCATGGGCATTCTGTACGTGCTGATCTCCCTCTACGTCGTGATCCGCAACTTCGGTCAGCTTCCCGCCGTGTTCGGCCGGATCTTCCGCTCCGCCTTTGATTTTCAGGCCATCCTCGGCGGCTTCACCGGCTCCTGCGTCATGTGGGGCATCAAGCGCGGCCTTTACTCCAACGAGGCCGGCATGGGCTCCGCCCCCAATGCCGCCGCTGCCGCGGATGTGAGCCACCCGGCAAAGCAGGGCCTTGTGCAGATGCTGAGCGTGTTCATCGACACGCTGCTCATCTGCTCCGCCACGGCCTTCCTCTGCCTCTTCTCCGGGGTCGAGCCTGTAGCCGAAGCCGCCGGCGCCACCTATGTCCAGGCCTGCACGCGCACGGCCCTCGGCAGCTTCGGCGCGATCTTCATTGCGGTCGCGGTGTGCCTGTTCGCCTTCACGACCCTGCTCGGCAACTACTATTACACCGAGAGCTGCCTGCGCTTCATCATGAAGAAGGAGCCGGGCAAGGCCTTCCTGTTTGTCTATCGCCTGTGCGCAACGGCGCTGATCTTCGCCGGCGCCTGCATCTCGGCGGGTCTCGCGTGGGATTCGGCGGATATGATGCAGGGCCTAATGGTCATCATCAACGTGCCGGTGATCGTGATCCTCGCAAAGCCCGCCATTGCCGCCCTGCGCGATTATGAGTGGCAGCGGCGCAAGGGCAAGCTCCCCGCCTACCGCGGTGCCGCCAACGGCGTCAAGGACACAGACTTCTGGCAGGATTAAGAATCAAAAGCCCCTTGCGATCCGTTTGGTCGCAAGGGGCTTTTGATTCTTGACGCGGCGGGAGACTCGTCAGTCCATCACCGCAGTCGTATGTATGGTGTCGCTTTCCCGAATACTTATTGATCTCCATCCCCCGTGCCTTCGCCCAGAACCAAAATCACAGCCATGATGACGGCCACAACCTCGGCAACTACTTCTGTACCCACCTCCACATGGGTCATGACGTCTACGGATTCCATAATGGGTTCGTGCGGCTCCGGCTCCGGCGTCGGCACGACCCCACCGGCGACCTTGCCGAGCGTTTCTTCGTTCAGACTGGTAACTTCGGGCTTATCCATATAGTAGAGGTAGACATCTTCCTTCGTGCTGGGCTTCATGTCCTGGGGAGCAACGATGTGGTATCTCGCATTCGGCGGTGTGGGGATGCCGAACTCCTTCAGTGCGGCGGCGGGATCGGCACGGAACTTCTCAAGGTAGGCCGGATCGTCCCAGCATTTGTTGAGAAGCTTTCCATAGGCGATGTTGTTTTTCTTGATCTGATCCATGGTGTTTTCCTCCTTTATTCTGTGACCTGATCAATCAGGCCGTGATCCCATAATTGCTTGAGCAGCAGGATGCTCTGCGCAGGATTCATATCCTCCGGCAGGAGCTCCAGGATTTCGTCTCCCGTATAGCGGCGCGCCTTGAGCGCGGTGACCACCGTGTCCAGCCCCGCCTGCGCCATGGGGGCGTGCAGCATGTCAACGCGCACACCGTGTGCGCCGACCCGGACATTGCCGTCCGTCTCCTCCAGGCTGAAGTCGCAGGAGGCCCCGACGCGCTTTTCAAAGTCAAGCTCCAGGGGCATGTATGTTTCGATCATCCGGCGCATCTGCTTTTCCAGATCCTCGGCAGAACGGAAAGCGCATTTCTCCAGGATCCACTCCCCGGTGGGGTGGTCGCGGTCGGAGACGAAGGGCGTCATCAGCCGCAGCGACTTTTCCTGCATATTCACGATGAAGCCGCTTGCGCAGGCGATGGTGCCGCCCACAGCGTCCTCATCGTCCTTGTCGCGGTTGCGCCCGACCTTGGCAAAGCAGTTTCCCGGCGCCTCGGGAAACTGGGGCAGCAGCTCCACATTCACAAGCTCCTCCGGTGTAAAGGCCTCGAAGATCGTATCGCGCATTTCGGCACTGATGACGGAGAAGCGGTCGATATGGGGGTCGTTTTCATCCGCGAAGCGCAGCAGAGCACGGGTGCGTTCGATATCGCGGGTGGCGGCGGCGGTGGTGGTCTGCGGCACGACGCCGAACTCGCTGTAGTAATCCGAGAGGAATTTTTCATAATCCGGATTATCCAGCCCCTCGCAGGAGTAGTAGCAGGTGCCGCGGCCTGCCGCGCCGCCGAGCAGCGCGTGCATGCGGCGCAGCGTCTCGCGCCAGAGTGCCGCGTTTTCCTCCGTATAGCGGAAAATGCCGCGAAGGCCCTGGGAGGCCACGCCGCAGAAGGGGCAGCCGACAGAGCAGCCCAGTGTGAGTTCAAACATCAGCGCGGCCTGCACCATACGCTGGGCGGAGGGACCCATCTCCATGTAGCAGCGCTTCTGCTGCCGCTCGCGCCAGGCACGAAAGTGCGGCTCATCCGGGACGCAGTACGTCTGACGAAGCTTCTCCCGGTGCAGGATCTTTTCCCTGACCGACGCCTTGTAGATCACATAGCTCTCCGGTATATCCTCCTCACTGATTTTCTCTGCCTTCAGATCTTCCACCAGCTTCTCGGCCGCGTCCTTGTTGATCAGCAGGCGAAAAGCCTCCGGGTCAACATCCGGGGCTATCTCGGCGAGCGTTTTTTCCGGGTCGCTCTCACAGGCTTTGCGGAAGTCCGCGTCCAGGTTCCACCTTTCCACAACGCGCTTCATCCGCGCCACCGTCCTGACGATCTCGGGGTCATGGGGCTCCTTTTCCATCAGGTTCATGTTGAGGATCCGGTCTCTGATCTTTATTTTCATGTCTGTGCCTTCTTTCTGATCGCGGCTTATTGCTTATAGGCCCATCATATACCGCCGACTGTCACAGGACCCCGCTTCCCTTATTCCTCAAGGAGCGTGATGACTACGCCGTCCGGGCCGCTGAAGCTCACGCGGCGCTGGCCGGTGTAGGGGTCCTGCTCGAAGGGGCCGGGCTCGATATCGTGCTCCTGAAGGCGCTTTTTGATTTCCAGCAGATCCCGGGCCGAGATCGTCAGATACTGGGTCTGGAGCTTGTCCGGCCGATTGGAGCAGTGGATCTCCACCTGGGAAGAGCCGAGCTCAAAGAGGAAATCCGTCCCGAAGGAATATTCCGGCACGATCTGTTTGCGGGGCCGGAAGCCGAGCTTGGACACATAGAAGAAGAAAACCTCCCCCTCGTCGGTGCCCAGGAGGGTCGTGCGGGAGATGCCGACGCGGCGGGCATAGGGATAGAGCGCGCCGTTTTTTGCGGCTGTGCGCCAGGAGCGCAGGGTGAAGAGCTCTCTTCGCCAGTTCGGATGCGTCACCACATAGGCGACCGAAATGAAGAGCAGCGTCCCGATGAGCCCGCCGAGGGTGTTGGCCAGCAGATCGTCCATGTCATAGAAGCCGCGGCGGAAGATCAGCTGCAGGTTTTCCGTGATGAAGGAGATGACAAAGCAGGCCAGCACCGGCCGGGCCCAGGAGCCGCTGCGGAAAAACTCAAACACGTAAGGCAGCAGATAGCCCATGGGGACAAAGAGCATGATGTTCATATAGACCTGGGTGATGTCCTCGATCTTTACCACCCGGACATGGGAGAAGGCGCTCTGCACCCCCTCCTTGAAGATGGCGACGATGAAATCAAAGGGGCCATAGTCCGTGTTGATGGCGTGCTGCAGGTCGGCAAAGGGAGCGATGTGCACAAGGTACTGCTCGGAGGCGCTGCGGGAGAAGAAGACCAGGTAGGCAAAGACCATGATATACACGAAAAACACCGCAAAGAGGATCAGCTGCCGGATCTTCAGCAGGGCGTCCGCCTTCGGGTTGCTGCTCAGCCCGTGGTGGAGGTTCACGCCGAGGCGCGCGCAGATGCGCCTGTCCAGCAGGGGCAGCAGAAAGACCATCACCAGCACCAGCACGGTGACGATGATATTGGTGGACAATCGGTTGGCATTCAGCATGGCTCTTCTTCCCGTCGTTGATAGATACAGATATGAACATCATTATAACACAGAAAACGCGAAATTAACAGGGGCGCGGTCAGAAGCCGCGAAGCGCGGCGCGGATAAGCTCCTCGGCGTCGATGGGGACGGCGGCTCCGGCCCCTGACGCCGACTGCTCGCGCAGCATCTGCAGGCCGTAGCGCAGCATCTCCTCTGAGAGCGTGGTGCGCACGGTGCTGTCCTCGGCGCCGAACTCGACGGAGACCAGCATGTGGACATCGCCCTTTGCGTCCTGCGCCTCCATGGCGGTGACAAGGCAGGCGCCGGACATGTTGGTGGTGCCGGTCTTGAGGCCCACAACGCCCGGGAGGTTATAGAGCAGGGTGTTGGTGTTGGCGATCGTGACGCCGAAGCTCTCAAGCGTCACCGTTCTGAGAGAGGTGATGCGCGTCACCTCCGGGTAGGCGCTGAGAAGATAGCGCACCAGCTCGAACATGTCATAGGCGCTCATGCGGTTTTGCACCTTGGTCGCGGCGAGATTGTCCGTATAGACGGGCAGGCCGTTGCAGTTATAGAAAACTGTCCCCTCCGAGAGTCCGAGGGCCTGCGCCTTGCGGTTCATGCGCTCGACAAAGGCCGCCTCGCTCCCGCAGGTGTGTACGGCGAGGGCCGTGGCGCTCTCGTTGCTGGAGAGGACCAGCATGGCGCACAGAAGATCCGTCACATTCGAGACCTGGCCCGCCTCCATATAGATCACCCCGTCTGCTGTGCGGGAGAGCCGCGCCGCCTCCTCGGGGATGGTCACGCTGTCGGAGAGGGCGATCTCCCCGTTGGCAGCGGCGTCCATGATGATGACAAAGCTCATGAGCTTCGTGGTGCTCGCAATGGGCACGGAGAGCATCGGCTCCCAGGCGGTGTAGATGGCGCCAGTCGTGGCGTCCCCGACAAGGCCGGAGTGGATCTCATAATAAAACCCGCCCTCCCGCAGGGTGTCCAGGTCGATGGTGAAGCCCTCGCGGCTGTTGAGGCGCATGCTGCCGGCGGAGACCTCCAGGCTCAGATCAAGCTGCATGGCAAGATCCGTGAGACTCATGAAGCAGTCCCGCCGGTCAGCGCCGGGGCTGAGGAAGCTCTGATAGTGAAGCTCCCGCCCGTCGAGCCAGATGAGATACAGGGCCAGGGGGCGCGTCTCGTATACGCCGGTGTCGGGGAAGGGCTCCCCCTCCCCGCCGACCGGCGTGTAGTCCCTGCCGGTGGTGATAGTGACCTGGTCGTTTGCGATGCTCAGGTCAAAATGCTTCGCCGTGCCGCTGAGGGCCGCCGCCATATCCCGCAGGGAGACATAGCGGTTATAGTCATAGCTGTAGTGGATGGTTCGGACGGTCCTGGGATCATTCCCGTCCACGGAGAGGAGCAGGTTTTCAAGCTGCTGATGGGTCACCGTCGCCTCGGCATGAGCCGGGCGGGCAAGCGGGAGCGCCAGGCACAGGGCCAGCAGCAGCGCGGCAAGTTCCTTACGCACGTTCATACACCTCCGCCCCCTCGGGTCTCAGCAGGACAAGAAGCTCCCCGTCCATAAGATAGCGCACGGCCTCCCCGTCAAAGTTGATCGTCTCCCCGTCCGCAAGATACGCGCCGCTGCCGTCATACACCGCGCGCATCTGCGAAAGCGGCGGCAGAAGGGCGGGGCCGTAGTCCCGCATATAGTCCTCGGTGGACATGCCGAGCACGCGCTGGATGCGCGCCTCGGCCTCCGCCGCCGTCTCGGGCGGGCGGCCCGCATCGGCAATGCGCAGGCGCAGCAGCTCCCGCAGGGCCTTGGCAAGGCCCCGCTCGGCCGCGGCGCGGGCGCTCTCGTATTCTCCGTCCCGGATCTCGCGGCTCCAGCTCCCGTCCGGGGAGAGCGTGAGGCGCACCGTGACGGAAAGCGCCGGCAGGTACTCCGCGGCGGGGACCTGCTCGCCAAGAGCGGCGCGCTGCAGCCAGGCGTCGGCCCGGGTGCGGGCCGTATCCGTCAGCTCCGCGCGCATCTGCCAGACGCCCGCGAGGCGGGTATCCTCGCGCCGGCTCAGCTTCAGGGCCAGCAGCCCCGCGACCACGGCAAGGGCCAGGATCACGAGCAGCAGCAGGATCACGATGATCCGATGGCCGCGGCTTTGTTTTTTTGTCACGGGCTTTCACCCCTTCCAGTCGAAACGGGGACGGCCGCGCTCTGCCGTCCCCGTCTTTTTTCAATCAAAATTCTCCCGGGTGCTTGCGCTCCCAACGGCGGCGCTTGAGCTCCCGGATGAACTCCCGGCCTCTGGCCTGCGCCTCGGGCAGGACGTCCGATTCCATCTTCCTGCGGCCGCGCACGAAGCCGCGGATCAGCTCCACCAGTGCCAGCGCCAGGGGGAAGGCCCCGGACACGAGGCCCGCAGCAAGCCACAGGGCGGCCCGGTCCTCCGCCGCGCGGGCGGCGTTTTCCCAGTAGGGGTAGATCGTACTGCCCTTGTGCATGGATCTGGCGCTCCCGGCCTTGAGGATCTTCAAGAGCCGGTCGACGGAATAGCGGTAGCTGTTGTCCGTCAGCTCCGCCTTCTTGACGGGGAATTTCTCCTCCGCGGCGCTGTGTGCAAAGCCCTTGACCGGCTCCGCCATCACGAGCTCATAGCAGCTGATGCCCGTGTTCTCGGGGAAGAGGCGGATAAAGGCGTCATAGCTCATATAGATGCACATGCCGTCGGTGAGGGCAGCCTTGGAAAAGCCGTCCTTTTCATGCTCATAGACACCGGCCGCCACAAAGGGCGTACCGCCGATCGAAAAGCTCATTCCGGCAAGATCCACCGCGCCGAACAGGAGCCACGCCGTCTCCCGGTCCAGGAGGACCCGGTCCTCCATCAGATCCCCGGGCCGCAGGTAGTTGCCGCTCAAAAGCCGCAGGGGGTGAAAATCGAAGAAATTGCCGCCCACGGCAAAGGCCTGCACCTCCCCGCTGCGCCGCCCGGCGCTGACCTTGACGGTGGCGCTCAGGCTCCAGGCGTCGGTGAAGAGGCCCTTTTCCTTCTCGATGTCATAGGAGGCCCCCTTGAGCTTCTGCAGCATGTCGTTGCGGAAGCTGTAGACCTGGTCGCGGGTAAGCTTCTCCTCGGCCGGAAGGAAGAAGGAGTGCTGGGCAAAATCCCGCTCGCCGTCCCCCTTCCAGCGCTCGGCCGCCTGCTGGCTCGGCAGCAGGCGGGACACCGCGTGCATCCGCCAGAAGCAGAAGGCGCTCAGGAGCGCAAGCAGCAGCGCCAGCGCAGCGGGCCATCGTTTCAGGAGTCTGCTCATGCTCATGCGCTGTCCGCCATGCGCACCATGTCGCCGCTGGCGACGGGGGCAGAGCTTGTCGTGATGACATAGTCGCCGTTGGAGAGATCGGCCACCACGGCGGAGTTGTTGTCATCGTTTGCCAGGACCTCAACGCTCACGCGCTTGGCGGTGTAGCGGTTGCCGAGGGGCGAGCTCTTGACCGAAACAAGCAGGACAAAGCTGCCGTTGGAGTCGCTCTTGATGGCGGAATTGGGGACAACGATGTCATAATTGGCGCTCTTCTGTCCGACGGAGATACTCATCTCCGCGCCGCTTGTCACGTCGCCCACCAGGTCGAAGGTCAGGATCTTGTTGGTCTGGGGGTTTTTCGGGTCCGTGCGGATGGTGGTGAGGGTGGCGGTGACGCTGTTGCCCCAATAGTAGTTGGAGACCGTGGCCGTGTCGCCGATGCGAAGGCGCTGGGCCTGGTCGTTGGTGACGGAGAAGGACAGGGTGTGGCCCATGTCGGGTACCTCGATGGTGCACAGAAGCGCGTCCTTGAGCACCGTGTCGCCCGCCGTGCAGTCGATGGTGCTGATGGTGCCGGAGACCGCGGCGCTGACCACGTTCTCCTCCTCGCCTGCGAGGGATTTGATCTTCTCCTGCTGGATGCGGATATTCTCCGCCGTCTCGGCGAGATTGACCTGCTCGACGGCGACCTTCTGTTCAAAATTCTGATAGGCATACTCGCGGGCGGCGACGGCCTCGTCGTAATAGAGCCGGGCGTCGGTGAGCTCCGCTTCCGCAGTATCCAGCGCGTCCCGGTAAGGGATCACGCTGTCGGGCGTATAGTTATCGCGGTGCTGCAGCAGGGTGTTGTAGCGCTCAAGGAGGCTGTCATACTGCGAGCGCAGGGAGCTGAGATGCACATCGCTCTGCACCTCGGCAAGATGCTGTCTTGCTTCCTCTACCTTTTTCCACAGCTCGTCCCTGTCCCCGGACGCTGCCTGACCGCTGCTTCCTTCATCAATGAGGCCATCCTCATCCACATAGATATCGCCTGACGTATCGGCATTGTCGTATTCCCATTCGGCCTGTGAAAGCTCTTCCCAGGCTCTGTTTACGCGCTCGTCATAGGCGGCCTGCGCAGTGTCAAGCTGATCGGCTACATCCTTCAGCTGCGCTTCGACCCGGGCGATCTCCGCGCTGGTGGCCTGCACGTCTCCTGCGGAGTCGCGCGAGAGGGCGAGCTGATAGGCTTCGGCCGCCTTGTCGCGGGCCTGCTCGGCCCGGATCATTCTCTCATACGAGGCATCCACGGAGTGGTCGTAGCTGCTGCCGTCGTAGGTGGGCACATTCATGGCCTGGCGCCGGTAGTCGTACTGCAGGGAGCGAAGCGTGTTCATCGCCTGCTCAAGGGCCGTCTCATCCCCTTCGCCGAGGACGAAAAGCACGTCGCCCGTGTTGACCTCCTGCCCCACCTTGACCATGACGGAACGGATGGTGCGGGTCTCCTTGGCCTTGACCTGCTGCTTGCCGGTGGCGGTGACGATGCCGCTGCCCCTGACCCGCGCGACGATGGACCCGCTGCTGACGGCTGCGGTGGCAACCTCCGGCAGACTGCGGTTCATGATCGTGTTGGAGAAAAAGGTCAGCACCAGCAGCACCGCCAGAAAGACAATGGCGGCGTCCTTGACCCATTCGCGTTTTTTGACAGTGGTTTCCATGTTTCACCTCAGAGTACAGGAGGTTAGTGGGCGGCAGGCTCCGCTCCCCCGCCTTGCCGCTCTGCCATTCCCGGGCCGGGCTTGGGCGCCTCGGCCCGCCAATGGCGCGGCTGCGGATAAGCAAGCCTGCCTGCTTCCGCCACCGGCGGCGGCAGTCTTGCTTATCCCTTGACGCTGCCGGAGTTTGCGATGCCCTCGACAAGGTATTCCTCGCCGTGGAGGAAGAGCAGCAGGGACGGGATCATATAGACCGTGGCCATGGCGAAAGCAAGGCCGATCTCCCCGGTGTTGACCTGGGAGAGGAACACGCTCAGGGGCTGTGCGTCGGCATCCTGCAGGAGGATGAGCGGCTGCTCGACCATGTTCCAGTAGTCGATGAATACCAGGATCGCAATCGAATAGAGGGCCGAACGGCACTGCGGCAGGCACACGCGCGTGAAGATCTCCCACTCCCCTGCCCCGTCCACCTTTGCCGCCTCAATGAGCGAATAGGGGATGCGGCGCATGAACTTTGTCAGCAGGAAGACCGAGAAGGGGGCGAAGATGCCCGGCAGGATGATGGCCCAGGGCTTGTTGAGGATGCCGAGCCATTCGCTGATCAGATAGTTCGGCACCAGCGTCACCTGATAGGGCATGAGCATCAGGATGACATAGAAGAAAAAGATGCCGCTGCGGATCTTGCCGCGCCAGCGGGTAAAGCTGTAGGCCGCAACGGAGGCGACGGCCACCTGAAAGACCACGATGGGCACCACCAGCAGAATGCTGTTCCACAGCTTCAAAAGATATTCCGGCGATTTGATGAGCCCCGCCGTGTACTGCGAGAGGGTCACCTTGTCGGGGATAAACTTGAGATTCACGGTTTTGGACACGAAGCCGCCCGAGGTTGTGGAGAAGACCATGCCGTAATTGGATTTGATCTCCGCCTCCGACATGAAGGAGTTCGTGATGGTCAGCACCGTCGGCAGCAGGAAGAGCACCGAGAAGACCAGGCAGAGCACAAACATCGCAAAGCGGCCGAAATAGTGCTGCTTTCTGCCCTTGCGCCGCAATTCGTTATTCATCCCTCCACGTCCTTTCCGAAGACATCCTCGATCCAGAACAGCAGCGCAATGATCACGACCATCACAAGCGCCATCACCACCGCCGCTGCCGAGAGCTTCTGGTAGTCCAGGGCGCGGAAGGTGTTGTTCATGAAGTGCTGGAGCATGTACAGACTCTCATACGGGTAGTCCCCGGTCAGCAGATACACCTCCCGGAAGACCTTGAAGGAGTTGATGAGCGAGAGGATCGTCACGAACAGGACTGTCGGCGAGAGATAGCGCAGCTTGATGTTGAAGAACTTGTAAAAGGGGCTTGCCCCCTCGACGCTTGCGACCTCCAGCAGCTCCTTCGGGATATTGGCAAGGCCCGACATGAAGAGGATCATGTTGTAGCCCAGGTTTTTCCACAGAAACAGCAGCAGCACCACGATCATGCTGTACTCGGACTGCAGCCAGTCGATGCGTTTTGCGCCGAAGAGCATCAGAAATTCATTGACCGTGCCGTTATAGTTAAACAGCACCTGCCAGATCAGCACGACCGAGGCCACCGGCACCATCATGGGGCTCAGGAAAAAGGTGCGGAAATGGCTCTTCATCGGGATGCGGCACTCGAGCATCAACGCCAGCACGATGGAGAGCACCACCGCGAGCGGCACCGCCATGAGGGAAAACTTGAGCGTATTGATCGAGGCCATCTTGAAGGCGGAGTTCTGGAACAGGCGCTTAAAGTTTTCCAGGAACACAAAGTTCCGCGAGGCCACCCCGTCGATCATCGAGTAGTAGACCACCACGCCGAAGGGCAGGATGAAAAACACGCCCACGCCCAGCAGACTCGGCAGCAGAAAGCACAGGCTGCGCAGGAAGTCGGCCCGCCTCTTTTTTCTGATTTCTCTGCTTTTGTCCATGCCAGCGCCCTTCCTGTAGCGGTCAACATAAAATATCTAATGAATTATAGCACATGCTTGGCCCGATTGCAAGGCAACAGCCCCGGCAAAATTGTCGGGGCTGCCGCTTCTCTCCGCCGGCTGTGCGCGGCGAAGGGAGCCTGTTCGTTTTCAGGGGGAAGCGCCTCAGGCGACGCCGGTATTACCGCTGCTCGTTGACGTAGATATTGGCCTTGCTCTGTACGAGCTTTGCAACCTCCTCGGCGGTCTTCTGGCCGGCGAAGAAGGGCGCGGCCTGCTCCTTGACGATGTCCAGGATCTCCTGGTTGTAGTCGGCGACCTTGGTGGTGGTCAGGATCAGCTCGCGGATCTGCTGGATCTGATCCTCGGTCAGGGCATAGACCTCCTCGGTCTGCTGGGTCTCCTTGTTCCAGACCGTGGTGCGCACGACCGGGATCTTCTCGCCGTTATCGTCCAGGAGGAACTGGCCCTCGCTGTTCTGCTGATACTGGACGGTGGAGGCCTCCGCGGCCTTTTCGTCAAACACGTCCAGGCGGCTCGGCAGGGAGTAGACGTTCTCGGCCTGGTAATCCTTGGTGAAGAAGGTGCGCAGGAACTGCCAGGCGGCGTCCTTGCAGGCGCTCTTGCTGCTCAGGGCATAGCCGGAGTCGCCGGAAAAGCTGATCATGTTGCCGGTGCCGTGGGAGGTCGGATAGCCGATATAGGTGACCTTGCCGCCCATGAACTGGGTGTAGTTGTTGTAGAAGATATCGTCGATGCTGTAGGCGCTGGTCTGCACGAGCATCTGCTTGCCCTGGGCCAGGCGCTCCTCCACGCTCTCCTCGCGGGCCCAGTCGTAGTTCTCCCAGTCAAACTCGGAGGGGAAGGAGTTGGCAAAGTTCAGAAGGCGGATGAA
Source organism: Oscillospiraceae bacterium (assembly GCA_902790375.1). GTDB lineage: Bacteria > Bacillota > Clostridia > Oscillospirales > Oscillospiraceae > Limivicinus. The sequence goes on along the minus strand of CADARY010000008.1, from coordinate 46,330 downwards.
GTCGGGGCTGTCGAAGCGCACGGTGCCGCTGCCCCAGTCCACATAGTCGGTCATGTCGAGAGCCAGGCAGGTGGAGAGGATGCTGTCGCGGGTGACGTACTGGTCAAAGGCGGTGCAGCCCTCCGGCATGGAGGCCAGGGCCTCGTTGAATTCATCATAGGTCCACCCGGGCTCATCCCCCACCACGGAGGCGGCGCCCAGAGCGGAGCTGATGAAGAAGCTCGAGACCGTGGAGCAGAGCTTGCCGTCCACCTCCATGGCCTGCAGGACGTTCGGGAAGAAGTCGCTGCGCTGCAGCTCGGCATCGGCGTCGATGTAGGGGTACAGATCCTCCAGAATGCCCTTGTTGGCAAGCTGGCGGTAGTTCAGCCCGCTCAGGCAGAGAATGTCGGGGACGTTGCCGGAGAGGATCTCGGTGTTGAGCTTGGTTGCGCCGATGCTGTTGCCGTTGGCGTCCGTGCCGTACTCGGAGTAGTCGGCGACCTCGATGCGGTACTTGTCGCTGTGGCGGTTGAAGTCGATGATCATATCCTGTACGCCGAAGTCAAGATACATGACGGCGAGCCTGATCGGCTCCTTTTGGGGCACGGTGTCGGAGGGCACCTGGCGGATGCTGACGAGCTCGGTGCTGTAGAGGCGGGTCTTGTTGTTGTAGTTTGTCAGAACGCCGGTCACCACGCCCTCGTCGGACACGTCCAGCACGGTGACGCGGCTGCCGTTGACGTCGCAGCCGATCCAGTTGAAGAGCTTGGTCGGCTCCTCGTCGCCGAGCTTGCAGCCGTAGAAATAGGCGCCGCTCGTGTAGTAGAAGTCATAGTCCTTGTTGCCGGTGACGGTGTTGTAGGTCTCCACGTTCATCTTCACGCCGTCAACAAGCTTGCCGGTCTCGCTGTCCAGAATGCTCACCAGATTCTCCTCGCCGCTGGTGGAGACGGCGATGCGCCCGTCGGGCAGGCCGATGAGGCCGTTGATGTAGCCGTTGACATTGATCTCGTAGGCGTCGCGCCCGTCCAGGCCGATGGCGCGCAGGCCCTGGCCGGCGGAGACGATCACATTGCCCTTGTCGTCAAGCTGCATGCTGTAGGCGTCAAGCCAGCCGTCCTCCGGCACGTCAATCTTCGCCGTGGTGCGCTCGTTGCCCTCGCGGTCAAAGGAGCGGATGTAGTACTCCTGCTGGAAGCGCTGGTGCTGGAAATACTCCTCGCTGTACTGGGTGTAGTTGCCGTCGCCGTCATTCCAGGAGGCGTAGGCCAGCTCCAGCGTCACAAAGCCGTCGGGCGTAAAGCAGATGCCGCTCATGTCGCTGCCGGAGTAAAATTCCTTGTAGCCCTTGTCGTTCACAGGGGCGTCAACGGTCTTGTAGTTTTCAAGCTTTGTGATTTTCCCGTCCTTGTCCATGTGGTAAAGGAAGGTCTCATACACATCGTACTGTCCCTCATACTGGGGCTTGGCCCCCTCGGGGATGTTCTCGCCGACCTTTTCCCAGCTGCTGAAGTAAATACCGTCGTCACTGTAGCTGCGGATGCTGACAAAGTTTTCGCTGTCGTCGAGAAGCTTTTTAAATTCGGAAACATATACGAGCTCGGGCGCCGCGCTCTCTGTGGGGGCGGGGCTTGCGGTGTTCGCCGACCCGCCGGAGCTGCCGCAGGCAGCCAGGGACAGGCACATGGCAAGCGCCAGGAGCAGGCATACGATGTTTTTCATCTTCATAACGGAATCCTCCTGTGTTATGCGATGCCCCGGAGGGCATGTCTCGTTCACGCGGGCCATTATATCATGACTTTCTCAAAAAATGTCTTAAGCTTTCTTAAACAATACAATTTGCGTTTGTCAGTTCCTGCAATCAATGGTATACTGTGGACAAATATCTCCGCCCCGGACAGCTCTCTTTGCAGGGGCGGCAATCCAATTTTGAGGTGATGAGCATGGAAGAACGCTCCCTGATCCTGATCGTGGACGATGACCCCGATATCCGCAAGGTGCTGTACATGCTGCTGCGCGACAATTACGCCGTGGCGGAGGCGGCCGACGGGACTGAGGCCGTGCGCTATATCGGGCAGCACCCTGAGACCGATCTTGTGGTGCTGGACGTGATGATGCCCGTCATGGACGGCTTTGAGGCCTGCGACCGCATCCGCGCCCTGTCCAACGTGCCGATCCTTTTTCTCACGGCCAAGTCCGCCGAGGCCGACCGGATCTCCGCCTACGGCAGCGGGGGCGACGATTTCCTGTCCAAGCCCTTCTCCCAGGGGGAGTTTCTGGCAAAGGTGTCCTCGCTTCTGCGCCGCTACAAGCAGTACCGCGGCAAGCCCGACTCAGCCCTGACGCTGGAGGGACTGGAGGTGGACCTCAACGGGCGCAGCGTGAAATCGAACGGCCGGGAGATCACCCTGACCGACACGGAGTTTGCCATTCTCGAGCACCTGCTCAAGAACCGGGGCAAGACCGTCACCGCCGCCGACATGTATGAGGCCGTGTGGAAGGAGCGCTTTCTGCCGGGCTCCGGCAACACCGTGATGGTGCATGTGCTGAACCTGCGGCGGAAGATCGAGGAGAACCCCTCCAATCCGCGCATCATCCGCACCGTCTGGGGAAAGGGCTATCAAATTGACTGAAAAGAACAAGCGCACCCGCTCCCTGCGGGGACAGGTGCTGCGGGTGGCGCTGGTCGGCCTGCTCGCCGGGGCGCTCATCTTCCTTGCCCTGTCGGAGCTGGGCGCGGTGCTGATCCGGGAAAAATACATGAGTCCCGAGAGCGTGAACCGCCGCAAATCGAAGATCTATGCCGCGTTCAGCAGCTATGTCTCCTCCCAGGGCATCAGCGGCCGGGATACCGCCGCCCTGGCCCGCTGGACCGAATCCCACGAATATGTGTCCATCTACCTCTTCAGCACCGGGCGCGAGCAGCAGCTGTTCACCGGCGGCCGGCTCGAATCCGGTCTCGGCGGCTATGACCCGCAGGTGCACGGCAGGCTCTACCCCATCCGCTTTGCCGACGGGCTTTACCAGGTCGCCATCGGGGACAGCTCCCAGACCCGCCAGCGGCAGATCGTGAACATCGTGTCCTTCGCGGTGGCGGGGGTGTGCTACGTGCTGCTGTTCATGTGGTACACAGGCCGGCTCACCAGGCGCATCATCAATCTTTCGCGCGAGGCCGCCGCCGTGAGCGCCGGGGATCTCGAGCGCGTGATCGTGGCCCCGGGCGACGACGAGCTCAGCCGTCTTGCCGACTCCGTGGACGAGATGCGCCGCTCCGTCATCGAGCGCATGGGCAACGAGAAGCGCGCCTGGGAGGCCAACACCGAGCTCATCACCGCCATCTCCCATGACATCCGCACCCCCATGACCGCCATGCTCGGCTACCTGGGGCTCCTGTGCAGCGGCACGGAGGATGAGAAGACCCGGGCGCAGCTCGCCTCCTCGGCCTATGTGAAGGCGATGGAGCTCAAGGATCTGACCGACCAGCTCTTCCGCTATTTCCTCGTCTACGGCAAGGCGGAGCTCGACATGGCGACCGAGCGCTTTGACGCGCGGCTTCTGCTCGAGCAGCTCCTGGGCGAGATGGAATTTGACCTCAGCGATGCGGGCTATACCATGCAGCGGCGCGACTTTGAGGGCGAGTGCTTTATCACGGTCGATCCCCTCTTTTTTAAACGCGTGCTGGATAACCTCGTCTCCAACATCAAAAAATACGCCGACCCCGCAGAGAGCGTCGTTGTGGTCTCCGCGCTTGAGGGCGGCACGCTGCGCCTCACGGTGTCGAATGCCGTGGCGACTCTCCACTCCCGCAAGGACAGCACCAAGATCGGCCTGCGCACCTGCGAGAAGATCATGACCGCTCTCGGCGGCAGCTTCGAGACGCAAAACGACGGGGCGCGCTTCACCGCCGCGCTGACCCTCCCGGCGGAAAAAGCGTAAACCGGGACTGAAGCGGGATGGGAAAAAGGGCGCATTGCAAAATGCATATGGTTGCAAAATCGCAGGGGTCGATGGCCAGACCGACCCGCCGAAAAACGCAGGATGCTGCAAAACGGCGGGCCGATGAGGCCGTCGGCCTCTGCGGCATTCCGTCCAACGCAGGGCATGTCTCAAAGCGAGACATGCCCTGCGTCTTCTTTCCTCTTTATTTCATTAAATCCTTCGCCGGGGTGCAGACGATGTTTGTCAGGATCTCCACCGCCTTGTCCATATCCTCGGCGGCGATGTGCTCATAGGGGCCGTGGAAGGCCGCGCCGCCCGTGCCGAGGTTCGGGCACGGCAGGCCCGCAAAGCTCAGGCGCGAGCCGTCCGTACCGCCGCGCACCGGCTTTGTCACCGGCGTGAGCCCTGCCTCCCGGATGGCCTTCTCCGCGCGGTGGATGATCTCCATGTGCCGGTGCATGATTTCCGACATGTTGCGGTACTGCTCGCGCAGCGTCAGCTCCACGGTCCCCTCGCCGTACTCCGCGTTCAGCGCCCGCTCGATCTCGCGCAGCCTCTCGCAGCGCGCCTCAAAGCGCTCCCCGTCGTGGTCGCGGATGATGTATTTGAGCTCCGCCCGGCTCACGTCGCCGGACATATCGGTCAGGTGGTAAAAGCCCTCGTAGCCCTCCGTGCGGGCGGGGATCTCCTCGGGCGGGAGCATGGCGTTGACGCGCATGGCCAGCAGCGACGCATTCACCATCACGTCCTTGGCAGAGCCGGGATGGACGCTTCTGCCCTGGATTTTAAAGGTCGCCGCGGCCGCGTTGAAGGTCTCGTAATTGATCTCCTCCACCGGCCCGCCGTCCACCGTATAGGCAAAGCTTGCCCCGAAGCGGATGAAGTCGAGCTTTGCCGCCCCGTGGCCGATCTCCTCATCCGGGGTGAAGCAGACGCCCACGGCGCAGTGAGGCCTGTCCCCCTTCAAAAGCTTCTCGCAGACGGTCATGATCTCCGCCACGCCCGCCTTGTCATCCGCGCCGAGGAGCGTGGTGCCGTCGGTGGTGATGAGGGTCTTGCCCGCGTGCGCCCGGAGATCGGAAAATTCCTCCGGCCGGAGGACGAGGCCGCTCTTGCCGAGGGCCAGCTCTCCCCCGTCATAGTTTTTGTGGAGCTGCGGCCTGACCCCGGCGCCGGAAAAATCCGGAGCGGTGTCGATGTGCGCGATGAGGCCGATCATCGGCTCGGCCTTCATCTCCGGGCTCGGCGGCAGAAAGCCGTAGGTATAGGCGCTGGGATCGGTATAGACCCGCAGCATGCCCATGTCCCGCATCTCGTTGCGCAGAAGCCAGGCAAAGGCGTACTGCTTTTCTGTGCTGGGCGTGCCGGCGCCGTTCTCATCGCTCTGTGTATCCACTGCCGCATAGCGCAGCAGCCGTTCGTATGCTCTCATACAAACCCCTCTTTTACCGATATATGCTGTCCGTTTTTTTGGACAGATTCTGTGTTATCATACAGTCAAAGGAAGCGGAGCCCGCTCCTCGGCTCCAAGCTCCAAGGGCAATACCGCATAATTCGTCGCAGATGTACTTTGTGTACCTCAAGAAAAAGTGACGAAATCAGGGCACAAATTTTCCAGGAGATGCCGAAGGCGGATTGTGCGGTGTTGCCCAAGCTATTTGTAGAGCTCCGCCGTGACGAACAGCCGCCCCTTGCGGGAGCTGCCGCCGATCTCCGTGACGCGGCCCTTGCCCGTGCCGCGCAGGCTCAGCACGTCCCCCTCCCTGACGGGCGCGTCGGGCTTGAGACACTCGGCATAGTTGAGACTCAGGGCCCCGAGGGCGATCTGCCGCGCCGTCTCCGTGCGCGAGAGGTGGAAAAGACCCGCCGCCACCGCGTCGAGCCGCGGACTCATGACGGTGAAGCGCCGCTCCTCGCTGTGCTTTTCCCGGTGCGGGACAGCCTCGAGCGGGATCTGCTCGGCCTTGACGCCGAAGCGGCCTACCTTGTCGATGCTCAGCAGATGGCGCAGGATACTCGGTTGACATAACGCAATTGCCTCCGACCCGTCCACCAGAATGTCGCCGACCCACTCGCGCCCGACGCCCATACCGAGGATCGCGCCCATATAGTCCCGGTGGCCGGGGCTGCCGAAGGCGGCCGTCAGGTGCAGGGCACAGATATGCTCGCTGAGGTCGAGCCCGTCCTGCTCCATCCAGTCCGGCAGGAAGAAGGCCATGGTTCGTTCGGCGTCCGGATAGCCGCCGGAGAAGACCATGGAGGCGCCCCGCAGCGCGGGGTCATGCTCCAGGGCATAGCGCTCCGCCGGGGTGAGAAAGCCCGTGTTCGCGGGCACGCCCCGCTGCTCCGCGCGGCGGGCGAGGTCCCGGGCACGTTTAAGGATCTCTTCGTTTTCCATCTCTGAGCCTCGTCTTGTGGGCGTTGAAGTTGGTGCGCCTGAGGACCTCCTCGATCTGCGAGAGGGCCCACTCCACCTCTCCCTTGAATTCCCCGGAGGAGCAGCGCAGCACGCCGGAGCGCAGGGCCGACAGGCGGATGAGATTATCGCTTGTGACCACGCGGACGGCGTAGTTTCTGCCGATCTCGTTCACAATGCGCTCGATATACGCATCGCCCGTCTCCCCGTCCTTCGTGAAGGCGACGGCGATGTTGTGGTAATCCGTGCGGGAGCCGGGATTGCCCGGGGTGCGGAAGCCGTCGAAGACCAGCACCAGCTTCGCGCCCGTAAAGCCCGCATAGTCCGAGAGAATGTCCATCAGCTTCTCCCGCGCAAGGTCCAGCCGCTCGGCCGCGAGGGCCTTGAGCTCGTCCCAGGCAAAGATGAGGTTATAGCCGTCGACAATGATGTGCTCCTTTCGCCCCGCGATCTGCGAGACCTCGGTCACGGCGGCGTTCAGCTGCCGGGCCCGGTATTCCGGGCGGCGGATGGGGCCAAACTCCCGCTCCATGATGGCCTCGAGCTCCCGCTCGTCGATATCGAAGCTGCGAAGCCGGGGCGCGGCCTGCGCCGTCTGCTCCTCCCGCTTCGGCTTGAGCACGGCCTCCAGGTGCATGTACTGCGGCACCTGGCTCCAGTGTACGTTCATCCCCGCCCCGTGGGCACAGAAGACGGAGTCGGCAGGGTTTTCCTGATCCCGCTCCGGGTCGTAGCCCGTCTGCTCCACAATGCGCTTCTGCTCGGTGCAGGGGCGGTAGCCGCAGGGCGTGAGGCTCAGGCGGCCGCGCCCGTGAGAATAGGCCAGCAGCTCTTCCATATAATTGCCGAGCTTTGCCGCGGGGGCCGAGCCCTCCAGCCGCAAAAACTCGCCCCGCTCCTCCGGAGAGGAGAAAACGCCGTCCATGGCGCGGATGTCGCTGATGGCGCGGCCGATCTCGGTCGCCGGCACCTCCAGTGCGAAGCTGTACCAGGGCTCGAGCAGGACGGATTCCGCCTGCATGAGGCCCTGCCGCACGGCGCGGTAGGTGGCCTCGCGGAAATCGCCGCCCTCGGTGTGCTTGACGTGGGCGCGCCCCGCCGCAAGGCTGATGCGCATATCGGTGATGGGCGCGCCCGTGAGCACGCCCCTGTGCTGCTTTTCCGCAAGGTGCGTGAGGATCAGGCGCTGCCAGTTGCGGTCCAGCGCATCCTCGGGACAGATGCTGTCAAAGCTCAGGCCGCTGCCGGGGGGCAGGGGCTCGAGCAGCAGATGCACCTCGGCATAATGGCGCAGAGGCTCAAAGTGGCCCACGCCCTCGACGGTGTTTTTGATTGTCTCCCGATACAGGATACGCCCGGTGTCAAGCTCCACCTCGGTGTAAAAGCGCTCCCGGACGAGGCTTTTGAAGATTTCGGCCTGGACCCGGCCCATGAGCTGCACGCTGATCTCGCGCGCCTGCCCGTCCCAGAGGACGTGAAGCTGCGGGTCCTCCTGATCCAGCTGCATGAGCTTCGGCAGCAGGACCATGGGGTCCGTGCCCTTCTCAAGGCGCAGGCGATAGCTCATCACCGGCTCCAGAACCGCGGCCTCCGCATCCGCGGCAGCGCCGAGGCCCTGGCCCGGTCTTGTCCCGCTGAGGCCCAATGCGGCGCAGAGCCAGCCCGCGCGGACCTCCTCCGCCGCTTCATACTTTACGCCGGAGTAGATGCGCAGCTGACTGATCTTCTCCTCCGCCGCCTCCCCGGCGGCGTCCGTATAGCGCAGGAGGCTGCGGACCTTCAGGCTCCCGCCGGTGACCTTGAGCCAGGTGAGGCGGTTGCCCTGGGCGTCGCGGGATATTTTATACACCCGGGCGGCAAAGTCCGGCCCGTACACGCTCTTCGGCGCATAGAGCCGGAGGGCCTCCAGAAATTCGGCCACGCCCTCGGTTTTGAGCCCGGAGCCGAAAAAGCAGGGATAGAGCTTCCGTCCCTCGACCAGCGCCCGGACCGTTTCCGTACCGACCTCGCCGGAGGCAAGGTATTCCTCCATGGCCCCCTCGTCACAGAGGGCGAGGTTTTCATACAGGGCATCCCCCACGGCGCCGAAATCGACGCAGCGATCCGAAAGGCGGGCGGTGAGCTCCGCCATCAGCGCCTCCCGCCCGGGGCCGGGCAGATCCATCTTTGTCACGAAGAGGAAGGTGGGCACGGCGTAGCGCTCCAGGAGCTTCCAGAGCGTCTCGGTATGCGCCTGGACCCCGTCCGTGCCGCTGATGACCAGCACCGCCGCATCCAATACGCGCAGGGTGCGCTCGGCCTCGGCGGAAAAATCCACATGGCCCGGCGTGTCCAGCAGGGTGAGGCTCCCCTCCCCCAGGGGCAGGATGGCCTGCTTGGAGAAGATGGTGATGCCCCGCTGCCGCTCCAGGCTGTGGGTATCCAGGAAGCTGTCGCGGTGATCGACCCTTCCCAGCGTCTTCAGTTTTCCGGAGAGGTAGAGCATGGCCTCGGACAGGGTAGTCTTGCCCGCGTCCACATGGGCCAGGATGCCCAGAACCGTGTTGTTCTCATTCTTCATAAGCGCATTTTACCAGCTTTTTTCCAAAGAATCAATCGTAAATCCGTCTGCGCCGCGCCATGTTATGTAACCTTTTGCACATTGCATGCAAAAAGAAATACTATTTTCTGAAACTTTGTCTATTATTTTTGTAAAAAACATGTTATAATTAGAGAGTATATTGCAATCACCTTTTTGATGCTGTTTCTTATTAACTTTAAGAGGTACACGCCAGATGAAAAAAATTTTGGTTTTGGAGGATGAATCCAATATTCGCAGCTTCGTGGTCATCAATCTGCGCCGCAGCGGCTTTGAACCCATTGAGGCTGCCAGCGGTGAAGAAGCCCTGGAAAAGCTGAAGGTCAATCCCGACATCTGCCTTGCGCTGCTGGATGTGATGCTGCCGGATATCGACGGGTTCGAGGTCTGCCGCCGCATCCGCGCCTCCGGCTCAAAGATGGGCATCATCATGCTCACGGCCAAAAACCAGGAGATCGACAAGGTCACGGGCCTCATGACCGGGGCGGACGACTATGTCACCAAGCCCTTCTCCCCTGCCGAGCTCACCGCGCGCGTGGACGCGCTGATCCGCCGCCTGGGCATTGATGAGGATGAGAAGTCCTCCACCGAGATCGTGAGCGGGCCCTTCCTCCTGAACACCCGCAACCGCACCCTGGAAAAGGACGGGCAGCGGCTCAAGCTCACGCAGATCGAATACATGCTCATCAAGCTCTTTATGGAAAACCCCGGCAAAGCCATGAGCCGGGAGGATATCCTCTCCGCCGTCTGGGGCAGCGACTTTTCGGGCGAGCTCAAGACCGTGGACGTGAATATCCGGAGGCTGCGCATCAAGATCGAGGACGACCCCACCGAGCCGGAATACCTCACAACCGTGTGGGGATACGGGTACAAGTGGGGATACTGAGGAAGCGCTGAATCAAATGAACGGCAGGACCGTTCATTTGAGATGGATTTCTTTTTCGCATACGCGGAACACGCTGCGAGGCACTGCCGCGCAATCATCATTAGGAAGTACGTTTCATGTTTGGCAATTTACGGACACAACTGCTGCTGTCGAGCATTGCGGCGCTGGCGCTGCTGCTGATGGGCACCTGGGCCTCCAGCCACGGGCTGATGGGCTGGGCCACGGCGATCTTCATTGCCGTGTGCGCCTATGTCATCGCCGTGAATATCTGGTTCTGGTACTGCGTGGCGGGCCCGCTGGGGAAGCTGCGCGACTTTGCAAAGCGCATCTCCTCCGGCAGCTACGGCATCAAGACGGAGGAGTTTGAGGAGGACGAGATCGGCTACCTCGCCGAGGAGATCAACGCCATCTCCGAGAAGACCGCCCTCGCCGAGAAGACCAGGACGGAGTTCATCTCCCAGGTCTCCCATGAGCTGCGCACCCCGCTGACCGCCATCACCGGCTGGGCCGAGACCATCGCCTACGATCCGGCTGTGCAGGGCGACTCGCTCAAGGGCATCCACATCATCTCCAAGGAGGCCGAGCGCCTGACCAACATGGTCAAGGAGCTGCTGGAGTTCACGCGCATCCAGGACGGGCGCTTCAACCTGCGCATCGAGCTCATCGACATTGCCGCCGAGCTGGAGGACGCGCTCTTTACATACGGGGAGCTGATGAAGCAGGCCGGGATGAAGGTCCGCTACACCGGTCCCCAGAGCGAGATCCCGCTCATCCCCGGGGATTCCGAGCGGCTCAAGCAGGTATTCCTGAACCTTTTGGACAACGCCATGAAGCACGGCGGCGACGGCGGGCGCATCGACGTCTCTCTCCGGCAGGAGGAGGGCTGCGTGCGCATCAACGTGCGCGACTACGGCCACGGCATCCCGGAGGCGGAGCTGCCGCACGTGAAGGAGAAGTTCTACAAGGGCAGCTCCAAAAACCGCGGCACCGGCATCGGCCTTGCCGTGTGCGACGAGATCGTGGCGCGCCACGGCGGCACCCTCGCCATCTCCAATGCCCCCGGCAAGGAGGGCGGCTGTCTTGTGTCCGTGACGCTGCCGCTGAGCGCGAAGTGACAATGTATTTTTTTATTGTATGATACAGAGGTGAATGCACATTGAAACAACCAAATTCCTGCAATTTCAAAACCTCCATCGGCGGTCAGGCCCTGATTGAAGGGATCCTGATGCGCGGGCCGCAGAAGCAGGCCATTGTCTGCCGCACCAAGGACGGCCTTGTGGAGAAAATCGAAGAGCTCAAGTTCATCAAGGATCGCTACCCCATCCTGGGCTGGCCGCTCATCCGCGGCTGCGCCATCTTTCTCAGCTCCATGATCAACGGCATGCAGGCCCTGACCTACTCGGCAAGCCTTGTGCCCATCGAGGAGCAGGGCGAGCCGGACAAGGTGGACCAGTGGATCGAGAAGCACTTCTCCGAGGAGAAGGCCAAGAACATCATCATCGGCGTGGCCGTTGTGCTCGGCATCCTGCTGAGTCTGTTCCTGTTCATCTTCCTGCCGGCGCTGATCGTGAGTCTCATCAAGCCCCTGACCGAGAGCCTCTTCATCCGCAATATTGCCGAGGGTCTGACCCGCGTGGTGATCCTGCTTGTCTACATGAAGCTCGTCACCTTCACCCCGGATGTCAAGCGCCTGTTCTCCTATCACGGAGCCGAGCACAAGACCATCTTCTGCTATGAGCACGGCAAGGAGCTCACGGTCGAGAACGTGCGGCCCGAGTCGCGCTTCCACCCCCGCTGCGGCACCAGCTTCCTGCTGGTCGTGGTGGTGGTGAGCATCCTTGTAAACTCCGTCGTGCGCGTTCAGAACACCTTTGCCCGCATGGGCTTTCACCTGCTGCTGCTGCCGCTCGTGGTCGGCATCAGCTATGAGATCAACCGCTGGTGCGGTCTGCACGACAACTGGCTGAGCGCCGTTCTGTCCGCCCCGGGCAAATGGCTGCAGCGCATCACCACCAACGAGCCCGACGACAGCATGATCGAGTGCGCCATCCGGGCCATGGAGCTGGTCATTCCGGAAAAACAGGGCAGCGACGCCTGGGGGAGCTGAGGATTTTGAAAACCTATAACGAGCTTTACATCAACACCCGCAACACCCTCAAGCGCAGCGGGATCGAGGCCTATGCCCTCGAGGCCCGCGTGCTGGTGGCAAGCGCCGCCGGCAAGAGCGTGCAGCAGCTTCTGCGGGATCTGAACCTCTATACCACCGCGCAGGTGGAGGAGCAGGTGGCCGCATACACCGCCCGGCGGCTGGACGGGGAGCCCGTGGCCTACATCACGGGCGACTGGGAGTTTTACGGCCTGCCCATCAAGGTGACAAAGGACGTGCTCATCCCGCGGGCCGACACGGAGCTGCTGGTGGACCTGGTGAAGGCGGCGCTCACCGGCTACAAGATGGACGCGCGCGTCCTGGATCTCTGCTGCGGCAGCGGCTGCATCACCTGCGCGGTGGGGCACGAGCTGCCAGCCACCAAGCTTGTGGCGGTGGATCTGAGCGCGAGCGCCCTGGAGGTCTGCCGGGCGAATGTGAACCTCAACCGTCTCACCACCCGCGTGATCTGCATGCAGGCGGACGCCACGGCCTCTCCCCCGCTGGGGATCGGGAGCTTTGACGTCATCGTCTCCAACCCCCCGTATATCGCCACCGACGAGATCCGGACCCTGGACCGCTCGGTCCGGGACTACGAGCCCGTGTGGGCTCTTGACGGCGGGGCGGACGGCCTGCGCTTTTACAAGGCCATCATCAAATACTGGAAGACGCTGCTGCGGCCGGAGGGCCTGCTGATTTTCGAGGTCGGCGAGGGTCAGGCCGAGGCTGTTTCCAACATGCTCGCCGCGGCGGGCTTCAGCTCCACCTCGATCCACGAGGACGCAAGAGGCGTCGAGCGGGCCGTCGTGGGGAGAATGTGAGACAGTGTGCAGTTTTGAGTTTTGAGTGTGAAGAGTAAGGAGAAACAACATGGCTGAAAAGAAAAAAGCTTCCGCGGTTGCCGTGCCGGCCAATTCCGATAAGAAAAAAGCCCTGGAGACCGCGATTGCCAAGATTGAGAAGGACTACGGCAAGGGCACCATCATGCGCCTGGGCGACGATATCTCCGTGAATGTGGAGGCGCTGTCCACAGGCTCGCTGGCGCTGGATCTGGCCCTCGGCATCGGCGGCATCCCCAAGGGGAGGATCGTGGAGATCTACGGCCCCGAGGCCAGCGGCAAGACCACCCTGGCCCTGCATGCGGTGGCCTCGGCCCAGAAGGCCGGGGGCGACGCGGCCTACATCGACGTGGAGCATGCCCTGGAGCCGGCCTACGCCCGCGCCCTCGGCGTGGACATCGACAGTCTCCTGATCTCCCAGCCGGACACCGGCGAGCAGGCCCTGGACATTGCCGAATCCCTGGTGCGCTCCGGCGCTGTGGACGTGGTCGTGGTCGACTCCGTCGCCGCGCTCATTCCCCGCGTTGAGCTTGAGGGGGAGGTCGGCGACACCGTGGTCGGCGCCCTGGCGCGTCTCATGAGCCAAGCCATGCGCCGCCTTGCCGGCGCCATCTCCAAGAATAACTGCACCGTCATCTTCATCAACCAGCTGCGTCAGAAGATCGGCGTCATGTACGGAAACCCCGAGACCACGCCCGGCGGCCTCGCCCTCAAGTACTACGCGAGCGTGCGCATCGACGTGCGGCGCATCGAGACCCTCAAGGTCAACGGCGAGATGGTGGGCAACCGCACCCGCGCCAAGGTGGTCAAGAACAAGGTCGCGCCCCCCTTCCGTGAGGCGGAGTTCGACATCATGTACGGCGAGGGCATCTCCAAGATCGGCGAGATCGTGGATCTCGGCGTAAAGCTGGAGATCATCGACAAGGCCGGCGCCTGGTTCACCGTGGACGGCAACCGCATCCAGGGCCGCGACGGTGTGAAGCAGTATCTCGCGGATAACCCCGAGGTCTGCGACCGGATCGAGCAGGAGATCCGCGACAACGCCCATAAGCTCATGAGCCCCCAGGCCATGAAGGCAGCGATGGCTTCCGGCCGTACTGCCGCCGCCCCTGCGGTGGATGTGAGCGCGGCGGACTTTGAAGAGGACTGAGCCCCTCGATGCTGATCACTTCCCTGAGACAGACCTCGCCCGAGCATGTCACCGTCTGCCTTGACGACGGCGGGGAGATCCGCGCCACCCTCGGCGTAGTGACGGAGCTGCGGCTTTTTCGCGGGCGGGAGCTGGACTTTGAGGCCCTGCAAACGCTGCAGACGCAGGCGCGGCGCGCCCTTGCCCGGGAAAAGGCCCTGCAGCTTGTCTCCCGGCGGCAGATGTCGGCAAAGGAGCTCGGAAAGAAGCTTCGGGAGAAGGGCTTTGACGAGCAGACCGCGGACTGCTGCGTCTCCTGGATCACGGAGCGCGGGCTGATAAACGAGGAAAGCTACGCCGCCGCCATCGTCCGGCATTACGCCGCCAAGGGCTACGGCGAGGGGCATATCCGGCAGGAGCTTCTGCGCCGCGGCATCCCGCGGGAGCTCCGGGACGAGGCGCTCTCCGCCATGCCGGAGAGCACGGAGAAGCTTGACCGCTTCATCGCCCAGCGCCTGAAGGACCCCGAAGACCGGGACGCGGTCAGGAGGCTCAGCGCCGCGCTCTTTCGCCGGGGCTACGGCGGGGAGGAGATCCGCGCCGCGCTGGCACGCTTTCAAACCTCTTTGGAGGATGAATAACATGGAAAAAAGCTTTGCAATGATCTCGCTGGGCTGCGCCAAAAACCTGGTCAACAGCGAGCAGATGCTTTACCTGATGAGTGAGGCGGGCTTCACCCTGGTCCCGGACCCGGAGGGGGCCGACCTCGTCATCGTCAATACCTGCGGCTTCATCGACGCCGCCAAGAGCGAGGCCATCGACAGCATCCTCGAAATGGCGGAGCTGAAAAAGGACGGGAAGCTCGGCGGCCTCATCGTGACGGGCTGTCTTGCCGAGCGCTATCGGGACTCCATTTTGCAGGAGCTGCCGGAGATCGACGCCGTGCTCGGCGTGGGGAGCTTCAAGGACATCGTGGCGGCGGCAAACGCCGTGATGGAAAAGCGCTCTCTCAGCCTCTTCGGCGATCAGAGCGCGCCGGTGGATGAGATCCCCCGCGTGGTCACCACCGGGCCGGGCTGGGCCTACCTGCGCATTGCGGAGGGCTGCAACAACTTCTGCGCCTTCTGCGCCATTCCCTTCATCCGGGGCCGATACCGCTCGCGGAGCATGGAGAACATCCTCGAGGAGGCGCGGGATCTTGCGGCGCACGGGGCAAAGGAGCTCATCGTCATCGCCCAGGACATCACCCGCTACGGCGTCGATCTCTACGGCAGGCGCTCTCTGGCGGAGCTCTGCCGAAGGCTCTCGGAAATCGAGGGGGTCGAATGGCTGCGCCTGCATTATCTATATGTAGACCAGTTTGACGACGAGCTGATCGAGGAGATCGCCTCGAATCCCAAGATCGTCAAGTATCTGGATATCCCCATCCAGCACATCAACGACGGTATCCTGAAGCGCATGAACCGCCGCGGCACCGGCGCGGATATCCGCAGGCTCTTCAAAGCCCTGCGCTCGCGCATCCCCGGTCTTGTGCTGCGCACGAGTCTCATCGCCGGTCTCCCCGGCGAGGGGGAGGCGGAATTTGAGGAGCTGTGCGGCTTTCTGCGCGAGGCGCGCATTGAGCGCGTCGGCGTCTTCCCCTTCTCCCCGGAGGAGGGCACGCCCGCGGCGGAGATGGAGCATGTGGACTTTGAGGAGGCCCGGTGCCGCGCCGATCTGATCCTCGAGCTGCAGGCGCCCATCATGGAGGATTTCTGTCGGAGCCTTGTGGGGAAAACCCTCGACGTGCTGTGCGAGGGCTTCGATGAGGAGAGCGGCCTGTATGTGGGCCGCAGCTATGCCGACTCGCCGGATATCGACGGACAGGTGCTCTACGCCGGTCCCGGCCGTGAGGGCGAGCTGCAGGAGGTTTTGATCGAAAGTACGGAGGACGGGCTGCTCTACGGCCGGCTGAAGGGGGGAGCGTAATGAACACCACTGCCAACAAGATCACCATGCTGCGCGTTATTCTGATTCCCGTGTTTATGGTGCTGGCCTATCTGGATCTGCGCATCCCGGCCGTCGTCGTCTTTATCCTTGCCAGTCTCAGCGATCTGCTGGACGGCTATATTGCCCGG
This sequence comes from Oscillospiraceae bacterium, assembly GCA_902790375.1. GTDB lineage: Bacteria > Bacillota > Clostridia > Oscillospirales > Oscillospiraceae > Limivicinus. The sequence continues at coordinate 30,298 of CADARY010000008.1, read as the reverse complement.
CATTACAATCAGATCTCCAACTTCGGCAAGTTCATGGACCCGCTGGCGGACAAGATGCTGGTGCTCTCGTGCATGTGCTTTCTGGTGGAAAAGGGGCAGATGCCCGGCTGGGCCGTCGCCATCATCCTCTTCCGCGAGTTTGCCGTGTCGGGTCTGCGCCTTGTGGCGGCGGAGCGGCAGCATGTCATCGCCGCGGCCTGGTCCGGCAAGGTGAAGACCACCTGCACGATGATCGGGCTGTGCTTTCTGATCGTCTTTCGCGAGTACCCGGAGCTGAACCTCTTTGTCACCGCCGTCATCCTCATCACCACCGTCTATTCCGGCGTGGAATACTTTATTAAAAACTGGTCTGTATTCAAAGATGCCGATTGATCGGTGTTCCCGGGGTTCGATCCCCGGATCGAACCGAAGCCCTGACGATTTGCAAATTCACGGGCCGATGAGGGCATCGGCCCGTACGGCATATAAAAGGAGTAATGTCACATGATCCTGTACAATTCCGCCTCCCGCAAGCGGGAGGAGTTCGTCCCCTATGATCCGAGCCTTGTCAAGATGTACACCTGCGGGCCGACGGTCTACCACTTCGCGCACATCGGCAATCTCCGTTCCTACATCATGGAGGATATTCTGGAGAAGTATCTGCGCTACACGGGCTATAACGTCAAGCGCGTCATGAACATCACCGACGTCGGCCATCTCACCTCCGACGCGGACGAGGGCGAGGACAAGATGCTCAAGGGCGCGAGGCGCGAGCACAAGAGCGTGCTGGAGATCGCGCAGTACTACACCGACGCCTTCTTTGACGACTGCGCAAAGCTCAACATCAAGACCCCCGACGTGGTGGAGCCCGCCACCCACTGCATCGACGATTACATCCGCATCATCCAAAAGCTCATGGACACGGGCTACGCCTACTTTGCCGGCGGCAACGTGTACTTCGATACCTCGAAGCTGGAAAAGTACTATGTCTTCAACGACTTCAAGGAGGAGGATCTGAACGTCGGCGTGCGCGAGGGCGTGGAGGAGGATACCAACAAGCGCAACAGGAACGATTTTGTGCTCTGGTTTACCAAGTCCAAGTTCGAGGATCAGGCCCTCAAGTGGGACTCTCCCTGGGGCGTGGGCTATCCCGGCTGGCACATCGAATGCTCCGGCATTTCCATGAAGCACCTGGGCGAGAACATCGACATCCACTGCGGCGGCATTGACAACGCCTTCCCCCACCACACCAATGAAATTGCCCAGTCCGAGGCCTATCTCGGCCATCCCTGGGTGAAATACTGGATGCATGTCCTCCACCTGAACACCACTTCCGGGAAAATGAGCAAGTCCAGCGGCGAGTTTCTGACCGTGTCCCTGCTCGAGCAGAAGGGCTATGATCCTCTGGCCTACCGCTTCTTCTGCCTCCAGAGCCACTACCGCAAGAGCCTGGTGTTCTCCTGGGAGAACCTCGACAACGCGCAGGGCGCCTACAACAAGCTCATCGCCCGCGTCGCGGCCCTCAAGCCCGGGGACGGGGCGTTCGACGAGGCGGCCTTCAGCGAGCTCGATCAGAAATTCCGCGCCGCCATGGATAACGGGCTTTTGATACCGTGCTTGGACTGAGCCTGATTGAAAAGGCCGCCGCCAGGCGCGAGGAGCTCAAGCGCCAGCAGGTTGTGGCCGGGGAGTTCACCATCATCTCCGAGTCCGGCGAGGCCGATGCCGATGTGGAGGCGAAGATCCGCGCACGCCAGGACGCCAAGAAGGCCAAAAACTTTGCCGAGGCCGACCGCATCCGCGAGGAGCTCAAGGCCGCGGGCATCGAAGTGACTGACATTCCCCACGGAGCCAAGTGGAAAAGAATTTGACAGGCCTTTCGGGTAGATAAGTACAGCGCCGCACGAATGAACCGTGCGGCGCTGCTGCTGTTTTCGGAGAATACGGATAGCCGCGCCACCGCGACGCGCGAGAAACGTGTGACGCGATCCTTGCTTGCCGGTGACCTCGGTCACCGGCGCGCATTGACCGGAGCGCTTACGTGATCGACGTAAGCGGAATCTGCCTCAGGTCCCAGCTCGCGTCGGGGTGGATGGTGATCAGCTCCGCGCCGCGCTGGGCAGTGTCGTGCTCGATGCCCGGCATGGCCAGATAGTCGATGCTCATGCCGTAGGTGAGGCGGACGCCCTTGTACTCCAGGGACATGTTGTTGTAATGATCGTGCCCGCAGAAGGTGCCGGTGGTGCTGCCGAGCGCGAGGATGCGGTCAAAGAGCGCGCTGGGATAGTCGGAGCAGCAGACCGTGTCGATCATCTTCTCCTCATTTTCACCGAAGAAGTACGTCACCTCGTCGCTGCCCGCCTGGTAAAGCTGATAGGCTGTGCGATACTGCTGCAGCGGGATATGGAAGAAGATCAGCGACGGTACGACGCGCCCCGCCTCCCTGTTCAGACGCTCGACCTGGGAAGCGTACCAGTCCACCTGATCGTCGTGAATGTAGTCATAGACGTTGATCCCCTCGCCGGTATAGGCGTTGGAATCGAGCAGGAAGAGCGCGGTGTTGAGGCTGCCGTCTGCGTTTCGCAGCTCGATAAGCTGGTTATTGCGCCCGGTGATCCCCGGCTGCACATAGGGATAGAGCAGGTTTCCGGAGGTTTTGAAGGAGAGGGACTTATACACCTCGTTCAGCTCCATCCGGTTCATGGAGGCGATGCTCTCGGTGTCGTGGTTGCCGTAGGTGAAGGCCCAGGGGACGCCGGTATTGCGCATGAAGGCGGCAAACTGATAGACCGGGGCGGAGTTGTTGAGCGACATGGACATGATGCCGAGCGGGAAGCACAGATCTCCCGTGACGACGACAAGATCCGGCTTCGTATGGGAGATCTCCGCATAGCAGGCCTCGAGCGCCTTGATATCCTTCCAGTAGGAATAGAGGGAGTTTCCGAGGTGGATGTCCGTGAGGTGCAGGATTTTGAAGTCCCCCTGCGCCGCCGTGAGGGTATAGACGCCCGTCTCATCATCGTACTCGATGGGGACGGTCGTGCGGCTTACGACCGGGACGGAATTGATGTACGGCTGGGTAAACCAGGTGTCGCGGTTCATGAAGGCGAAGGCCAGCACGACGACGGCGGCCGCGGTCCACAGGGCGGCGCGGCGGCGGCTGAACACGATGTTCTGGTTTGTGATGCGTTTTCTGAGCGTCAGATCATAGGCGATCACGAGAAGCAGAAAAACGACGCCCGCGACGATGAAAAAGTTTGCCGGATAGAGAAGCCTGCCGCGCAGCACGACGCCCGCCGTCAGCACCGAGCCCCAGTAGAAAAGCGCAAAAACCTCCATGCAGAACAGATGCCGGTCGGCGCGCTCTTCCTTGCCGAGGACGGCATAGCTGCGCGCGAGGCGCACGCCGAGGATGTTTTTGAGCAGCAGATACAGCGGCAGCTGTATCGCCAGCAGGTTCGCGCCTATGTTCTCCCCGAGCTCGGCTGCCTTGGAATTGCCGAAGAAATAGAAGCACAGCTCCAATCCTGCGAAAAGCGCCAGGGCCGCGACAAAGAGGGCAATGGCGTGCAACAGCCGTTTCAGGTACAGGTCCGACAGCTGGCACACCTTCTGATAGGCCGGGGCGCTGAGGCTTTGCCCCTCGCGAAGTCCCCTCCTGTATTTCCGGTATACAGCCCACGCGCCCGCCAGCAGCAAAAGGACAAGGGCGACGGAAAGGGGCAGCTCGGAATTGCGATGGACGGCGTTGAACACCGCCCAGACGGCCTCGCTGATCGCCGCGGTGAGCAGCAGGGCAATCCCATAAATCCGGCGCTGCTGGATGCGAAGCTCCCTTCTCAGGGTGTCCGTGTCCAGCGCCGTCCCGCTGCCGCGCCAGGCCTTCACGTCCTGCGCGCTGTAGCCCGCGAGAGCCGCCATCTTTTCAAGACTGCCGCAGCTTTCGGCCAGCTCTTCAAAGGACAGCTCCTTTGCCTTCTCCCGAAGCGCCGCGCGTATCCTGTCGTTCGCCTCGGCAAAGGCCGGGCTGTAATCCAGCGTGTTCAGGAACAGATCGGCGAATTCTTCAATTCGTTTTTCAGCGCCGTTATTCTTGCTTTTCATCTGTTATACTCCGTAGGGATAGGTGGAATTCTTATCCAGGGGGTAATAGGTATAATTGCTGTTGACAGGCCGCTCTCCCCTGCCGAGGACCCAATCGAGCATGCCGTATTCCATGGCGTCGGTGATGATGCCGTAGTGTCCGCCGCCGGCGCACTCGACCACCGTGACATTGTTGCCGTGGGCCACCATGAGCTCGATGGCCCGCTTGTTCATGCCCACGCCGCCGAATTCAAACAGATAAAAAAGCGTTCCGGCTTTCGCCGTGCTGTCGCACTGGGTCGGCGTCAGGGTGTGCCCGTCCATCTCCCAGTGCATGCCCGCGTCAAAGGTCATGACCGCCCTGGTGCGCACACCGTAGTTTTCATAGAGGATCGCCGCGCCCTGACAGGCGGTGTATGCGCCCATGCTGGCCCCGCACAGAACCAGATCGTGCAGGAAGACGTTATTCTCCAGCGCCGCCTGCTCGAGGGTGCGCCAGGAGTCCTCCACCTTGTCCGCCTCGTGGCCGAAGCCGTTGGCGTAGCAGAGGAGCATGATGGCGTTGGGCGGGTCCGGGCTGTAAATGTATTCGGTGAGATAGTTGTTGGCCAGCGCTTCATCATAGCCGCCGGGGTAGAAGATCATGCACCTGGTCTCAGGCCCCGCGTCCTTCGGGACATAGATGAGCCCCAGGCGGTGATAATACAGGACGCCCTTGCCGAGGTCATAGCCCGCGTATTCCGAGTAGCGCACCGGCTCCTCCGGCGCCTCGTTCATGGCGACGATGCGATTCAGGCAGCGCTGCCTCAGGCTTTCGCTGTCTTTGTAGTCGCCAAGCTCTCCCCAGCGCCGCACCGCCTCGTCCAGACGGCAGGCGTAGGTCGCCTCCAGCGCCCGCTGATAGAGGGTCTCGCGGCAGCTCTCCAGCAGCGCCTTCGCCCCGGGATAGTCCGGGAGCGTGCCCAGCAGGGAGATCGCCTCGGCATGGCGGTCGTCTTCGGCATAACGCTCGGCCCGCCGGAAGTCGCACTCCTGCGCCCGCTGCGCCGCGTCCTCAAAATCGCCGAGGGCAAGAAAGGCCTCCTTCGCGCCGAGATAGTCCCCCGTCTGCAAAAGGCTCTCCGCCGCCCGGTATTCCGTTTTCTTCTCCTCGATCACAAGCTGCTCGTCGCAGTCCCGCGCCCGCTCCCCGAGCCCGAGAGAGAGGAACACGTCCCGCGCGGCCGCATAGTCTCCGGCGGTATAGAAGGCCTCCGCCCGGCCGAGCGCCGCCTGCCGCTGCCGTGTGCGCAGAAAACGCCACGCGACCAGCGCCCCCAGCAGCAGCACCGTGAGCAGAAGCACAAACGCCAGTATTCTTCTACCTTTCCTTGTCACAGCAAAACCCTCTGTACACAGAATGAAAGGCCGCCGCCCTTCTGTCGAAGCGGCGGACAGCTTCCGTTTATTGTATCGCAGCGCCGGGCTTTGCGCAAGTTTTTTCTTTTCGCGGGGGCCTGCCGCCTGTTCCGGGCAGCCCCGGCCCGCGCCCTGCCGCAGCGGGGATATGGGAGTGTCGTATAAAAAAAGGCTTTCGGGAGTTTTGCAGGATTGTCTATTTTTTTTAATGAATACCGTTGCCTTTTATATTGAATTATGTTAAACTACTCTATACTGACAAGAATAGGCGTTTTGTGTCTTATCGGCACTTTTTTTGTGGAATGGCCCCGTTTTTTCCTGAAATGGAGTGCTTTGCCTCATTCTTTCTGTTCTTTCATTATATACTTTATTTTATTTTCAGAACGTGGAGAGATACTTGCTATGTGGGAAAACAACCGGAAAAAGTCTATCATTGTAAACATTCTTTTGGTATTTCTCATTATCGCGATCGCCGGCGGCCTTCTGACGGCCATGCTGCGTGTCCGCAAGCAGAATGTCGAAGAGGATGAGCAGCTCTCTGCCATCCACGTCCAGCAGCAGCTTGAGCAAAGCGCTGCCCGTACCGAATCCCTCGCAGCCATTCAGGAGGAGTACGATAAGGATCTGGCGACGATCGCGGCCAATGTCCCCGGCATCGTGTGCTGGGGCGACGACATCACCGCCGGGAGCTTTGCCTACCTCAACTATCCCTATGTGCTCCAGACCTACATCAACACATACCTCTGTGACATCTACGATTTTCGCAGCACGATTGAAAACGCCGATGAGTTCTCCCGTCTCAAGTGGGACGAGTACACCGTCAGCATTCCGGTCGTGAACATGGGGGCCGGCAAGGAGTCGTCCTATACCATCCTCGGCCGCTGCGGCGCAGTTCCCTACATCGTGTCGGAGGATTTCGTTGTGCCCGCCGGGGTTGAGCCCGTGCCCATCCAGCTCAGGTCCATGTCGGGCAAGCCCGTCACGCCTCTCATCGGCGGCAGCGCCGGTATCAACAACGTCTCCATCAACGGCATTGAGGGCGTCCTGTCCATCGACTCCGAGGCCTATAACTACAACAGCACCTATAACTACTTCTTCACCCGCGTCGCCCCCGGCGCAGAGACCACGGTTCCCGCAGAGACCGTGATCCATACCGCCGCCTCCGATCTTTACAAGGACTACATCCATGTCGTCTTTATCGGCACCTACGGCAATTACGACAATGCCGATGACCTTGTCCAGCAGGTCAAGACCCTCCTGGCGCGCCAGACGCAGAATACCGAGCGCTTTATCGTCCTCGGCCCCTACTCCGTAGACGGCTGGACAGCCTCCACCTATCAGCTTGACGCCATCGACACTGCCATGCTCCAGGCCTTTGGAACCCGCTATATCAACATCCGCAAATACCTTCTCGGCGACGGCTATACCGATGCCGACATCAAGCCGACCTCGGAGGACGACTACTCCATTTCCGCCAACGCCGTACCGCCCAGCTTCCTTGTCACCGCGCACAGCACGGAGCTCAACAGCACCGCGCACAAGCTGGTGGGTAAGCTCATCTTCAGCCGCATGGAAAGCCTCGGCTACTTTGACGAGATCAAGGACGAGCTTCGTCTCAACGAGAGAACCAAGCAGATCCTGAAGGATGATCCCTCCTACTTTGAGACGATCATCAAGAATACGCTCAAATGAGGTCATCTGTGAATAAACATGTATTTGCTGCCGAGGCGCAGCATGAGCGGGAGGACACATGAACAACAAAGAATTAGACATTGATTTGCTGAGCCTTATACAGGCTGTTTGGAGAAAGTCCCTGGTCATCATCCTGATTGCGATCATCATGGCGAGCCTGTTCTTTGCGGGCACGCTGCTGCTCATCACGCCGACCTATGACGCGACGGTCTCCATGTATGTCAACAACAGCTCCTTCTCCTTCGGGCTGGAGCGCTTCTCCATTTCCGCCTCGGAAGTGAGCGCGTCCAACTATCTGGTCAACTCCTACGTCTTTATTCTGAAATCCCGCACCACGCTGGAAGACATCATCGCCACCTCCGGCGTTCCCTACACCGCTAAGGCTCTGAGCGGCATGATCTCGACCAATGTCGTTCCCAACACCGCCGCATTCAACATCAAAGTCACCAGCACAAGCCCCACCGAGGCCGAGCTGATCGCCAACACGATCGCGAAGATTCTGCCGGAGCGTATTTCTGAGATCATCGACGGCAGCAATGTGCGTATCGTTGACTTTGCCATTGTTCCGGCCCAGCGCTCAGCCCCCAGCTATACCAAGAATACCGTTGTCGGTTTCCTCGTGGGCGGCTTCCTGGCCGTTGTGTTCGTCATCATCAAGTTCCTGATTGACCAGCGCAACGATGTTGTCATCCACTCTGCCGACGAGCTGCGCAGCATGTATCCCGATATCACGGTTCTTGCGCTGATCCCGGATATGCGCCTGTCGGAGAAGAAGGGCTATTACTACTCTTCGTACTACGGCGAGGACAAGAAAAAGCAGAAGGGAGCTGAGTAACGATGGAAGATAAGAGAAAGAGCAAAGCCGCGCCGATTGCCGGCGCAAACGACAGGGTGTGCGAGCATCTGAGCTTTGCGGCAAAGGAAGCCTTCAAGCGTCTTCGCACAAACGTCATGCTGAAGTTTCCCGAGGGAGATCCCGAATGCCGCATCATCGGCGTGACCAGCGCCCAGCCCTCCGAGGGCAAGAGCACCATCTCCCTGAACCTTTCCTATTCTCTGGCCGAGCTCGGCAAGAATGTTCTTCTGATCGACTCCGATATGCGCAGGCCCTCCATCCACATCAAGGCGAGAGTGGAGAAGGAGCCGGGCCTTGCGGACCTGCTCGGCAGCTCCAACGCCATCGCTTCCTCCGTGCGCAAATATCAGAGCAGCAAGAACGAGACGTGCTTTGACATTATCCCCGGCGGCAATATCCCCCCGAACCCCTCTGAGCTGCTGACCTCCAAGCGGATGGAGACCCTGCTGAAAACGCTCCGCTCCGCCTATGATTACATCATTCTGGACCTGCCCCCCGTCGGCGCTGTCATCGACGCCATTTCCATCTCCAAGCAGACGGACGGCATGATCGTTGTGCTGCGCGAGAATAACTGCCCCGTCGGCATTTTCAGGGACTGCGTCGCGCAGATTCAGGAGGCAAACGTCCCGATCCTCGGCTTTGTCATCAACGGTGCGCTGGAAGGCGCCGGCAAGAAATACGGCTACGGCAGCAAGTACGGTTACAGCAGCTACGGCAGCTATTACGGTTCCTATTATAAATGATTGATTTTCATTCTCATTTTCTGCCCGATGTGGATGACGGCTCCGACAGTGTTGAAACCAGTCTCGCCATGCTCCATGAGAGCTGGCGTCAGGGCGTGCGTCTCATGTTCGCCACCCCGCATTTCTACGCGGATGAAGACGATCCCGAGAGCTTTCTTGCAAGACGCAGCGAGGCCTGCGCGCAGCTGCGCGAGGCCATTGAGGTGCGGCAGGAGCTTGAGATCCCGGATGTGCTGCTTGGGGCGGAGATCCTCTACTTCCCCGGTATGAGTGTCGCCGAAGAGCTTCGGGCTCTCTCCATGGGCTCTACCCCTTTCCTGCTGATTGAGCCGCCCATGATCCCCTGGCGCGACACCATGCTTGACGAAATTGAGCAGACCGGCGAAAACCTGCGCTGCATCCCCGTGATCGCCCATGTGGATCGCTATATGCGCATGCTGCGTGACGCGAGTCTTTTTGACCGGCTGCGTGACCGCCGAGTCCTGACCCAGGTCAATGCAAGCTTCTTCATCCACGACAGTGAGCGGGCACTCGATCTTCTGCGGCAGAACCGCATCCATTTCATCGGCTCCGACTGCCACAACATGGACGAGCGTGCGCCCAATATGGGCGCGGCCGAAGAGATCATCCGTCTCGACGGGGCGTCGGAGTATCTGGGGACGATCAATGAGCGTATCTTTTCTTTATTGGAGAGACAACAGCAATTATGAAGAGACGACACAAACGGATCCTTTTGATCGTGCTGCTTGCAATCGTGCTGCTTGCGGCAGCTGTTGTGATCTTTCTCGGCATGAAAAAGGCCTTCACCTATGAAGCGCCAGAAATCGAAAACGCGGGTCAAAGCGTACACGCCGAGCCAACGCCCGAGCGGACGCCGCAGGCGACATACACCCTCGAAAAGCCTGTCAACATCCTGCTGATCGGGATTGACAACCATGTCGGCTCCTCCGAGACCGAGCGCGGCAATGCCGACGGCATTATGTTCGCCACGATCAACCCCGACACGAAGGAACTGATCTTCACCTCCTTCATGCGCGATACCCGTGTGAGGATCGAGAACGGCTATGACAAGCTCACCTATATCTATCACACCGGCGGTATCCAGCACATGCGGGAGATCATGGAGCAGAACTTTGAGGTTCCCATCGACTACTATGCCATTTTCGGCTATGCCGATGTGGCCGAGATCGTGGACGCCGTGGGCGGGATCGAAATGGATCTGACCGAGAACGAGATCTATTTCATGGACGGAAAGATCAAGGATATCTCCTACACGATGGGCCAGGATTACAAGGACAACGTGCTGACCGTCGATCAGGCCGGCAAGGTCAAGCTCAACGGTGTGCAGGCCGCGGCCTATACGCGTATCCGTCCGGCCGAGGGACAGTATGACGCCGGCAGAACGGAGCGCGGACGCGAGGTGATTGCCGCCGTCCTGTCGAAGGCTTTCCGCCTCGGCACCTCGGATCTGCTGAAATTTGCAAGTGTTTTCTATGATAAGCTGGAGACCGACGTCCCCGATTCCCTCTTCATGCAGATCGGCATGGACGCCTCTGAGATCCGCGGCTACAAGCAGATTTCGGACCGCATCCCGATCGACGGCTCTTATGAGAGCGGCAACACCGGCTCCGGCTACTATGTAGTTCCCGATATGGAGATCAATAAAAAGCATCTGCAGGAGTCCCTTTTTGAGGGAAAGCATTAAGGCAACACCGCACAATCCGCCTTCCCCTGATCGGCCCGTCAGCATAACCTGCAATTTAAGCACAATTCCCGGATAAACATGTGAAACAGCACACGTTTATCCGGGAATTTTTTAATCAGGAAGGCCGCAGCGTTTTAACACGTCTCATACAGAACCTCTGCTCGTCATATGGGGTTTCAGTATTATTACGAGTATTATTACGCCTCTTCCAGGCTCTCCTGCAGTCTTTCGTTCTGGCGCAGGAGCTCTTCGTTCTGCTCCTCCAGGGCCTCAAGCTTCTCATGGATCGGTTCGAGCTGCTTTTCCAGCTCCTTGCGGATCTCGGCGCGGAAGGCGTGCTTCTCGCTGAGATTGCGCAGCCAGGCCAGCAGGATCGAACCGCCGATCATCACGACGACGATGCGCTTGAGGTTTTCGGGCTTCAGCAGCGTTCTGATCACGACCAGGGTTTTCTCCCCGCCGGGGACCTGATCTGCCAGCGCCTCCCAGGCTCTGAGCGCGATGGGGTTTTTCGTTTTCAGCATACTCATTTTCTTCCTCCTATTTTATTTGTCCGTAGGCAAGGATGGTCAAACCCGCATAGACTGCCGCAAGGCCGAACAGCAGCAGCCCCTGCTTCAGACGGTGCTCCGTCAGAAGGCCGACAAATTCACGCACCGCGGCGTTTGGCCAGAAATACCACTTCGTCGGCGCGCCCATGCCGAGGGCGCGCATTTTCACACGGCGTGCCTTGAGGCCTGCGCGAAAGACATGGTAGTTCGTGGTGAAGAAGGCGATCTTCCCTTCCCCGCCGGCTTCGTCGATCTTCTGCTTGGAAAAGCGCATGTTCTCCGCCGTATCGGTGGAGCGATCCTCCAGGATGACGTCTTCCTCCGGGATGCCCTGCTCCAGGAGATAGTCGCGCATGCAGGCCGCCTCCGAGCGGATCTCATCCGGTCCCTGGCCGCCGGAGACGATGAAGCGCGCGCGCCTGCCGGTTTCTTTCAGCTGCCGCCGATAAAAATCCAGCGCGAGATCCAGACGTCCCTTCAGCAGGGGCGTGGGTGTCCCGTCCCGTCTGATCCCGCAGCCCAGTACGATCAGCCAGTCCTTGTCCGGGTCCGGCACATAGCTCGCTGCGAGCAGATCCGCAATGATCGAGCCGATGATCATACATTCAAAATACAGGTAAAAGGCGGCGAGAATGTTCACGATCAGGTTTTCGGCAAGGTTTCCCTGTCCGGTGAGCGCGCTGTGCACGTCCAGCACGGCGATCAGGCCCGCGCCCGCCATGAGCATAAAGGCGAGCACCATGCCGAGGATGTTCACAAAGCGCGTCCCCTCGTGCCGGATCAGGGAGATATTGGAGATCAGCAGCGCGAGCGAAAAGGCCAGCAGCAGCGGCATCGTCAGAAGGATGTAGTTTTTCGCCGAGTGCACCAGGGTAAAGAGCATCTGCACCGAGCGGTACTCCTCCGGGTTCTGGAAGCAGCGCACCGTGACCGAGGCATGGGTGAGGAAAAGGAAGAGCGCAAAGAGCGCGAAGCCGGGGTACAGGATCGTGTTGTAGGAGTAGGGGTTGTAGCGCAGCTGGCGGAAAAAGGCCCGCAGCAGGCAGGCGATCACCAGCGCAAAATACAGCGTCAGGGCAAGGTTCCCCCATTGCAGGCGGCGCGTCTCGTCCATGCGCAGGAGCATGGCGAGAAACACCGCCAGCGCTCCCGTCAGCACGGCGATATTATAGACCTTCGGTTTTTTTCGAAGCGTGTCAAATTTCAGCATGTTCAAAGCATATTCGTCTCCGTGGACGGAGTGGGACGCCGGGTCGGCGCAGCGCTGCGCTGACCCGGCTTTTTTCAGGTTTTCCGGCTGCTGTAGTCGCCGACAAAGACGCTCGTGAGCGGCGCGGCATTGCTTTGGGCGGTGTTCTGCGTCTCGCCGCTGTCAGTGCTGACCAGCTTCGACACCAGATTTGCCAACCAAGAATCCCGGTTTACGCCCTCTGCCTCTTCATACAGGCTCGTCCCGCCGCTGACCCGGTCCAGCGCTTCGTCGTCCATGCGGATCGCGTCCTTTCCGTTTGCTTCGTATTTCTTGATTTCCATCCTGCTTTCCTCCTTGAGAAGGGTTCACTGCGCCGTGGTCGTGGTGTCCAGACGCTGGCGCGCCACGAGCTCGGCAAAGAAGCCGTTTTGCGCAATCAGTTCATCGTAGGTGCCGTCCTCCAGAATGTGGCCCTGGTCCAGGACCAGGATACGGTCGCAGTTTTTGATGGTGGACAGGCGATGCGCAATCACGATGCGGGTGCACTTGAGCTTATCCAGGGCTTCCGACACCTGCTTCTGCGTGCGGTTATCCAGGGCGGAGGTGGCCTCGTCAAAGATCAGGATCTTTGGCTTCGGCGCGACGGCCCTTGCGATCATGATACGCTGCTTCTGACCGCCGGAGATACCGCCCGCGCCCTCGGAGATGATGGTCTGCATGCCCATCGGCATGGCGCGGATATCGTCGGCAATGCCCGCCATCTCCGCCGCCTCCCAGGCGTCGTCAAGGGTGAGCTGCGGCGCGGAAATGACGATGTTGGAGTAGATATCGCCCTGGAAGAGGCTGCCGTCCTGCGTCACAACGCCGATCCTGCGCCTGAGAGAGCGCAGATCCAGCTTGCTGAGATCCTTGCCGTCATAGTAAACGGCTCCCCGCTCCGGCGTCTCAAAGCCCAGCAGCAGACGCACCAGCGTGGATTTCCCGCAGCCGGTCTTGCCGACGATGGCCACATACTCGCCCGGTCGGACCTTGAAGCTCATGCCGTCCACCACGTAGGGCATGCTGTCGGTGTAGCGGAAGTAGACATTGGAAAGCTCGATGCCGCCGTTGAGGGTGGTGACCATGGCCTTGTTCTCGGTGGATTCCGGCTCGGTCTTGAGGATGGGCTCTGCCATTTCGAGGATGGGCTTGATCTGCGCCACCGAGAGGGCCACGCTCGTGAGCGAGGTAAAGGCGGCGGAGACCATGCCGTAGGCCGAGTTGAAGGCGATAAATTCCGAGCCGCTGACATGCGTCTTTACGGCCAGGTAGTAAATGAGTATGGTCCCGACAAGGCCGATGGCGGTGTTGATGGCGCCGTTGACCTTCAGGAACAGAGGCGGGTTGTAGCTGTACTCCGCCATCTGGGAGTAGGTATTGGCCCAGCGGGCAAAGGCGCGCTTTTCCGCGCCGGCAAGCTTGACCTTCTGCACGCCGGTAATGAGGGCGTAGCTGATGCCGTTTTCCTTCGCGCCGAGCTCCATCATGCGCTTGCTCACGCGCATCTGCATGAACGAGGAAATGAGGCTCACCGCGAGGCTGATCAAGATGATGGCGATCGCCGGGGTCACGAGGGCCGGGGCATAGCGGAAGATCTGCGTGACATAAAGAAGGCTTGCAAGCGAGGTGAGCGTGCCGGAGAAGACGCTCCCCATCAGCAGGGAGCAGAGCTGGCTGACCGCGCCCGAGCGGCTGGAGAGCTCGCCGGAGGAGTACTGCCGGAAGAAGCTTGCCGGCAGGTTCATGATGCGCATCATGATCGCCGCCTCCACTGACAGGGAGGTCTTGATCTCGATGCGGTTCATCATGAGCTCGCGCACCGTGGTGATGAGCTGACTGGAAACGATGGTCGTGAGCAGGAAAACCGCCGTGCCGAGCAGGATCGTCATGTTGCGGCTGTCTAGGACGAAGCCGGTGAGCACGCGGTTGATGGGCGTGATCACCATGCCGAAGAGCGTCACGAGCAGGGTCAGCGCAATCAGCGCCACATAGTCGCCGAAGCCGAGGCAGCCGTCCAGATACCTGAGCAGATCGGGGATGCCCAGCTTTTTCAGCGGCAGCGGCCGGTAGAAGCAGATCGCCTCCTGGTCGAACTGGGCCGCAGTGCTTTTATTGAGCTTTTTCTTTTCCCCGCTCTGGGGATCGTGGAACCAGTAGCCGATCACCGGATTCGGCATCAGGGCCACCGGGATATTGTCCTCCCTGCGGAAGGCGATCATGGGCCCGTAGGCGTCCCGATACCAGCCCTCCTCCAGCTTCACGCTGCGGCGCATGATGCCGTGGGGGCGCAGGCAGTATTCCAGCGCCTCGTCCGCGTCCTGAATCGAACCGGGGATCTCCACCGGCTTTGCGTGGTAGTATTTCAGGATATCGTCGATGGCCTCCTTGGTGATGATGCGCTCATCATTCAGGTCGCCTGCCCGTTTTTTCCCCAGCACGACCGACGCCATGCGGAAAATGGATTCTTCAAAGACCTCCTGGTCATTTTGCTTGCGTTGGCGAATCTGTTCGTCAAACCATCCCATGTACCGCACCTCCTCAGTCGCTGGCGATGAGCTCGGTATAATAGCCGCCCTTGGCGTAGAGCTCATCGTGGGTACCGCGCTCGACCACCTTGCCCTTATTGAGGACGATAATCTCATCGCAGTCTCGGATGGTAGACAGGCGGTGAGCGATCACGATGCAGGTGATGCCGCGGTCCTTGACCGCCTTGACCAGTTCATACTCGGTCTTTGCGTCCAGGGCGGAGGTCGCCTCATCCATGATGATGACGGAGGGATCCTGGGCCAGGACCCTTGCGATCTCGATGCGCTGGCGCTGGCCGCCGGAGAGATCCTTGCCGCCTTCGGTCAGCATGCCGTAGAAGCCACCCTCACGCGCCATGATGTCGTTATAGATCTGGGCGTCGCGCGCCGCGAGGATCATTTCAAAATCCTCGATGGATTCGTCCCACATCTTGATGTTGTTGGCGATGGTATCCTCAAAGAGGACGATATCCTGGTCCACAACGGCGACGGAGCCTGTGAACACGCTGCGGTCGATGCTTGAGATGGGCTTGCCGTCAAAGAGGATCTCGCCGCTCCAGGGCTGGTAGAGCCCGGAGATGAGCTTTGCGAGGGTGGATTTGCCGCAGCCGGAGGTGCCGACAAAGGCGACGCGGCTGCCGGGCTTCATGTGCATGGAGAAATCCTCAATGAGGGGCTTGCCGAGCCGGGAGTAGCCGAAGGTGACATGCCTGAGCTCCACCTCGCCGGAGAGCTTGGAGTAGTCCGCGTCCTCCTCCAGGGGCGTGTCGCTGAAGGACGGGTCGGCGGGATACTGCATCACGTCCTCGACGCGCTCCATATCGGTGCGCATCTCCTGGATGGTCTGCCCGGCGCTGACAAGCGTCATGGCCGGGGACATGAAGGAGGATAAAAAGCCCTGGAAGGTCATGATCGCACCCAGGGTGAATTTCCCGCTCATCGTCAGGCCCACGCCGATGACCATGACGGCGGAGCTCGCAATCACGGAAAGCACGGTCGGGATGGCGCCCAGGTACTGGTTGAGGCGGGCATACTTGACCTTCTGGGTATTGACGGAGGCCTGATACCCCGCCCATTTCTGGAAATAGCCGTTTTCGGCGCCGCTGGCCTTGATGGTCTCCACCATCTGGATGCCGGAGACCGTGGCCGATGCGAGCTTGCCGGCATCGCGCATCTGCACGCGGGTGATGTTCACGCGCTTTCTGGAGATGATTTGAGAGACCAGCAGGTTCACCACGATCGTCACGATGCCTATCAGGGTGAGCAGCGGGCTGAGCTTGATCATAACCACGAGGTAGAAGACCATCATGATCGTATTCAGCAGAAGCGGCGTGAAGGTGTTCACCAGCGTGCCGGCGATGGTGGCGTTGGTGTTCTGCCGCTGCAGGATATCGCCCGCCATGCGCTGTGAGAAAAACTCCATCGGCATGCGCAGGATCTTCCACATGTATTCGCTGCTGCCGACGACGCTCATCTTGCCGTCGATTTTCCGCGAGTAGATGGCCTGCACCCACGCGACCGTCACCTGGGCGACGCCCAGCACCGCCATCAGCCCCACGAAGGGCATCAGCAGCTCCCGGTTTTCCCCGGTGAGCAGACGGTCCATGAAGAAGCGGCTGAAGATGGGATTGATGATGCCGAAGAGATAGCTGATGACCGTGCTCAAAAGCACGAAGGCCACCGCCACGCCCGCGCCCTTGAGGCGCTTGCGCGCAAATTCCAGGGTGCTCTTGGGCTTGCCGCCGGGTTTAAAATCCGGGCCCGGCGTGATCTGCAGGCAGACGCCGGTGAAGGCGTTGTCAAACTCCTCCATGGGTACCTTGACCTCGCCCCGGGCGGGGTCGTTGATGTAGGCATACCTGCCCCTGAAGCCGTCCAGCACCACAAAGTGGTTGAAGTTCCAGTGGATGATGCAGGGCAGGGCGACCTCCTGCCGGAGGGAATCCACCTCGCAGCGGTAGCCCTGGGCCTCGAAGCCGTAGCTGCGCGCGGCGATCAGGATGTTCTTGGCGCTCGACCCGTCGCGGGATACGCCGCAGTCCAGGCGCACCTGCTCCAGCGGCACCCACTTGTCATAATATGCCATGACCATGGCCAGCGCTGCCGCACCGCACTCCAGCGCCTCCATCTGCATGACGACAGGCACCTTCGCCACACCGTGCGTCATCGGTTTTTTTACTGTCGTTGCTGCCATTCGCGTCGCCTCAGTCAAACAGGAGCTGCAGGATCTGCGTCTGCTTATAGCTCACCTGCACAGGATAAAAGCCGTTGGAAAGGGCTGTGTGGGCAGTGGCGATGTAGAGGCCGTTGGCATCCCGGCCGATGCTTGAGAGGGTCGTCTCCGAGTTGCCGGTCGAGACCTTCATCCCCATCTCCACATTTTTGGCAAACTGCTGGTCGTCAAAGCGGATGGTCATGATCCCGTCCTTGACCTCGGCTGTGCCGCTTACATAGCTCTCAATCGTAGTGACCGAGCTCCAGATCAGCAGGCCCGCAAGCAGAATGACGACCGCAAGCAGGACAACCCACACGGAGGGGTTCGTGACGCGCAGATAGTCATTGAGCTGCTCGGGAGAGGAAATGCGATCCAGACTCTTTTTACGAAACAACTGTTGGTCCATGATATGTTCTCCTTGCCTTCGCGTCAGATTATGTCTCGATGTTCAGAATGTCGATAAAACCCGTGACCTCAAAGATCTCCATGATAACATCGTTCACATGGCGGATCGTCATGCCGCCCTTGCGGTTCATGACCTTCTGGGTCGAGAGCAGCACACGCAGCCCGGCGGAGGAGATGTACTCA
This sequence comes from Oscillospiraceae bacterium, assembly GCA_902790375.1. Lineage (GTDB taxonomy): Bacteria > Bacillota > Clostridia > Oscillospirales > Oscillospiraceae > Limivicinus. The sequence goes on along the minus strand of CADARY010000008.1, from coordinate 12,732 downwards.
AGCTTGGAAAAATCCAGCGCCAGCGCGTCTGCCTTGTCAAGCGCTTCCTCCAGCTCCTTTTCAAGCTGCGGCGCAGTCGTGGTATCGAGACGGCCCTCCAGCGCCATCGTCAGCTTGCTGCCGTCCATGGTCTTTTCGATGTTCAGCATAATGGGTTCCTCCTGTTCTGTTCATCATCCGCGGGTGATTTCTCCCCACCACGCGCATACAATATCAGAATAATTATACTATCCCGGGCACCCAAAATCAACAGTTTACATAAATTAATAATTCTGAAAAAACAGAGCTGATCCGAAGATCAGCCCTGTAGTCACCAGATAAAATGAGATTTGAGCATTTCGCCGTTGTCGATCAGGATATCCTCCCCCGTGATGGAGCGGTTGACCGCCGTGAGATACCAGGCGAGATCCGCGATCTCCTCGGGCCGGCACCATTTGCCGAGGAGGGTCTCCGCCTTCACCGCGGCATAGAGCCGTTCATCCTCCAGAATGTGGCGGTTCATGGGGGTGATGACGCCGCCGGGCGAGATGCTGTTGCAGGTGATGCCGCGCTCTGCAAGCTTCAGGGCGAGGTTCTTCATGTAGCCCACAAGACCCGCCTTGCTCGCCACATAGAAGGGGAACTCCGCGCCGTTGCGGGCCGAGGCCGAGGCGATGAACAGCACCGAGCGCAGGCCGGGGCTGTCCAGAAAGCCCTCGGTAAAGGCGATGGTGCCGCGCAGGTTCACGTCGATGGCCTCACACTCCTCGATGGTCCCGGCGGCATTGACGAGGATCTCCGGCGCATAATCCGCCTGGCGGCAGTCCTGCCGGATATCCCGCCGGACATGGCGGTAGCGGGGATGGTCGATGACGCCCTCCTGCGTGTCAAAGCCGCAGACCTCCAGTCCCTCCCGGAGAAAGCGCCGGGCGATGGCACAGCCGATGCCGCTGGCGCTGCCGCTGACGACGGCCCTCATGCCGCCTGAGGCGCCGTGCGGCGCCCCGTGAGCAGGCCGCGGGTGAGGCGGTAGCCCATGGGAGAGAAGAACACCTCAAACAAGAGCTCCAGCAGAGCGCCGGTGAGGGCGCAGGTGAAGCACTGCAGCAGGCTCCAGCCGAAAAAGACCTTGCTGACCAGCAGGGCAAAGACGAGGTTGTCGGCAAACTGAGCGATGAAGGTGGACACGTAGGCCCGCACGGCAAAGCCGCCGAAGCCGCGGTCCCTTCCGATACGCCGGCCGATGCCGTCGTTCAGGAAGTTATTGATCACGGCCGACACCAGAAAGGCGATGGAGCTGCCGAGGATGATGAACCAGGTGCCGCCGAAGGTGTTGTTGAGGGCGGTGTTCAGGATCTCCTCGCTGCCCTCCACGAAGCTCTCGCCCCAGGCGCCGGGGATGCGGCTGGCGATAAAGAAGATGAGCGCCATCAGCAGATTCATGCCGAGGGCCGCGACGGACATCATCGTGGCCGCCCGGGGGCCGTAGCCCTGGGTCAGGATGTCCATGCACAGGAAGGTCAGCCAGGAAAACAAAATTCCGCAATCCAGCGCAAGCCAGTCCACACCGGTGTTGATGCTCTTGTTGGCCAGCAGGTTCATCCCCACGATGGAGAGAAACAGCAGCGACACCACAAGCGGCGGGACAGAGCGCATAAGATCGCGAAATTCGGACATTGCTTTTCTCATGATTCAATTCTCCTTGTTTTTTTAAGATGGTTTTCAAGTGACATCTTTTTGAATGGCTGCCGCAGACGCGGACAACGTGCCGTATTTTAGCACAGCCCACCGATAATTGCAAGCTGTTTCGGCGGGGCTGTGTTATCTCGTTCATTTCCTCATGGCGTTGACGCGGATGATGGCGTCCTGCTTGAGCGTCACAATGTCGATCTTGCCGCTGCCGAGAAGCGGCAGCTCGTCGTACAGCAGGAAGAAGGAGGGCACCTTGTAGCGGGCAAGGCCCTCGGAGAGCACGGCGCGGGCCGCGTCCTCGTCAAAGCCCTCCCCTTCTCCGCAGACAAGGCAGGCGCAGACCTCCTCGCCGAAGAAGTCGCTCGGCACGCCGATGACCTTGGCGTTTCGGACGCCCGGGAGCTCTGTGAGCGCAGTCTCGATCTCGCCGGGCATGACGTTCTCTCCGCCGCGGATGATAAGCTCCTTGTAGCGCCCGTCCAGATGGAGATACCCCTCCTCGTCCAGGCAGCCGCGGTCGCCGGTGTGGAGCCAGCCGTCCGCGTCGATGGCCTGGTCCTCGACGGCGATGCGGTAGTAGCCTGCCATCAGGCTGTAGCCCTGCGCCAGGATCTCACCCGGCTCCCCGGCGGGGCAGTCCTTCCCCGTCGCGGGATCGGCAATGCGAAGGGCGACGTGCTCCAGCAGCCGACCGACGGTGCGCATGACATGCTCGTCCGTGTCCTCATAGTCCGTGATGCTCACGGGGGCCATCTCGCTCAGGCCGTAGGAGGACAGAAAGTGGTTTTCCGGCATGGCGTTCTGAAAACGCTCCATCTGCGCGCGGGTTGCGGCAGCGGCGGAAATGATGGTGCAGCGGAGGCTCGAGAGCATTTCGGGGCTGAAGTCCCTGTTGTTCACGAGGGCGACGAGCATGGACGGCACCGAATGGAAGACCGTGCAGCGCTCGGTGTGGATCAGGTTCAGGATGGTGCCGGTGCGGATATCCTTCGGCAGGTAAATCAGGGCGTCGGCACAGGAGCCGGCGATCAGGCCCGCCACCAGGCCGAAGATGTGGAACATCGGCAGAATGAGGCAGATGCGGTCCTGAGCCGTCAGGCGCTGGGTCCCGGCGCTGGCGCGGGAGGCGCGCAGCACGCTGTACGACGACAGGAGCACTCCCTTCGGGGTGCCGGTGTAGCCGGAGGTGAAGATCATCAGCGCGGGATCGTCCGCCTCCACCGTCTGCATGGGGCAGGCGGCGCGCTCCCCGATCCGCGCGCGAAAGTCGCGGCTGCTGCGGACATCGTAAAAGCCCTTGAGCTTTTCGCCCGCAGCCTGACGGATCTCGCCGAGGAACGCGGCCTCCTCCTTCATCTCCAGGATCTCGCCGCAGCACAGCAGCTCTACGTCCCCGCCGCGCAGGATCTTGGCGATTTCCTTCGCCTTGAGGCCGGGGTTGATGAGCGCCGCCACCGCGCCGAGCTTCTGGATGGCGAAGAAGGTATAGACCCAGTTGATGGAATTTCTGCCGCAGATGGCCACATGGCTGCCCCGGCGGACGCCGAGGGCGGCGAGGTCCGCGGCGATAAGCTCCGCGCAGGCGTCGATCTCCCGCCAGCTGTGCTCCCCCGCCTCACTCACGATGGCGACGCGGTCAGCGGCGCTCCGGCGCTTCTGGGCAAGGAAATCCCGGAAGGAGCCGGAGAGGGCTTCTCCACACCCGGGCAGATCCTCAGGCAAAGTCTCCCCGATTGCGAAGAAATCCGAAAAGCCGCTGCTCTCCAGAGCCTCGAGCACCCGGGGGCGGAGCTTCTCCAGCCGTACCGTTCCCGCAGGAAAGCGGCGGCGGGCGATCAGCAGCTCCCGCAGTCCGGCAAGGGAGATGTAGGAAAGCCCCTCAAGATCCAGGGTCAGGGAAGCTGCATCCGCAGGGATCGCGGCGAGGGCCCGGCGGACCTGCCCGGCGCTCTCCGGGTCCAGCCGCCCGGCAAGCTGCAGGCGGCAGGCGTTGGCTGCGCTTTGTTCCGTTTTTATCTGCATGGCAAATGCTCCTTTATTGTTGTGGAGATGCAAGATCAATCACCGTGATCTCGGAGAAGGTGCCGGTCTTGAAGGGGATGGCCCAGCCGGAGATGCCGGAGGTCACGATGAAGTCGGTATCCCCTCGCGTCTCCAGCCCGTAGATGGCGTCGTTTGCGCCCGTGAGCAGGCCGATCTGCCCGGCCGGGAAGATATGCCCCCCGTGGGTGTGGCCGGAGAGGACCAGGTCCGCCCCGGCTGCGGCCTCGGCGGCATAGTCGTTGGGCTGGTGATCCAGCACAAGGGTAAAGCGCTCCCTGTCAAGCGGCGCCATGAGCGTTTCCATGTCCGCCCGGGTCGGGTTCGAGCGATCCCTGCGCCCGACAAGCTGCAGGCAGCCGTCCAGCAGGACGCTCTCGTCGGTGAGGATGGTGACGCCGTTCTGCTCGAGCGCCTCCCGCAGCTCTGAGGCGCTGAAGTTCCGGTAGCGGTAATAGCCCTCGTCATGGTTGCCGTAGACGAAGTAAACGCCGAGCGGCGTCCTGAGTCCGCCGAGGGCCCTGCAGGCCTCCAGCATATCCGCCCTGTCGCTGTCGTCATCCACAAAGTCGCCGACGATGACGACCAGGTCGGGGCTCAGCGCCTGTACCCGCTCCATCTCCCGGGCGAAGGTCTCCCCGTTCTGGGTGATGCCGAAGTGGGCGTCTGCGATCTCAACAATGCGATAGCTGCGCGCGAGGCTCTTGCGGCTTTCGACGCGGTAGTCGGTCTGTCTGACCTCGTGAGCGTTGACCCAGCCGACTGCAAGGTAGACCGCCGCCAGCAGGAGGGCCGCCCCGCCCTGGATATCATAGGCGATCTCCCGCTTTGTCAGCCGCCGGAGGAGGCGGCATGCAAGGCCGCAGAGCAGAAAGGCCGCCATCAGGTGCAGAAGCACGACGATGCCGGTCGTGATATTGAAGCGCAGGGCAAACACCCCCGGCAGCGCCAGCGGCAGACAGGCGGCGAGCCAGGAGAGCGCGCGGCTCTTTTCCCCCAGCTTCTCCACAAAGGAGAAGCGGTGAAAGCGTGTAATCAGGTAAAACAGCGCAAGCCCCGCCAGCACGGCGAGCGCCAGCATAATGGCAAACCACATCAGATAATCTCTCTCTCCAAAAAACACATGGGCTTGGGGCGACAATTCCTCCGCAATACGAAGTGTTGGTATTATAACATAGCGCCTGAGTCAGTTCAAGCGTTTTGCAGCCATTTGCAAACGCCCGCTGCAAATTTGCGGCAGGCGTTTGACAGGCTCACTTTTTCCGGAACACCCATTTTTTCTGGATGAAATAGCTGACGAAAAACAAAACCGTCTCCACCAGGATCTTGACGAAGGTGGCAAGCCAGGGCGCGGTGATCCGCAGGGAGGAGACCAGCGCTGTCAGGCACAGCATGGAGATCAGCGTCTGCGGGATGCAGAGGCAGTAGTATTTGACGAGGGCCTTGCCGTGCTCGCCCTTGTTCTCAAAGACCCAGCGGTCATTGAGCGTGAAGTTGAAAAGCGAGGAGACCACACGCGCCGCAGCCTGGGCAAGCGGCGAAACCAGATGGGCGGCAACGCTCCCCTGCAGGGCGGAGAAGAGGACGCGGTAGAGTCCGTTATCCAGAAGGAAGGACAGGATCGAGCTCACAAGATAGCGAAAGCCGGAGCCCGTGATCAGAAAGCGCAGCATCACCTTTGTGATGCGCCAGGAGTCCTTCACCGCGTTATAGTGGGAGCTGTAGTCGTCCGGGTCATAGACCGTCTCGATGGGCTGCTCCAGGAAGGGGATGCCGAGGCGCTTCATATACAGGAGCATGTTGGTCTCATACTCAAAGCGCTCGCCCTCAATGTCGCAGAAGGTGTCGAGAAGCTTCGCCGGGATGGCGCGCAGGCCCGTCTGCGTGTCGGAGAGGCGGATGCCGAAGAGGATGCGGAAAAAGCGCGAGGTCGTTTTGTTGCCCGCCACCGAGCGCGGCGGGATGCCGGGGCGGCTGAAGTCCCGGCAGCCGAGAACCACGCTGTCGGGATTTTCCAACATCCTGTTCCCGCAGGCGATGATGTCCCCGGTCAGGTGCTGCCCGTCGCCGTCGATGGTGATGACGCCGGACAAGTCCGGCAGGCGCTCGCGCACATAGGCAAAGGCGGTTTTGAGGGCGCGGCCCTTGCCCCTGTTGACCTCATGGGTCAAAACAACGCAGCCGGGCTTTTCAGCGGCCTCGTCAAAAAAGTGCTTTCGCTCGGCCTTGCTGCCGTCGTCCACGATGACGATATGCCGAAAGCCTGCCTCAAGCAGGCCTTCGACTACCTTTTGAAATTTGCTGTCCGGGTCCAGCGACGGCAGCACAATGGCCGTCTGTTCCCGGCAGTCGGGTGTTTTTTCTGTATGCAAGGATGAACCTTCCCCTTCTTTTGCTGATAATCAGGGCAATAGCGCAGCATGCTCCGCTCGTATTGTGCGGCGCTGCCTCAGGGCAACACCGCATAATTCGGCAAGAGCAGACTTTTTCGCAGATGTACTTTGTGTACCTCAAGAAAAAGTGACGAAATCAGAGCACAAATTTTCCAGGAGATGCCGCAGGCGGATTGTGCGGTGTTGCCTCAGTTGACCTGGAAGGCAAGCGTCGTCTGGCCGTCGTCGTAGCAGATCACGCTCAGCTCCAGGATATCCGTCACCTCGCCCTTGCCGTAGGTGTAGGTGTCGGTCGTGGCGGTCACGCTGCAGACATAGCAGCTGTTGGCCAGGGGCAGGATGCCGTTGAAGCGATAATCCGACAGCTTGAAGGAGGAGGTGTGGGCCCAGCTCAGCCCGTCCAGCGCGTTTTGGGCGCGCTTGTCGATATCGGAGCCGGGGATGATGTAGGGTTTGAGGTTGTTGAGCGCGGTCATGCTGTCGGTGGCGCCGGAGCGGAAGAGCAGATAGCGCTCGGTAAAGGGCCGCATGAGATCCATCAGGCGCTGCTGCGTCGCCTCATCCACGGGCTTGATAAACTGCACGTCGCCCTTGTCGGGGTCGATGGCGAAGGGATTGCCGTCCTCATCCAGGACCTGGATCTGCACATCGCCGATGGCGTTGTTGTATCGGTAGGTCACCTTGGTCGGCAGCATCGGCAGATCGTAATAGTAATCCTCATACACGTCGTAGTGGATCCCCTCCTCCACGATGTAGGACTGATCGAGGGGGGTGCCGTTGATCAGGACGCTGTAGGTGCTCGGGACCGTGACCTCCACGGAATTGTAGAGATTGGTGAAATCAAATTCATCGTGCGCCAGGACCCAGGGCTTGAGGCCCCACTCGAGAATGCCGGGCAGGAAGCGGCTCACAAGAGGCCAGGGCATCTCGTCGAGCTTCACCTTGCCGCGGTAGTTCTGATCCTCCGCAATGCTCATGCTGCCGATCTCCCGGTTGCTGCAGCGCAGGCTGTAGGTCTGGGTGCCGGATTCGGAGACGCCGCTCTTGCGCACGGCGGTGACGCCGGCCGCGAGCTTATCCTGCACAAAGGCGCGGATCTCCTCATCGCTCTGCGCCTCATGGGGCATCGCCTGCACTGCGCGGGCAACGCCGTCGTTCCAGCGGTCGCGGTTGAGCGTTTCAAGGTAGGCGTCCACCGCCTTGGAGGGCCTGGAGAGCTCATACTGCTCGGCATAGTCGTTGACCCGCACAAGCCAGGTATAGCCAATATAGGTGATGGCGATCATATACGCCAGCAGCAGCAGCGTATAGATAAATTTTCCGAAAAGAAGCTTTCTTCGTGTACTCATTCCGGCTGTCCCTCTATTCTCTCTCTTTTGCCTCATCGGGGCCTGGCCTCTCCGGGGCGGCTTTGCTTGTTCGCGCGGTCAATACAGCTCCAGCGTAATGGCGCGGATGTCGTCGTTTCTCTCGCGGACGATCACGCGCATGTTGCTGACGTTTTCCACCGAGCCCTTGCCGTTTGCGAAGGTCGTGGCGGCGGCGGTGATGTCCAGGATATAAAAGTTGTCCCCCAGGTCGAGCGCGCCGTTGAGGCGGGCGTCGTCCACCGTGACGGAGGAGGTATGCGCCCAGGTCAGCCCGTCAATGGCGTCGTGCATGCGCCCGTCCAGATCCGAGCCCTTCAGGAGGTACGGACTGAGGCGCTGATAGCCGGCGGTCGGGTCCACCGCGCCGGAGGTGAACTTCAGATAGCGGTCCACAAAGCCCGCCGTGAACTGGGCAAGCCGCTCCAGCTTCTCCGGGGTGCAGGGGCGGATGAACTGGGAATCGTCCCGCGTGCGGTCGATCTGAAAGACCTCGCCCTGCTCGTCGCGGATCTCGGGCTCAATGCTGCCGATGATGTTGTCCGCATGGTAGCGCAGCTTGGTCGGCAGCCCGTCATAGCGCTCATACAGGCTCTTGAGCACGTCATAGGGAATGTTGATCTCCACGACATGATCCGCCCCGAGGGGCACGCCGTTGAGGCTCACGCTGTAGGTTCTGGGGACGACCACCTCGAGCGAGCTGTACAGCCCGGTAAAATCAAAGCTCTCGCTCTCCACCTGCCAGGGCCGTATGCTCCAGGGCAGATAGCGCCAGGGAAACACGGCGGTGTCGATGGGGCTCACATAATCCTGCTGCTCCGTAAGGGTCACGGTGCCGAACTCGCGGCCCTGGCAGCGCAGGGCATAGACGGCATGCCCTTCCCCGCCGCCGCCGCGGCGCACATAGCTGATGCCGCCCGAGAGCATTTCGCGCACATGCTGCGCCACCTCTTCATCGGACTGGAAGGGATGGGGCATGGCCTTGACGGTATCCGCGATCCCCTCGTCCCAGAGGTCGCTGCTGAGCGCGGCCACATAGGCGTCCATGGTGTGGTTCGGGCGCGAGGCTTCATACTCCCCGGCATAGACCCAGACCTTGCCGAGGGCGTACCAGGCGCCGTAACAGAGCAGCACAGCCCATAAGCCAAGAAAGAGCGTATACAGCACTCTCCCAAGGCGCCTTTTCTTTTTTGCCATAGATATTGGTTCCTATCTTATTTGTACAGAAATGCGTTGGGCAGCGGGCGCGGATTGCCGCCCTCGGCCGAGCAGCTGTTGACATAGCGCCCCTCATAGTACATGACCGTGGAGGAGCCGCCGTCCATGTTGCAGGCGTTGACCGCGCCGTAGCTGAGCAGGAGATCCACCATGTCCTGATAGGTCGCGCCGATGGAGTGCACCTGCCGCCCGTCGATGACGAGCATGATGATCGCGCCGTCCGCGCGCTGGGCGATGGCGGTGCGGGGGTTGACGCTGCTGGTGAGGTATTCGGGGTCCGTGGGGACGCCGTTGGAAATGAGGATCGGGCCGAAGGAGACCGCGTGCACGATGTTGTTGGCCAGGCAGTCCTCATAGCTGTAGAAGCCCACGTGCAGGATACCGTCCTTATCGAGGCCGGCGAAGCCCTCCGTCACGTCCGCGTTCTGGTTGTAGCAGACCCCGTCGATGATGGTCAGGCCCTCCGGCATGCCGCCGAGACCGCCGCCGCCGTCGTCCTTGAAGCCGCCGGCGTTGATGCCGCCGATGGCGTCATACTTCTGCACCATCTGCTCGAGCGTAAGGCCCACGCCGCCGTAGCCGTCCGGCATGCCGACAAAGACCCGCTTGGGGTCGAGGATGACCGTCATATACCCGAGATAGCCGTTGCCCTTGACCTCGGTAAAGATGATGCCGTCCCCGTCCTCATCCACAAGGCCGTAGGCGTCCGCCTTCGGGCCTTCGTCCTCCATGGGCTTGGCCTCAATGGTCTCGGTCTGGTTGGCCGCGACCGTGATGAGATCCTTGTTGGTGGCGATATCCTGCTCCATTTTCTTCTTGGTGCGCAGGGCGTCCAGCTCCTCGGCTGTCAGGAAAATCTGCGGCACAAAGCGGAAGCGCCGCGTCTCGTCCATGGTGCTGATGAAAAGATCACGCAGCGCCGGCGAGGGCCCCTTCAGGATCACATACTCCAGTCCCAGGAGACTGCAGCCCACGACAAGCACCGTCACGATGATGAAGCCGGCCAGCCTGTCCCAGAAGCGCCGTGCCTTCAGGTGCCGGACCAGGCGGCGCGACGCCCGCTGACTGAGCACCTGTTCGGTTTCGGGATCAACAATCTTGTTTTTCTTCACGATTACACCTTCGCAATGAGAATTTGGTATGTATATTTACATAATATCCTATAGTACCAGGTTATTGTACCATAAGCCGTATCTTCTGACAAGCGGATTTTGCTGGATTCTGTAAATATGTTTTCAGGATGGGTACGATCAAGCAGGGGGGCTGCCTCAGAATGAGACAGCCCCCCTGCAGCTTTCTATAAACCGCATCATGCGATGGTCAGATCCCCGTCCTTCACCCAGCCGAGCTTGCGGCAGAGGGCGTTGAGCAGCGGGCAGATGACCGCGGGCAGCACGAAGCTGATGAGCACCAGCCCTGCCCAGTCGAAGGCCGTGGGCGTGATGGCCTGGGCCCCCTTGGCGACGGCCTCCGCGCTCGGGGAGACCCAGCCGGTCCAGACGCCGATCTGCCCGCAGAGGCCGCAGGTGCCCATGCCGGAGTTGATGGGCGCGCCGTTCATCTCCAGATGGAAAAAGCAGGTTGCGATCGGCCCCGTGATGGCGGAGCAGACGATTGGCGGGATCCAGATGCGGGGATTGCGGATGATGTTCGGCATCTGCAGCATGGAGGTGCCGAGGCCCTGGGACACAAGACCGCCCCAGTGGTTTTCCCGGAAGCTCATGACGGCAAAGCCCACCATCTGCGCGCAGCAGCCCGCGACGGCGGCGCCGCCGGCAAGGCCCGTGAGCTGCAGAACGGAGCAGATCGCCGCCGAGGAGATGGGCAGCGTGAGCGCAATGCCGACCAGCACCGACACCGCAATGCCCATCCAGAAGGGCTGGAGCTTTGTGGCCCGGTCGATCATGATGCCGAAGGCCGAGGCCGCGGTCCCGATGGGGGGCGCAATGAGCTTGGCAAGCGCCACGCCCACGATGATGGTCACGGCGGGGGTGACGAGCAGGTCGATCTTCGTCTCCTTGCTGACGGCTTTGCCGCACTCGGCGGCGATGATGGCAATGATCAGAACCGCAAGGGGGCCGCCCGCGCCGCCCTCGGCATTCGCGGCCCAGCCGACCGCTGCCATCGAGAAGAGCACCATCGGCGGGGCCTGCAGGGCATAGCCGATGGCGACGGCCATCGCAGGCCCGGAGACGGCCATGGCATAGGTGCCGATATCCGTCAGCATCTGCACGCCGAACTGCGTGCCGAGGGTCCTGATGATCGTGCCGATCAGCAGCGAGCAGAAAAGGCCCTGGGCCATGGCGCTCAGCGCGACAATCCCGTAGCGTCTGCCGGAGAATATGATGTTTTTATTCCTGAGAAAAGCGCGGATTTTATCCATAGCGTTCATACTCCTGTAAAAAGGATATGTCCATGATACCCGCCATGGGCGCGATTGTCAACAAAAAACCGGAGAGCCCAGGCCCTCCGGTGTTGCCTTATGCGATCTGCGTGAGCTGGGGGAAGGTGACGCTGCTCTCCCAGCCGGTGATGAGCTGTGTGAACTGCTGATCTCTGAGATACTCGTCGAAGCTGCGCGGCTCATAGTGGTAGCCGTCGGTCTGGTGGTAGCAGCCGTCGGTCGGCTCGCCGGTATACCAGGTGAAGGCGGACTCGACGGGCGTGAGCGCGCTGCCGGTGAGGCGGTTGACAACAAAGATGCTGTTGCCCGCGCCGTTCGAGCCCTCGTTGAGGATCGAGCCGTCGGTGCGCAGGAAGTAGCGGCTGCGCGCGCGGCTGGTCGCAAGCTGCACGGGCTGGCCGTTTTCAAGGGTGTAGAGATCGAAGAGCACAAGCTCGGTGTAGCTGTCGTCCAGGATGCCGGCGATCATGAGCTCCTGCACCCCGTCGCCGTTCAGATCCTGCATCGCATAGCCCACATGGCGGGCCGAGGCGATAAACTCGGACAGATTGTTGCCGAAGGCGTACTCGGCGGTGTTGCTGCCGGTGCTGTAGGCCCGGTAGTAGGCGGAGATCACGCCGCCGTAGGCCGAGAGGCTGTCGTCCACGCCGATGGTGGCGGGAGCGGTGACGGCGGAGCCGCCGGGGCCGTCAAAGCGGGCCTGCACGCTCCACCCGTCCACGGAGGCGGGCACATTGCTCACCGCCAGGGTGTCCTCCGGCAGGGCCTCGAGCATGAGGCCGGGGTTTGCGGCCATGGCCTGCTGGAGCGTATAGGTCTGGCCCTGGGGGCTTGTGAGGATCCAGGTGAGGGAGGAGGCGTTATCCGCGTGGGCGATGAACCAGGTCTTGCCGCCGACAAGCAGCGACTCGCTCGTGGGGTTCTTGGTGATGGTGACGGGGCCGTTTGCCTGGGGTTGAGCGGTAAACGCAGGCTGGGAAGTGAACTGGGGCTGGGCCGTCACGGCCGGTGCCGGCGTGCTCGCGGGCTGGAGCTGCGTCCAGGCAAGAGAGAGGGTCCCCTTCTCCTGGCCTGCGAAAACGCGCTGCTCGGCGCCGAGATAGGCCGACTCGGTGGTCTCGGCGTTGTGCTCGTCGTAATAGCGTTTGACGGAATTGTTCTGATCGCTGTATACCTCGTCCATGGCGGCGATCTGGCGGACCTCAATGTGCCCGTCGCTGAGGCAGAAGCTCATAAGGCCGGTCCAGTAATGGGCCGCGCCGTCGCGCAGGAAGTCCTCGCACACGTAGGTATAGCGCCCGGTGGCGGGGTCACGGTAGGAGGTGAGGCTTTCCTTGAGGATGTCCGGCCAGGCCTGGCCCTCCTGCGTATCGTCCGGGCAGTGATTGAGGTTTGTGAAGCTGTCGTTGACCTCATAGCAGTTGACCCAGGTATAGAGGCCGGAGCCCTGCAGGGATGCCGTCAGCACCTCGAGCCGGCCGTTGTGGTCGAGATCCGTGATGGCGCTGAACCAGGTCTCATAGCTCAGATCCGGCTCCCACAGGCCGCGGAAGCGCTCAATGAGCGCGCGCTGGTCGGCCTCCGACATGGGGGCGGGCGTGGGAAGCGGCATCGTCGGCACAGGCGTCGGCGCTGCGGT
>CADARY010000007.1 GCA_902790375.1 Oscillospiraceae bacterium | reverse complement strand
CGGCGGCTTCTCGGGCTTTGTCAAAAACGTCATCGACCGCTGTCTTGGCTATGTACTCCCGCAATTTGAGATCATCGGCTGTGAAACACATCATAAGAAGCGATATGATGAAATAAAGGCGTTCACCTTCATTTTCTATGGTCACGCTCTTTCAAAGGAGGAGCAGAATAGCGCAAAGCGTTATGTTCGTGCTCTGTGCTCAAACTTCCGGGGATATGAGAAAGTTGTTATCTTCCGTGAAGACATGCAGGACTGTCTTCTGCCAGACACAAGACCGGCATGCTCTCCCGGCCGTACTGTTCTACTGATTGGCAGCATGAGGGGGCTAAAAGGAAATTCCGGGAAGCTGGCAGGGAGACTGGCGGAATCTCTCACACATGACCCTGAGATCATCACCATTCAAAGCTATATCAAGGATCTGAACAGCCTTGTGAGTTCATTGGAGGACGCGGAGACGCTGGTTCTCTGTATGCCCCTGTATGTGGATGGCGTACCCTCCCAGATGATCCGTTTGATGGAGCACTTTGAACATAATTACAGAGGCGGGGCCAAGCGGGTCTATCTTCTCGCAAATATGGGCCTATATGAGAGTCGCCAGCTGCAAAGCCTGTTCAGCGCCGTAAGCCAGTGGAGCGCAAAGATGGGTTTTGACTACTGCGGCGGATTGGGAATCAGCGCCGGTGAGCTGCTCGGCGAGCTTATGGTGCATATTCCCTTCCACATCGGTGCCACAAAGAAGGTGGCGGAAGGCATGGACAAGTTGGCCAAGGCCATCAATGAAAAAAGCGCAATCGCCGATATTTTTGCCGAGCCTTACGCTTTTCCACGCGCACTCTATATCGCAATCGCAAATATAAACTGGAATCGAACGGCGAAAGCAAACGGGTTGCGCCCTTCTGATCTGTATAGGAGACTGTAATACGGCCCAGCGACGGATCGAATGATCTTTCCTTGGATTCCCTGGAATATGAAAAACTGCCGTTCTGATAGACGAATCGTGGAAAGTGAGACGCCACCAACATGAAAGAAATCAACGGACAATTCATAATGGACGGCTGCGCCCCCGATGATCCGAACCGGCTGGACACGGCAGAGCAGCTTGTGGCGCTCCTGCGTACAGTCGGCTTCCTCCCGCTGTTCTCGAACGCCATCCCCGGTTTCTCTGTGGAGGAGCGCGTCCCGGCCGACCGCTGGTGGACTGATGAAGAAAGCGATCCCTGGGCGTGGCGGCATATGCTTGCCGATGACTACAAAACAATTCTGGATGAAAATGGATCAAGTCAGCGATACAAAGAAACTATCTCTCCCTCAGAAGGAAGAAAGAATCGCTGAACTGCTCAAAACCGCCTACGAAGAGGAGCTTGATATTCTCGCCATCTGTGCTTTACAGGACAGCGATCATGTTCGTCAGCTTTATGTCAACAAAGACGAACTGCACCCCTCCGCCGAAGGGAACCGTTATATGCTCTGTTACACCGGAAAAAACAGAGCCATATATGATACAGATGTTCCTCTCTATCCTGAAAATGCAGGTATATATCATATGCCAGTCCATGATATGCTAAACAATGTCTTCAACAAGCGTGCCATCGGCGGTCTGGTTTTTAACCGATACCTCGGTGATCAGTCCATTATCGTTCGCAAAAGCGTATTAGAGCGACTCATGCCTGGTGAAAAGCCGTTGCCTCCTATTTTCAAGGATGCTCCATAGTAGATAAACCGTCTCAATAAAGACAGAAAGGGCTATACGAATGCAGACTGCTGACATCTGCAGGGCAAATAAGGATATCTATGAAGAAGTACGGGACTTCTACCACTCCCTCATTGATAACCTGAATCCGGAGCGGCGCTATGTCGGCTGGAAAAAGGATATATATCCGTCTTCCGAGTTCCTTCGTACTTCTATAGGCAACGGCTGTCTTTACATCTGCCGTGATAAAGAACGAATAGCGGGGCAATGGTTTTGAACCACGAATACAACGAAAGCTATCAAAACTGTCGCTGGCATATTGCCGCGGATGATTCGGAGCTTCTTGTGATCCATGCTCTTGGTGTCCATCCGGATTTTCATGGTAAAGGATACGCAAAGGCACTGGTTCGGAAATCTATCGACATTGCTCGAGAGACCGGGATGAAAGCCATTCGGCTTGATGTGCTTGACGGCAACATTCCCGCAGAAAATCTGTATCAGAGAATGGGCTTTCAGTATATAACAAGCGTGCAGATGTATTATGAGGACACGCGATGGACAGCTTTCAGGCTGTATGAATACGTGCTGTAAGGCGTTTTTAAAGGCGGGCTCACGGAGTCGGAGTTGGTTCAAGAGATCGCTCTCGAAGTGGAGAAGATGAGGGCTTAATTGCGTTTTCCTTATGAAAATACATATCCTCCACTGTGGCTATATTAGAGTTTCCGAGACGGTTCCCTTTGGCAACAGCATTGATCTTAAGAATACAGCCCAACAACTAACCTCGCCAGATAAAAGCAGAGTCACACTTCCGGTCTGCGCCTATCTAATCGAGCATCCAAAGGGACTTATTCTCATAGATACAGGCTGGTGCCGGGATATCAGTCCAAGAGGTGTCTATGACCCAAAGGCTGTCAGTTCCATACTTCCCAGCCATCTGGCCGCGTTCTATCATCCTTGGCTTCCATCGGGTATGGCGATTCATGAACAGCTTTCCACCATTGGTATCCAGCCTCAAGATCTGGAATACGTACTCCTGACGCATCTTGATCCCGATCATGTGGCAGGCTTGAAGCATATAAGAGAAGCTCGCCACATCCTTCTTCCGGAGGATGAATACTTCTGGTCATGCTGCGCGGTATACAAGGCTCGGCAGCCTCAGAGCCTTTGGATCGATCAGCCGATTGAGCGAGTTTTCTACCGTGGCTCTTCTATCGGGCCAAATTGCTGTGCTATTGACGTTCTCGGAGATGAGAGCGTTATGATGGTCAATGTCCCTGGACACACCGACGGGCAAGCGGCAGTGTTGCTACGAAGCGGCGGACAGCTTATCCTCTTCGCATCCGACGCAGCATTCTCGCCGCGCAACTGGAAGGAAGAAATCACGCCTGGCTTTGGTTTTGACCGCACGCAGCAGCTCAAATCCCTGCGATGGATTGCGGAGATGGCTACTGATCCAAGCTGTGCCGCGGTGTTGTGCGGTCATGATCCGTCTGTTTCACCAGGCGTCATTGAGATTTGATATGGTCTCGTGACTGCGGAGTGACCTACGCTCTGGATGGAAAAGACGAATTTGATATAAACTATCTGGTGATCAAAAATCCGCAAAAAGAGTTCTGGCTCGATTTCTCCAAGTATACTGGAATGCACATTGGGCTCCCATACAACATTCCATTCAAGGTAAGGCCCAAATGGTCGCTGCACGAGCCATAAAGAAAATATATAAACTTTCTAATAATTATTATACGAGGAGTGATCCACTCGTGAAATACACCGGTAAATACAAAACACTCGCCGACCAGTTCCGAGCGGATGGATGTGATGAAGCAATGGTCGAACGTTTCATTCGCGAGGAGATGGAGCGGGACGGGTACATGAAAAACAAAGGCATAACGGATTTTGCTGCTTACCAGGAATGGCAGTCGTGGCCAGAGAGACGTCGGCAACTGTATCTCTGCAATGCATTCTGCTCAAAATGCGGAGTAACTTCATTCGCGCCTGGATATACGATTCGAAAGGGTCGATTCGATGTGATTATTGAAGGTAAGTGCTCGATATGCGGATCTGAGGTTACGAGATGCTGCGATTGAGAAACTTCTGCCCCTAATCAGCACCAGATATGAAAGGACGCGATTGATCATGCAGATTCCCTTAGCACTGCTTGCAATTCCCTGGAGAAGGGTACAGAAAACAGTTGGCTTGACAATCCTTGTCGGCGCGGCGCTTGCTTTGGCGCTGAGCCGGAAGGGCTTTGCTGCGGAGGCCGATTCTGGCGCCGCAGACTCCGTTGCCGCTACCGCAGGTTCGCCGGCTCACGCGTATTCGCTTTCTGCTGTCCATCGGGTAAACGGCAGGCAGGGCGTCTGTGTCGAGGGCGGCTTCTATTGGGTGAGCGGTTCGACGACACTGACGAAATACGACGAAAGCTGGGATGTTGTTGCAGAAAACACAGATCCCTTCAAAGGCTATGAGCTTGAGGTGAATCACATCGGCGATATCGACGTGTATCAGAACGAGTTGTACCTTGGCGTTGAGCATTTTATGGACGGCGTCGGCAAGAATATCCAGGTTGCGGTCTACGACGGCAACACGCTCGAACTCAAACGGGTGTTCCCGTTTCGCGGAGACACCTGTCAGATGGAGTGTGCGGGGATCGCGGTGGACCCCGACTCGCGCACGGTATATATGGTATCCTGGCTCGATGAAGAGTCGAGCTGGTATCTCTACATGTATGATTTAGATACCGGCGACTACAAAGGCAGACTCCTGATGGATCATCCACCGAAATGGCTTCAGGGCGTCGCTTATTATAACGGTTGCCTGTATGTAACAAGCGATGATGGCGACGCAGATCAGAATAAACCGGATCACATGTACCGGATCGACATGAGCGCCGACCGCAGTTCCGGGACGGTCACTCTCGAGCGTACTTTTGACGATGTCATCAGGCAGGGCGAGATTGAAGGTCTGAGCTTTGATCGGGAACGTGACCAGTTCCTGTTGCTGTATAATCGCGGGGCACGGATTGTGCTCGGCATGCCGAAAGGCTTTTATGACGGGTATACGGAAGAGATCCACGAAGTATACGTGTACGATATCAAAAAGCACCCATGATATAGATCAGGTTGTCATGAGAAGGACACAAGGACGTTGCAGGTCTGACCTTCGCGTATGACTCCTCTATCGACAGCCCCTGCGTGACGGTCGAGAACACAACTTATCATGGACACCAAATGCACCAGCGTCCCCATCTCGTGGACACCAGATGCAACACTCCCCTGCCCCATTTCGTGGACAATAAATGCATCACTCCCCCCAGTGAAACACCCTTCTACCCAAATGCATCACGCTTCGCCCCAAATGCATCACTCCCCGAAAAAATGCAACATCCGCGATGCAAAATGCATCACCATCGCCTTGCAGTGTTGCATTTGTATCAAAAAGGAGTCGCAGCCACATAAAGGGACTCTGATTTTGATACGATCAGGGTCCCTTTGTTTTGCACTCCACCTCTAATCAAAACGCCTTGCACCAAGAGGTATTTCGCCTTCTCGCAAACTCTATGCAAAAAAATGACTCCCGGCAGAGTGATTCTGACGGTGGGTCTTTTTCGTTTTCTGAGATGACTTTTGAGTTTTTTTTCTGAAATCGTGTGTGAGATGGGCGTATCGTGTGCGAGATGGTTTATTGCCCTCCCACACAAGCACATTGGTACACAGGCTATGATACAATAGCCTGTGTACGTTTTTGCGTATCTCCCCCGGAAAACCCTTGATACAAGGGCAAAGCGAGACAGGTGGGTGCAACCATGCATCTGCCTATTTCGCTTTTTTGCTTTTTTTGATTTCTTCGAAGTTAGGGACAATTCCGAATTTGCACCCACCCCCTATACTTTTTGGCGTTTCTCCAGATTCGCCAAAAGGTTTACTAGAGGTCTATTTCTTCGCAGTCGTATTCTCCTAGAGCATCAAAATCGGAAACCATTTGATCGAATATACATTCTTCAATCACGGCAATACAGGCATCTGGGTTTCTCTTAATTTCACTTCCCCAAAACCAGATTACAGTCCATCCCATGTTTAATAGAGCCAAATTGGTCTCCTTGTCACGCTCCATGTTCCGAAGTATTTTTTTCTCCCAGTAGAACGATTTCAGCTTTGAGTCAAGGATTATGGGAAGAGAACCAGATCGGCTGCCCTTTTCAGGCTTCGTCGGCAAAAACCTGCCCGCCAATCCGCACACTCCGATTTAATCAGTGCTTCCTTCGTTACCACGCCCCTTGACGGGCGATCGTGCCTGCCGCTGTCAAGGCGCCCGTCTCCATACATTCGGCTATGGATTTCCCCTCAAGCCAGGTCTTGATAAAGCCTGCTATATAGCTGTCACCGGCACCCATTGTGTCCACCACGGTGCAGGGGGCAGGCGGACAGTCATAAAATGCAGTGCCGTCAAAGGCAAGGCTCCCCTTTGCGCCGCGTGTCGCGACGACAATGCGCGGACCGAGCGACGCAGCGGAGCTTATCTTCTCGCGCAGAGCCTCATCGTCCATAGAATCATCGGAGAAAAATGCAAGATCCGTGTGCGGGAGTGCTGTCAAGCCCGCCGGGTCAAAGGGGCGGTCAGCCCCATCAAAGGCAATAAGTGTCCCGGACGCGCGGATCTGTTTAAGATACTTCTCCGTTCTTCCCCACAGCCCCGTGATTACAAGGTCAAAGCCGGACAAATACGCAAGATCCTCTTTGCGAAGGGCAAAGCATTCCATCACACCCTCGTCGTAGTCGCCAAGGACGCGGTCCCCCTCGCGCATGGTCACATGGCACAGGGCGCTCGGTCCTTTCAGGCGCTGAACACGGGTGATATCGACGCGCTCGGCTTTGAGCCTTTCCATCAGCATGTCGCCGGGCGTACACCGCCACATTGACCGGGTTTCCGCCGGGGCAGGCCATCCCGGTTTCGTCATAAAAGTCGATGCAGTTGTCGCCCACACAGGCAATTTTCATGCTTCCATCCTCCGTATACTCTCCAGCGCCTGCCTTGCGGCCTCAGAAGGCGTGTCGATATAGTGCGTGACAAGCTCTATCGTTGCCCGTCCGTCATAGCCGCAGGCATGCAATTCATCAAGCCACCCCATAAACGGGATCTTTCCTTCTCCGGGCAGCAGGTGGGTATCGCTCACGCCGTCACTGTCGGCAAGATGCAGATGCACCATGCGCGCTCCGAGCACGCGTACGTAGTGCGCCGCCGTCTCTCCCTGCACAAACGGCACGACCACATCGCACATGCCGAAAAGGTTCCCGGAGCCGACTTCATCCAAAAGCGCTTTCAAATCCTCGGCATGAGTGAAATGGTCTGTCTCATAGGGTGTGAGCGTTTCGATCACGATGCGGTGATCCAAGCGCTCCGCCTCCTCCGCGAGGAGCCGGAAGCTTCGGCACAGGCGTTCCCTCCGGGCCTTCGCAGGCATAAAGCCGCTGTGTCCGACGGAGATAAGCGTGTATTGCGCGCCGAGCTCCCTTCCGCAGCGCAGGGATCTGAGCAGATAGTCCATTGCGTCCCGCCACTGGCTTTCGCTGCCCAGCATGTAATTATAGGGATAGGCGTTGTGCTCTGGGGTATAGACCTCCACCGGCATTTCATACTGCTCTTGAAGCCTGAGGACTTCCCGCAGCTGTCCCGCGAGCAGATCGGGCGCAAACGCGTGCGGTCTGCCGCCCCAGAGCTCGATATAGTCATAGCCGAAAGCCTTCGCATCCGCAAAGGCCCGCTCCAGCGGGAGGCGCTGGTACGGGCAGGTAAACAATCCGTATCTCATTTCTTCAATCTCAAAACGAGGGAGGCCGTATGCCTCCCTCTTGTTTGTTTCAATAGTCCACCTTGCGGTAGTACCGCCGGATCTCCATGTCATGACCGCTGAGCGCCTCAAGGTGCGCGTCGATGCGGTTCGTCACGGCGTGCACCGCCAGATGGCTGACGAACCCGCGGTACTCATCGCTGATGCCGGGCAGCGCACAGTCCTTTGAGTCGATCACAGTGTAATTGCGGTTTACCTTTTTGAGAAAGCGCACCACGCGCTCACACAGGGGTCGCTGGGCATCCTCGCCCATGAGCACCGTCACCGGCGTGTCCTCGTCGATGATCTCCAGCATGCCGTGAAAAAACTCCGCGGCGTGGATGGACTTGGTGCGCATCCAGTGCATCTCCTCCCAGTAGCACATGGCATAGGAGTAGGTCGCACCGTAGAGCGCCCCGGCGCCGACAAAGTAATGGAGCGTATCATCCTTGTGCTTTTCCGCATAGGCTTTGCCAAATGCATCCGCCGCTTTCTCAGCCTCAGCCAGCGCCTCGGGCAGAGAGCGGTCAAACTGCGCGTACATGTCGTCGTACTCCGGCATCACGCCCTCGCGGTACAGGAAGCGGTCGGCACACATGAAGAATTTGAGCTGCTCGTTTTTCGGGTACTGGATGCACCAGTCCCCGGCCACGGTCAAGGGCGTGCCCGCGGTATCCACAAAGGCGAGCACCTTTGCGCCGGCTCTCTTCGCCTTTGCGACGGCCTCCACGATCTCCGCCGTGGTGCCTGTGACTGAGGAGAAGATCAGAAAGCTCCCCTCTCCCACGCGCCTGTCGCCCGTCGTGAGATACTCGGCGGCGTTGAGGGCAAAGGTCTCAATGGCGCTGCGCTCCTTCATGTGGCACACTGCCTGCATGGCCGAGGCCCAGGTGCCGCCGATGCCAAGCCAGCAGAGATTCTTAACGCCCGCGTCCCAGGCTTCGTCGATGATCTTCTCGATGGACGTGCGCAGGGCCAGAGCCCCGCGCACGCTGTCGAGCTGCTTTTGTTCGTCGAACTTCAGCAAAACTCAGCCCACCTTCAGCATCTGATAATACTGGTCGTAGATCGTGATGGCATCGCCCACGTCCTCCTGGAAGAAGACATTGGTCTTGTAGTCAAAGTCGAAGGCCGGGCCGTTGCGGTATTCCTCAGAGGCGGCCGCGACGGCTGCATCGTTCGGGCAGGAATAGGGATTTTCCACCAGGTTTGCCGCCATGACCTCGGGATCGCAGATGTAGTTGAGGAACTGGTAGGCCAGATCCTGGTGCTGCGCGCCCTTGGGGATGACGTACAGGTCAAAGCCGAGCTGCACAGGGTCAGAGGTAAAGGGGGCGACGGTGAGGGTATTGTTCTCGCCGAGCTGCGCCATGGCCTCGGCGGTGTTGCCGTCGTAGGTGAACATGCAGGAGATGGTGCCGCTGACCATGTTGGTCTCGGTTGAGCCGTAGGCGACCACGTTCTCGTTATACTTCACGAGCCACTCGTAGGCTTCCTTGATCTCGTTTTCATCGCGGGAGTTGGGATCGTAGCCCAGAGCAATGAGCGCGATAGGGAAGAGGTTGCGCGCGCCGTCAACGGAACCGATCTGGCCCTTCATTTCGGGCTTGATGAGGTCGTTGTAGCAGGTGACCTCGATGGGGCAGCGCTCGGTGTCATAGACCACATAGATGTAGTTCATGAGATAGGGCACGCAGTACTTCTGGTTCTGCTCAGACCAGTAGGCCTTGTTGATGTTGGCGGAGTTGGGGATCTTGCTCAGGTCAAGCTCTTCCAGATAGCCGCCCGCGATCAGGGATTCCATGTACGCGTCGCAGGTCATGATGAGGTCATACTCGCTGCCGGCGCCCGCGGTGAGCTTGGTGATGGAGTCGGCATTGTCATTCATGTAGCTGAGATTGACGCGCACGTCGAACTCTTTTTCAAAGTTCTCGATCAGTTCATCCGAGATGTAGTCACTCCACATGAAGATGTTGATCTCATTCTTCTGCGCTGCGAAAGCCATAGGGCTCAGCGACAGGAGCATGACGAGCGTAAGTACGAGGGCCAGTGCTTTTTTCATGTTTGTTCCTCCTCTGTCAGTTTGGGGTACGCTGTGTCTTTTACCTTTCAGCCATTGCGCATGGCGGAAATCCGTTTTTCTGTCTCGGCCATCTCTTCGGCCTCTTTTTTTGCGCGCCTGCGCTGAATGAAGCTTAGAAGCAGCATGCCCGTGACCATGATCAGAACCATGATCGTCGTCAGGGCATTGATGTCCGGGGTGATGCCGGTGCGGTTGACCGAGAGGATCAGCACCGGGAGCGTGGACTGCCGGGCACTTGCGAGCATGTTGGACATGATGACGTCGTCGATGGACAGGGTAAAGCTCAGAAATGCCGCCGAGAGGATGCCGGGCATGATGCTTGGAATCGTCACGCGCCAGAAGGTCTGCACCCGGTTTGCCCCGAGATCCATGGACGCCTCCTGCAGGGTGTCGTTGTCGCCGCTGATGCGCCCCTTGATCGTGACGACGGCGTAGGGGATGCAGAAGGTACAGTGTCCAATGACGATCGTGCCCATGCCGAGTTTGATGCCGAGGGACATGAAGATGATGAGCATGGAGACCGCCAGTACGATCTCCGGCACGACAATCGGCACATAGAGCATGAGGTTTATAAATTTTTTTCCGTGAAACTCGAACTTTTTAAGTCCTATGCCGCCGAGCACGCCGATCACCACGCTGATGACCGTGGCGACAACGGCAATGACAAGCGAGTAGACCAGCGACTCCCAGAGGTCGTGGTTTCTGAAGGAGAAGAGCTTTCCGTACCACATGGTGGTAAAGCCCTCCCAGGAGTAATTACGCTTGGCGTCGTTGAAAGAAAACTGGATCATTACCAGCACTGGGATATAGAACAGTGCGTAAATGAGCGCCGCGTAGATGCCGCCGAGTATGCGGCTGCGCCGCTGGCGTTTGAGCTTGCGGTTTGCGTTCTGCTTCATTTCACAGCACCTCCATATCCTCGATCTTCGCAAAGCGGGAATAGAGGAAGATCAGCAGCGCCGTCACCAGCAGCAGCAAAACGCTCAGCGCCGCGCCCAGCGGCCAGTTGCGTATGGTGCCGAACTGATTTTTGATGATGTTGCCGATGTAGAGCACCTTTCCGCCGCCGAGCATGTCCGTGATGGTATAGGTACCGAGGGCGGGGATAAAGGTCAGGATGATGGCCGAGAAAATGCCCGGGAAGGTCAGCGGCAGTGTCACGCGCAGGAAGGTCACCGAGGGGCGTGCACCGAGATCGGCCGACGCCTCCAGCATCGCGGTCTGCAGCTTCTCGATGGAGGAATACATGGGCAGCACCGCAAACGGCAGAAAGTTTGTTATCAGGCCCAGAAGCACAAGTCCGTCGGTATAGACGAAGGTCACCGGCTTCTGTACAAGCCCCAGCGCCAGAAGCGCCTTGTTGACCGGGCCGTTCGTCTGAAACAGCAGCATCCACGCATTCAGACGCATGAGGGAGTTTGTCCAGAACGGGATCATGAGCAGCATGATGAGGCGCGAGGCCACATCCGCGGGCTTTCGCGCGATGTAGTAAGCAAAGGGGTAACCCAGCAGGAGGCAGACGACGGTCGTCACCAGCGCCACACGCAGGCTCTTGAGGATGACGTTGAAGTAGACAAGATCCGCCAGCGTCTCATAGGATTTGAGCGTCGGGACATATTCCACGCCGCCGAAGGTGCCGCGGGTCATGAAGCTGATGAAGATGATAAAAAGCATGGGGATCGTCACGAACAGGATCATCCATACAGATACGGGTCCCGCCTGTGCGATCATCGGCAGACGGCTGTGCCGTTTGCGAGTGGCTGTACTGCTGCCGCTCATACCGCACCGCCCTCCATGTGGATGAGAACAGATTTCTCCGTGTCCCACCAGATATAGCGCTCGTCCCCTTCATGCAGAGTGGGGTCCGCTTCGAAGCGGGACAGCTTCAGCTCCTGTCCGTGCGGCAGGTCGAGACTGGTTTTGATGACCGTGCCCATATAGATGAAATCCTTAATGCGGGCATGCAGCGTGAAGCCCTCCCGCGGCGTATCGCTCAGGCAAATGTACTCGGGCCGGATGGAGACGCACACCTTCTCCCCTTCCCGGAAGCCCTCCCCCTGTGTGAGCACGATTCCGTCCGCGGTTTCGACCTCGATACGCTTTCCGTCCACACGGCGGACAGTCCCGTCGATGATATTGGATTCCCCGATGAAATCCGCCACAAAGCGGCAGTTGGGCCTGTCATAGATTTCCATGGGCGCGCCGATCTGCAGGATCACACCGCCGCGCATGACGGCGATGCGGTCAGACATGGTCATGGCCTCTTCCTGATCGTGCGTGACATAGACGAAGGTGATGCCAAGCTTTCTTTGCAGGCGCTTGAGCTCGATCTGCATCTGCTTGCGCAGCTTGAGGTCCAGCGCACCCAGCGGCTCATCCAGCAGCAGCACGCGCGGGTTGTTGATCAGCGCCCGCGCGATGGCGACGCGCTGCTTCTGCCCGCCCGACAACGCATCAGGCTTGCGCTTTTCGTAACCATCCATTTGCACCAGATGCAGCATCTCTGTCACGCGCTGCCTGATTTCCGCCTTGGGGACCTTTCGGATCGACGGCCCATAGGCCACGTTGTCAAAGACCGTCAAATGCGGGAACAGCGAATAGTTCTGGAAGACGGTATTGACATCGCGTTGGTACGGCTCCTTGTCCTCAATGCGCTCCCCCTGTACGGTGATCGTGCCGGAGCTTGCGTCCTCGAAGCCCGCGATCATGCGCAGCGTTGTCGTTTTCCCGCAGCCCGAGGGGCCAAGCAGCGTCAGGAATTCACCCTCCAGGATCTCCCCACTTGTCCACATGCTGCAGGGATACGATAGATTGTTTCACAGTCATCACCTTTTATTGTTTGTTCGGATCAGGCATCACACAGAAGCACTGCGTTTTCAGACATGTTTCTCCCAAAGCATGTATATTTTATCATGCTTTATTTTTTTACTTGAGGCCAGCGTTTTCTTCATCTGCTCTTTATATAGCATAGGCGGTTTTTCGTTTTGGAAATCAGCGGGCTAAAAAATGCAGATTATCTGCGATTTCCATTGTCTTCCATAGGTGAGTCGGATCACAGCAAAGCTGCATTTAAAAAATACTTCTTTCTTGCTCTTTTTGTCTGATTATAGCATCCGCTATACACTGCGTCAAGGATATTAATGCATCCTGAAAGCACTCGGCTCTGCCAACCGGAGCGGAGAAACAGAGAGCTGACGGCGACGGGAATGCGCGTTCTCCTGTATCAAATCTCCCCGAGCCGGGAAATGCTGTCTTTTCTCTATTCTCATAACCTTCGACCTCCTTTGAGTCCATTGTAGAGCAAGGCTTTTGAGAAATCGACTGTACCGGTGAAAAAGTTTGGAATATATCCGATCCTGGCGACCGGACTGTCTTGTGTTCAGCGCGGAGAGATAATCAAATTCAGGATATGACAAAAACAAGCGGCAGCCTGCCAGTGATTGCCCACCACGCGAGGATGGGGAAATATAACAGGTCTGCCGCTCAAAAAGAATTTAGAACGATTTCAGCTTTGAGTCAAGAATTATGGGCGAAGAACCAGATCTGAGTTCGCTCGTGATCGATGCGAGTCTTGGAGAAAACAAAATCGTAGACTTACCGTCTGTTGAAGTCCAGTATCTGATTCGGGAAACGGAAACCGGAAACACGGTTGTGGAAATGTTTACCTTCAGTCGTATCCTCGACTTTGTATATGTGGAGCTGATGCGCGGCATACAGAAGGGCTATGTCCCGAAGCGCTGCGCCAACTGCGGGCGCTGGTTCCTCCAGGCACCTGGTGTATCTTATGCCTATTGTGACAGGATCGCCCCCGGCGAAACAGAGAAAACCTGCCGGGACATTGGCGCCGTAACGAGCTTTCAAGATAAAGTCAGGAACAATGAGATTTGGCAGACGCATCAACGGGCATACAAGAAATACTATGCCCGTGTGCTGAAAAACAATATGACAAAAGAAGAATTCACCGCGTGGGCAAAGGACGCTGAGAAGCTCCGTGATAAAGCCCTCTCAGAGTATGAGCTTGTGCAGGACGATGACCGTCTATGGATTATCGCCAAGCTGAAACAGGATTTGAACGAAAAATAGAGGCAGTCGAATTGCTGTGGCAGTGATATGCTTCCTCTGAGATGCAGTAAAGACTGGGACGAAATAAAACTTCTTTGAAAAGCGCTATCCCACAAATGATTAGGTTGCAATCGCTCGTGGGATAGACTTTTATTGACAAATTGTTTCCATCAAGGATTTTTGAACTGATAAATCTTTGCAGTTCAATAAATTCCTTTCACCCAAGCTTCAAATCTTCAGCAGCGCAACAGCGACATCATTGACGTTTGTACCGGTCGGTCCGGTGACGATCAGCCCGCTCACCGCTTGGAGCGCGTGATAGGCGTCGTTGTCCCTCAGCATATCGAATACGGAGATCCCGCGCTCCGCCAGCGCCGCGCAGGTTTCGCCATCAACATAGCCGCCGGCGGCATCGGTGGGGCCGTCCGTTCCGTCGCTGCCCACGGAGAAGACCGCCGCACCGGGAATGTCTGCAATGCCGGGAGCCGCAGCAAGCGCCAATTCCTGATTTCGTCCTCCGAGGCCGTGCCCGTTCAAGTGCACGACGGTTTCACCTCCTGCGATAAAGGCAAGAGATTTTTCGGACTGTGCATGGCTTTTGAGAATACTTGCAAGGAAGCTGCCTGCCTCCCGCGCCTCGCAGCAGAGCTGATCGGTCAGGATGATGGGATCATATCCGAGCTTTTGCGCAGCGGCAGCAGCGGCGGCACAAAGCTCACGCACAGAGCCGTTGATGTGCGTCTCCACATTATGAAGCTCCTTGGGTGTCTCCTCGTTCAGAAGCTTTTCGGCGTCGGGACTGAGCTTCAGACCGTATTTCGCGGCTATGGTCCCGGCGTGTTCGCAGGTGCTGCTGTCCGGATAAGCCGGGCCGCTTGCGATCATGTCCAGAGGATCGCCCAGAATATCGCTCAGCACGATGCTGAGCACCCGCGCCGGGGCGCAGGCAAGGGCAAAGCGGCCGCCCTTTACGGCGGACAGGCGCTTGCGGATCGTGTTCATCTCCACAATATCCGCGCCGCTTGCGAGAAGCTGCCGGGTAATGTCCTGCAGTTCTTCCCCGGAGATAAGCGGCAGTTCAAAGAGAGCGCTGCCGCCGCCGGAGAGCAGAAAGATCACCGTATCTTCGGCGCTGCGGTTTTCCACCAGCTCCAGTGCTTTTTTTGTAGCGGCAAAGCTGTTCTCATCCGGTACGGGATGTCCGGCCTCATAGCAGACAACACCCGGGATCTCGCCCATGACATGACCGTATTTGGTGATGACGACGCCTCCGTCCACCTGCCCCAGCGTATCCACAGCGGCCTTTGCCATCTGCCAGGCGGCCTTGCCGGCCGCGACAAGCAGGGTCTTCCCCGTTCCGGGGCTGTAATTTCTGAGCGTGCGGCGCACCGCCTCATCAGGCAATACGGCTGAGATGCACTCCCTGACGATCTGATCTGCGTCTTTTCTGAGCGAAGCGTTCATGGCGTCTGTCCTCCGTGATCGAGTTATCAGGTGATAGGGGCTGGATTGAAAATGCAGATATCGTTGTGCCAGCGGTATTGCTCCGAATAGGGCTGCCTGCGGCCGCTCGCGACATCCAGGATATAACGGAACATCTCCTCGCCCTGCTCGGCGATCGTGGCCTTGCCAAGGGCAGCGGGGCCTGCGTCATAATCGATGATATCGGGCCACTGCTCCTTCATCTCGCTTCTCGAGCAGACCTTGATCACCGGAGCCGCGGCGAGGCCGTAGGGTGTACCGCGTCCGGTCATGAAGACCTGCAGGCCCATACCGCTAGCAAGCTGGCTGGTGCCGCAGAAGAGGTCGGAGGCCGGGGTCGCTGCAAAGATCTCGCCGTGCTTTGTGGGCCTCTCGCCGGGAGACAGCACCTCCACGATGGGCGAGGTGCCGGATTTGGCGATGGAGCCCATGGACTTTTCGATGATGTTGGAGAGGCCGCCCTTCTTGTTGCCGGGTGTAGTGTTCGCGCCGCGGTCCACACCGCCCGCGCGGAGGTACTCGTCGTACCACTTCATCTCCTCCACGAGCCGCGCGCCGACCTGATCGTCGATGCAGCGCTCGGCGATGAACTGCACGCCGTCGCGCACCTCGGTCACCTCGGAGAACATGACGGTGCCTCCGCCGGAGACAATCAGATCTGCCGCATAGCCCGCCGTGGGATTGGCGGTGATGCCGGAGAAGGCGTCGGAGCCGCCGCACTGCATCCCGACCAGCAGGTCGCTGAGGGGCAGCGCCACACGCCTGCGCTCGTTGAGCTTCTGAAGCTTCTTCTCCGCCATGTCCAGAATCGCGTTCATCACGGCATTGTGGCCTTTGTGATCCTGCAGGATAATGACATTCTCGGGCGTATTCAGCTCCGGCCAGAGGGCACAGAAGCGTTCGGGCGTGAACTTTTCACAGCCGAGACCGACAAGCATGAACTCGCCGCCGAAGTTCGGGTGCAGGGCGATGTTGCGGATGAGGCGCTGCGGCACCTTGGCCTCCGGCGCGTCGATGGCGACGCCGCAGCCGTACTGGTGGTTGACCGTCACCACGTCGTCCACATTGGGGTACTTCGGCAGAAGGTCCCGGCGGATGCGGGAGATGGCGTCATTGACCACGCCGATGACGCACTGGACCGTAGTGTTGATGCAGAGGATGTTGCGCGTGCCGCCCGGCCCCTCGCCCCAGGGGTTCGGGTAGCCCATCCAGGTTTTGACGGGCGGCTCGGGCAGTTCGGTGACGATATTGGCGGAAAAACGCATGGCGTCGAGATCGGGCGCGGGGGCCATGAGAAGATTGGTCTCGTTGACCCAGCCGCCGCGGTGCATATCCTCACGCATGGTACCGAGCACGACGCCGTAGCGCACGACCTCACCGCCTGCCGGGATATCGCAGAGGGCGATCTTGTGCGCCTGGGGGATGTCCTGCTGCAGCACGGTCCCGTCGGGAAGCGCTGTTCCCTTTGCAAGATCACGGATGGCGACGGCGACATTGTCGCGTTCGTTGATTTTGATACTGAGTGCTTCCATAGCTGCCTCCTGAAAACGGGTCGGGAAAAACACCGACCCGTTGTTTTGTTATTCGATCAGTCCTGCCTCACGCATGGCTTTGCGGATATTCTCGAGAACCGGGCCCTCAGGCGTCGGGAGGTTCGGGCGATAGGGATCGCCGACCTCAAGACCGCGCAGCTTCGCCATGTCCTTCGCCGCCACCGGGAAGGAGGCGGGGTCCATCGAAAGGCGCACGGGATTGAGCTTGAATTGCGCCTCCAGCGAGCCCTGCATATCGCCCGCGGCATAGCGCTCGTACACAGCGCCGATGAGCTCCGGCATGAAATTGCCCGCGGTGCAAACGCCGCCTACTGCGCCGACACAGAGGCTGGCATACAGGAGCGTGTCCTTGCCGCCGAAGACCTTAAAGCCGATATCGCGGTTGAGACGCACGCACTCCTCGGTGAGGGTGATGTCGCCAGAGGTGTCCTTCATGCCGACGATGTTGTCGACATCATGGGCAAGCCGGGTGATGAGGGCCGCCGTCATGCCGTAGCCGACACGACCGGGATTGTTGTAGAGCAGGACCGGCGTCTCAGGGATAGCCTCGGCCACGGTCTTGAAGTGCAGGAACAGTTCGTCCTGTGTGGGTTTCAGGAACATGGGCTGGAGGATGGACACTGCCGCCGCACCGTTTTTGACCGCCATTTTCGCAAGGCGGACGCACTTTTTTGTATTAATGGCGCCGATGCCGAAATAGACCGGAACTCTGCCCGCTGTGTGGTCAACGGCGATTTTCAGTCCGCGCTCCATCTCGTCCTCTTCGATCTGATAAAACTCCCCGTTGGAGCCGAAGACCAGGATGCCGTGCATACCGCCGTCGATCACATAGTCGATCTGACGGCGAAAGGCAGCCTCGTCGATACGCTCGTCCGCGTCAATGGGCGTGAGGATCGGAACAACGACGCCCTTGATAAAGTCCGTATTCATGCCCTTCACCTCAACGGCCGATCTGAATGCCGGTCAGGTACTCGTAGTACTGGGCGATGGCGCTGTGATCCTTGTTGCCGCCCTCGTGGTTGTGCATCCACTGGAGGATCTCCTGCACAGAGGCTGTCATGGGGACCGGCGCGCCGACAGCGTGAGCGCAGTCAAGGGCGTTGTTGAGGTCCTTGATGTGCAGGTCGATCTTGAAGCCGGGCTTATCGTTGCCCGCAATCATCATGGGGGCCTTGGCGTTCATGACCGTGGAGCCGGCAAGCCCGCCCTTGATAGCGTCGAAAACGAGGTTGGGATCGACGCCCGCCTTCTGCGCGAGGGTCAGCGCCTCGGCCAGGGCTTGGATGTTGCAGGCCACGATGATCTGGTTTGCAAGCTTCGTGGTGTTGCCCGCGCCCACATCGCCGCAGCGCACAACAGAGGAACCCATCGCGCCGAGCATGTCTTTATACTTGTCAAACACGTCCTGCTTGCCGCCGACCATGATGGAGAGGGTGCCGTCAATGGCCTTGGGTTCGCCGCCGGAGACCGGGGCATCCAGCATCTCGATGCCGTACTGCGCGACGCCTTCGCATAGCTCCTTGGAAGCGACGGGATTGATGGAGCTCATGTCGATGAAGGTGGAGCCGGGCTTCATGTGTGCGGCGACACCGTTTTCCCCCAGCATGACGGACTTAACCTGTGGGCCGTTGGGGAGCATGGTGATGACGACATCACAGCTTTCGGCGACTTCAGTATAGCTGCCGGCCTTCGCGCCGACGGCGACGACGGGATCGCACTTTGCCATGTTGCGGTTGGAGACCGTCACATCGTAGCCCGCTTTTACAAGATTGATTGCCATGGGCTTGCCCATGATACCCATTCCGATGAATCCGATTTTCATATTATTTATCTCCTTCTAATTATTAAGCGTTGTCATAAGCGTCCTGCATGGCCTGTCGGCAGGCAGCCGCGTTTTCGGGGGTAGTGTTCTCGAGGGTTGCGTATATGAACGGCTTCTCTTTCTTGAGATACTTCATGATAGCGCTGTAGTCCATCTCGCCTGTGCCCGCGCCGACGGATTTGAGACCGTAGCCCTCATTGACGCGCACAAAGTCCTTGAGATGCACCATTGCGATGTCTTTGCCCAAAAGCTCGATGGCCTCCTGGAAAAGCTCATCCCGGTGATCCACGTTATCCAGATCCAGCATGTTCACCGGGTCGAAGAGCACCTGGAGATTATGGCTGCCGATCTCATCGAGCACCCGGCGGCAGGATTTCGGATCGTAAACGCTATGGCGTGCCACAGGCTCGATGGCGAAGATGACGCCGAACTCTTCAGCGCAGCGGACAATGGGCTTGAGGCGCTTGATGAAAAGGGACAAGGTTTCATCCTTCCGGCATTCCGGGCAGAACTTGTATTCCCGGTTCGGGGCGCCGGTCTCGGTGCCCACCATGCCGCAGCCGAGAAGAGAGGCGAAGCGGATATGGGCGTAGTACTTTTCCTCTGCATCCCGGAGGTATTCCTCGTCCGGGTGCAGAAGATTGAGGTAATTGCCGATGACGGCAATGTCGATGCCGTTGGCAGCGAAAACGCGTTTCAGATAATTTGCATAGCCGGGCGTCAGGGCTGCGGGCGTGCATGGCAGGTCCTTAAAGAGCTTGCTCAGGGCCAAATGGCTGCAGGTAAAGCCCTTCTGCCGGACGAGTGGCAGGAGCTTCTCTACAGGCAGCTTCTCGGCGTCGTGCAGACGCAGGCCAAGTTGAATCATGCTTCGTTCCTCCTTATCTGGTGCGCAGGAGCTGTTCGCTGACGGCCATCATGCAGGCGCCGGTGCCGTGCTGATTGTCCGTCATCTGCTTTTCGCTTAGGTAATAGGCCGGGGTACCGTCCCGGTCGGTGCGATTGTCCGGTCCGGGGCCGAGGCCTGCGCTTGCACAGATGCCGTAAAGGTGATACTCGCCATTCTCATTTATGAGATAGGTATCCCGGATCGCGTCCAGGATCTCGCTGCCGCGCTCGCCGTAAGGCGCGGGCAGCATACCGAGGCGCGCTCCCTTCATGAGGGCATAGGCGACCATGGCGCTGCCGGAGGTCTCGGAGTAGTTGCCGCTGAGATCGGCCCGGTCCACCACCTGCAGGAACATCTTCGTCTTCGGCACCTGATATTGCAGAATGCCGTCGAGGGCATTTCGCAGCAGGGGGATAAGTTCAGATGCGCGAGGGCTATGCTCCTGTGCAATCTCATAGGTGTCCACCAGCGCCATCAAGAACCAGCCCTCGGCCCGAAGCCAAACGGCGGGGCTCTGCCCGGTCACGGGATCGGCCCACTCTGCCTCGCGGGAGCAGTCGTTTGCGTGCATATAAAGGCCAAGGCGCTCGTTCCATAAGAGCTTGTGGGCGCTTTGAAACTGGTTGAGGATATCGTCCCAGCGGTCTTTCCCGGATTCCGCGAGGCAGCGCGCGTAGAAGGGCATGCCCATGTACAGCCCATCCAGCCAGACCTGATGGGGGTAAATGTCCTTGTGCCAGAAATTTCCGGTCACGGTGCGGGGATAGTCGTCCAGCATGTGACAGGCCCGCTCCACCGCCGCGGCATATCGCGCATCCCCGGTCAGGTCACGCAGGATGCGCAGGGACTTGCCGAAGCTCACCTTGTCCAGGTTGTGCTCCCCCTCTGCCCAGTTGACAACGCTTCCATCAGGGCGCATAAGACAGGCGGCGTTTTCCAGAACAGGCTGTGTCCAGCTTTCATCGCCGGTCGCCTTTGCCAGATCCTCCGCGCCGACGACGCAGAGGTCATCTTTATAGTTCCACGGCTTCTCCGTGAGAAAACGCGGAAAAATCTCGTTCAGATATTGCTTAAAATAGGTCAGCCACATGGGAGTCTCCTTTCCTGTTTGTGGTTGATCACAGCCCCGCGAAGTCCGCCACACGGTCGAGGATCGCGATGGCTTCTCTGACCGTTACGGGCCGATGGGGGCAAAACCTTTCTTCTTCCAGCTGCATAAATCCAAAGTACAGCGCACGGGCCACATTCGTACCGTAATTGTTGGCAACCTCCTGCGCATCCAGGCAGACCGGCATCGTGCTTGAGGCATTGCGGTAGTTGACGCCGCAGGCCTGCATCGCAACACTCGCCATCTCCTGCCGGGTTATGCTGTCCCCGGGGCAGAAATTGCCCTCGCCATCGAGTGCCAGGAAGCGGTTGGCCACCGCCGCGAGCGCCGTCATCGCCTGCGTATCTTTCGGAACAGGGCCGCGCAGCTTCGGATCAGCCAGCGGCAGAAGCATCGCCGCCAGCTGCATGCGCGTGACCGCCTCCTCCGTAGGGACTACCCCCGCGGGAAGCATGTTCCGGCAGATTAGTCTTGCTGCCGCTCCGGTGGCTGGGGCAGACAGAACACGGTAGGGGCAGCTTGTCTCCTCGTTGCCCTGTGCGTCGCTTACCGTAACGCGAAGCCAGGCGGCTTCCGGTGTCTTGAGCTTCTTCCCTTTGCCGCATTTGATCCAAACTTTACCGTCTGCTGAGCTTTCCCAGCAATAGGAGAGGCTCTGCTCCGTCAGGCACACAGCCTCGGCTGTCAAAGGAGCACCGGGAGCAGGTACGCCGAGAATGCGCACCGAGACAGGGCGCGGAAAGCGCTTGCCGTTAATGAACACGTTTTCAATCACGGGGTTTTGCCAGTTCATGAAACGCATGGTTTTTCTCGCACTGTCAATATGGATATTGCGCAGGGTGAGGCCGGTGATGGGTACCTCGGGAAAGGCCTCGAGGAAGATGCCGTAATCGCCGCCGTTGGCCTCGATGTTTTCGATGGTGATGTCCCGGAACACGGGCAGGCTGTCCCCGTTTCGTCCGTCCTCATAGAGCATGGTGCCATGAACCGCTGCGCCGTGCACCGTGTCCATTACGCTGTTTGAAAGCATGATTTCTTCTACGAAACCACCGCGGCGTGCGTTGGTTTTCAGGCGCAGGGCATAGGTCAGGTTAGGGCTAGAAAAGCGGTTGCCGTCAGCCAGCACTCTTCGGATGCCGCCGCTCATTTCACTGCCGAGCGCGATGCCGCCGTGTCCGTCCAGAAACTCATTGTTTTCGATCAGGACGTTTTCGCAGGGGGTATTGGTTCTCTGGCCGTCCCGGTCGCGGCCGGACTTTAGGCTGATACAGTCGTCGCCGGTATCAAAGCGGCAGTTTTTGATCCACACGCCGCAGCAGCTTTCCGGGTCGCAGCCGTCATTGTTGCTGCCGTGGCTGGAGAGCGTCACGCCGTCCACGATCACACTTCGGCACAGGACGGGGTTGAGCTGCCACATGGGGCTGCTTTTCAGAGTCACACCCCGAAGCAACACACGCTCGCAGCAGAGAAACTGAACAAAGTTTGGGCGCAGATAATGGTCTGGTCCGAAACGGCGCTCTTCAACGGGCACTGCCTCCATGTTCATTTGGCGCAGGGCCAGGCGGTCAGGCTGCTGCAGGTCGACGCGATCGGCTGACCACGCCTCTTCCACCTGATGATGCCAGTCCCACCAATGGTGTTGATCCGCGCCGCCGTCGAGTACGCCCGGCCCGCTCACCGCGATATCATGCGCGTCCTTCGCGTACAGGAGGGCACTGAAGTTATAGCAGGGGCTGGCTTCCCAATGGGAGTAGACAACGGGATAGTTTTCTTCTATTTCCGTATTGATAAACTGCAGAATTGTCTCCGGGGTTTCCAGATGGAGCTCCACGCCACTTCTAAGCTGCAGGGCGCCGCTGCGCCAGACCCCGGCGGACAGGCAGAGCCGTCCCCCGCCGCTCTCGCTTAAATCATCGATGGCGTTCTGCAGAGCACGGGTCAGATTTTTGCCGGTGTCGGGATAGATACCGCAGGCCGTGGCCTGCACGATACGCTCGGGGATCACAGGCATTGCGATATGGCGCAGGATCTCTTCACGCAGTGTCGCTTTCTCCATTTGCTTATCCTCCGGAATGTTCGGTAAGTGTTTTCAGCTCTTCGGTCAGATGCTCGCTGTGGAAGCGGTGCGGGCCCTCGCAGATCTCGTGGCTCAGACGGTCTTCCGCGTCCAGCAGCCGGTAAGCTCTGCGGACGGTCTCCACCTGTTCGAGCACATTGTCAAGCCCGCGCGGCCCGTTTTGCCGGTCTTCCCGGCAGCTCTGAATCAGCAGCGGGCGCGGCGCGATAAGACAGGCGATGTCCCCCATGTCGAAATACTCCCAGAGATGGGGTACATAGTTGCAGGAGCAGTTCCAGCTCTGGCACAGGAGTGAATCCCTGTATCCGTAGAAGTAGCCGGATACAAACGCACAGCTTATGCGCTCCTCCAGTGCACTAAAAAACAGAGTCTGCATCCCGCCGCCCGAAAAGCCAAGACACGCAACGTTATTATAATCCCACTGTCCGCGCTGCGCAAGATAATCCACCGTCCGCATGAGATCCCAGACCAGCATGCCGAGCACCGGGATCCCCAGCGGCTCTCCCATTCTGGCAAGCCGCAGGCAGTCGCCTGTCAGTGCGCTGGGAAGCATCCGGGTGTCGCCGGGCTCCTCCCGCCGTTCGCCGAAGCCCCTGCAGTCCGGACACAGGGCCACATAGCCGAGGCGGGCAAGCTGCAGGCCGTAGTCGTAGTTATAAAGATCGATTTTTTCCGCGACTGCGCTGAACTCCCGCAGACCCGCCACACTGTACTTCCCCGCCCCGCCGTGACCCGGCGGGCAGAGGAATGGGCGCGTCGTCCGGTCGGCTGTCGGCGGGATCAGCAGATAGAAGGGCATAGTCACATCCGGCTCGGTTTGGATTGTCCAGCGCTCGCGGCGGATGCCGTCCGGCAGCGTCACCGTCTCTGTGCATTCCGGCTCAAGCGGGCAGACTTCCATCTTCTCAAGCCCCAGAAGGCCGGAGAGTTTTTCCCGCGCCGCCCGCTGCCAGGAGAGGAGGGTTTCCCTGTCCTCTCCCGTAAAGCGCATCCCGCGGGCATAGCGGTCATATTTTCGCAGAATAGACGGCAGGCTTGGATAATGCTGCGAGACAGGCGGCAGCTCAGTCATCGCTCACGTCGCCGTACTTTGCGGCATTCGCAGCGGCCTTGTCGGCCTCGCTGAGCTTGTTGGCAGCGGCGCGGCGTTTCTTGAGGTACTCCGAGAGATAAGGCCAGATGATGCAGAACACGGCCACCAGCAGCAGGATGAGCGACAGCGGGCGGGTGAAGAACTTGCCGTAGTGTCCCTTGTCCATGCTGATAGCACGGCGGAAGTAACCCTCCAGCTTGCCGGAGAGGATGAAGGCCAGAACGAGGGGGCTTGTCGGCAGGCCGCCGATGCTCATGAAGAGGCTCAGCAAGCACAGGGCCAGCATCACGTAAATGTTGAACATGGTGTTGGAAATGCCGAAGCCGCCGATGTAGGCGATGATGAGGATAACGGAATACAGGTAGTGGTAGGGAATGCGCAGGATGTAGGCAAACCAGCGCTTGGTTGCGACCTGGATGATGAAGGTCACCACAGCCGCCACCAGCACGCAGGCAAAGATCAGCATGGCAAGGTCGGGCTGATTGGTCATGAACAGCGGGCCCGCCTGCAGGCCGTGGATGGTGAGGGCCGCAATGAGCATGGCGGTGATGCCGTCGCCGGGGATGCCGAGGGCCATCATCGGGATCAGCGCGCCGCCGAGGGAGGCATTGTTCGCGGTCTCACTGGCCCAGATACCGGCGGGGTTGCCTTCACCGAAAGGAACCTCAGGGTCCTTGTTGACGCTCTTGGCGTAGCCGTAGGCCACCATGTTGGAGATGCCGGAGCCCATGCCGGGCAGGAAACCGATCCAAAGGCCGGAGACAAAGGCAAAGATCACGGTCTTAATGTTCTTGAAGTAATCTTTGATCCCGATGCCGAAGCCCTTCTGCCCAGCGGTGGAGGCGTCGGGCATTTTTGCCTCGCCGCGGGCCGAGTCACGGATGATCTGGCACATGGCAAACATACCGAGCATCTGAGCGACCGTGGAGATACCGGCGGAAAGGTTTGTTGAGCCGAAGGTGAAGCGCTGGGTGCCGTTGATGGGGTCCATACCGATGCAGCCGAGCATGAAGCCGAGGCCGGCCGACATCATGCCCTTCCAGATATTGCCCTTGGAGAGACTTGCCACCAACGTGATGGCGCAGAAGCACAGGGAGAAGTACTCCCAGGGGCCGAGGGTCAGGGCAAAGTCCGCAATGATAGGCGAGACCAGCGTGGCGATCAGGACGGAGAAGAGCGTGCCGAGGAAAGAGGCCGTGATACCGATGGCGAGAGCCTTGTTCGACTCGCCCTTGAGCGTCATGGGATAGCCGTCAAAGCAGGTGGCAATGGCGGAAGAGGAACCGGGAATGCCGATCAGAACAGCGGAGATAAAGGAACCGGACACGCCGCCGATCCAGATGGCGAGCAGCAGCACGAAGCTCGTCTCGGTGGAAAGGCCGAAGGTCACGGGCAGCAGCAGCGCGATACCGAGGGTGGCCGAGAGACCGGGGATCGCGCCGAAGACGATGCCGAGGGCAACCATAGCGAAGATGAGCAGCAGGTTAATGGGTTTGAGGCACACCAGCAGGGCGGAACCGTACAGAGCAAGATTGGACATGATATGTTTCCTCCCTTAACCGAAGAGCATGCCCATGGGCAGCTTGACCTGGAATCCGACAACGAACATGAGATACAGGCCCGCCGTCACGAGGACAGAAATAATTGCCGCATTAAGGGGCTTGACGGTGCTGTTGCCCTTGAGGTCATAGATGAAGGCGAAGATCGCAAAGGGCGCGGTGATGAGAAAGCCGAAGATCGCCATGCCGATGGCGGTCGCCACCAGCATCAGATAGCTCTTGGTGACCTTCAGGACGCCGCCTTTGGGGAAATAAGGCTTATCGGGCTTGGGGTCGCGCTTCCAGTCCCGGAGGCCCTTGATCAGAAGCATCAGGGAGCTCACTCCTACGACCACGAGGGCGACGTAGGGCAGAAGGCGCGGGCCCGGCTCCAGAAGCTTTTTGGGCACTTTTGTCTGGGTCTGGATGAGTATAAACCAGATGAGCGACCACGAAAGCCCGACAATACCGGTGATCGCGTCACGTTTCAGTTTCAAAGCAAAGTCTCCTTTCCAATATAGATTGCCTGTTTTTCAAAACCCCCAAGGGGAATTGCCCTTGGGGGTCGGGTTTTTAGATCAGGAGACTCAGCCCTGCTCGTAGAGATCGATGGCCTTGGCGATTTCCACGGTCTGTTCGTACTCAGCCTGGCGGATGGCCTGGGACTCCTCGAGGTTGTGCCAGCCGGGGATGTTGCCGATCTTGGCAATATCTTCCTTGGTGGCCTCATAGACGGCTTCCATGGCGGCGTTCATCTTGGCAACCATGTCGGGGTCCATACCGGCAGGCCCGAGCAGGTAGTGGCCGACACCGAAGTAGCAGTCCTTGAAGCCCTGCTCCTGGATGGTCTTGTAGTTGTCGGGCAGCTCTTCGGGGTAACCCGCAATGGTCACGCCGTCGGAGGCGACGGTGCCGATGACCTTGAGCTTGCCTGCGGTCTCATATTCAACGCCGTGGCCGACACCGACAACACCGATGTCAATAAAGCCGCCGGCAAGGTTGGTGAGACGGTCAGACTCGCTGCTCATTTCAACAGGGTTGAGCTCGATGCCGAGGGTGCTGGTGAGCTGGCCAAAGAGGAAGGTGTTGGCGCCAGCGGCGGGCATGCCGACGTTGAGCTCGCCGGGATGGGCCTTGGCGTATTCCACGAAGCCCGCGAAATCGTCATAAGGGGCGCTGGTGGGAACGGCGAGGGCGGAATAGCCGTTATCCTGCATGGCGGCGATGAGGGTGAAGTCATTGATGGGGTCGATGTCGCTGTTGCCAGTGATGTACTGGATGTTCAGCGCGCCAGTAGCCAGGGTAATGGTGGTGCCGTCGGGCTTTGCGTTTTTCACGGTCTGATGGCCGATGGTGTTGGAGTCATAGTTGGTGACCGTGGTCTTGAGACCGTAGAGGTCGGTCAGGGCCTGGGCATAGTAGCGGATCGCGAGGTCGGAGCCGCCGCCGGCCTTGCCGGGGACGACCAGGGTGATGGTTTCCTTCTCGGGGAAGCCGATGTCGTCCGCGAAGGCCGCGGGAGCCATAACGGCAGCCATCAGGCAGAGGACAGCGATGAGGCAGAGCACTTTGCGCATTGCTTTCATGTTTCATTCTCCTTTTGTTATTTTTGAGGGCGGCAGGTCTTGTTCTGTGCTGCCGTTCCTCGCTTTCTGGTTAAAGAATACCATGCGCCTCCGTAGTCTCACAATTCCCAAAGCGTTATCCTTTTCATATCAGTTTGGTTATACTTTCTCTTTACAGCAAGCCTACTTTTCTGGTAGAATAATTGTGCATGAAGGGGGCTTATGTGATGAACACGCGACAACTGCACTATCTGCTCACGATCGCCGAACGCGGAAGCCTTTCCCAAGCCGCTATGGCGCTGGGCATTTCTCAGCCTGCGCTCAGCAAGGTACTCGCCGAATGGGATTCCCTGTGCGCTTCTCCGCTGTTCCTTCGCTATCACCGCCGTCAGATCCCGACCGCCCTGGGGCGCAAGGTTTTGGAATACGCCGAAAAAATCGTGGATGAACAAAACCGCATGATGCTTACCATGCGTAGCGTCACGGGGCGGGAAAAGCAGAACATCCGTGTCTGCACCGCGCCAAACCGGGGCGCCATCATCTACAGCAAAATATACAATCGCTTCTCCCGCCGCTATCCGGACATTTCTCTGCGTCTGACGGAGCTCTATGCCCGAGAGCAGCCCCATGCCATTCGCCGCGGTCAGGTCGATCTGGCACTCGGCGCGGGTACGGATTCCGAGCTTGTCACCGACATCCCCATCGTACGCGAGGAGCTGCTGGTCTCCCTCCCCTCCTCCCATCCGCTGGCGGGGCAAAAAAGCATACGCCTGCGCGACCTGCGGGACACGCCCTTTGTGCTGCAGGGCAAGCGTCACAGCATCCGCGCCATCGCGGACGGGCTTTTTGCCGAAGCCGGGTTTGCGCCTGTGGTCTCCTTCGAGTCGGATGATGTGATTCTCCTCGATTCCATGATGCATCAGGCTGTCGGCGCGGGGCTTGTATCGAAGGCGCACGTCTTCCCCTGCGACGAGCTTGTCTACCTATCCCTTGACCCGCCCGTATACCAGCGGCTGCATCTGCGCTATCCTCTTGGCCACACGCTGACGGAGCCGGAGCGTTACCTCGCCGGACTTCTGATCCGTGAACGTCTGTCCGATCCGCGCTATGAGCCGATCCGTTCCCCGGAGGCCGACGCGCTGTTTGCCATGGTGGAAGCCGCAGATGAAGCTTATATTGCCGGCTCCAATCAAACGCGCGCTTCCGGCGCCAGTCACCAGGATTCCGGCTTTATAAGCCTTGACACAAAAATACTGGAATATCTGACCGCCATCGTCGAAGAACAGAGCCTCTCCCGAGCCGCTGACCGCTTCTACCTGGCGCAGCCCGCCCTTTCCCGGCATTTGCGAAACATGGAAGAGACGGTCGGGCTCAGGCTGTTTCACCGTGAGCACAACCGTCTCTATCCTACCAACGCGGGCAAGGTATTTGTCAACAACGCGCGAAATATTCTCCGCATGGAGGCAGAGCTTGACCGCGTGATCAAGGACTACCGCCGCGACCACGGCGGGCGGCTTTTCGTCCACTGTGACTCGACGCTCCTTTCCCTGTTTGCCGAAGTGGTAACGCCGGCCTTTTCCTCCCTGTACCCGGACATCCAGCTGACGGTTGTGGAAAGCTGCAGCGGGACATCCAGAGAAGCCCTGCTCAGCAGCTCAACAGATTTTGCCCTGTTTATGACCTGTACGCCCAAACAGACGGAGCTGCACTGTGAGATTCTGGGATTAACAGAGCTTGTCTACTGTGCAGATCCCGCCCGGCCTCTTTCCGGGCTGCGTGGCGGCGATCCGCTGCCGTCTCCGCTCGAGCCGCGCTCCGTGATGCTGGCGACGGCGGGCACCACGCTGCGTGCCGAGCAGGACCGGCTTTATGAAGAGATTTTTGAATCTCCGCCCCACGTCGTCTGTCAGGCAGAGTTTGCACTTTTGCGCCGCCTGGCTGTACTCGGCGGCGCAGATACGATTCTCCCGCTGCATTTGCTCCCCGTTTCGGAACATGGCCATTGTTTCAGCCTACAGCCACCTCAACCGTACTATCTGGTGCTGGCATATTATCCGGGCAAAACAATGTCCCCAGTCGAAAGGCAGCTTTACACTCTGATTCAGCACACTTTCAAAGGATTCTTTTGGCAGCCTGATATCGCTCTCTCTTAAGGCAACGCCAGCCATTTCGCCGTACACTGTAGTTAGCAGTATAATTTGAAATATTTCTGTTGAAACATTTAATGGAATAATGTTATATTCAGTCAACCGGGACGATACTATATGAGTCAGGTTCCGTTCATTACTCGGAACATCCAGCGACACATTCAATCTCTCTTCAATTGGGTACTCAGACTACTATTTGACTACTATTTTTCGTAAAACCTTGATTCCCGAAAAAACCAGCGCTCATGCGGTTTTCCAGGAATCGGCGCAATAGTAGTCAAAATTAGGGTAAAACCTGCAAAGCCGCACTGAATCAGGCTTTTTACAAATGCGGCCTGATAACTCCGACTCTGGAGGTCGTGGGTTCGAATCCCGTCAGCCGTACCACGTCAAAGCAACACCATAAGGTCACCAGACGCCGCGAGGCGGCGTCCGGTCGACCGATGGTGTTGTTTTTCCTTTCCAACTCGGAGGACTCACGGGGGTTCTCCGGCTTGTTTTAATCGTCCCTCTCCTTCAGGCAATCCCGCTGGAGCGCTAGTTCTGCTTTCTGTATGATACAGGCTTTGCTCAGTCGATGTCGAGATCGACCGTGACCTCGTAGTAGTCGCAGGCGTGCGCGTTCCAGTTATGGACGTTGGCCTTGGAGATCATGTTCATCTGCAGGAAGGAGCAGAAGACATAGGCATTATCGTCCAGGATGGCCTGCTGCAGCTCAATGGCGAGCCGGGCGCGCTTGGCCGTGTCAAACTCGGTGGAGAGCTTCTCAATCAGCTCATTGACGCGGGCATTCTCGTAAGCGCCGAAGTTGTAGCTCATGCCGGGCAGGCAGGAGGTGGTGAAGAAATACTGGGGATCGCCGGAGGGCGCCGTCACGAGAGCGGAGGCGTAAATATCCCAGGAGGACATGTCGGCCAGGAACTGGCGGCGGTTGGCGGTGCAGTTGATGTCCACGTCAATGCCGATCTGCTTGAGGGACGCCTGAGCGGACTCGGCCAGCAGCGGCAGCTCCTGACGGCTGGGATAGGTCAGCCAGCGCACAACGAGCTTTACGCCGTCCTTCTCGCGGATACCGTCGCCGTCGGTATCGACCCAGCCCGCCTCCTCCAGAACGGCCCTGGCCGCTTCGGGATCATAGGTCTCGGTCTTGATGTTCTCGCCGCCGAAGGTGGAGAAGCCGTCGGGGAAGGCGCCGTTTCCGACAACACCGTGACCGTCGAGCAGCACGGCGACAAAGCTGGCCTTGTCAATGCCGAGGGCGACGGCCTTGCGCACGGCGGGGTCCTGGATAATGGGGCTTTCCATGTTCATGGAGCAGAAGAAGGCGCGGGAGGTCTGGATGCTGGAGAACTGATAGGCGGGATTTTCAAAGTTGGGATAGGCTTCGTAGGCCATGCCGTAGGCCGCGTCAATGTCGCCGGCCTGGAGCGCGAAGGAGAGGGTGTCGCCATTGGAGAGGGTGCGGATGGTGAGCTCATCCAGCTTCGGTTCGCCGTT
Source organism: Oscillospiraceae bacterium (assembly GCA_902790375.1). Lineage (GTDB taxonomy): Bacteria > Bacillota > Clostridia > Oscillospirales > Oscillospiraceae > Limivicinus. The sequence goes on along the minus strand of CADARY010000007.1, from coordinate 89,164 downwards.
CCAGTAGAGCTTATTGGGGGCGAGGGTCAGGTGGTCGTCGGTGACCATGTCCACCGCCGCATAGGGACCGGTGCCGACGACAACGCCGGTCTCAAAGTCGCTCGCGTCCACGTCGATAATGCAGCCGTAGGGGTCGCCCAGGTAGTTCATGAGGGCGGGGTTCGGCTCGGAGGTCGTGATGGTGAGGGTCTGGCCGTCCGCCTGGATGTCAACGATCTTCGTATCGCCGGGGGCGCGGTCATGATTTTCAAGCAGATGCTCAAAGCACTGCTTGACGGCCTCGCCGTCCATGTCGCGGCCGGAAGAGAACTTGATGCCGTCGCGCAGGGTGATGGTCCAGGTCAGGCTGCCGTCGTTTTCCCAGGAGCTTGCAAGCCAGGGCTCCAGCTCCATGGTGTCGGTGTAGTGTACCAGGGTCTCACCTACGCCGTAGCGGATGCAGGGCCAGCCGTTGTAGGTGCGGTGCGGGTCGATGGTCTCCTCCCAGTTTTCGGCGTTGAAGGTCGTGTCGCCGATAACCAGCTTCTTGCCCTCTGCCGAGGCGGCAGCGGAAAACAGGCATACGAGCATGCACAGGATCAGCGCCAGGGGCAGGATTCTTTTGATGCTTTTCATGTTTTTCCTCCAATATCTTCTTGTCTCTTTCCGCAAATTACGATATACTGAAGGCGGCAGAGGCGGATTCTCCGCCGCCTGTCAGTTTCTTTGGGCGGCTTCCCTGTTGCTTTCCGACGGCTCACAGGGAAGTCGCTTTTTATATAAAACACGGGCTGTGTCTTATATCACTTATACGCTGCGATGGTGAAGATCGGCGTGGGATTATAAAACTCGTCGATCTCTTTGTAGATGCGCTTGTACACACCCACATCCACAAGCACGCGCTCAAAGCCCGCCTCCACCAGAAGCTGCACGTCCCACTGGGGACGCGGCCCCTCGTAGGCGGACAGCTCCATCGTGATCTCTTCGTTCTCGTGGGTGAGAAATCCCGGCACCAGCTTATGCGCATGGTTGTCCGGCAGCTCCGGCGCGTCCTCATCCTCCATGGCCGCGCAGTAATCCGCGTCAAAATTGACGAGCACCCCGCCCGGCTTCAGGATGCGGTGCCACTCCCGGTAAGCCCGGGCGATGTGGGGCAGCGTCCAGGTCAGGTTCCGGGTCACCAGCACGTCAAAGCTTTCGGACGCAAATTCCGTAGCCTCGGCGTCCATGATCTGAAACTGCGCGTCCAGCCCGAGGACAGCCGCCATGTGCTCGGCATGGTCGATCATTTCCGGGGTCAGGTCGATGCCGATCGCCTCATGGCCCTCCTCCGCCATCAGGCAGGCGAAAAAGCCGGTCCCGGTGCCGATATCCAGCACGCGAAGCGGCCTCCCCTGCGGCAGATACTTGCGAAATTCCGCAAGCCAGCGGTCCTTTTTCTCGCTTTCAAATTCCCGCAGGCGCTGGGCTTCAAAGCCCTCCGCCCGGTGGGACCAGTAATGCGTTACGCGATGCTTGATTCTCTCCATGGTTTTACCTCTCTATAAAATGCTTTCTATTAAGCGCTTCGTATAGTCGTTCTGCGGATTGCGGATCACGTCGTCCGGTCTCCCCTGCTCCACGATTTTGCCCCTGTACATCACCAGCACCCGATCGCAGAACTGCTGTACCAGGGCGATATCATGGCAGATAAACAGGATGGAAAGATTCCCTCCAAGCTTCCATCGCAGATCATTCAGCAGGGCAATGATCTCCTTCTGGATGGTCACGTCCAGGGCAGAGGTCGCCTCGTCGCAGATCAAAAGCTTCGGCTTGATTGCAAGGGCGCGGGCAATGGCGGCACGCTGGCACTGTCCGCCGCTGACCTGATGGGGGTAGCGGGAGGCGAAATCAGCCGAAAGGCCGCACCGCTCCAAAAGCTCCGCAACCTCCATCTTTGTACGCGCGCGTCCCCAGCCGTTGTTCCGCAGGCTCTCTCCGATCCCGTCGCCCAGGGTACGGCGTGGATCGAAGGACTCCGCCGGCGTCTGGAAGACCATCTGCATTTTCGCGTAAACCTTGCGCAGCTCTCTGCCGCTGATGCCGGTAATGTCGTCCCCGTCGAGGAGGATTCTGCCCTCCGTCGGGTCCAGAAGCCGGGTGATCATGTTGACGGCGGTGGTCTTGCCGCTGCCGCTCTCTCCGATGAGGCCGAGGCATTCGCCGGGCATCAGCTCAAAGCTGATATGATCCACCGCTTTCATGTCCGGCCGGCCCTTGCGTGTAAATATTTTGGTGAGGCTCTCGACCTTTAAAACCGGCTGTTCCATCTCACGCCCTCCTCAGCCTCGGTACTGCGGACATGAGCGTCCGGGTGTATTCCTCCCGCGGGCGGTTCAAGACCTGCTCCGTCTCGCCGTATTCCACGGTCTCACCGTTTTTCATCACCAGCACTCTGTCCGCCATGGCGCCGATGACGCCGATGTTGTGCGTGACAAGGACGATCGCGGTGCCGAAGCTTTCCCGCACCAGGAGCAGCTCCTCCACCACCTGCTTCTGCACCGACACATCCAGGGCCGAGGTAGGCTCGTCCGCCAGGAGAACGGAGGGGTTGAGCAGCATGGCCGCCGCAATGCCGACGCGCTGCTGCATGCCGCCGGAGAGTTCAAAGGGGTAAGAATCCAGAATGCGCCGCCCGTCTTCAAAGCCGATCCTTTCCAGTATATCCAGCGCGCGGGCGGTGAAGCGCCCCCGGGGTATGGCGATATGCTCCGTCATGCTCTCGTAAAGCTGCGCGCCGACGGTGCGGATCGGGCAGAAGGAGCTGCCCGCCGACTGGAAGATCATCCCCAGCTCCGGGCCGTTGAGCCTGCGGATCTCGTTCTCCGGGAGATCCGGCACATTCTTTCCTTTGTACCGGATGTCCCCGCGCGTCACCAGACCGTCCGGGCCGAGCAGCCCCATGGCAGCCTTGATGAGCGTGGACTTGCCGGAGCCGGATTCGCCCACGATACCGAGAATCTCTCCCTCGGAAACGGTAAAGCTCACATCTTTCACGGCACAGACGCCGTTGTATGTTATATCCACATGTTCGTATTTCAGGATTTCCGCCATCGCTCTACCTCCCTCTGTTCTTCGGGTCCGCATAGTCCCGGATGGTATCGCCCAGGAGGTTGAAGATCATGACGGAGACAAAGATCGCAAGACCGGGGGCAAAGGTGACCCAGGGGACGGTGGTGATGAGGCTGCGCGTGTCGCTCATCATGCTGCCCCATTCGGCGATAGGCGGCTTTGCGCCGAGGCCGAGAAAGCTGAGACCGGCAAGCTCCATCATCATCGTGCCGATATCCAGCATGGAGGTCACGAGGATGGGGCCCATGATGTTCGGCAGGATATGTTTGAAAATGATTTTCCATGTCCCGCTGCCGGAGAGCCGGGCAGCCTTGAGGTAGGGCGTCTCCTTCTGGGAGAGCGTCTGGCTGCGGGCGATGCGGGCATACTTGGGCCAGGAGATCGCCGCGAGCGCAATGATCGCGTTCTGCAGCCCGCCGCCCAGCACGCCCGCCACGGCCAGGGCAAACACCAGGCCGGGGAAGGCCAGGAACATGTCCGAAATGCGCATGAGCACGGTGTCGATCCACTTGCCGTGCCAGCCGCAGAACACGCCGATCCCGGTGCCGACCACGGTGATGACCGCAACCAGCAGGAGCGTGGAATAGATGCTCGCGCGGCTGCCCACGATGACGCGGGAGAGCATGTCCCGCCCATAGCGGTCCGTGCCGAAAATGTGCGCGGCAGAGGGCGCGGCCTTCGCGTTGGTCAGATCCTGCAGATAAGGGTCACAGGGTGTCAGATGCTCCGAGAAGACGGAGCCGATCAGGAGCAGAAACGCGAGTGTCCCGAAAAGGATCAGGCGGGTCTTGACGGTATCCTTCCTGATCTTTTGGATTCGCACGGTCGCTTCACTCATTCCCTGCTCACCCCCAGTCTGATGCGCGGGTCAAGGGCATGGTACAAGAGGTCGGTGATCAGGTTTACCAGCACGTAGATCATGGCCATCCACACCACATAAGCCTGAATGAGCGGATAGTCGCGCATGGTGATGGCGTCCACCGCGAGCTTGCCCACGCCGTCCCACATGAAGATGCTCTCAATGATCGCCGTGCCGCCGAGCAGGCTGCCGATGGAAAGGGCAAGCAGCGTGATGATCGTAAGCATGGAGGATTTGAGCACACTCTTCCAGAGGATCACGCTGTTTCTTACGCCGCGGGCCTTCGCCCCGGTGACGTAATCCTTGTTGAGCTCTTCCAGAACCGTCGAGCGCACCTGGCGCATGTATTTGGCGGACATGGCGATGGCCAGGGTCAGCGTCGGCATAAGGGCGCTGCGCAGCGTAGTGCCGTTGGAGATGACCGGAAGCAGTTTCAGCTTGATGGCCAATAACTGCATCAGCAGCAGAGCCACGAAGAAATTGGGCAGAGAGTTTCCCACAAAGCTCAGGAAACGCAGGATGTAGTCGATGATTTTGTCATGGTTCACCGCCGCGAGAACGCCAAGCGGAATGGAGACCGCAACGGTCATGAGGATGGAAAGCGCCGTCAGCAGCAGGGTTGCCGGGAGCTTGGAGACGAAGGTCGGGAACACCTCCCTGCCGGAGACATAGCTTGTGCCCATGTCGCCGGTCAGTATGCCGCCGAGCCAGGAAAAGTACTGCGTGACAAAAGGCTTGTCCAGGCCCAGCTCCGCCTTCTTCGCGTCGATGACCTCCTGCGCCACCGCTCCCTTGTCGCCGTACAGCTCGGTGATCGCGTCGCTGCCTGCCATGCGCATCATGGCGAAGGACAAAAATGTGATCCCGATGAGCACCGGGATCAGTTGTATGAATCTTTGTATGACATACTTTCTCACGTTGTTCTCCCAGCTCCGCAGAGATTGTCAAATCCGTCATTGAAATTATATGCTATCCCGAGCCCAAGCGGAAGCCCCGGGGGGGGATATTTTTTTCGCTGCTTTCAAAAAAACAGGATGGGGGCTTGTGAAGCGGCAAAACTTATGGTACTTTGAAAAAAACAGGGAAAGGTCCTTTATAACCATGGAAATCATATCGGAAAACAAAGCATACTGGACCGGCCGCGCATCCGGGTATTCCGAGGTCAATCAGGCGGAGCTTGAAACCGGCCAGCGCAAAAAATGGAGAGACTGCCTGCGGGCTGAGATCATGGGTCAGTTTCCCGGAATCGCGGCAGCGCAGCTTCGTGTCCTCGAGGTCGGCACCGGACCGGGCTTCTTTGCGATCCTTCTCCGCGAGCTGGGATATGATGTGACCGCCATCGACCTGACCCCGGCCATGCTGGAGGAGGCAAAGAAAAATGCCGGCGGCATGGCCGACAGCATTCGTTTTATGGAGATGAACGCGGAGGCGCTGACGTTTGAAGACGCCGCCTTTGATGTGGTGGTCAGCCGCAACCTGACCTGGAACCTTCCCCACCCGGAGACAGCCTATGCCGAGTGGGTCCGGGTGCTCAAGCCCGGCGGCCTCCTCCTGAACTTTGACGCCAACTGGTATGCCTATCTCTTTGACGAGAAGGCGCAGGCCGCTTACGATCAGGACCGGATCAACAGCGCTGAGCAGGGCGTGTGGGATCAGAACGTCGGAGAAAACTTCGACGTGATGGAGGAGATTGCCCGCCGTGTCCCGCTCAGCAGTATCCGCCGTCCCGCATGGGACTTATCCGTGCTGCGCTTTCTCGGTCTGCATGCGCAGGCGGAGGAGGCGGTGTGGCGGCGGGTATGGTCAGAGGAGGAAAAGCTGAATTTTTCCTCCACCCCTTTGTTTCTTGTGCGGGCGGTCAAAGGATGAGACCGGCGCCTGACCCATTCTCTTCATCCAACATGAACGGCAGAAGACGTCTTCACACGCTTCTGCCGTTGCTTCTAACCTGATATTAGCCGCTGTGGGAGAGGGCGCGGGGCTCTGCTGTGCCGAAGCGCCGGCAATGCAGGCTCTCTCTGCCGCAGGGCTGTACGGTCCGTGTTTGTTCTCTCTTCGCGGATCAATCACTGCATCGCCAGCGCAACGCTCACATCGCCGTTCCCGAGCAGCTCCCGCATTTGCTCGGGAGTCCTGTCCGTGATATGTCCCAGACGGGTATAGGCCCAGGAATTGCTGCCGTAGAACACCACAAGCTGATTGCCGGAATACAGCACGATATCGCCGGAGGAGGTGCTGGTCTGCACATCGTCGCTGGGCAGGCGGCGGCCGATGGAACCCACCTGCTCAAATCCGCCGTACATGGACATCTCAATACGCAGGCCGCTCTGCGCCAGTTCCTGGAGAGCCGCAACGGATTCGTTGTCTTCCCAGGCAACCGCAACGGGCGTATCGTTGATCTTCATCTGCATGACAGCTTTCTCCTCGCTTTCGTCCAGTTCAATCAGCACGTCATAGCTGCCGTTCAGGGCGGCGATCTCGGCAAGCGGACAGGCGATCACGCCGAGGTTTACCTGATTGCCGAAGCTTTCGGACCTGTCCTGATCCTCGAACAGGATCGTGAAATAAGGCGCGTCGACCGCGTAGTCGATATCGCCGTTCAGCCAGCCATTGTGCACATCTTCCTCATGATACGGCAGGTTCTCCGTAACGCCGCAAAAATCATGGGAATAGCGGCTCATGCGCTGGGTGCACGGCAGCCTTGCGATCAGGGCCTGCGCGGTTTCGCTGTCATTCAATACGCCGGGGATCACCGTGTCGCCAAAGTGAAGCAGGATCTTCGTGCCGTTTTCCGGCGGCAGGCGGGTCGGCATGGCGGGATCGTCGGTCTGCATCTGCGCTCCGTCTTTCGCCGTCCGCCTGCCCGTATCGGCTAAAGCGCTCAGGCACGCGGACAGCAGCATCAGAACTGCCAGCAGCAATGACGCGGTCTGTTTCATTCTTGTATCCTCCCTCTGTCGCGCTTTGCGCGCGTGTGCTTCCATCCTTTTTCAGCGCCTGCGGGATCGTTTCCGGAAACGGTTCCCGGACGCTTTTACGCTCTCATCCGCAGCAGCTCCGTCATATCCTGTACGCAGCGCTCCGTAACCTTTTTTCGATCCGGAGCCGGAAGATCCGTATGCCGGTCCACATAGTCTATAATTCTGATGCAGCCCAGAAGCTGCGCGGTATGCTTCGCCTCACGAATCTGCTCCTCCTTCGCCCCATCCAGATACAGCTCAAAAATCCGGTCACAGATTTTTGCGGCCGTTTCGCCGTCAATGCCCAGCATATACGCGGCCTTCGGCTCTATGGAGGGGAATTGGCGATAGGAGACAAACACGGTCGCAAGCTCAAAAATCGGGTCCCCCGTACTGAGCGTGTCCATGTCTATGAGCATCAGCTCATCGCCGCAGATCAGAATATTGTTCATGTGAAAATCCGCATGAATGATCGTATTCCTGTTTGGGATCGTATCCACGAAGGCGCAAAGCCCTGCATAGAGATCTTCAGCCAGGAACGGACGCACCTTCGGAAGCCATCTCAAGGTCTGCTGTTTCATATCCGGAAGCTCACCCGGCTGCGCCGTGATGGCATGGATCTGCTTCATCAAAGCGACGGAACGCACGAGGAAGCTCTCAAAACGCTCCGGAGATTCCCGGATATAATCGGCAGAGGATTGCGCCTCCAGATGTTCAAACACGATGCCGCAGCGATCCCCCACACGCACGATATCAAAGGGGATCGCGGTCGGTATTCCTTTCACGAACGCCCAGCGCGCCAGTTCCCTTTCCTTCCGTATGGCCTCTATGGAGGTATTCTCGTTATATACCTTCACCAGCATATCCGGTGCGGTCTGATACACGATCCCATGCGCGCCCCGTCCTATCTCAGGGCATCCGTCAATGCTGATCTCCCGAAGCTTCTTCATATCGCAATCCCTCATATCGTATTTTCAGCTTTTGTAAGAGTGAAGCAACTCTGTATCTGCTGATTTATCGAAATGAAGCATACCATAAATCTCCGGTTTAAGAAAGATGCTTTGTTGCGCGGAAGGCGGAAAATGCGCATCAGGGCATGGGTAAGATGCTTTTGCCCATCCGGAAGGCTTGCTCGATGGCCGGGTGCTCCGGGTTTTCCCCGGCTGCCGTGACGCCGCCCATGAAGACGCTCCCGGCAAGGCGCGCCCGCTCAAAGCATTCGATCCAGCCCTCCAAACCGCTGACGGCGCGCTGCGGGACATGCTCCTCATCCTCGGCGGCTGCGGTCAGCAGATACACGTCGCGGAAAGCGTACTCGCTCGGGAACAGCGGATTGAGCCGGTCGAGCAGGGTCTTGAGCTGTCCGGACATTTCATAGTAGTAGATCGGCGTGGCGAAAACCAGCACGTCGGCCCGGAGCGCCTTTTGGCAGATCTCGTCGGCATCGTCGCGGATCACGCAGCGCAGCTTCTCCTGGCACACAAAGCAGCCCCGGCAGAAGTTCACCGTCCTGCCGCGCAGCGAGATCAGCTCTGCCTCATGTCCTGCTTCCTGCGCGCCCCTGGCAAAGGCTTTTGCAAGCGCTTCCGAATTGCTGTTCACCCGGGGGCTTGTCGATACGATCAAAACCTTTTTCATTTTCACGCCTCCTTACGCAAGCTGCAAGCTGTTGACCCAGTCCTTCAGCTCGCGCTCAGAGGCGCGGGCGGAGAAGCGCTTTCCGTCAAGGACCTTCGCGCCCTTTGCCAGCGCTGCGATCCGTTCCTGTCCCTCTCCGAGCTGGCTGCCGCCGGAGGTGAAGAAGGGCACGACCGTCTTGCCCGAAAAATCATAGGCGTCCAGGAAGCTGTCGATGATACCGGGCTCGCGGTACCACCATATGGGAAAGCCAAGGAAAACGACATCCGCCTGCTCAACGGGCGCGGCCGTATCGGCAAGCGCCGGGCGGCAGCTCTTGTCCTGCATCTCTACGGTGCTGCGGGCCTTCTTGTCCATCCAGTTCAGATCCCGGCGCTCATAGGGTATGGCGGGCTTGATTTCATACAGTTCTGCGTCTGCCGCAGCGGCAAGCGTATTGGCCAGTCTGGCGGTGCTGCCGCTGGCAGAAAAAAAGGCGACCAGTGTTTTCATTGATTTCAGTAACTCCCTTCTCGTTTTGCAGGCTTGCTTATGGATCTGCTCTCGCCGAATGATGCGGTATTGCCTTACGCTTCCTCGTTCCAGATCTCCCTGGCCTGGCGGAACACGGCCCAGCCCTTGGGCCAGCCCACATACATTGCGGCGTGGGTGATGATGGCGGCGATCTCTGCTTTTGTCACGCCGTTGTTCTTCGCGTTTTGCAGATGGTAGGCGAGGGACGAATCCGTGATCCCCGACGCCATCAGGGCAACAACGGTGACGATGCATTTGGTCTTCAGGTCAATGGCTTCCTCGTTCCACACCTCGCCGAAAAGCACGTCATCATTGAGGTGGGCAAACATCGGCGCGAAGTCCCCGAGCTGTTCCCGCCCCGCCGTCTGTGTAATCTTTTTATTCATGTCATGCTCCCCTTCTCTACTTTTTAATATACTTCAAATCCTGCTCCGGCAGGCCCGAATCGTCGGAGACAAAGCGCTCGACCTGCATGTGCAGGTCGTATTTCTCCCGCAGCGCCGCGATCTGTGCCATCATGGGCGAGGCATGGTGCGCGTCGATGGCTGCCTGATCCCGCCACTGGTCGATAAGCAGCACGGTTTCGGGATCGTCCATCGGGAAAAAGTATTCATAGCGGAGGTTCCCCTCCTCGGCACGGATCGAGGACACGACGCCGCTTCTGACCATCTCTTCGGCGAAGGCTCCGGCGCTGCCGTTTGAACCGGTGTAATACAGATGAACGGTAATCATAGCAGGCCTCCCAGCAAGGTCCGGATAAAATCGCAGGCCATCTCATAGGTGCTCATATAGACATAGGAGATCCCCGCCTCCTGCATGGCCTGCTTCTGCTTTTCCGTCACCACGGTATAGGGATAAAGGCCGTAGACAAAGGGCAGGAAGGCATACAGGAAGCTCTGGCGTTTCTGCTCGCCGAGGCCGGGGACAAAGACCTTCAGGCAGGCATCCAGCGCGTCCTTTGACTTTCCATAGGCCTTCTTGAAGGCGACCAGGCGCTCCATGCGGGAATTGGCCTCCATGTCATAGAGGTTCATGCTCAAAAGCTTGAGCATCAGGGGGCGGCGCTCCAGCGCATGGGCAAGCGCGGAGGAGAGCTCGTCCAGCGTCAGGCTTTCATACTGCCTGCAAAGGCTCTCAAGGTCTTCGGTAAAGCGCTCGTATTCCTGCGCAAAAAGCGCAAGGAATATCTCCTCCTTTGTCTCAAAGTAATTATAGATCGAGGTACGGGTAAAGGAGGTCTGCTGCCCGATTTCCTTCAGGGTGATGTCCTTGAAGCTCATGGTCTCATAGAGCTTGCGGCATGCGGCGATGATTTCCTCACGCCGCGCATTGGTCAGTTCCGCAGATCCTTTTGGCATCTCACTGCTCCTCTCTCAAGCGCCTGCTCCGCAGAGCGTCCAGCGGCTGTAAGCCATGACGCCCGCATAATCCGCCGCAGTCCGGTTCGGCCTTCCGCCGCCCATCGCTCCCGGCGCGAGCGCCGGAGACGGATACGGCGACAACGGCGCTTCTTTTTTTAAGGCAACGCCGCACAATCCGCCTTCGGCATTTCTTGAGGTACACAAAGTACATCTGCGAAAAAGTGCCTTTATCAGAACCCAAATTTTCTCAGGATCTGCTCTTGCCGAATTATGCGGTATTGCCTCAACAATGTTGACACGATGTCAGAACATACTATAGCATGGTTCTGACATCGTGTCAATACTATTTTCGTTTCTTCCGCTGCACATCGCTGCGCTCCTGATCGTCGGTCACGATCCCTGCCGGTCTTTTTTCACCCTGTTCAAAACTGAAAACGGCATACTTCGCAGTTATTCACGCCAAAAGCGGCAAACTCTTCGTTTTTCATATCCTGAAAATAGGACTTGATAAACCGGGCTATCCCGTTGTGGGCGACCAGTATGCAGGTATGCTCATCCTCCTTCAGTTCATCCAGCAGATTATAGATCCGCTGGGCAACACGGAACATGGATTCGCCGCTCCCGTAGGAACAGATAAAGTTCTGCTTTGCCTTCTGAAAAGCCTCGCTTTTTCTCGGGCTGGTCCCCTCCCAGATACCGAAATTCTGCTCGATCAATCTGGGCTCCACCCTTGCGGGGATCCCGGTGATTTCCGAGATATGCCGTGCGGTATCCGCCGCCCGCTGCAAAGGCGAGTACAGGATCAGATCTGCGCGGATTCCCGACTCTGCAATGGCCTTCCCTGTTTTGACGGCCTGCTCATGGCCCTTTTCTGTCAGCGGCGCATCGCTTGCTCCGCAGATCTTATCCTCGAGATTCCACTGGGACTCTCCATGGCGCACAAAATACAGCTCTTTCATCCGGATTCTCCTTCCCCCTGCCTGTTCAGTTTCAGAGATCATATCACATTCCGCGCATAAAAACAACGCCTTCCTCTTCCCTGTAAACTGCCGATGCGCACACAGCCTGAGGACGGACGCTGAGCGCAGCTCCAAGGCGTTGCCCCGTGGGCATGACGGTCACCGATTGTTCAGGAAGCCCAGATACTCGTCAAAGGCGTTAAAGAGCATGTCTCCGGAGCAGACCGGCAGCACCATGTCCGCCTCCCCTACCGGGCAAAAATCAAAAAAGTCTGCTGCGCCCGTCAGCACGAGCACCGGAATCACTTCATAGGCGGGCCCGAACACGATTTCCAGATACGGCGCATACTTGGCGGATTGCAGGACCTCTTTCGGGTCGATCCTGTCCTTCATCTTGAACTCCAGGGAGAAGACCTTGTCTTGGGTGATGACCAGCACATCCGCATAGATCCTGACAAATCGGGAGCGCTTGAGCCGCATCTCGAAGGCAAGCTCCCAGCGCAGGCAGGCGTCGCCCGCCATCGCCAGAAGATCGTCAAAGAGCCTGCGCATTTGCTTGCGGCAGTCCCGGAAGGAATGGAACAGGCCGCGTGTGTCGTTGAGATTTCTCCCGATGTTTGTACAGCCCTCGGTCAGTCTCTTCAGCCATTCCTCTTCTGATAAATCCATGAACTCGCCCACGCTGCTGTAATACCCGGCAAATTCCTGCAGGCCGATATGCGGTCTTGCCTGTCTGACAATCCCGTGCCAGCGGTATTCCCGATCCTGCCAGCACAGCTCCTTCATCAGGGGCGAGCTGAAGAGAATATGGTTTACAGTCTGGTGATCAAGGCCCAGCTCCTTTGCGATCTCGCGCGCCTTCAAGCCGCCGTTCTGACAGATCAGCGCGCAAATCGACCGTTCCGTCTCCTGTATCTTCATGGCTCACTCTGCCGATCTCACATCAAAAGCCTTCCTAACGAATGACATTAGGATTTTTATTTCAGCTCTTCGATATAGCGCGCCCTTTCGCCGCCGATGAATTTCGGCCGCGTCCTGGCGCAGACGAGATTTGCCTCGCCGATCTTCCTTATGCTCAGGCGCACCGGGACCGCGACCTCCCGCAGGTGCATCCCGATGAGGGTGTCGCCTATATCCATGCCCGCGTGAGCCCGGATATGCTCAAGCGCGACAGGCTGCGCCATATGCTCCCACACCGTCGTGGCGAAGGAGCCGCCCGCGTGGGCCCAGGGCCGGACATTCACCGCCTCCAGGCCGTATCGCTCGGCGGTGCTGCGCTCCACGATCAGCGCGCGGTTGAGATGCTCGCAGCACTGGGCGGCAAGCAGAATGCCGTGCCCGGCCAGGACCGGGGCGATGCCGGCATAGACCGCCTCCGCCGCCTCGAGGCTGGAGCCCTTGCCGATGCGCTGCCCGACGATCTCACTGGAGGAGCAGCCGACAACCAGAAGCTCCCCCGGCATGAGCTTTGCCGCCTCAAGCAGCTCCGTGACTGCGCGGGCCGCCTGTTCCCTGACGTTTTCCATGATTCTGTCCGCTCCTTCCGCTCTATTCCCCAAAGCGCTCGCGCGCCTGGAAGCACCTGCATATGGTTTTGTAATTTCCGAAAACGGTCACTCTGTCGCCGGCGGCAAGCACGGTATCCGCGCCGGCCGACGGCATGAAAGAATACCGCCCCGCCTGTCAGGTCAGAGGATGTGGTGCTCCGGGATCTTTCCGGTCAGCAGCAGGCTGATCGCATCCTCGTTCAGCTCGCAGCCGATGACGATCAGGGCGCTGCGGTTCCCGGGCGTCGCCTCGATGTGGACTGTGTCCTTCGTCGCGTTGAACTGATACCAGGCCCCGTCCTCCGCAAAGAAGCCCTTGACGCGGAGAATCCTGCCGAAGGATGCCTCCGAAAAGAGCCGCCCGCTCTTCTCCTTCAGCTCTGCCCGGCCGAGCGTGAGGTCCAGGAAGGACAGGGATTGGAAGGCGGAGGCCCTGCCCGCGATCAGCTTCCGGTAGTCGGCAGCGCGATAGCCGCAGCCTGCCAGGCTTTTATAATCGTCGTCCGTCAGCTCATCCCAGTTTTTTATCATGACGCGCCCGGAAATGCCGGGCGCCGAGATGGCAGCGCAGGCCCGCTCCACATGGCGGAGGGTCCGGCGGATCTCCTCCTCCCCGGCAAGCTGTGTCCGGCTCAGCAGGATGCAGCCTGCGCCTGCCGCCTGGGACGCCAGATAGTAGTCCTCCTCCGGCGTCATGTCCTCCTCCAGCTTCGCGTCCACGATCGTGATGACGCTGCCGGGTTCAAACCAGCGATCCAGGGGGCTTTCGTGCAGGACATCAAAATACTCGTCCATATCGAAGACGCCCGACGGCTCAATAAGCACCCGGTCGAAGCCCTGCATGCCGAGGGAGATGAGCTTCGTGCGAAAACGCCGGCGATGGCAGTCTTCATCGCAGGCGCCGGCGAGCATCTCGATCTCGCAGTTCTCGCCCTGCAGCGCGTGCAGCAGCGGCATGTCCACATTGACGGCGCCCCGGTCGAACACCAGGATCGCAATGCGCCGGCCCTGCCGCAGCATATTGCCTGCATAGCGCAGCAGAAAGCTCGTTTTCCCCGCGCCGAGAAAGCCCGTTATCAAATCTACCTTTGTCATCCTGCACCTCAAATCCCGCGCCATGAGCCGCACACAGATCCATCCTTGCATGCAAGCGCCGACCTTGTAATCATAGTACACTCTTCCGGTATAATCAAGAGACGATTTTCATGAAAAAGCGCGGATCGCCGTTTCTGCTCTTGCACTTTGCGGCGCATTCCTGTATAATAGCACGACATTTATCGGAAGGTGATTATTTTGGCAAACGCACAGAGAATCGACTCCAGGCGCATGGGGGAAATGGATGAGGGAAAGCTGCTGATCAGCATGGCCTTTCCCATCATGCTGTCCATGCTGGTACAGGCGCTGTACAACATTGTGGACAGCATCTATGTCGCCCGGGTGTCGGAGGACTGTCTCTCTGCCCTGTCGCTTGCGTTCCCGGCTCAGAACATCATGATCGGTCTCGGCACCGGCACCGGCGTCGGCGTGACCACGCTGGTATCCCGCGCCCTCGGCCGCCGGGATTCAAAGAACGCAAGCCGCGTGGCCGGCAACGGCGTCTTTCTCAGCATCTGCTGCTGGGCGGTCATGGCCCTGTTCGGCATCTTCGGCGCCAGGGCCTTTATCAGCTCCCAGACCAGTCTGCCCGAAATCAGCCGCCACGCAGACAGATACCTGCAGATCGTGACCATCGGGTCGCTCTTTCTCTATCTGGAGATCTGTGTGGAGCGCCTGCTCCAGTCGACGGGGCTGACGCGGCTTTCCATGTGGACCCAGATGGTCGGCGCCATCACCAACATCATCCTTGATCCGTTCTTCATTTTCGGCTGGTGCGGTCTGCCCGCCATGGGCACCGCCGGCGCTGCCATCGCCACCGTGATCGGCCAGGCCCTTGCCGCGGCCCTCGGCTTTTTCCTGCACTTCCGCCGGAATGTCGAGCTGCCCATTTCCTTTTCCGATCTCAGGCCGGAGCTGCGCATCATCGGGGATGTGTACCGCATCGGCTTCCCCTCCATTATTATGATGGTGATCGGCTCGATCACGAACTACATGATGAACCGCATTCTCATCGGCTTTACCTCCACGGCCATTGCGGTCTACGGCGTCTATTTCAAAATTCAGAGCTTCTTTTTCATGCCGGTCTTCGGCCTCAACAACGCCCTGATCCCCATCATCGGCTACAACTACGGCGCGCGAAAGAAGTCGCGCATTTACCGCACCTTCCGTTTCGGCGTGCTGTACGCCACCAGCTTTATGCTGCTCGGCTTCCTCGTCTTTCAGCTGGTTCCCCGCGAGCTGCTCGGCATCTTCAGTCCGTCCGAGGCGATGCTTGCCATCGGCGTTCCGGCGCTGCGGCGCATCAGCATTTCGTTTTTGTTCGCGGGCTTCTGCATTGTGGCGGGCTCTGTCTGCCAGGCGCTGGACCACAGCATGGCTTCGATGATCGTGTCCATCCTGCGCCAGCTTCTCGCTCTGATCCCCGCCGCCTGGCTGCTGTCCAAAACCGGGGACGTGAACAATGTCTGGTGGGCCTTCCCGATTGCGGAGGTCATCTCCCTGCTGGCCTCTGCCTTCTTCCTGCGCTCAGCCTTCATAGACATGGAGAAGAAGCTCAGTCTCCCGCAGGAGCTTGAATAAGCTATCCGACAGGATAAGCGCGGCCTTCGCCCTCCGCCCCTGCTTTGGTGACGGCGGCTCATGGAAACAAGCTGCATACCCCTCCCCTTCCCGAACGGGATCAGGAGATGTATGCAGCTTGTTTCTTTTAGTTGTCCGCTCTCTTCAGGCTGTTCTTGTCCTCGTACATATTCTGATCGGCGCGCTCAAACACCGCCGCCAAACAGGAGTCATGATCGAATCTGGACATGCCGCAGGCAATGACGATTCCGCCGCTGCGCATCGCCTCCAGATTATACTGCCTCATCTTCTCAAGGAGCTCCTCGATCCTGTCATAATCCCGGCCCTGAGAGATCGCGGCAAACTCGTCCCCCCCGACGCGGAACACGGGGCTGTGCTGGAAGATATTGCAGATGCTTCTGCTGGCATCCCTCAGATACGCGTCTCCCGCCTGATGCCCCTCTGTATCGTTGACCCTTTTCAATTCGTTCACGTCAAAGATCGTGACGGAGAAGGGCTGCTGCCGGAGCTGTGCGATCATGCGGTCCATGCGCTTTTCCGTCTCCAGAAAGGCGTGCTTGTTTTTGACGCCTGTAAGCGCGTCTATGTTCGCCTGGTTTTGCGCCTGTGCAAGACGTCTGCTGTAATCCTTTTCCTGACGGACCTGGGCGTCGATATTGTTCAGGCCCACGACCAGCCTCGGTCCCTCCTTCTCCTCTACCATCGCGCCCTTGAGCTGATAATAGACGGGCTTTCCCTCCGTCATGATCCGGTAGCTGAGTGTAAAAATTCCGCTGCGCTCCACCGCCGACATGATGTTCTCTTTTGTAAGAAGGGACAGGACGCGCTTCTGGTCATCGGGATGGCAGTAAATCGCCGCCGCGTCCCGGAGCGTTTTGAAGAAGTCTTTTCCGGACTTTGCCTGCGCAAAGCTCTTCTCATAATGATCGGCAGCGCTGAATTCCCGGTAGCTCCCGGTCTCCGGGTCAACGACATAGACGCAGACGAAGTTGCCGGTAAGGGCGTGCAGGCGGGCATAGACGACGCGCTCCTCCTGGATGCGCTTTTCCTCCTCGCGGTGCTTGACCTTTTCGTCAATATCCTGCACGGCTATCACGATGAGATTCTCGTCATCCTCCATGCGCGTGATCCTCATCCGGACGTAGAACGGATCGCCTTCCTTGATCCTGCGATAGGTCATCTCAAAATACTTGCTCTCTGCCAGCGCTTTTTTGAGGAAGTCCCGGTTCATGGCCCGGATAAACTGCTCCTGGTCGTCCGGATGAATGCCTGTCCTTGCGTCCCGTTCACAGCCTTCAAAGAAGTCGTTGCTTTGCCGCACCTCGCTGAGAACGCCGTGTTCGTCATCCGTGTGGAACTCGATCAGCTCATCGGTTTCCATGTTCACGTAGAACAGATCCGTGTATCCCCTTGCCAGCGCATGGGCAATGTGGGTATAAATCGTGGCCTTGCGGTTTGCCTTTTTAAATGCCTTTTCAAGCTGGCGCTTGTACTCCTCCTCATCGTTGGTCACGCCAAGGATGAGCTTTTTCCCATCGCTTTCATCGACCAGGGTCGCCCTCAGGCTTACAGGTACTGCCTTTCCGTTCATCAGAAGGCGATAATTGTGTATGAAGGAGCCGTTCTCTTCTATGGTGCGCAGCATATTCTCCCTGGTGAAGGCGCGCAGATTTCTCGCCATGTCCTCCGGCGCTAAGGTTTTGGGCGCGTCACGCCGGATATCCGCGAAGAAATCCTCTCCCTGCGTGGCAAGACCGAAATCCTCATATTCCTTGGAGGCGTTGTACTGGGTGTAATGTCCTGTCGCGGGATCGACCGTGTAAAGGACGATATAGTTCGGAGAAAGCGCGGCGATCCTGCCCAGGGCTGTCTTTTCCTGCCGCAGTCTTTTGGCTTCCTCCTGCTGCTTCATTTGTGAGTCAATGATGCTGATGCCCAGGATGATTTTGTTTCCGCCATGCATCCTCGTGATCTTCATACTGACGTACAGCGGAGCCCCGTTCTCAACAAGGCGATAGGTCGCGTTGTAAACCCCCTGCCTGTCCAGCTCCTCAATGATCTTCTGTTTTGAGAAGCCTGCCAGGAAAGCCTCTCTGTCCTCCTCGTAGATCCGGGTCATGGTATCCTTCTGCGCAGCTTCAAAGAAATTCTCGCCGTGCCGCTCCATGGCAAGCTCCTCGCCGCCTACCGGCGAGGTATACTCGATGAACTTGTCCGTATCCAGATCAACATAGTAAATATTGTAATAGTCCGCTGCCAGCGCGCGGGCAATGTCGGCATAGGTGGTGCCGGTGCCGGGCGCGGTGATGGACAGGACGGCAATGGCGACTGCGATGTTCCCCGATACCGGGTCAATCCCGACACGCCGCGCAAAGGAATGCACAACGGCGCCGTCAGGCATCTGTTCGTCATAAAAGGAGGGTATCCCTTTTTCGCAGCAGGTCTTCACGATGTTGCGCATAAAAGCGTCGTCATACCTGGAAAAGGACGAGCCTTCGTAATTCAGGTCAAGATGGAAAAAGCGCTTGATGAAATTGCGGTAGGACTGGTTGCTGCGTACAAAGCGGGTATATTTCCCCTTCACTTCAATGAGCCCCATGGGGATCATGTTGAAGGTGTTCTGAAGCCCGCCCTCATCCTTGATCATCACCGAAAGATCGTACAGGTTCAGGCGTCCGATCGTCTCAAAATAGCCGGATTCCTTCGGGTCCTCATACCCGATCTGCCTGCCGGTCCTGTATCGCTCCATGATCGCGTCCAGCGAAATCGGCTTGCTGAAATAATAGCCCTGGAGCTTCGAGCAGCCGATTTCATACAGAAACTTTACCTGTTCCTCTGTCTCGACCCCCTCGCAGACGGTGTCCATGCCGAGAGCGCTCGCCATGCGCATAAGCTCGGTCAAAAGGATTTTGTTGCCGGCGCCCTCGTCGAGCCGCTGCAGGAAGCTCATGTCAAACTTGAGAAGATTGAAATGGATGCTTTGCAGCACATTGAGGGAGGAATAGCCGCTTCCGAAATCGTCCATCCAGACTGGGAAGCCGAGGTTCTGGAAACGCCTGACCTGTTCGCTCATGAACTCAAAATCACGGCTGAGCGTGCTCTCCGTGATCTCAATCGTAATCATTTCGCGCCCGAACCCGGAAGCATCCACACGGCGTCTGACCTCATCTACCACATCACAGGCATCGAAGTCAGATCTGGACAGATTGATCGAGTGAGGAACGACAGAAAACCCGGAATCCTTCTGGAATTTCATTTTCTCCAGCACGCACTCCAGCACGTACAGGTCCAGCTTGTAAATCTCTCCGGCGTCCTCCAGGTACGGGATGAACTCTGCCGGCGAAAGGAATCCGCGCTGCGGATCGATCCATCGCGCCAGCGCCTCCTCATCGCACACCCTGCCGCTCACCGCTCTGACGATCGGCTGGTAGTACACGGTGATCCATTTCTCCCGTATGGCGGGGTCAAGGTTTTCCAGGACATATTGTCTCTTTTCCGCATCATCCCTCAATTCCGCACGATAGAAGCTGAACCCGGAGGAATAGGTGTTTTTGATCTTATCGCAGGCAAGCTTTGCCCGGTCGCAGGCCGTGCTGACCGGGACCGAGCCCATCCCGCTTGAATAGATACCGATGTGAACCGGAAGAGCGTTCCCGTCATTCATCGCGGCGCATTGGTCCAGGAACCGGTTGAGTCTCTCCTCAAGACCGTCTTCCGCCGTAAAAGCCGCAAAATGGTCCGCTCCGATGTGACAGCAGTTTTCATTGCCGAAGCTTCTGTTCAGGAGTCCGGCAAATTCCTGCAGCAGCTTGTCTCCCTTCGCAAAGCCGTTCCTCGTGTTAAAGAACTTCATGCCGCAGAAATCCATGTACAGGAAAACAGCTTCCCTGCCCTCTTTTTTGGACTCCTCCTTCGCCGTCTCCGCGCGCTCGAAGAAATAGCTCATGCTCGGCAGCCCTGTCAGATAATCATGCTGATTTGCTTTCAGGATGCTTTCTCCGTGCAGGGCGTTGCACATGCTGTAAAGCAGTCCCGTCTCTTCAGCATCCTCCTGATACGGGCCTTCATCCGTATACCACACCTCGGCAAGGCGGACGCCCGAATCGACAAGCACATGCTCGCCCTTGGCGTGGATCACTCTGTACGCGTCTGATTTCAGAGCTTTTGAGCGATATACGACATCATACTCTCCGCCTTCCGTCGCAAAGCGGACGGCCGCATCGGCGATCCTGGCGACATCGTTCGGATGGACATCCTTGTACATGTTATGATCCATGTCGTGATACGCCCGCGCAGGATCCTCATACCCGAACAGCTTGCGATAGCCCGCTGAAAGGGCAATGGAAACCACCCGCATGTCGATATACTGATACACCGCGAACGGGACCGTCAGGCCTTCCAACTTTTCCTGCGTCTGCTTATCAAAGCGATATCTCTCTGTCGTACTCATATCTGCTTCTCCTGATCCGGACAGTCTGCTCTTTTAATCTCCGCGTGTCTGCTGCCGTATAGCAGCTGAGCATGATGAAAATTATACCAAAATCAACCCTTTTTATCAACTGAAATCTTCCCGCAAAACCTCTCTCGAAGGGAGGCAGGCCCGGGGCGCTGTGCCGATGACAGCGCACACGGCGATCATTCCTGCGTATCGCGGTAGAGGGCCAGCGCCTGCTGAATCCTGTGCGCGGGCTTGATGATCTCGGTGATGGATTCGCTCTTGTTGAGCGTGTCGATCATGGCGGCGATATAGCGGTCCATATGGACGGAGGAATAATACGGTCGGCTTAAAAGCTCCGGCGTCTGATAAATCAGATTCGTAGTGAATATCCGGTCAAACCCCCCGTCGGCAAACGCATGGTCGAATTTTGACAGGCCGCTTGTGAACAGGCCGAAGGTGGAGAAGATGAACACGCGCCTTGCGCCCATCTCCTTGAGCTGCCGTGCCGTATCCAGCATACTGCCGCCGGAGGAGATCATGTCGTCTACAATGATCACATCCTTGTCCCTGACGGAGCCTCCGCAAAACTCGTGGGCCACCACAGGATTGCTGCCGTTTACAATTTGGGTATAGTCGCGCCGCTTATAGAACATGCCGATATTCAGCCCGAACAGCGCTGCCAGAAAGATCACCCGCTCCGTCGCGCCTTCGTCCGGGGCGATGAACATCATATGCTCGCTGTCTATGGTCAAATCCTCATATTCGGCAAGCAGCGCCTGCGTAAACTGAAGCGCGGGAGAGATGTTCTCCACGCTCATCAGCGGCACCACATTCTGGATACGGGGATCATGCGCATCAAAGGTGATCAGGCTGTGCACCCCCATATCCTCCAGCTCCCGCAGCATAACCGCGCAGTCAAGGGATTCGCGCGTCGTCTTCCGGTGCTGGCGGCCCTCATACAGAAAGGGCATGATGACCGTGATCCGCTGCGCCTTTCCGTTGCAGGCCGCAATCACGCGCTTCAAATCCTGATAATGGTCATCCGGAGACATGTGGTTCGTCTGTCCGAACATCTGATACGTGACAGACCAGTTGCATACATCCAGAAGGATGAACACGTCCTTGTCGCGCACGGATTCCCTGATCACGCATTTACCCTCCCCGCTTGAGAAACGAGGACACTCGATCGGAATGCGCAGCGTTTCCAGGCCCCGCCAATCTGAGAGAATATCATCCACACGGCGGCCGAGCTTTTCAGCGGAGTTCAAAACGAGCAAAGCAACATCGCCAAGCATTTTTGACTGACCTTCTTTCTGTATACTGGATAAGCAGCCGACAGCATGCCCTGCCGCCACCGGATCGGCTCAGGGTCCTCCGCCGCGGCAGAAAAGCGATGCGGGCAGGACGGGTTTTCCGGCGTGTGCCGACGGCGAATGCTGTGATACTGACATTATAACACAAAATTCGTATATTGAAAACCATAAAATACCGACGGAGCACGTCGGGCAGGACGGGCGGAAAATGTCGAAAAGCCTTGAACACGCGAGGAGAACAGGGTATAATGGTTTTGCGTTTTGCCGTGGAGCAAGCGGAAAAAGAGAGGTGCTATATGGATCGAAGTGACAATGTTTATCAGACCTATGTCGAGATTCTGCGGCGCGAGCTGGTCTGCGCCATGGGCTGTACAGAGCCGATCGCGCTGGCCTACTGCGCGGCGACGGCCCGCTCCGTGCTTGGGGCGGTGCCGGACAGGATCACGGTGGAGGCAAGCGGCAACATCATCAAAAACGTCAAGAGCGTCGTAGTCCCGCATACCGGCGGCAGGCGCGGCATCGCGGCGGCAGCGGCCATCGGCGTGCTCGGCGGCGACGAGACGGCCGGGCTGGAGGTCATCTCCGGGGTCGGGGCGGAGAAGATCGAGGCGCTCGGCCCCTATCTGGAGCATACGCCCATCGAGATCAAATCCCTGGAATCCCCGCAGCTTCTGGACATGATCGTCACGGTTTACAGGGGGGATTCCTGCGCAAAGGTGCGCATTGCCAACGAGCATACCCACATCGTCCGCATCGAGCGCGACGGAAAAGTGCTGCACGAGTCGGACGCGACCCCGGCCAAGGAGGACGCCGTGCCGGACTATGCGCTTTTGACGGTGGAGAACATCTATGACTTTGCCTGCACCTGCGAGCTGGAGGATGTGCGGCCGGTGCTCGAGCGGCAGATCGCGCTGAACACCGCCATCGCCGAGGAGGGACTGCGGCACGATTACGGGGCCAACATCGGGAAGGTGCTGCTCACCACCGGGGACAGCCTCCGCACCCGCGCCAAGGCCTATGCCGCGGCCGGCTCCGACGCGCGTATGAACGGCTCGGAGATGCCGGTGGTCATCTGCTCCGGCAGCGGGAATCAGGGTCTGACCGCCTCCCTGCCCGTCATTGTCTATGCCCGGGGGCTGAACGCGGGTGAGGAGAAGCTCTGTCGGGCGCTGCTCATCTCCAATCTCATCACCCTCCACTGCAAGGCGAGCATCGGCAGGCTCTCGGCCTACTGCGGCGCGGTCAGCGCGGGCGCGGGCGCCGGCGCGGGCATCGCCTATCTGCACGGCGGGGATGAGCGCGTCATCGCCCACACCATTGTCAACTGCCTGGCCATCACCTCCGGCATTGTGTGTGACGGGGCAAAATCCTCCTGCGCCGCCAAGATCGCAACGGCGGTGGAGACGGGCATCTTCGGCTATGAGATGTTTAAAAACGGCCAGCAGTTTTACGGCGGGGACGGTCTCGTGGTCAAGGGCGTGGAGAACTCCATCGCAAACTTCGGCAGACTCGGCCGCGTGGGCATGCGCGAAACGGACCACGAAATCATACGCATGATGACAGAGTAATTTGCGGCTTGCCGCATGAAACAAGAAAGGAAAGAAGGCAAACATAGTGAAATTTTACAAGAGTCTCCCGGCACGGCTGCTGCTGGCAATCGTGATCGGTATTCTGGCGGGTCTCGTCCTGCCGCGCGGCGCGATGGTTGTGGTGGTTACGGCCAAATACATCATGGGACAGATCATCATGTTCTGTGTGCCGCTCATTATCATCGGCTTCATCGCCCCGTCGATCACCAAGCTCGGCGGCGGCGCCACGCGCATGCTGACCGTGGCGGTCATTCTGGCCTATGCCTCCAGCGTTCTCGCGGCGTTCATGTCCATGTGCGCAGGCTATGCCATCATTCCGCATCTGAATATCGTCACCAATCCCGAAGGGCTGCGTGAGCTGCCTGCCGTCGCCTTCCAGCTGGATATCCCCCAGATCATGCCCGTCATGTCCGCGCTGGTATTCTCCATGCTGCTTGGGCTGGCCGTCGTCTGGACGCGCTCGCAGGTGACCTTCAGCCTCCTGCAGGAGTTTCAGAATATTGTGCTGGAGATCGTCAAGAAGGTCATCATCCCGATCCTCCCCTTCTTTATCGCAACGACCTTCTGCGGCCTTTCCTGGGAGGGGAGCATCACCCATCAGCTGCCGATCTTCCTGGTCGTGATCGTGGTCGTGATCCTGGGCCACTTCATCTGGCTTGCCGTGCTCTACGGCAGCGCCTCCATCTACTCCGGCCGCTCCGGCCGTGAGGTCATCAGCCACTACGGCCCGGCCTACCTGACCGCTGTCGGCACCATGTCCTCCGCCGCCACCCTGGCCGTCGCGCTCGAGTGCGCAAGAAAGAGCAAGAATCTGCGCCGGGACCTGGTGGACTTCGGCATCCCGCTTTTCGCCAACATCCATCTCTGCGGCTCGGTGCTGACGGAGGTCTTTTTCGTGATGACCATTTCCAAGGTGCTGTACGGCAGGATTCCCCCTCTGAGCAGCATGATCCTTTTCTGCCTGCTCCTGGGCATCTTTGCCATCGGCGCGCCCGGCGTGCCCGGCGGTACGGTGATGGCCTCTCTGGGCCTGATTACGGGTGTGCTCGGCTTTGACAGCGACGGAACCGCCCTGATGCTGGCGATTTTCGCCCTGCAGGACAGCTTCGGCACAGCCTGCAACGTGACCGGCGACGGCGCGCTGACCCTGTTCCTCACGGGTTATGCCGAAAAGAACGGGATCAAGGAGACGAAGCAGGTAAGCGTGATTTAAGCCGATGCCTGCGCGAGGGCGGTTCCGGCAATACCGCTGTATTATACCGGCTGCCCGGCAAGCAGCGCCTCTACCTGGGCGCGCTTTTCGTAGAGCACGCAGCCGCCCTCGTGATCGTCCAGCAGGATATCGCCGCTTCGAAGCGCCGTGAACAGAGGCGAATGCATCGCCTCACGCAGAGAGCTGTTCCTGATGTTCACATCCGAATAGGGTGAGAAGGGGCAGGGCTCCGCTCCGCCGTGGGAGTTGATGTGGAAGAAGCCGCGCCCGGCCGCGACGCAGCCGCCCGAGCTCTTCTCATCCCCCGGGAAAGAGATGTACACCATCTCCGGGTGCTCCTCGCGCAGTCTTGCGATCTCGCGGCGCAGATACTCGCGTTCTTCGTCGCCGGGCGCAAGGTCTTTGGCTTCCTCCGTCACCGGCACAAACTCCACAAAGACAACCGCCTTGCAGCCTCTGTCAGAGAGCTTTTTCAGGAAGCTGTCCGAGCAGACCTCCTTCAGGTTCTCGGTCGTCACGGTGACGGAAGCGCCGAAGATCAGACCGCGGCGCTTGAACTCGTCCATGTTGCGGATGAGGCTTTCATACACGCCCTTGCCGCGGCGGGCGTCGGTGATCTCCTTCTCCCCCTCTATGCTCATGATGGGGATCAGATTGCGGCAGCGGTCGAAAAGCTCAAAGTAGCGCCTGTCGATAAAGGTGCCGTTGGTGAAGATCGGGAAGAGGATATTCGGCTTCTTCCCGGCAGCCTCGATGATGTCCCGCCGGAGCATGGGCTCGCCGCCGGCCAGCAGGATAAAGCTGATGCCGAGCTCGTCGGCCTCTTCAAAGATGCGCAGCCACTCTTCATCGCTGAGCTGTTCGACCGGGGCCGCGTCCACGGTGGCATTGTTGCAGCGGGAATAGCAGCCCGCGCAGTGCAAATTGCACTGGCTGGTGATGCTGGCAATCAGGAAGGGCGGGATATGCTCGCCCGCGTCCTCGGCCTCGCGGCGCTTTTTGGACGCCGCCTTGCTGGCCGCGGCAAATTTGAGCATAAACGCCGTTTCACGCGGGTCCTTGAAGGTAGCCTTCAAAGCGTCCGCCACGACGTTTTCCACGCCCTTTGTCATGTAAGCCTGTATGTCAAAATTTTCGTTGATGGTGTTCATTTTGTGTACCTCTATTCAGATCAAGATTTGTTGCGTTTTCTTTCGGCTGTCTGCAGCGCGGGCATGTCCGATCGCAGATCACGCGGCGGCGGATGAGCGGAAAAGCGCCGCAGCAGCGAATGCAGGCGCTGCGCAGTCACTACGTATTGTACACGATGGACTTCTTTCTTTCAACGATTTCATGCGGCTTTGCGCCCACTTTTTATATGGGAAGTTTTCGTAATGACTATTTGATGGCAAAAAATACAAGGCGCACAAAGCTGAACGGCACCCTCCTGAACAGAGGATGCCGTTCAGCTTTCATTCTATCATGCCGCAGCGCGGACAGGTATCGTCACGATGCCTTCCTCAATCATCCAGTCGATCTCTTCGGCGATACTCTGCGCCATGGGGCGGGGGTTGTAGCCCAGCTCCGCGACAGCCTTGGAGGAATCAAATTCGTTGTTGCGCACAAGGTTATACACGGCAAAGCTCGTCATGCGCTGCGGTTTGTGGGTCAGTTTCTCCGCCATATCGCTCATCCTGCCGAGCAGCCTGCCGATGCCGGCGGGCAGGATGGTCTTGATGGTTGGCAGGCCCGTATGCGCAGAGAGGATATCGAAGACCTCCTTCATCCCGATCATGTCGCCGCCGAGGATATAGCTCTCGCCCGTGCGCCCGTCCCTGCAGGCGCGGATGATGGTTTCGGCCATGTCGCGGTTATCGGCACAGTTGAAGGTGCCCTCAACCCCGGCGGGCATTTTTCCCTCGGTGTACTCGCGGATGACGCCGGCCACATTCCCGAAGGTGTAGTCCTTGGGGCCGGAGATGCCGGAGGGCAGGATCAGGCAGCCGTCGATCTCACCGTTGTGAATGGCGTCCAGCACCAGTTGGCAGGAGGCCGCCTTGGTCTGATCATAGAGACCGATGACCGCGTTGGGATCATAGTGGTCAATCTCTTTAATTGCTGTGCCCATGGGCTGCTCGGGAATGGCGCCGGTGGAGCCGATGAAGATAAGGCGGACATTGTGTTCATGGCACTTGTCAACGATGTACTGGGTGCCGTCCACGTTCACGTGCCAGATCTTTTCCGCCACCAGATTGCTGACAGAGACCATGGCCGCGCAGTGGATGCAATAGGCCGTGGTGTTTTCGGGAATGTCTGCAAACAGGGTTTCGAGAGAAGCGATATCCGTCACGTCTCCCTCGATGACCAGGGCCTCCTTCGGCAGATGCCTGGCCGCCTCTTCGCCCCGGAGGACGAAGGCGCGCACCGGCTTTTCCCGGTTGACCAGCTCACGGACGATGGCGCTGCCCAGATTTCCCGCCGCGCCGGTAACAATGTAAAGCTCCTTTGTATTGTCAGTCATTTTATATTCCTCCGCATAATGAAGTGATTGTTATTTTGTTTCATCCCCTTGGGACGATCATAAGATAACAGAGGAATGTTTGTGAGTTATTCGAGAAATGTTTGAGTTTTGTTAAAATGAGAATTGATCACCCATAAAGGAATCAGCGCCGGAAAGGATCCGACGCTGATTCCTTTTTAGTTTTGACTCAGTTCCTCTGTCAATCGAAGGATCTCCGGTGCGATCTGCTGTCGGCGCTTTTCCACGAGGCGGCGGTAAAGCACCGGGGCAACGAGCATGCCGATCACGCCGACCACGCACAAAAGCGCCCCCAGGCCCCAGAGCCTCCAAACAAGGAAGCAGCACATTCCAACGCCGAAAACGAGGGCGCTGGCAATGCCGACAGCCATGGAAACAATGAACGCGGTGGTCGTGAGGCTTGCATCCAGCTTCCGCAGCTGCTCCAGCTTGTTTTCCTGCTCGGCCGGGGGCAGGTATTTCTTGCGGATCGCGTCGATCTCACTTTGTCTCTCAGCGGAATAATGATAGGTAAAGCTTTCGCTCATGTTCCATTTCCCCCCATTGGTTTCAACTTTACAGTAAACGTACTGCCTTTGCCGGGCTCGCTGCTGACGCTGATTTCGCCTCCAATTATGTCAACCACGCGTTTGACCAGCGCAAGCCCCAGGCCGTTGCCCTGCGTGGCGTGGGAGGTATCGCCCTGATAGAACTTCTCAAAGATGTGCGCTCCAATCTCCGGGCTGATGCCGCAGCCGGTGTCGGAGACCTCGACCACCGCGT
Organism: Oscillospiraceae bacterium; assembly: GCA_902790375.1. Taxonomy (GTDB): domain Bacteria; phylum Bacillota; class Clostridia; order Oscillospirales; family Oscillospiraceae; genus Limivicinus. Next base: position 61,728 of record CADARY010000007.1, on the reverse strand, counting down.
GTCCGCTCTCTTTATGCAGCTTCAGCCCGACCGTGCCGCCCTCTTCGGTGAACTTGATGGCGTTGGAGAAGAGATTGTTCCAGACGAGGGAAAGCAATTCCGGGTCGCTCTCCACTGTCACGCCGTCTTCGATGTCCGTCTCGATTTCGAGCTTCTTCTCCTCCCAGGCGTTTTCAAAACCGAGCAGGCATTCGCAGAGCTGCTCGCCCAGATCGAAGCGCTCCTTCTTGGGGTAGATCTGCTGGTTTTCGAGCTTGTTGAGCTTGAGGATGTTGGTGATGAGACTTGCAAGCCGCCGGGAGGCATCCGTCACCGTGCGGGCGTAGTCTTTTCGGTCTTCCTCGGAGAGATTCGGCTGCTGGAGCATGGTGCCGTAGTTCTGGATCACCGCGAGCGGCGTCTTCAGCTCGTGGGAGACATTGGCGATGAAGTCGGTGCGCAGGGTTTCCATGCCGGAAAGCTCCTGCACCATGCGGTTAAAGTAGTCGATGATGACATTGAAGCCCGGCTCCACCCCGCGCAGGGGCGCAATGCGGGTGCTGAGATCGCCGTCCATGACCTTTTGCGCCCCATCGATAATGCTCTTTACCGGGCGCTCCACCGTAAGGCGACGGCGCAGCAGATCCACCGCCGCGCAGACCAGGCTCAGCATAAACACATTGCCAAACGTGACTGTCGCCGCCGCGCCGATATTTTTGGCAGTAAAATCTATATGAGTAGCCTCGTGAAGATAGGTCATGAACAGCGCCATGGAGCTTGTCAGCACAAAGGCGATCAGCAGAAAGAAGCCTGCTTCATTTGAGCACCGCCTTGTAGCCCAGACCGTGGACGGTGACGATCTCAAAATCCTCGCAGTCGGCGAACTTCTGGCGGAGCTTGGTCATGTACACGTCCACCGTGCGGGGGCCGGAGCCGGTCTCCCCGTCCCAGAACTCATCCATGAGCTGGCTGCGGGTGAAGGCCTTCTTCGGGTAACTCAGGAGCTTATAGAGGAGGTTGAACTCCCGCACAGTCAGGGGAATCTCCTCGCCGTTGAGCGTTGCGGTTCGCTCATCAGCGTCCAGTATCAGAGAGCTCAGCTCCAGCTTGTGGCTGGTGGTGATCCCGGCGCGGCGCAGGAGCGCCTCCACATGCAGAAGCAGCTCCTCCAGATCAATGGGCTTGACCATATAATCGTCGATCCCCATTGGCGGCAAAGTCGTCCCGGGCGGTCATGAACAGGATGGGGATGTTTTTGTCCGTTCCCCGGATCGTACGGGCAAACTCAAAGCCGTCCACCTCCGGCATCATAATGTCCGAGATGATGAGATCGAACACCGTCCCGCCGTACATGGCGTCATAGGCCTCGTTGGCGCTGAGGCAGCCCAGCGCGTCATATCCGTTCTGATTCAAAAACGAGCACACTGCCCGATTCAATTCCCGATCATCCTCAACTACCAGAAGCTTAAACATGGATGCGTCCTCCGTAAGCTTTTAATGGGTGGAGTGTAACACAGGGATGTTAAAGTTATGTTAAAGTTTGCGCGTATTATCACAAACAGCAAAAATTTTCAGCAAAGGGCAAATATCAGCTTATAATTTGTTTTCATCCTATATCTTTCATTTTTGCTCTCAATCTGGCTTCTTTCTGTTTTCTCTTTTCAGCTTTTTGAACTCCCGAATTAGAACAGCAACAGCTATCGTTGTAAAGGTCAGGACCAGAGCAGTCACGAAAATCATTTTTGCAAGCTGCTCTGCACGAACGTCATACAGGACGTGCTGCACGCTGTCTGCTCCGGTTGCTGTCAGTTGTGAATACGTTGACACAAAATGATTAAAGATGCCGAGATCGTTTTTTAATGTATATCTTATGTCTCCGACTTCACGGCTGATCGCATGAACATGATGATTCCAATATGAGTTGTTGTCGCTTGTGTTTTGAATCTTCGCAAGGCTTTCGATTTTCCCTTCGAGATTTATCATTACTGCGATATCGCTGCGTGCAAAATACAGAATCAGGTTTTCACCCTCCAGCTCAACGCCAAAACTGCCGTCACACGGGAAGCGCCAGCCGTATTGATAAGCACCTTCTGTCGTGTAGACGCAGACTGTTTTATGGTCAGACTCCTCGCAGCCGATGGCAATTCTTTCATCATCCACATCAAAGCAGACAATCGGCTTCCGTTTCGGTTCCTCAGGCAACGGGCTGAGCTTCACGTTTCTGAGAAAGGTGTCTATTTCCACCGCCGATAAGGGCTCTGTAGAAAAGCCAGGATGTATCGCCGCCAAAGCCTTGGGTGATATGGCGTTACAAAATAAGAAGATAATCAGGATTATGTAAACTATTCTTTTCATCCTTGAACACATCTTAAGTCCGACAATCTTGCCGTGCTCGTCTTCAAACGCTTTGATCGTCCCCATGGATCTCAGACCCGTTTCTACATTCTTAAATAGTTCCCGATTCTTCAGCATTCTGCTTTCTCCACTTTTCGTTAGTTCTCATAGCTCCATCCGTGTTCCCCGTGGTAGATCATGAGCTTCGTCATGCCTCCGTCGATACAGATGTTTTCCCCTGTGATGAAACCGGCCTTTTCCGAGCAGAGGAAAAGCGCCAGTTCCGCGATATCCTCCGGCCTTCCGACACGTCCGACCGGCTGCTGCAAAGCGTCTGCGCCGGTAATGTTGGAGTCATAGGTGTCGATCCAGCCGGGTGAAATGCTGTTTACGCGCACCTTTCCTGCAAGGCTGATCGCCATCGCATGGGTCAGTGCCGAGATGCCGCCCTTGGCGGCTGTATAGCTCTCCGTCTGCGGCTGGCTCATTCGATCGCGGGAGGATGAGATGTTGATGACCGAGGCTCCCGGCGCAAAATACGGCATCAGCAGCCTGGTCAGATAAAACGGAGCAGTCACGCCCACGGAAAGCGCATACTGAAAATCCTCAAAGCTGCATTCATTGATTCCCTTCATCAGCGGCAGGGCGTTATTGATCAGGTAATCCACATGCCCGGACTGCTCCGCCACATAGCGGGCAAATCGCTCCAGCGTGTCTTTGTCACCGACATCGCCCACAAACCAGTCACCGGGCTGAATGTCAATGATATGTACCTCAGCGCCCTCGGAGCGGAAGGCCTCCGCAATCGCTTTCCCGATTCCGTGCGCGCCGCCTGTGATGACTGCAACCTTGTTTTCAAATCTTTTGTTCATTCTCATAACCCCATTTAAGAATTGTCCGTCTGCCGACCGATCCAATGAATAATAACATCCACCACGTAGCGCTGCTCACCTTCTGTAAGGGCCCTCCCCTTTTCTATTCCATGCCATTTCTCCAGACAGCCGCGGCAGCAGGTGGCTGTCGCGTGCTGGGCCAGGAATACCGGGTGGCCCTTCGGCGCGCCGCGCATGGGCGTCTGCTCCCCATCGTTTGCGGGTTCAGCGGGCGCGAGGCGCTTTCCGACGATCTCCGCCGCGTGTTTTCGGATGGTATCCATCCCCTTTTCGGAGATATACCGCCGATCCGCGTCTGTCAGCTGAAAGCGCATGCGGAATTTAGATTTGGAAAGGCGTTCAAAGAGATCAATCTTTAGCCATTCCTGATGCTTCGGCGTCGGCTCCTGTGGCTTCTCAGCCTGTTCGGGCTGGTCTCGAAGCTCTTTTCTCAGGCGCTCCTTGAGCATGGTATTGCGTTTGTCCACGGTCACATTGCGGATGGCCAGGGCGAGCGCTTTTTTGCTGCTCACCAGCACCAACGCCTTCTTGGCCCGCGTGACTCCCGTGTAGATCAGGTTCCTCTGGAGCATCACATAATGCGTCATCAGTACCGGCATCACAACAATCGGGTATTCGCTGCCCTGGGATTTGTGTATTGTCGTGGCATAAGCCAGCACCAGCTCGTCAAGCTCCGCCGCGTCATAAAGAACCAGACGGTCGTCAAACTGGACGCTCAGCTCCCGATCCTCCGGGTTAACCTCCTGCACGACGCCGATGTCGCCGTTGAAGACCTCTATTTCGTAATTGTTGCGGATCTGCATGACCTTGTCGCCCCGGCGGTATTCCACTCCCCCGCGGCGAAGGCCGAAGCCGTTGGGGTTTACGGCCTGCTGGAGCACCTGGTTCAGATTTGTCGCGCCGACGACTCCGCGCTGCATGGGCGTCAGCACCTGGATATTCTCCGGGCTGGTGCGGTAGTGCTTCGGCAGACGCCGCTGGACCAGGTCAACGACGGTCTGCGCCGCCGCTTCGGGGTCCTCCTGCTCTACAAAGAAGAAATCTGTATCTCTGCCGTTTGAGAGATCAGGCGACTTGCCCTGGTTGATGCGGTGGGCGTTCATAATGATGCGGCTCGTCTGCGCCTGGCGGAAGATTTTGGTCAGGCGCACGACCGGGAACATCTCCGATTCGATGAGATCCCGCAGCACATTCCCGGCTCCCACAGAGGGAAGCTGGTCAACGTCTCCGACAAAGATCACGCTCATCTTATCCGGGATCGCCTTCAGGAGATTGTACATCAGCATAACGTCGATCATGGAGCATTCGTCCAGGATCAGCACATCGCCCTCAAGGGGGTTCTCCGCGTTGCGCTGATAGCCCTCCGGCGGCTTGACCTCTAAGAGTCGGTGAATCGTCTTCGCCTCCATGCCGGTGGCCTCCGACATGCGCTTGGCCGCTCTGCCCGTGGGCGCGGCGAGGACGATATTTGCGTTCGCCGTCTGAAACGCCTTGATGATGCCGAGGGTCGTGGTTGTTTTGCCGGTGCCGGGGCCGCCCGTGAGGATCAAAAGCTTGCTCTCCGCCGTGGCCTCAATGGCGCGCATCTGCACCTCGTCATACTGCATCCCGGTGCTCTGCGTGATCCTTTGGGCAAGGCCGTCGGTCTCCACCCGGATGCTGCGCGGGGCATGGAAAATTTCCGAAAGGCGTCTCGCCGTGCCGATCTCGGCGAAATAGAAGGCCGGGAGATAGATCGCCGAGCCTTCCTCATCGGGGAGCGGTTCCGTCCTCAAATCCTCGTTGCGGATCATCTCCTCCAAAGCGTCTGACAGGAGATTTTCTTCAACCTCCAACAGTTCCTTCCCGGTTTTCAGCAGCTGTTCCCGGGTGCTGTAGCAATGCCCCTCTTCGGAGAGCTTGTTAAGTGTATACAGGATGCCGCTTCTCAGTCTCGGGTACTGCTCATGGCCGAAGCCCATCTTCTCGGCGATGGTGTCCGCCGTGCGAAAACCGATCCCCCAGATGTCGTCAGCCAGACGATACGGGTTTTCCTGCACGACCTTGACGCTCTCATTCCCGTAGGTCTTATAGATTCTGGTGGCGTGGCTTGTGCTGACATTTTGGCTTTGGAGGAAGAGCATAATGTTCTTGATCTCTTTCTGCTCCTGCCAGCTCTGTTTGATCTTCTCCACACGCACGCTGCCGATGCCGGGCACCTGCAGCAGCCTGTCCGGCTCGTCCTCGATCACCTGCAGCGTGTCCGAGCCGAACTCCTGCACGATCCGCTTGGCAAATTTCGGGCCGATGCCCTTCACAAGTCCGGAGCCGAGATACTTTTCGATTCCGAGCACGGTAGCCGGCAGGGTCTCCTCGAAGCTTTCAACGCTGAACTGTCTTCCGTATTTGGAATCCATTTTCCATGCGCCGGTAAGGGAGAGGACAGCGCCCACATGGACCTCCGGCATGGCGCCGACGACCGTGACAAGCTCAGAATAGCCCTTTGCTTTGCACTTGATCACGGAATACCCGTTTTGCTCATTTTGATAGGTGATCCTCTCAACGACGCACCGCAGCCGTTCCATGTGTCCGCCTCTCTTCCCGGTTTTCTTTTGTTCAGATTATACCTGAAATGTCTTCGATAATCCACCCATTCTTTGCTGACTTTCGTCCGCGCAAAAAAGGACCGGAGCTGCAATTTCTCAATCTGCAAACTCCGATCCATTTTCATGTTTTACTCTTCTTCCCTGATTGCCGAAACCGGGCAGCCTTCAATGGCGGTCATGACATCGTCGCGATTGCTGTCAGTCGTATCGGCAACAGCCTCGGCCTTCCCCTCGTCGTTCAGTTCAAAAACCTCCGGACATGCTGCGCTGCACATCCCGCAGCCAATGCAAAGATCCTGATCTACAAATGCTCTCATGTTTTGGTACCTCCTACTGTAGTATTTCCAATTGCTATACCATTTAGCAGAACGACAAATCCCTTTTACTCCAGAATCTTACCGTCACAGGAGATCGTAACGACCTGCCACGGGATAAACTTGCCGCTGCTGCGCAGGGCCGTTTCTGCCGCGAGCTTAAGTCCGCCGCAGCAGGGCACCTCCATTCGGACGATCGTGACGCTCTTGATATCGTTGTCCCGGATGATCGCGGTCAGCTTTTCGCTATAGTCGATCGCGTCCAGCTTGGGACAGCCGATGATCGTGATTTTACCGCGCATGAACTCCTCATGCATATTGGCATAGGCGTATGCGGTACAATCCGCGGCAATCAGAAGCCTCGCGCCGTCAAAGAAGGGCGCCTTCGTCGGCACCAGCTTGATCTGGCACGGCCACTGAGCCAAACGGGAAAGCGGCTTGCGAACACCTGCGGGTGCGTTCTCTTCCTCGCTGTGCTTGAACTGCGCCATGCGTGAACCGGGGCAGCCGCCCTCATGCGGCGCGTGTGCCATTGCTCTCAGTTTCTTTTCCGCCTGCGCCTTCTTTACCGCCGCTTCATCATAGGCAGGGGCTTCTCTTTCCTCAAACGTAATGGCTCCCGTCGGGCAGTTGGGCAGGCAGTCGCCAAAGCCGTCGCAGAAATGCTCCCGCACGAGCTTTGCCTTACCGTCTACGATGTCGATTGCGCCCTCATGACATGCCTTCGCGCACAGCCCACAGCCGTTGCACTTTTCCTCGTCTATATGAATGATTTTACGGATCATTGTGTAACCCTCCTTCTCTGTTCTGCCTTGATTATATAGGCCACCGTCCAAAAAATCTGTATCTGGAGATACACAGAGAAAATTTTTTGGTGTATAATCGCTTCAGGCCAAAGGAAGGGAGAAGGACTATGGATTACACGGTACTTGAAAATAGCGCGCTGTTTTCAGGCATTCCGACAAAAGAGCTGTGCAATGATCTGAACACGGTGCCGCATCATATTCAGCGCTATGACAAAGGCGAAACAATATTTCATCTGATGGAAAACGCAAACCGGATCGGTATTATTCTGGAAGGAAATGCGCAAGTGCAAAAGCCTTTCCCAAATGGGAGCCAGATCAATGTTTCCGTGCGAAAAGCCGGTGAATTGATCGGAATTTCATTTCAGAGCTTGCTACCGCAAGCTTTATGCTCCAGCAGCGTCTCGAGTTGCTGTCTTACAATGGAATTGCGCAAAAGGCCGCATTTTATCTTCTGATCCAGGCACGGCAGTCCGGCAAAAACGTGATCAAGATTCCCGGTTCGGTCTCAAATTGGGCAATGATCATGAACGTTTCCAGGTCGTCCCTTCATCGGGAGCTCAAGAAGCTCGAAGCTGACAAGCTCATCGCTTATGCACCGCCGGTCATCGAGATCCATGATTTTGAAGCTCTGCAAAATGTATTGAGCAAATAAGAAACGCCTGCGCTTCCTGCTTTCACCGGAGGCAAAATGTCTGAAATATAGATATATAGAATACAGATCGTAAATTGATAATATTTGAAAAGCTGATGATGGATTTGCGTGATATAATCAATACGCAATTTTCATTAGGAGGATATGATCATGGGTTGGAAGAAGACATTGGTTTATCGTTCAAAAGATAAAGACGACTGGGATACAGCGAAAAACTGCTGGAGGAAGCGGACATCGCCTATTATCCGTTTGCCGCGCAGGAGAGGCCCATTCCCGGCTGCGGCGCGAAAGTCGATCCCCGCAGATTCTTAAGCAAGAATTGCCTATATGAACTTTTTAGCGTCCTTATTAGCCCATTATTTATCATTATTTACAAAAATCAGAATTTTTTGAGCCGTTAATTTTCTGCGTTCTACCCAGTTTTTTCTGTTTCCGGTCAAAACTGCGGTCAAGCCCAGAATGTTCTCAAAACCATCCCCTTGGTGCCTCGTTTTTCTGTCATGATTCTACCATTTTCGTGATAATCTGTAAATGGGCTCTGTGAAATAGTATTCACAGGGCCCAAATCAATATTTATATTATTCACTTATGATTCTTTCCTGTCACAGGAAAGAAACCGGGTACTTTCTCATCTGCTCCCGCAGGACTCGCTCAACCCGGTCAAGTGTCTCCTCCGGATAGTACTCTTCAAGACCAGCAAGCGCTTCGCTCAGATCCGCTCTCGTAAAGGAAAACCGCAGTTGTGGCCCGTAAAGCAGTTCCGCCGCCGTGACCTGCTCGTCGAAATCCAGATCAAATGGTTTTGCCCGCACTTTGGAGATACAGCGATAAATGTCATCCTCCTTGGGATAATCGTTCAAGTCTGAGAGCAAAGACAGGCCATTGTCGAAGACCGGGCACAGTCTGTACTCCTTTGTGTCCTCATTCCGTATGACTGCCAGGTTATTCGTGTGGCGGTCCTCATTCAGGAAAAAGGCATCCAGTTCGAGCAGCGTTGTCAAATATTTGCCAACAACCTGCAAACCTGTCGTCTGCTCAACGAAATCGACTGTATAACGGATTTTCTCTCCGGTTTCCATGTGCGCAAGCTCTGCAGCCAGCCCTCGCCCGTGATAGGCGCGGTGAAGGCGCTCAAACGGAAGCAGGATCTCATTCTTTGCCCGAAAGTTTTTACTGACGCAGGCATTTCTCTCCACGTCCTCGTAAAGTACCCGCACCGGTTCATAACAGACGAAGTCCTCAACATTGGATTTCAGCAACAGTCTGGAAACGATCACCTCAGCGAGTGCTTCATAGCCCATATGGTCTGCTTTATACCACTGCCCTCTCAACTGCCATTTGGGCTGGTTCCCCTTGGAGGTGTGTCCATGCAACGGCTCAAGCGCGCGCTCCCGTAAGTCAACGATCTTCATTCTGCCCTTCTCTCCAGATAGCGAATTTTCAGCCATTGCTCATCATCCGCCATTCTCCCCCGTGTTTTCTCTATGATCTGCAGTGGATCATAGTCTGTCAAGCCGAGCTGTCTGAGCAGCTCTTTTTTGTTACCGCGGGTTTCCGGGAAGCAGCGTTCCCTGAGGAAAGCCTCAAAATCTTTCCATGTAGGATTCTCCGTGACGCCGAAAGCCCGATGGACTATATCCGCTGTTTTATTCTGGATGCTCACTTTTTGGTCCAGGAAATCCACGTCGATTACTGTACAGGGATGCTGCTTATACATATAGGTAAGGCGCATGGTGTTACCCTTGCCCGGTTCTTTTGACAGGTATCTTCCGATGACCTGGCGGGACGTTCCGAACTCATCCGCTATCTTTTGCAGTCCTACGCCATGATCCCGCATCCGGGCCATACGTTCGGCATCTTTTTCGGTGAACTTTTTCTTTCGCCCCGCGTTCCTGTCATTTTTCTTTTTGATGCTCTCAGCGATCCGGCGAAGCTCAACCGCATCATCTGTTCCGAAAAGTTCCTTGCATAGCTTTCTGTAATCAGTATCCATCTTCTCGCCCTCTTCCGTTCTGCAACTAATTTAATTTAATTGCATTATATGTCTTGCGTGAATCATTGTCAAGTTATTTTGACGCTGTCACCGAAGCCAACTATCGGGTTTTGTTGTCACCATTCGTCGAAAAAAATTTTTACAAGGAGGAAAGGTAAAATGCCCTGCTTATTCAGATACCGCTGGCTTAAGCTGCCGCGGGCTGCCCTGCCCCAAGGCAAGGGGCTCTCAGCGTATTGGGCCAGGCTTGCCTCACGGGATGCCTTTCGCAAGGGCGTCGCCTCCTATTGTGGGCACGAAAACCCTGTTGAGCCGGGCATGTGGTCCGGCGGTGTGGTTGGTCTGAAGAGCATCCTCGGCGTCAAAAAACGCGAACGCGCTCTTGAAATCCTCGAACAGCTTTCCTCACATGGCTACCTCAGTTATGAGCTAAATCCGGAAACTAAGCAGTTGACCTATCGGATCACAGACTGGGAGATGGATCACTGCGGTTCTGAATGCGAATCCGGGAATGTCTACACTACTCCCGGGTATGGCTTTCTCTGTGTGCCGAGACGGATCACTGAGAGGCTGCTGTCTATACAATACTATAAATACGAAGAATCCGACGCATTTCTTGATCTTTGGTGCCACACGGTATCCATGGACCCCAGAAATGCGTTTTCTTTTTTTTGCTCCGGTTTGTCAATACGGCAAATACGGAGTTTTTCTGACTTTGGAGAATCTGGGACAGCGTTGGGGCTGGGAGAAGACCAAGGTATGGAGGTTCCTGCAAAAGCACGCGGACGTCTTCGCTCTATGCCGGCTCCCCGGCTCTTATGGCTGTCTCATTTTCAATACGCTCTATCCCTGCGATACAGAGGTCTCTCTTCCGACAGACGAGCAAATAGCAAACGTACTCGGAGCTGTACGGGATTTCTCCCGGCATGTTGTCAAACATGGGTTACAGCGTGAGCATATGAGTCGGATGGTCGTGTGGTACAGCCGCCGCTATCTTCTTTCGGTCGGCCTCCTGTCCCCTTCTGCTCGTCAAAACCGTCGCGTTGCACTTTTCCATACCTTTAAACGCGCGTATATTTCTCTCTGTTGGATTTGGAAGAATGGTGATTATGACTGCCAAGGTGTAGTTAACAGGAGTCCCCCACAGTCTTCCAGTGCTGCTCCGATCAGAGGCCCCTGTCCGGTGGATCTGAACGAATACTCTAAGGAGCTTTTCAGCTATGCATAACAACTCTCTTTGCACCGCCGCGAACGCCGAGGCGGTCCTTTCTTTTCTGCGTGATCGTGGTATCCTTGAGGACGATGGCGCAACACCCCAGCAGGTAGAGGAGAAAAAGCGAAAGCAAGCGTATCACAACACGCTTCTCCTGCTCACAAATTATCGAAGCATTCTTTGGCAGACCGAAAGCGAGCTGGAATCCGTGGCCGCCGAGCTCAATCTCCCTCTGCGAAAGCTTGACGCTGTACTGAGCCGAATTGACGCAGAGATCGGCATGGAAAACCGTCGGCTTGAGCTTCGCTTGGAAAGGCTGGCTAAAACCCGGCAGCTTTTGGATCAGATCCATGATGCACTGACTTCGCTCAAGCATAAGCCTGGAAACGGTCAGTTGCTCTATGATCTTATCTATCTGACCTACATTGCAGAGGATAAAATGCGCCAGACAGACGTTCTCTTTCGCCTGAACGTTTCCAGGCGTCACTATTACAGGCTGAAGGAACAGGCAATCAGCATTATTTCACTCAGACTGTGGTGTGCTCCCAATTCAGACCTTGATCTGTGGCTGGAACTGGTGTCCATGCTGAGCAAAGGAGAGAAAAACACAGCAAAGGCTGGTTCCTGATGATCTGAAACAGCGCCCGGCTGGCCTAAATGACCTGCCGGGCGTTTTCAATGCGCTATCAAACTGTTTTATAAATTTAAATTGCTGCAGCAAATTCAATACGCGCGGCGGGTGAAGTGTACTGAAGTGTACCCCATGTCAAGGACAATTTTGAAATTTAGGGGGCACAGAGATTACTACTACCTAAAATCTCGGCATACTTGCCAGTGCAGGGGCTGCCGTCGTCAAACTTCCGTGACAGCCGGAACAGTGATGCATCATACGCATTTGCCTCTTACCATCTGGTTTTGGGCTATTTATCTTTGTGCTACGGATAAACGAGGTATTTCTGCAAAGGGCTTGGCACGGCAACTCGAATTATCTTACGAAAGCGCTTGGTATCTTCTCGTGAGAATCCGTAGTGCTATGCATGACCGAGATCAGAACTATATGCTGCAAGGCATCATCGAAATGGATGAAGCCTATTTGGGCGCGTCTAAACATGGTAAAAAACGTGGCCGCGGCACAGATCGTCAGAAAATGGCTGTTGCCGTATCAAAGAATGCAAATGAGCATCCTCTTTTCCTGAAGCTTCAGATTATTCCCGATGTGAAGACATCGACACTTCAAAACGTTGTCAATTCCTGTGTTACGCCTGATTCTACGATAGAATGTGATGGGTACAAGAGCTATCCAAAGTTGAAAAACGTATCGGTCGATGCCTCAAAATACGAAATCGGTGATCTCAAATGGGTTCATGTAGCGATTGGTAATTTCAAGTCCTTTCTACTGGGAACTTATCACGGAAGCTGTGGCGATTATCAGCCCTATCTGGATGAGTTCTGCTTTCGATTCAATCGCAGATTTCAGCCTGGTCAGCTATTTTCCAGGCTCTCACGCGCTGTCGCTACATCTTGTATCTTGCTGAGTTAAGCCGATACCCATAAAAAACAAAATAGCGAAAGAATTATCTGCGCAGGTTCCTGCCGAATGCCATAACTGCGTCAGGAAAAGGACAACGCGATTTCTATCTCCTGAACCTCGCGGGAACTGCCGCCGACAAAAACACGGAACAGGCCGTCCTCCAGGCGGTACTTCCCCTCGTTGTCATAGAAGCCCAGGCTTGCCTTCGGAAGCGAGAAGCGGATCTCCCGCTCCTCCCCTGCCGCAAGGCTGAGGCGACAGTAGTCCTTCAGCTCCTTGACCGGACGCACGAGGCTGGCCGCCACATCCTGGATATAGAGCTGCACGACCTCGGTTCCCGCGCGTTCGCCGGTATTCCTCAGATGCACGGCAATTTCCAGCGGTGTAGCTCAGGCCGTGGCCGAAGGGATAGAGGGCGTCCCAGGGGGCGTCCAGGTAGCGGGAGGTGAACTTGCTCTTGCTGCCGGGGCGGCCGGTGCTGGGGTGGTTGTAATAGATGGGGCACTGGCCCGTCACTGCTGGGAAAGAGGAGGACAGCTTGCCGGAGGGATTGACGTCTCCCAGCAGCACGGAGGCCACCGCGTCGCCCATGCGGATGCCCAGGTGCCAGGCCTCTAAAATAGCGGGCAGGTGTTCCGCCTCCCACTGCAGGGCCAGGGGGCGGCCGTTCATGAGGACGGTGACCACCGGCTTTCCGGAAGCCAGAAGCTTTTCCAACAGCTCCCGCTGCCTGCCGGGAAGGGTGGTGTCCGCCCTGGAAGAGGCTTCGCCGGACATAGCGTCGGTCTCACCCACCACAGCCACGATCACGTCGCCGTCTTCGCAGGCCCGAGCGATCTCTTCCTCATTGAGCTCGCGCTCCGGGCCGCCGCAGGGATAGTACCGCACATCGGCCCCGGCACTTTCCAGCCCCGCGCGGACGGAGACGCAGTCCTCCGGCTTCCAGGCCATGGCCCAGGCGCCGCAGACCTCGTTGCGGTCGTCTGCCAGCTTGCCGACAAGGCTGATCTTCTGCTTCCGGTTCAGCGGCAGCAGATTGCCCTCGTTTTTCAGCAGCACCATGGACTCCTCGGCTGCCTTGCGGCAGAGAGCGATATGCGCCGCCGGGAGGCCCTGTTCATAGGCATTGATGTCCGCTTCGGGCACATAGGGGTTTTCAAAGAGCCCCAGCCAGACCTTCACGGAGAGGATGCGCCGCACGGCCTCGTCGACGACGGCCATGGGGACGGTTCCCTTTTCCACTGCCTCCTGCAGATAATCCTTGTAGATATGGGTGCCCATGTCCATGTCCATGCCAGCGAGGGCGGCCTGAACGCCCGCGTCCCGCTCGTCCTCGGCAATGCCGTGGACCACGCACTCGCGGATGGCGTTGGCGTCGCTGACCACGAAGCCCTCCAGACCGAATTCGCCCTTGAGCACGTCCCGCAGGAGCCACTTGTTCACCGTGCAGGGAATGCCGTTGAGGTCATTGAAGGCGGCCATGACCGTGGCCGCGCCCTCGTCCATCGCGGCGCGGAAGGCGGGCAGATAGACATTATAGAGGTTCGAGACGGACATGGAGGTGGTGTTGTAGTCCCGGCCGGATTCGCAGGCACCGTAGGCCACGTAGTGCTTGGTGCAGGCAGCCACATAGTTTTTCACGCTGCTCCGGTCGTTCTGCAGGCCGCGGATCTTGGCCCGGGCAAAGCGGCTGCCAAGGCAGGGATCCTCGCCGGGGCCCTCGGAGACACGGCCCCAGCGGGAATCCCGGGCCGCGTCGATCATGGGCGCAAAGTTCCAGTTGATGCCGTGGGCGCGGCTTTCCTTCGCTGCCATGCGGGCAGTCTCTTCAAAGAGGGCATCGTCAAAGCTGCAGGCCTCGCCGATGGCGATGGGAAACACGCTGCGAAAGCCGTGGATCACGTCAAAGCCGATGATCAGCGGGATGCCGAGACGGCTCTCCTCCACGGCGATCTTCTGCAGCTCGTTATTCTTGCGCGGGTCGTTGACCATCATGCTGCCCACGCGTCCGGCGCGAATGTCCTCCTCGTGATAGTCCTGGGTGGCGGTGGCCATGATGCGCCCGAACTCCTCCTGGGAGATGCGCCCATCGGTCATCATTTCGATGAGCTCCTCAAAGGGCACGTCGAAGCCGCCTACGATGGAGGGGGACTCCTGGTTCATCTGGCCGATCTTCTCCTCCAGGGTCATGCGGGAGAGCAGATCCTCTACAAAGGCTTTCTGTTCCGTCGTCAGTTTCATATTCCGTTCTCCTTACAGATCTTCATATTCCGCCCAAGCAAAGACGGCCTTGTTGTCGCTCTCCGTGCCGTTGCCGCTTGCAAAGAGGCCCAGCATCTCGCCCACCATGCAGCCCACCTTTTCGGGGTTGATGGAGGCGCCGTCAGTGCGGGCCAGCTCCGTCAGCTGTGTTTCGTCTGCGCCGCAGCGGAAGATATAGTCATTCTCGCAAAGCTCCATCTCCATCACGATCTCTTCGCCCTCCCAGGGTGCCGAGGCCAGCACTTCCCGCTTCGTAACGGCAGTAAAGCCCGGGATGTAGGGCGGCAGCGCATAGTCGGCGGTGAAGCGCAGCAACTGCAGCACGGTCTGATCGCCGTCCTTTGCCAGTTGCAGGTGGATCTGATGGTTCATGGCCTGGTAGACGGCGATGCCTGCGCTCTCCTTCCCCTCCGGGGCAAAACGGAGACGGCAGGCGAAGCGGCAGTGGGGCTGCAGACGGCGGCGGGCCAGGCAGGAGACGAAGTTTTCCTCCGGATGCTTCACTTCCATGCTCATGGGCTGCAGCGGGTCGGCCAGGGCTTGCGGAAGGCAGCGAAGCGTCAGGCCGTTCGCTCCCGTCTCCCAGAACTGCTCATAGGGTCTGCCCCAGAAGCACCAGTCGAAGCCCAGGCCGCCTCGGAAATCGTCCCGCACCGGCTTTTCCGGCAGCTCCGCCCAGGGAAGGCTCTCCGGGAAGTCGTATTTCCATTCCACCTTGCCGGTGTCCGGGGTGAAGAGAGGCCAGTCCAGCTCCCAGCGCACAGGGACGATGAAGGTCTCCCGGCCCAGGTTCTTGCTCTCGCCGCCGATGAGGCGGGAGGCCAGGAACACGGCGTACCAGCTGCCGTCCGGCAGGTCGATGAGGTCCGCGTGACCCGCGTTCTGGATGGCGGCCTTCTGACCCATATGGCGCATGGTGAGCACCGGGTTTGCCTTGCAGCTCTCGTAAGGCCCGAAGACCGACTCGCTGCGGGCCACGGTGGCGGAGTGATACTGCTCGGTGCCGCCCTCGGCGATGAGCAGATAATAGTACTTCCCGATGTGATAGATGTGCGGCGCTTCGGGAGAGGCCGCCCCTGCCATGGCCCCGCCCCAGAGGGTGTGGGGCTCGGAGGCCATGCGGAAGTTTTTGATATCATATTCCGCCGCCCAGATGCCCTGGCGCAGGCCGCCCCTGCCGTCCGGCCAGATGTTGCCGGTGCCCATGATATAGCAGGTGCCGTCTTCATCAAAGAAGACAGAAGCGTCGATGCCCGGCACATCCGTGAGCCAGTGGGGCTCGGACCAGGGACCGGCGGGGTCCTTTGCCGTGACGATGAAGTTGCCCTTGTCGCTGAAGTTGCAGTTGATGAGATAGAACGTGCCGTCATGATAACGGATGGTGGGGGCCATGACGCCGCCGTTGCCGCAGTTTTTCTCCACATGGAAGCCGTTTTCCGGCGTCATCACATAACAGAGCTGCTCCCAGTGCTGCAGGTCCCGGCTGTGAAACAGGGGGATACCGGGGCAGAGCTCAAAGCTGGAGCAGACAAGGTAGAAGTCCTCCCCCACCCGGCAGATCGAGGGGTCGGGATAAAAGCCGGGGATAGTGGGATTGTGAAGCTTGTGTTCCATAATCGTTCTCCTGATCAGATGTTGGGGATCTTATGCAGGGCGGCGTTCAGTTCGTCAAAACGGTCGGTGTCGATGCTGCGCTCGGCCAGCAGCTCCCGCAGAGTCATCCTGCCAAGGGCCTGCATCATGTCCTCAAAGCTCATCTCCGGCGTGAAGGGGACGATCCGCTCGCGCATCTTTTTAATGGTGGAGGCCAGTACCCGCCGGGCTTCGGGGTTGCCGAAGATACGGGCAATGCTGCAGTCCAGGCTCAGCCAGGCCATGGCGTCGTCGTTGACATGGGCGCGAAGCCTGGGCTCCGTCATGCCCTGGGGGCCGAAGTCACCGAAGAGATCCCGAAGGAAGGCGATGCTGTCGTCCACCCAATTTTCGGCGCGGCGCGGGAAGAGGGTCTCCAGCCCCTGGACAGCGGGATCGCCGGTGGAAAAGCCGTGGGGGCCGTAGGGATAGATGTGGCACTCAAAGCTGGTCTGATGGCGGTTCAGGGCGTTCATCATGTCCAGCGTGTTCCGGATGGGCACCACGCTGTCCGTGCGGGTGGCGAAGAGGAAGCAGGGACAGGTGTTCTCGTCCACCGCCTCCACGATGGAGGGCTTTTCCTGCCCCAGCTCGTGGGCCGTGTCCTCCCGCAGCACGGCATAGCCCAGGATAGCGGCGTTGGGGCGATTGACGCTCATGGTAGCCGCTGCCCCGGCCAGGTGACCGCCGGCGGAAAAGCCGATCACGGCGATTTTATCCGGGATCACATGCCACTCGTCGGCACGCTCACGGATCAGAGACATGGCCTGCTCGTAGTCGTCCAGGGGATTGGGCCAGACTGCGTCCGCGCCCACGGAATAGCGCAGAATGAAGGCGTGATAGCCCGCGCGCAGGTAGGCGGTCGCCACGGGGTCGGCCTCCCGGTCGGAGCAGAACATGTAGCCGCCGCCGGGGATCACCAGCACGGCGGGGCGGGCCTCGATGCCGCGAAACTCGCCGCCGACGCCCTGAACCATAGCGGTCAGGGTGACATTTCTCTCTTGATTCAGTATGATCTTTTCGTATTCCATACGTATCTCCTTGTATGGATATGACCGGAACCCATAGGGAATCCGGTCATATCGCGTGTAAAATTAGGGATTATTTATCCCAGGCGTGCTTGCCGGCTTCGAGGTCAGCGCGGATCGCAGCGACGCGCTTGTCATCAAGCTTGTACCAGAACAGCGGTACCATCGAGAGAACGCCGATCACGGCGGGGATGATATTGACGACGATGTTGATGCCTCTGCAGGCAGCGGGCGTCTGGGCGGCGTTGGGAACGTAGCCGACTGCGGAGAGCAGCAGCACGCCGACAGAGCCGACGAACGCGGTGGCGAGCTTAACGCCGAAGCTGAGGAAGGATGCAACCAGACCCTCCTGGCGCTTGCCAAGCTTCCAGTCGCCGTACTCGAGGGAGTCGCCGATCATGCCCGGGCAGATGTTGGCGCCGGAGTTGGCAACACCGCAGATAAAGGACAGCGGGAACAGGAACTGCTTGGTCGGGAACAGATACATCAGGATGAAGCCGGCAACCATGACAGCGTTCAGGATCAGCATCCAGTTGCGCTTGCCGAACCACTTGGTGGTCCAGGGCAGGATCACCACGCCGATCAGGGCGGCGACGGTCATGGTGGTGAAGGTCGGGGAAATCAGAGCAAAGGGGTTATCCCCGCCGACAACGTAGACGATGTAGTAGAACAGCATGCCCATACGGCCGGAGACGCAGATGGCGCCGAACACGGTGGCCAGGACCACCATCAGAAGCTGGTCGTTCTTGACGAGCTCCTTGATGCTCTGCAGGAAGCTGATCTTCTCCTGGTGGCCGGCGTGGAGCTTCTCGGTGTAGGTCTCCTTGCAGCCGGCAGCGCACAGCCAGAACAGCGGGACCATTATGACGGACAGAATCACAGTCGCGACGAAGTAGCCCTTCGCGTCGGCGATCTTGGCACCCTCGGCGTTCATGGTGTGGGAGAAGTGGAGGATCATGGGCATCGCAACGAGGGACAGGACGATGCCGATGAGCTGGGAGCCGAGGCCGCGGGCGGTGGCGAGGTTCATACGGACGCGGGAGTCAATGGCGATGACGTTCTGCAGCGCCTGATAGGCGATGGAGCAGGCCGTGTAGGCCATGCCGGCGCCGACATAGGTAACGAGAGCAAGGACAACCTTCAGCCAGCCGGTCACAGGGAACACGGTGAAGGTCAGGATGTTGAAGATGGCGAGGACGGGAGCGCCGAAGATCATGTAGGGACGGAAGCGGCCCCAGCGGGACTTGGTGTGGTCTGCGATGTTGCCCATCATCGGGTCGTTGATGGTGTCCCAGACACGGGCGATCAGCATGATCATGGAGATTGCGCCGGCGGAGAGCGTAACGACGTCGGTGTAGAACGCCATCAGGTAGGTGTTGATCATGTACCAGCTCATCTGGCACGCGATCTCACCCAAGCTGTACGAAACCAACAGTTTCGGATCGGTTTTTTCCTGGGTAGGCATGTGGTTTGTCCTCCTTATATTTTCTATTTACGCGCGGTGCGCAATAATAGATCAAATGATGAAGTTATCGAGATAGCGCTTGCTGAGGCGGATGGATTTGAGCACATCCTCCTTGCAGGACTCAAAGGCCTTGTCCTCCACCTCGATGACAGCGTCGCCGTTGTAGCGGATGTCGTTGAGGGCAGAGATAAACGCGCCCCAGTCCACATCGCCGAGGCCGGGCAGCTTCGGGCTCATGTACTCCAGCGGGTAAGCCAGCACGCCCACCTGCTTGAGCTTCTCAGGATAGAGCTTGATGTCCTTGAAGTGGACATGGAAGATCTTGTCCTTGAATTCATACACGGTCTGCACGTAGTCCAGGCCCTGCCATACATAGTGGCTGGGGTCGAAGTTCAGGCCGAAATTGGGGCTCGGAAGCTCGGCAAAGAGTCTGCGGAAGATTGCCGGGGTGCACATGAGGTTCTGTCCGCCGGGCCACTGGTCCGGGCCGAAGAGCATGGGGCAGTTCTCAATGGCGACCTTGACGCCCTTCTCCTCTGCAAGCTTGATGATGGGCGGCCAGATCTCCTTAAAGAGCTCGATATTCTCCTCAACAGTCTTGTGCTGGTCGCGGCCTATGAAGGTGGTAACCATGTTGACGCCCAGAATTGCGGAGGCTTTGATGAGTGCTTTCAGATGCTCGATGGCAGCGCTGCGCTTTGCGGGATCCGGGTCCATGGTGTTGGGATAATAGGCCAGGGACGAAATGCGCACGCCCATAAGCTCCATATAGCCCTTGATGTACTTGGCATAGTCGGGATCGGAGCACACACGCTCGGCGTCAATGTGGGAAACGCCGGCATAGCGGCGCTCCGCCTTGCCGGCGGGCCAGCAGGCGACCTCCAGGCACTGAAAGCCCATTTCGGCTGCGGCGGCGACGGCTTCCTCGAAGGTCCATCCGTCCAGAATGGCGGTCAGAAGGCCAAAGTTAAACATGTTGTTTCCTCCTTAACGGTTTGCGGGAATGTCCACGGTCCTGCCGGTCTCACTCGACTCCATGGAGGCGAAGACCGCGCGCATGGCGGAGAGAACGGAGTCACCGGAGATCGGGGATTCTTCGCCCTTCTTCAGGCAGTCCACCCACAGATCAATGATGCCGGACTTGGTCTGGTTGTCGTTGGTCTGGATCTGCTCGACGTCGAAGTATTTCGGCTCCTCGCCCTTCTTCTTGAGCACGATCGAGTGTTTGGGATCGTCATAGATCCGCATCTCTCCCTCGGTGCCGTAGAGCACGGTGGAGTTGTCCTCGGCGGCGTAGTAGGTCCAGGAGGCGGTCATGGTGCCGATCACGCCGTCCGCCATCTCGTAAATGCAGATTGCGTTGTCGTCCACGCCGATGAGATTTCCGTCGGCGCCGCGCTTATCCAGCGTGGTGAGCCTGGCGGTGGTGCGCACCACATTCTCGCCCAGCAGGAACTGGATGAGGTCGGTCTTGTGGATGCCGAGGTCAGCCATCGCACCCATCGCAGCCTTGGTCTTGTCAAAGAACCAGGTGTTCTTGCCCGGGGTGATGCTCCAGGTCTCGGGGCCGCCATGACCGAAGGCGGTGCGGAAGGTGATGACCTTACCGATTTCACCGTCGGCGATCATCTTCTTTGCAAGCTCGTGGGCCTTGGTCAGTCTCTGGTTCTGGCCGATCATGAGGAGCTTGCCCTGCTCATGGGCGACCTTCACCATTTCTTCGCAGTCGGCAAGGGAGATGGCCATGGGCTTTTCGCACAGGACATGCTTGCCGGCCTTGAGCGCCTTGATGGTCAGCTCCGCGTGAGCGTTGTTGGCGGCACAGACGCTCACCGCGTCGATTTCGGGATCGGCAAGCAGTTCTTCCGCGCTGTCGTAGGCCTTGCCGCCATATTTGGCGGCCATGTCCTCGGCGCGGGACCTGGTGGGATTGAAGAAACCGACGAGCTCGCAGTCGGGGTTATCCGCGTACTCGGGGATGTGGCGCACCTGCGCGATCTTGCCGCAGCCTAAAATACCGATTTTAATCACGGTGTTTCCCTCCTTACACGATCAGCAGGCGTCTGCTGTTGGTGTTCTGGCCGAACTCACGGAAATAGATAACTGCGGGTTTGTCCGGATCCTCAAGCGCCTCCATGAAGGGGGGCATATAGGAGTGGGTGCAGCAGAAGCCGTAGGTCAGATCATGGAAACCCTGCTTTAAGCCGCCGGGCTTCTTCACGATCAGGGTCGCGGGCTCCATGGGATGCCAGTGACGGGTGCAGTCTTTGCGCATATCGGCGTAGGTGAAGTCCTCGCCGTTAACGCGCCACATGATCTCGTCCGCGCCGAAGCTCTCGCCGTCCACGATCAGGTGTCCGGGTCGGATCTGGCTGAGGTACACGCCGCGGTAGTAGGGCAGGCGGATCTTGAGCTGGAAGCCGACGACTTCGCCGTTTTCCTCGATGTTGCGGAAACCGACAGACTGAATGACCTGTTTATCCATTGTTTTCCCCTCCTTAATAACCCAGAATGTTCTTCATCATGATGTGATGTTTGCGCAGAGTCTGGCCTACCTCGTAGCCCTGGTCGTACTTGTCCGCGCCCTCGTATTCGCTCAGCAGATAGCCGTTGTAGCCGTTATCCCGCAGGGCCATGAGCACTTCCTTGTAGGGAATGGTGGTCTCCTCAAAGTCGTCGTTCATGTGGATGAACTTGGCATGGCAGCAATAGATATACGGGATCAGAGGGATGATGTCCTCCGGCTCGTTGGGAACAAAGTGGGGATCGACAAACTCGCCCTCGTCGAATTTATGGCGGAAGACGGAGAAGTCGATGTTCAGGCCGAAGCTCTTCGTGCCGGTCTCATTGATGAAGTCGATGTAGTCTTGGATCATCTGGCTTTTGAGATTCGTGGGGATGTGGATTTCCGGGCACATGGTGAGTCCTAAACGCTCGGCCAGAGGCAGGGCGCCCTTGATGATTTCGCGCCAGTTTTCCACGGGGTTCAGGGCGTCGTCGATAACGCTCATCTTCGTGCGCAGCACCTTGAAGCCCAGGCGGTGGGCAAGGCGCAGGTCCTGCTCGAGACGGGCGACGGCCTCTTCGGTAGAGAGCAGGCGGTCCTGCAGGACGCGGCAGTCGATCCAGTGGCCGTACTCCACCGGCTCTACCTGGTACTTGTCGCAGAGGGAGAACCAGTAGTTCACCCACGCGTCGGTGGGATAGGGGTAATTCTCGATATGGGTGTTGGCGAGGATCTCCACGCCGGTGGCGCCCATGTCATGGATGTCCTCGAAGCAGTCCTCGAGGGTCTTTTCAAAGCCGAACTCCGCGGAGTAGCTGTAGAGGGCGACGCCTCTCTTGGGGCCAGCGTTGGTATTACGGTACATAAGTCATTCCTCCCTTAGAACTGTAATGCTTCGGGCATCTCGAAGGTGGTGGTCATCTTGTAGGGCTCGCCGGTCTTCACAGAAACATCAAAGGCGTTGATGCCCTCGGTGACGTGGCGGCAGAGGTCGGCGGAAACTCTGGGCTTTCTCCCCTCGACGATGGCTCTGGCCATGTCGGAAACGCCGGAGCCGCGCTGGTTGCCCACGCGGGGCGCGACGGTCTCGATCTCGGTGAAGAGGCCCATGGTCTCCGGGCCGTAGATGGCGCCGAGACGGGCACCCACGTTGTCGCCCTTGGAGTTGACGAGATTCTTGAAGTCCTCGGCCTTAAGGAGCTTGATGGGGCCCATCATGGCATTGGGGTCGGGAGCGAAGAGCACGCCCTCGGTGCCGTAGAGCTCCATGCCGGGCAGGCTGGACTTCCACTCGTCATAGGTCAGGTTCAGGTTGCCGATGACGCCGTTTTCGAATTTCAACACGGCGCAATAGTTGGTGTTGACCTCGACCTCCACGTCCTTGTCCCAGATCCGGCGCACGTCCCAGCCGCGGTTTGCATAGGCGAAGAGACTCTCAATGGGGCCGAGCAGGGTGACCAGAGAGGTCAGGAAGTAGGGGCCCATGTCCAGCGCGGGGCCTACGCCCTTCTTGTACAGGTAGCCCGCGTTGGGGTGCCAGAGGTCGGCGCCGGGGCCGACATAGTTTGCGGTGACGCCGATGACCTTGCCGATGGCGCCCTCATCCAGGAGCTTGCGCACGGTCTGGAACTCGGGGGTCAGGAAGGTGTCGGGCGCGGCACCCACAAAGAGGCCCTGCGAAGCGGCAAACTCGACGATCTCATTCGCCTGCTCCAGGCTCGCGGCCAGGGGCTTTTCGCAGTAGACATGCTTGCCGGCCTTCAGGGCAGCCATGGTCAGGCTGTAGTGGGAGGCGGGGTTGGTGAGAATGATGACGATGTCCACCTCGGGATCCGCCAGCATTTCCTCCGTTGTGTAGACCTTGGGGACGTTCCAGCGTGCGGCCGCGGCCTTGGCGGCCTCCACGTTCAGGTCAGCGCAGCCCACGGGGCGCAGATTTTTGAACACGGGGCCGAGAGTGCCGAAGTAGTGGTCGCAGTAGACGCCGGTGCCGATGACGCCATAGCCAAGAACTTTTTCTTCCATGAATGTGCTCTCCTTTTTCGTGATTTGTTCGTATTACGCGATCTTTTTGACTGATAACAGTATATAGGAGAAAAATCGAAATTGTAGTGTCACGTGTCACCATGCCGTGTAGAAAAGCGCCGGGACATTTCTGTATATTGTTCACAAAAGCGCGATGGGCTTGACAATATTCAAGTCGTAAATTTGTAGATAATGCTATATGTCAGACGAGAGACCATGCAGTTTCTTACGAAGCCGCACGGTCTCCCGTTTGCAAATTATCAGAAGGCGTACATCTCCACCAGCCGGGTCTCGGGCAGGTCGCCGAAGCGGAGGGTCATCTGCTCGTCACCGTTGAGTACACGGCCGCACAGCCACTCGCCGTTTTCGACGCGGCCCTCCTCCATGCGGAGGATGTCCAGCTTTCTTGCGTCGCCGGGCTTTGCGTGAAATTCCACGGAGCAGTTGAGGCCCGCAAGCAGGAACTTGTTCGGCTCCGGCTCGATGACGTACAGGCAGCCGAGGGGCTTGCCGCTCATGCGCGGGCCGTATTTGACCACGATGTCGCAGCCGGCAAAGCGCAGGAAGGCAGAGTAGTCGGTCTCGCCGTGGCGCACACAGGCACGCAGATGCTCGGTGCCGCGGTACTTGAGATACAGGGGCTCGAGGTTTTCCAGCAGCTTGTAGGTTGCGGCCAGGCAGTCGCGGCTGCCGGTGATGTCGAAGGCGGAGGGGTCGATGTTCAAAGCGATCATCAGATCCATCGGCGGCTTATCGAGCTGGGACGGGTCGAGGGCCAGGTCCTCGATGCCGAAGGGGGAGAAGCAGACGGCGTTGTGCCTGCCGAAGGCGTAGAGGGCGTAGGAGGAGGCCACCGCGTCCTTGCGGATCTCGGGGATAAAGAGGGGGTTATTCTCGCTTGCGTAATCGTCCATCACGTCCGCGCAGTAGGGCACGTAGATATCCGGGCCGAAGGTGAAGAGGGACGGGGCCGCGGCGCGCCAGATGGCCTGCACCTGGGTGACGGGGCCGCCGGAGGGATAGGAGCCGGGGAACCAGGGGCTCTGCCGCAGCCAGGCGTTGGCGTAGCAGGGCAGGTCATATTCCTTCTTGCCGGAGGCGGCAATGGTCTCGACGGCGCTTGCAAAGTGCCAGGCCATGAAAAACTCGCCCGCGTCCTCACCGAAGGCCTCTTCCCAGGTGCCGTTCTTGCCCAGAGTCTGAGCCAGCTTCTCGGAGATGGGCCGGCTGAAGGCGACGTTGGCGGCGGGGCTGTAATCGCGGTCGGTGCCGAGCAGGCCGATCTCGTTTTCCACCTGCATGACGACGACGGTGTTTTCATACTCGTCGATCTCCTTGATGTGGCGCATGACGGCGGTGAAGGCCCTGCGGTCCTTCTCCACGGCGGCGGTGCACAGGGGGGAGATGGTCTTCATCTTCTCGCCGTTGACCTTCTCGGCGCGGAAGTAGGTCTCGGTGTCCTTCTTCATCCAGGCAGGGACATAGAAGGACTCGGCGTTTTTCCACAGGCCGAACCACAAGAAGCAGAGCTTGAGGCCCTCCCAGCGGGCGGAGGCGACGATTTCATCCAGCAGGGAAAAGTCATATTTGCCTTCAGTCGGCTCGATGAGCTCCCAGTACAGAGGGACGATGACAGCGTTCAGGTTCAGGCCGCGCAGGGCGGGCCAGAGCTTTTCATCCAGGAAGGCGGAATCGGAGGCGCTGGAATTGTGGATCTCGCCGCTGCGCATGAAGAAGGGTTTGTCATGCACATAAAGGGTCGGGATTTCTTTTTCGTCACGTTTGACATAGGGGATGCTCATTGCGGGGTCTCCTTTCAAATTCAGTTTT
Source organism: Oscillospiraceae bacterium (assembly GCA_902790375.1). Taxonomy (GTDB): domain Bacteria; phylum Bacillota; class Clostridia; order Oscillospirales; family Oscillospiraceae; genus Limivicinus. Next base: position 36,680 of record CADARY010000007.1, on the reverse strand, counting down.
CCGTTTGCGGATAACATGGGTTCAGGAGGGCTGCGTTTCGGTGCAGCCCTCCTGCGTATATGCGTGTACTTTGCTTACTTGGTGAAGTCCTCTTCGGTGAGCGGGGTCTTACCGGTGGTGAGGTAATCGTCGATAACGCTCTCGTTGACAAACAGCGTGGTGGCGTTGGTGACGGTGCCGCTCTTGAGACTGCCGTCATGCAGACCGGTGACGACGCCCTTGATCTCATCGCAGGTGTCCTGCACACCGCCGGTCAGCACCATACCGCGGAAGGGGGTCTCGTCCTTGATGAGCTTGCCGATCTCTTCATTGCCGTTGACGCAGAAGATGCCCATGTCGCCGTACTCCTTGACGGGGGAGCCGATGCCGGTGAAGTAGTTGTTCACGCCGAGAGCGAGGCCGTTGTGGGCGGAGAGGAAGACCTTGATCTCGGGATTGGTGGTGTAGAGGTTCTCGGCAGCGGCCATGCCGGTGTCGGTATTCTCGTCCTGCAGCTCAACCTCCTGAGCAAACTTGGCCTTCTTGGAATACTCTTCGATCTTCAAAAGCTCGTCAGCCTGGGTCACGCCGGTCTGGGCGGTGCGGCAGCTGAATACGGCCACGGGGACGGAGTGGTCCTCGGCGTCCTTGAAGGTCTCGTCGATCCACTTGGCGGCGAGGAGGTTCAGGGCGTCGGCGAGCTTTGCGTCGTCGGCAAGCATGAGGGCGTCATACTTTTCGGTGGGGGCGACGAAGGCGATGACCTTGATGCCGGCGGCCTGGGCCTGCTCGATGACGAAGTTCATGGCCTCGGGAGCGACGGACCAGAGGACGATCTCGTCAACACCCTGGGCGATGTAGTTCTCCACGGCGGAGATCTGCGCTGAGGGGTTGAACTCGCCATCGACATAGCTGGCATCCCAGCCTTCGGCTTCCATGGTGGTGACGAAGGTGTCGGCCAGAGCCTGGAAGAAGTCGCCGCCGAGACCGAAGGTTACGAAGCCGACGGAGGGCTTGGAGGCGGCGGAGGCGGAGATGCTGAAAGAGCAGAGCATGAGGACTGCGAGGACCATTGCGATGATTTTTTTCATGGTGTTTTCCTCCATATTTTTTATTGTACTATGGCTTGCCATAGCGGATTACAAATCGTCAGGCCTTTTTCGCGGTGCGGTTCGAGAGGTACAGGGACACCAGCATGATGACGCCCTTGGCGATGTACTGCGGGTAGGTGCCGAGGTGAATGAGCTGCATGCCGTTGGAGAGAACGCCGAGGACGAACACCGCGACAATAGCCTTCCACAGCGTACCTTCGCCGCCCTTGAGAGCGACGCCCGAGAGCACACATGCGATGATGCCGGTGAACTCGATGCCGACGCCGGTGCCGGAATCGGCGGAGCCGGAACGGGCGGCCAGCAGGATGGCGGCAATGCCGACCAGAATGCCGGCGCAGGTGAAGACCAGGATCTTGATCTTTGCCACGTTGAGGCCGGCGAGTTTTGCGGCCTCGGGGTTATCGCCCACAGCGTAGACCTTGCGGCCGATGTGGGTACGGTTGAGGATGACGCCGACGATGACGATGATCACCAGCGCAATAATGGCGTTAAGGGGGATCTTGCCGAAGAGCTTGCCCTGGCCCAGATACATGAAGCTGCGGGGCAGGTTATGGTAGGTCTTGGAGCCGGAGATCAGATAGGAGATACCCTGGAAGATGGCCATGGTGCCGAGTGTGACGATCATGGGCTGGCTGTTGAGCACGATGGACATGACGCCGTTGAAGCAGCCGAGGGCCACGCAGATGAGGATGCCGAGCAGGATCGCCGGGACGACGCCGACGGTGCCCTGGCTTAAAAGCTTTGCCACCAGCACGGCGGAAACGGACATCTGGTAGCCGATGGAAAGGTCACAGCCGCCGGAGACCATGATCATGAACACGCCGGTCGCGCAGATGGCAATGTGGACGTTCTGCACCAGGATATTGGTGAGGTTGAGCGGAGTAAAGAACTTGTCCGACAGGATGCTGAATACCAGGATCAGCAGGGCCAGCAGGATCGGCATTGAGAAATTGGAAATGATCTGTCCGACGGACTTTTTCGTTTTCTGTTCCATGATGTACTCTCCTTATGCAATCCCGGAGGCGAGCGCCAGCACGCGCTCCTGGGAGAAATCGGCTTTTTCGATGGTGCCGGTCTGTTCGCCCTCGTGCAGGACCACGATGCGCTCCGACATGCCCAGCAGCTCCTCCATATCGGAGGAAACCATGAGGATGGACTTGCCCTCTTTCGTCAGGTCGATCATCAGCTGATAGATCTCGTAGCGGGCGCCGATGTCGATGCCGCGGGTGGGTTCGTCGAAGATCAGAATGTCGGGCAGGCTTGCCAGACATTTGGCGATGACCACCTTCTGCTGGTTGCCGCCGGAGAGGGAGCCCGCCGTAACGCGGTAATTCGGCGTCTTGATGCGCATGCGCTGCCCATAGTGGTCAGCAAGCTCCTGTTCTTTTTTCCGGCTGATGAAGGGGCCGCGGCAGAGGCTTTTGATATTGGCGATGGAGATGTTCCAGTAGATGGGCTTGTCCAGGAAGCAGCCCTGCCATTTCCGGTCCTCGGGGATGAGACCGATGCCGGCCTTCATGGCATCAGACGGGGAATGGATGCTCATGGTCTTTCCGTTCATGCTGACGACACCGCTCTCCATGCCCGCTGCGCCGTAGAGCAGCAGCATGGTCTCCGTGCGCCCCGCGCCGACGAGTCCGGCAAAGCCGAGGATCTCACCCTTATGGAGCTCGAAGCTGATGTCCTTTACCCCGTTGCCGCAGAGCTTTTCGACCTTCAGCACCACGTCCCTGCCGGGGGGATTGTCCTTGACGGGGTAGTTTTCGGAAAGCTCTCTGCCCACCATGAGCTTGATGAGCCCCTGCTTGTCCGTATCCTGAATATTGATGGTGTCGATGTATTTGCCGTCGCGCAGGATGGAGACGCGGTCACAGATCTCAAAGAGCTCGTCCAGACGGTGGGAGATATAGATGATGGTGACGCCCTGCTTTTTGAGCTCCCGGATCACATCGAAGAGCCTGCGCTGCTCCTCCACGGTGATGGAGGCGGTGGGCTCGTCGAGGATCAGGACACGGGCCTTGCGCAGGATGGCCTTGCAGATCTCCACGATCTGACGGTTTGCCATTGAAAGCTCGCGGATCCAGGTCTTCGGGGACACATGGCACTGAAAGCGCGCCAGCAGCTCCTCGGCCTTTTTATATCGCTCGGCGTCGTTTACAAAGAAGCCCGCGTCGCTGCCGTCGCTCATGAAGAGATTGTCCGCCACCGACATGGCCTCAAACTGGATCATCTCCTGGTACACCACCGAGATGCCGAGCTCCAGGGATTTCTGCGGCGTCAGATGATCATAGGTGACGCCATCGAAGACGATCTTGCCCGCGTTCGGCTGCACGGCGCCGGAGATCGTTTTGATGAAGGTGGATTTACCCGCGCCGTTTTCTCCCACAAGCGCGTGGACCTCACCCTCACGGAAGCTGATCGACACATCATCCAGCGCGGTAACACCGGGATATGTCTTGGTAATGTTGTGCAGTTCAAGCAGTTCCATGGCATGTCACCTCACAAGTGCTTGGGAGTTTGCGTCCGGCTGCCTGGGCAAAGCAGCAAGGGGAACGCAAAGTGCCCGCGCGTATTTTTTCCAGAAGCTGTCTCAAAATGGGAATTCAGGACTTGTCTTTTTCTTAAAGATAGTATATAAAAGAAATAAGACGAAGGTGATGACACCTGTCACTTGACGCCGACGAATCTTTTGCTTTCTTTTTGTGCAGGTTCTACAAAGCGGTTTCAACTATTCACGGCCCGGAACAGGTTTTTTGTGTATCTTAGAGATTGGAGGGATCGGATTGGAAACCATCCAAGACCAAAAACTGTTGGAGTCCTATGTGAACAGCCGCAAAATACGGGAGCTGTTCGGCAAGTCCATGCCGCATTTTCTCCTCCTGCGCTATTCGCCCGGCGAGCTGCTGACCACCCCGTTTTCACCCACCCAGTATTTGCAGTTTATCGTCGACGGTGATCTTCTCCTGTACGAAATGCCGGATAAAGAGTCCACCATTACGCTGCTCACGGACAACAACGACATCACGATCCTCGGGGATATCGAGCTGATAGACGCCAAGTTCACCCCCTTTTTTGTGGAAGCGAAAACGACAGTCTATACCCTCGCCGTCTATCTGGAGCAGTATCGGGAGCGGCTTTTGAACGACCCGGTTTTTCTGCGGCATCTGTGCAGGTGCCTTGCCAACAAGTTAAACGGCGCTGTCATCTCCAGCAGAAATGCGTCGCTGAGGCAGCGCGTCTGCCGGTCGCTTCAGAACGCGCAGCCCGGGGATCGTTTTTCAAACATCGGAAGACTGGCTCAGTCGCTCAACGTGAGCTCACGCCAGCTCCTGCGGGTGCTCAAGGAGCTTTGCGAGCAGGGATTTCTGGAACACCCTGACAAGGGCGTATACATCGTGCGGAAGAGACCGACACCGATCCATGACGATGCGGGCAGAAAGGAAAAAACATGAAAGAAAAACTAAACCGTGAAAACCTCACGCTGGCACTGTGCATTGCGCTCTTCCCGCCCATCTGGGCGGTGCTGTCGCCGAAGTTCGGCATCCAGGTGGGCGCCGTCGCCCTGATCTGCGCGGGCGTTTACGCTGCAGCCGGGAACCGCACGGAGCTCGCCGTGCCCATGACGCTGGGCTTTCTGGCGGGCGATGTCTGGGCCCTGCTTGCGTTGCGGATGATGGAGCTTCTGCCCTTCGGGCAAAGCGCGTCGCTGTTCGTGACGCTCTTTGTGATGGGCGGCGCGGCGGTACTCATTTCCTCGCTGCTGCCGAAGATTTTCTACTGCCCGGCGTGGCTGTGCGGCTGGGCCATCGGCCTGACCGTGATGGGACCGATGGAGCTCAAATCCATCGGCAATATGCCCATCCAGATCGCCGCCGCGATGTTTGCGGGCGTGTGGTACGTGGGCGTGCTGGTGGAGTGGATCCATCAGAAGATGTGCAAAAGGAAAAAGTAAAAAAGCTCAAAAATGAACAACAGGGATTGTCCAAAAGGACAGTCCCTGTTTTTCTTATGCTGTCATTGAGGCCCAGTCCAAAGCCGGACCGAGGCTCCGCTTCCAGAAGTCCCAGTTGTGCAGACCGGCGCTCTCAGCCGCCTGAACGTTATAGCCCAGCTCCGCCGCCTTCTGCGCAAAGGAGCGGTTTTCGTCCCGAAACCAGTCCCGATCACTCCAGCCGAGATACAGGGAGGGCTTGCAGCCGGGGGCTTCCAGACGCGCCTCCAACTGGGCTTCCGGCCACTGCGCCGCGCCGAGCAGGTCGCCTGGCGCAGATAGGCCGCAGATTCGGAAAAACCGCTCAGATTTCCGCAGGTCAAGTGCGCCGGAAAGGCTGAACGCCGCACAAAAGTGCTCCCGACTGCACAGTGCAAGACTGAGCGCGGCAAAGCCGCCCATGGATATACCGCCGACGACATGATCTGCCCGCTCAAATGAAAGTTCATATCGCTCCTGTACGGCGGGAAGCAGATCATTCAGGAGGGCAGAGCGTACATCGAGGCCGTCTCCCCAATCCAGACAGAAGCTGTTGCCCAATTCGGGCATCAAAACGGCAATGCGATTACGTTCGACCCATGGAGAGAGCTCAAAATTCCTGCAAACGATCTCCGGCGACTCCCCTGCCCCGTGCAGCAGCGTGAGCAGGCGGCAGGGTCGCCCCGCGTCCGGAAGCAGCAGCAGCGCACGCGCGCCGCCGCTGCGGTATTCAGATTTCAATTGTATGTTTTTTTGCTTCATAGCAGCGCTCTACCCTGTATTCTTGTTTGACTTGCACAAAAGTTTAACCAAAATTTATGCTACGTGTAGTGACAGATGTCACTACACTTTTCTTTGCTTTTTTATACAATAGAAACGTCAAAAAAGCAATCCTTACACTAAATAATTTTCAGGAGGAACCCCAACATGAGCTACAAAATCATGGGCATCACCGCCGGCAGAAAGAACAGCAACAGCGAGATCCTGCTCAAGGCAGCACTCATGGCCTGCGAGGAGCAGGGCGCGGACGTGACGATGATCAATCTGCGCGACTTCAACATCCTCGACTGCTCCGGCTGCACCGCCTGCACCGGCGCCATGGCCCAGGGCAAGTATGTCGGCTGCACCCTTGAGAAGAAGGACGACAAGAAGCGCATCATGGACGTGATGCTCGATCAGGACGCGATCATTGTCTCCGTTCCCACCTATGACCTCATGCCCGCATCCCCCTACATCACCTTCGCCCAGAGAAGCCTGAGCTACGAGACCTCCTTCCTGGAGAAGATCAACGTCATCGAGCATAAGGACCGCGTGGCAGGCCTCATCTCCGTGGGCGGCTCCACCCGCTCCTGGCAGGCCATGGCGCTGGAGGGGCTCCAGGCCACCATGTTCACCACCGACTTCAAGGTCGTGGATATGATGATGGCGACCCGCGTGCCCGCCCCGATGCAGTGTCTTGCCGACGACGAGCTTTTGGCCCGCGCCCGCAAGCTCGGCCAGAACATCATGAAGTCCGTCGCAACGCCTCCCGCCGAGCGCGGCTGGCTGGGCGAGCCGGACATGGGCTGGTGCCCCAACTGCCACTCCAACCTCCTGGCCCTGGGCGAGCCCCAGTGGGACGGCACCTACTATCCCATCGAGTGCGCGGTCTGCGGCGCCGGCGGCACGCTCGAGAAAACCGAGGACGGCAAGTGGAAATTCGTCATTCAGGAGAATGGCCTGCTGAAGGACCGCACCACCGTTGCCGGACGCGGCCTGCACCTCGACGAGATCGGCGAGACCCAGATCGGCCTCTTCCGCAGCCCCGAGAAGCAGGCAAAGATCGCCGAGCGCAAGGGCATGTTCCTGGAGAAGAAGTTCAAAGGTATCGACTAAAGAAGGAGAGCCGGAATGAATCAGACGAAAGTACATCCCTACCAGCGCAGCGTCTCCATCATCGGCGTCGGCTGCACCCCGTTCATGTACACGGTGGACAAGGAAGAGACCAACGGCTTGACCGAGGGTGAGCTTTTCGGCTACGCCGCCCTCAAAGCCATGGAGGACGCGGGCGTCAATCCGCAGGACGTGGACTTCTACTTTCACGGCGAGGCAAGCCCCCTCAACGGCTCCAACTACCTGACCCCCAATATCCATGTCACCAACTGGTTCGGCATGAAGGGCAAGGCCTCCATCCACCACTCCGAGGCCTGCTGCACCGGTTACTACGCCGTCGAGGAAGCGGTCAACGCCGTCGCCTCCGGCAAGTATGACTGCGTGCTGTCCGGCTGCGTGGAATTCGGCGACAGCCTTGCCGTTCCCAATCACCCCTACAAGCGCGAGAAGATGACCATGGACAAGTTCCTGCAGACCACAGCGTGGCTCTATGACCGCGCCTATACCCGCAGCCTCATGGCGGGACAGGAGCTTATCTATGACGACGCTGCCGAATGGTACAAGCGTACCCGCGGCATCACCGACGAGCAGATGGACGATACCCTCAACTGGATGTGCATCAACAACCGCCGCAACGCCTCCAAGAACCCCCTCACCATCGAGCGCAAGCCCTATGAGGAGCTGGCGAAAGAGGCGGGCTTTGATAACGTGATGGACTACATGCGCTCCCCCTACAATCCCAAGATGGGCGACTTCCTGCGCGCCGGCGGTCTGGAGCTCAAGTGCGACGGTGCCGCTGCCGTTGTGGTCTGCGCCACCGAGCTTGTGGACAAGTACATGGGCAACAAGAGCCACAAGCCCATCGAGGTCCTCGGCATCGGCTGCGCCGCCTGCGAGGCCACTACTCCTCACTTTGAGGTCCGCGCCACCGAGGAGGCCATCCGTCAGGTCTACGAGGTCACCGGCGTCAAGCCCGAAGAGATCGACATCTTCTACGCCAACGACTTCATCATCACCTCTCATCTGGTCGCCGCCGAGATCGCGGGGTACCTGCCCTACGGCGAAGGCTGGAAGTACATCTGCGAAGGCCGCACCGCCTATGACGGCGACAAGCCCATCAACACCAACGGCGGCCGCACCTCCTTCGGCCATGCGCACGCCGCCTCCGGTCTTGCCGACCTCTACGAGGCTGTGCACCAGATGCGCGGCGAGGCGGGCGAGGGGCAGGTCAAAAAGCTGCCGAAGACCGCCATGCTCCGCGGCTACGGCGGGGCGCAGAACATCTGCACCTACATCATTCGTACCAAGGACTGAGGGGAGGAAACGAAATGGCGATCAAGCTTGAAAAAGTCGTAGAGACCTTTTATCAAAATCTCGAACAGGGAAAGATCACCGGCAAGAAGTGCACGAAATGCGGCGCGGTGGAGTTTCCCCCGGTGTATGCCTGCAACTCCTGCGGCTGCTGGGATATGGAATGGGTGGAGATCAGCGGCAACGCCAGGCTCCATTCCATCGTGATGCCCGCCCCCCTGTCCAACAAGCCCGAATACAAGGCCATGGGCAAGTTTGCCTACGGCGAGGTCGAGCTGGAAGAGGGCTCCAGACTCAATGCGGTGGTGCGCGGCATCAACAAGAAAAAGCGCAGGGAGATCCTCGAGGCGGGCAAGCTGCCCGTGCCGGTCAAGGCTGCGATCTACCAGCGCGACGGCTTCAAAACCGTGGTGTTCGATCTGGTCGAAGAATAATACATTTCAATAAATTTACAGGAGGAATACACAATGGATAGAGCAGAACTTGAGCAGAAGATTCTGGAGCTGGTAGCCATCTCCTACAAGAAGAACGCCGAGGACCTGAGCCTTGAGACGAGCTTCAAGAACGACCTCGGCGGCGCCTCCGTGCAGATGGTCGCGCTCGTTGCCGAAATCGAGAACGAGACCGACGCCTGCGTCACTCTGCAGGACGCCGCCGCCTGCGAGACCATCGGCGATCTGGTCGATCTGGTCGAAAACGAACTCTGATACTGTAAAAATATGAGCCGGACAGACCATACCCTGTCCGGCTTTTCAGGAGAAGGAACATGAGTATTTTAGATACCATTTACGCCAAGGCGAAGCAGAACCCCCAGAAGGTGGCTTTCCCTGAAGCCGCCAATGAAAAGATGATGCAGGCCGCCTTTGAGGCGGGCCGCGACGGATACATCTATCCCGTTCTGGTCGGCAATGCCGAAGAGCTCCGCGCCCTCGCCGCCGAGCGCGGCTACGACCCCGCTGTGTTCAGCTTTGTGGACATCGCCGACGAGGAATACAAGCAGAAGATCATCGCCGCCTATGTGGCGCTGGAGGACACGCACCTCAAGGAAAAGGCGCTGGCGCGGCGCATGCAGAATCCGCTTTACTACGCCATGGCCATGCAGAAGGTGGGCGAGGTCGCCGTCACCTTCGCGGGCATCGACAACACCACCGGCGACGTGCTGCTGGCAGGCCAGATGATGATCGGCCTCAAGCCCAATATCAGCACCGTCTCCAGCATCGGCCTGTGCGATATCCCTGGCTTTGAGGGCAGCGAGGGCAGCCTTCTCGCCATCGGCGACAGCGCCGTCTGCACCAACCCCAACCCCGAGCAGCTGGCCGACATCGGCATCTCCGCCTGCGAGACGGTAGAGAGTCTGCTCGGCTGGGAGCCCCGCTGCGCCTTTGTGTGCTACTCTACCCTCGGCAGCGGTCAGGGCGAGCTCATCGACAAGGTGACCGAGGCTGTCCGGATCGCGCAGGAAAAGCGCCCCGACCTCGCCATTGACGGCGAGTTCCAGTTTGACGCCGCCATCAGCCCCGCTGTGGCCGCCAAGAAGGTCAAGCGCGAGAGCAAGGTCGCGGGCAAAGCCAACGTGGTCATCTGGCCCGACCTGAACGTCGGCAACGTGGGCGTCAAGCTCATCCAGCAGTTCGGCCATGCCGACGCCTACGGCCCCATGCTCCAGGGCTTCAACAGCGTGGTGTGTGACTGCTCCCGCGGCGCCCCGGTTTCCGAGATCAAGGGCAACATCATCATCTCCGCCGTCCGCGCGGCAAATATGAAATAAGTATTCGGAGGATACGAGGATGTCAATTCGCGTTTTTGCGATCAATCCCGGTTCCACTTCCACGAAAATCGCGCTGTTCGAGGACGATCAATGCCTCTTTTCCAAGAACGTCGCCCATGACGCAGCCGAGCTTGCAAAATATTCCGACATGCCCGCCCAGCTGCCCTACCGCCGGGACATGATTCTGAAGCTTCTCGAAGAGAGCAATGTCTCCCTTGCGGGTGTGGATGTTTTCGTCGGGCGCGGCGGCGGCCTTGTGAACATCGAGGGCGGCGTCTACAACATCGACGATATGGTGCTCGAGCATGCCCGCACCTGCGCAAACGGCGTGGTGCACCCCGCAACGCTGGGCCCCCAGCTTGCCGATGAGTTTGCCCGCCGCTTCGGGGCAAAAGCCATGGTCGTCAACCCGCCCGATACGGACGAGTTTCAGGATCTGGCCCGCATGACGGGGCTGAAGGGCGTTTACCGCGTGTCTCACCTGCATGCCCTGAATCTCAAGGAGACCGCCATCCGCCACGCCCGCGAGGTTCTGGGCAGGCGCTATGAGGACTGCAATTTCATCGTCTGCCATATTGGCGGCGGCATCTCCGTCTCTGCCCACCGCGGGGGCAAGATGGTGGACGGCAACGACATCGTGGGCGGCGACGGCCCCATGGCTCCGACCCGCTGCGGCAACGTGCCGGTCTACGGCTTGCTCGACTACATGCAGCGCGAGAAGGCAGACATCAAGACGCTCCGAAATCTCGCCACCCGCACCGGCGGCTTCGTCAACCACATCGGCATCTCCGACGCGGTGGAGCTCACCAAGCGCGCCGCCGAGGGTGATCAGTATGCCGCCATGCTCTGGAACACCATGATCTACCAGATCGAGAAGGAGATCGGCGCGATGGCGGCGGTCCTGCACGGCAGAGTCGACGGCATCCTGCTCGGCGGCGGCATGGTCCACAGCAAGGACCTCGTGCAGCAGATCACCGACAGCTGTGCCTGGATCGCCCCTGTCACCGCCTACCCCGGCGAGTTTGAGATGGAGGCCATGGCGGCGGGCGCCATCCGCGTTCTCAAGGGTGAGGAAACGCTCAAAACCTACACCGGCGAGCGCGTCTTTGACGGCTTCGACTTCGCAAAATAAATGGAAAAGAAAATCAACCGAAACCTTGTCCTTGTTGCCAGCTGCTTTGTGGTGCTGTGTGTCGGCTCCCTCTATGCATGGAGCGTGTTTGCCGGCCCCATGGCGGAGCATCTGTCTGCGCTTTCGGGCAGGCAGATCGCAAGTCTCGCTGTTGTCTTTACCGTGGCGAACGCTGTCGGTCCCATCACCATGATCTCCGGCGGCGCAATCAATGACCGGCTGGGTCCCCGCATGGTTCTGCTGGTGGGTGCGCTGCTCTTCGGCTTCGGCATGATCGGCGCGGGCTTTGCAAAGACCGTTGCCGCCCTGATCGTCTGCTACGGCCTGGGCTGCGGCCTCGGCAACGGCATGATCTATGGCACGGTGGTATCCAACGCTGTGAAGTTTTTCCCGGATAAGAGCGGCTTTGTCGGCGGACTCACCACCGCCTGCTACGGCGGCAGTTCCATCCTGATCCCGCCGGTGGCCAACATGCTCATGCAGCGCATGCCCGTGACCTCCGCATTCAAGGTGCTGGGAGGCGTGATGATGGTGATCCTCTGCGCATCCGCTTTCGTCATTCAGAAGGCGCCTGATGCTGCCCCTGTAAAAGGCGGCAGCACGCAGAAGGACTATACATGGCGGGAAATGATCCGGGACAGGCGCTTTGTGCTTATGCTCCTGACGCTCTGCTGCGGGGCTTTCGCGGGAATGATGTTCATCTCTCAGGCAGCGGTCATCGCGCGCAACATGATGGGCTTTACCGCAGCCAAAGCTGCCGCGGTCGTGTCGCTGCTTGCCCTGTTCAACACGCTGGGACGTCTTGCCGCGGGCAGCCTCTCCGACCGCTTCGGTGCTGTGGGCACCATGCGTGCTACCTTCGCGGCATCCCTGCTGGCGGGCCTTCTGCTGTATCTGAGCGGTGAAGGAAAAGAGATTCTTTTCTATCTGGGCCTGGCTCTCACAGGCTTCAGCTTCGGCAGCATCATGGGCATCTATCCCGGCTTTACCTCCGCGCAGTTCGGCCGTAAGAACAACAGCGTCAACTACGGCATCATGTTCATAGGCTTTGCGCTGGCGGGCCTGTTCGGGCCGAGCCTTATGAACACCTTGTTGGGAGCAACCGGACGCTACCAGCCTGCCTTTCTCGTCTCGGCCGCGCTGGCGGCGGTGGGCGAGCTGCTGTTAGCTCTTTTGAAAAAAACGAAATAAGGGGATCCTCTCTTATGACTGTAACAATTACCATTGACGGCCGCAAGCTGCAGGTCGAAGAGGGCATGAACGTCCTCGAGGCTGCGCTGCAAAACGGCATCTACATTCCCCATCTCTGTCACCATCCCGACCTGCCGGAGCTCGGTTCCTGCAGGCTCTGCATCGTAGAGGTGGAGGGACAGGAGGGCGTACACTCCTCCTGCGAGCTCTGCGCCAAAGAGGGCATGGTCATCCGTACCAAGTCTGAAAAAATCAGCAAGCTCCGCAATCTCTCCATGGAGCTGCTGCTCGCTGCCCATCCCGAGGACTGTTCCACCTGCCCGAAGTACGGCAAGTGCGAACTGCAGACCCTGATCCAGTACATGGGCGTGTCCGCCACGCGCATGACCAGCCGCATCAAGGGCCTCAAGATGGACGAGCGCAACCCCCTCATCGTCCACGACATGAACCGCTGCGTCCTGTGCGGACGCTGCGTGCGCGCCTGCAAGGACTTAAGACAGGTGGGCGTGCTGCAATACAACAAGAAAGACCTCGAGCCCTACGTGGGCACTCTCCACGACAAGCTCCTCAAGGACGCCGACTGCCGCTTCTGCGGCGCCTGCGCCGAGGTATGCCCCACCGGCACCATCCGCGACGCGCTCAACTGGAATCCCACCGAAAAGCGCGACACGCTCATCCCCTGTCAGGCCGAGTGCCCCGCCCACGCGGACGTGCCCCGCTATGTGCGTCTCGTGAAAGAGGGCCGCTATGATGAGGCCACCGCCGTCATCCATGAGCGCATTCCCTTCCCGGAGTGTCTGGGCCGCGTCTGCGCCCACACCTGTGAGGGCCAGTGCCGCCGCGGCGAGGTGAACGAGCCGATTTCCATCCGCAACATCAAGCGCTACGCCGCCGAGCATACCAACAACGAGCTCTGGAAGAAAAACCAGAAGAAGCTTCCCGCCACAGGCAAAAAGGTCTGCGTCGTGGGCGGCGGCCCTGCCGGCATGACGGCAGCCTTCTACCTCGCAAAGCAGGGCCATGCCGTCACGCTCAAGGACGCCTATCCCACCCTCGGCGGACAGATGGCCTACGGCATCCCGTCCTACCGCCTGCCCCGCGAGGTCATCGCAAAGGAAGCCGCCTATCTTGACGAGGTGGGCGTGCAGGTCGAGCATAACTGCTGGGTGACAAAGCCCGCTGAACTGCTGAAGGAGTTCGATGCGGTACTGGTCGCCGTCGGCACGCACGAGGGCAACCGCCTCAAGATGCCCGGCAATGAGCTTCCCGGCGTGCTGCTCTGCTCGGACTTTCTGCGTAATGCCGCCATGGGCAGGGATACCGGCATGGGCAGACGCGTGGTCATCATGGGCGGCGGCAACGTGGCCTTTGACTGCGCCAGAACGGCCGTGCGTCTGGGGGCGGAGGATGTGTCCCTCGCGTTCCGCAAAAAGCGTGTCCAGCTCACCGCAGACCTTGAGGAAATCGATCAGGCCGAGGAGGAGGGCGTGCACATTCTGGAGGCGCGCACCTTCGACCACATTCTCGGCACCGACCACGTCGAGGGCGTGGAGTTCAGCATCGTAAAATGCAATTATAAGGACGAAAACGGCCGCGTCGTCACCGAGAAGGAGGAGGGCTCCGCCCATGTGGTGGAGGCCGACACCGTGATCTTCGCCGCCGGTCAGCACACCGACCTGCCCGCCGAGGCAAACCTTGAGCGCGGCAAGGCCAATTCCATCGCTGTCAACGAGGAAAACCTGATGACTTCCGTCGAAGGCGTCTTTGCCTGCGGCGACGCGATCTACGGCACCAAGACCGTCATCAAGGCCGTGGCGTCCGGCCGCAAGGCCGCAAGTGAGATCGACCGCTACCTCGGCGGCAGCGGCGACATCAGCGAAAAGCTTGTCGTGACCGAAGCGCCCGGCCAGGCCATCGGCAGGATCGAGGGCTTCGGCGATCTCAAGCGCGCCGGGGAGTGCTTCCTTGATCCGGCAGAGCGCAGGCAGGACTTCCGGCCCATCAGCGGCGGCATCTGCGATGCGGCCATCTGCGGCGAGGCGGAACGCTGCCTCCAGTGCGACCTGCGCTTCGGCATCACCGGCCACCGGCTTTGGAGCGATTATTCTGCGGATAAGGAGGCGGCGAAATGAGTCTTCTGAACAATAACCTGAAAGCGCTGCAAGCTGTCTCCGGCCTGAGCGCGGAGAAGCTGGCGGAGACACTCGGCGCGCGTGAGCCCGTCCGCGGCTTTGTCACCGCCTCCGTTTGGAACAGCGATACCGAGCGGCGCAAGGAAGCGCTGCTGAAATTGAATCCCGCGGGGGTCATCGCGGGTCTCAAGGCGCTCGTGACCCTCACCGGCGCGCAGGGCGCGGTCATCGTCACACCCGTGGAGGGTGTGGAAGATGCGCTGCTGAACGCCGCAAATGAGGCCGAGCTTACCCTCTGCATCGAGAAGAAAGCCGAGCTCGTGAAGTTTGACCATCGGGACGATCTGCTGGTCGCGCTGGATGAGGCGGCGGCGCTTGCCGAAACCCTCTGCGGGTTGACGCCGGGTGTGCTGCTTGCCGTGGATGACGGGGAGCTTTGGGAAGTCCCCGCCAAGACCAAGGTGACGGACGTGATAAGCGTCCCCTTCAAGGCTGTGCTCACTGACCACCGCTTCTGGTCCCCGGCAGAGCTTGCGGACATGACAGTGGGCAAGCTCCGGAGCAAGAGCGGCGTCCTGCGCGTGCTGACCGACAGGGACTGTCTGGCTGACCGGGCAAAGAAGGAGATCAGAATCCTGCGCGAAAAGAGCTGCGGCCGCTGCACCTTCTGCCGTGAGGGCCTGTTCCAGCTCAGCGCCATTGCCGAGGATCTGACCACCGGGCGCTTAAAGCCCCAGGCGCTGGATCTGGCAAAGGAGCTCACCGACGCCATGCGCATTGCCACCAACTGCTCTCTGGGCGAGGACGCGGGCTGCCCCGTGGCCTCACTGCTCTCTGCTTTCCCGCAGGAGGTCGAGGCCCACGCAAGGCGCAAGGAGTGCCCTGCCGGGGTCTGCGCGGCCTTTACCACCTTCTATATCGACCCGAACAAGTGCGTCGGCAGCCGCGAGTGCGTCAAGGTCTGTCCCGCAAACGCCATCGAGGCAAAGCCCGGCTACACCTCCATGATCGAGAGCTTCGACTGCACAAAGTGCGGCGCGTGCCTCACCGCCTGCGCGCAAAATGCCATCGTCAGGGTATCCGGCCGCGCCCGTATCCCGGAAAAGCCCGCCCGCCTCAAGGGTGTCGCCGTCGAGGCTGCTGTTGAGGAAGAAGGCCCGGCCAGGCGCGAGGGCGCGGGGAAGCGCAAACGCAGCTTTGCAAGACCTGCCGGCGCATCCGCTCCCGCCGCTTCGAAGGAGGAAGCCGCGTCCGCACCTGCCCCTGTCGAAACGCCTGTGCCCGCAGCCGCAGAGACGGCGGTCACGGACGTGAGCAATCTTGCTCCGGCCTCGGAGCGCGTCATCCGCAGCGAGAACAGCGGCAAGCGCAAACGCAATTACGCCAAACCCGTCAAGTCTGAATAATAAAAAAGGAGTCCTGAAAATGAAACAGCTCAACACCGATGTCGTCATCATCGCCGGCGGTCCTGCCGGCCTGGCCGCCGCGATCACCGCGGGCGAGCGCGGCCTCAAGTCCATCATCCTCGAAAAGTCCAGCACCACCGGCGGCGCCGCCAATATGGGCATGGGCCCCCTCGGCATCGGCACCAAGATCCAGAAGGACCAGTTCAACGATATCTCCGTTGCGGATGCTCTGGACCTGCACATGAACTACACCCACTTCAATGTCGACTCTGACCTTGTTGCCACCTACTTCGGCAAAAGCGCCGAGACCATCGAGTGGCTGCAGGAGATGGGTGTGGAGTTTGCGGGCGCGTTCCGCTATTTCCGCGAGTCTGAAGCCACCTGGCACATCGTCAAGCCCGAGAACGGCGTCATCGGCCCCCGCGCTGCCAGCGCCATGGTCAAGATCATGACCGAGCGCGCCAAGGAGCTCGGCTGCGACATCCTGCTCGAGACCCCGGCGACCTCCCTCATCGTCGAAAACGACAAGGTCTGCGGCGCAAAGGCCGTAGACAAAAACGGCGAAGCCCTTGAGGTTCGCGGCCAAGCGGTCATCGTCTGCACAGGCGGCTTCGGCAACAACAAGGAAATGATCAAGCAGGAGTTCGGCCTGAACCTGGCAGAGGACTTCTTCCCCTTCATGATCCCCGGCATCACCGGCGACGGTCTGCGCATGATGTGGGAGGTCGGCGCGAAGAAATGGGGCGCCAACATTGAGGCCATCTTCCAGCTTCCCGATAACCTCAACTGGTTCCTTCTGGATGCTGTCCTGCGCCAGCCCAACCTGATGGTCAACCAGTTCGGCGAGCGCTTTATGAACGAGGGCTACATGGGCAACACCACCTTTGCCGGCAACGCCCTGCATATGCAGCCGGGCAACTATGGCTACTGCATCATGGACCGCGGCATCCTGCGCGAATATCAGAAGAACGGCCCTGACATCATGGACATCGTACACCCGGCAGAGGCCTTCTTCGGCTTCGACCAGCAGGCCAAGCAGGCCGTCGAGCAGGGCTATGAGGCTTATTTTGAAGCCCCCACCATTGAGGAGCTGGCCGACAAGCTCGGCATCGACCCCGATGTGCTGCAGGATACCGTGGACCAGTACAACGAGTTCTGCCGCTGCGGCGTGGACAGCCAGTTCCACAAGGACCAGAAGTTCCTGCACGAGCTGACCGGCAAGGGCGGCTACATCGTCGGCAAGTTCTACCTTGGCGCCTACGGTACTGTGGGCGGTGTGCGCATCAACAAGTACTGCGAGGTCCTCAACGACGAGCTCTTCCCGATCGAGGGACTTTACAGCGCAGGCTCCGACGCCAACACCATCTATGGCGACAGCTATAACTTCACCCTGCCCGGCAACACCATGGGCTTTGCCATCAACACCGGCCGCATGGCGGGCGAGAGCGTGGCGGACTACATTGCCGCTCTCGGCTGATCCTTCAACAGGAAACAGAAGAGCGGGGGCAACCCCAAAGTCATTGCGATAAGATGAAAGAAAGAAGGCGTTGTCTCAAAATAGCAAAACAAGCTATTAAGAGGCAACGCCTCTCAAATTAGTCATAGTTTGTTGAAAAAGGCATAGCATATCTCATCAAGGTCAAAATGTGCAAAACCATCCAGAGAGTGTCGCAAATAGGCAGCACTCCCGGATGGTTTTTCCATATTCAGTTGCCTTGTAATCTACAGTCCTGCCGGAAAGCTCTTGGGCAACACCGTACAATTCGCAAAGCAAGAACCGAACTCTCTGTATAGCGTCAAAATGCCGATGATGCCCTTATATTTTTTATGCGGAGGCAAATCAAAGGGGCTGTCTCAAAACGAGATAGCCCCCTGCATAGACTGAATGGCGTAGGGGCCGATGCCCTCATCGGCCCGTTGTTTCGCGACAATTCGCGTGGTTCGTCGGGTCGATCTGGGGATCGCCCCCTACGTCTTTGCATCGGTATTCGTTTTGTGACAGCCTTTTAGATGCTGATTCAAGCCGATAGCTAAGAAAAAAATAAGGAAGCGCGTCCCGAAATACTCCGCCTGGAGATTTTGGGACGCGCTTCATGATTTTGTACAAGTTATGTGCTTGACGATTTATTATCTTACCAATAGTAATAAATAAAAGCATGTGTTATAATCTCCACACTATTATGCGTAGCAGCGACGGTGTTCATGTTCGGAGGAGCCGCCATGGGAAGAAATCTTGAAGATTTTATCAGACAAAACTATAAAAAAGCAATCAAACTGCACGAAATCCAGGTATATTATCAGCCCGTGATCCGAACCTCGTCCAGGCAGCTTTGCAGCTTTGAGGCCCTTGCGCGCTGGATCGACCCGGAGCTCGGCATGATCTATCCGGACGAGTTCATCCCGATATTGGAAAAGCTGGGGGTAATCCACCGGCTGGATATGGCGATCCTGCGGCAGGTCTGCGCCAGACTGCGCAGCAGCATCACAAAGGGGGAAATGCCCATTCCGGTCTCGGTCAACCTCTCCCGTTTGGATTTTACACTGTGCGACATTTTTTCACTTGCCGATCATATTGTCAGCGATTATCAGATCCCGCATGAGTTTATTTACTTTGAGATCACGGAGAGCGTGATGGCCGAGCAGAAGGAACTGCTGAAGGGGATTGTGGATCGCTTTCGCGCCGCCGGCTATCAGATCTGGATGGACGATTTCGGCAGCGCCTATTCCTCGCTCAACGCCCTCAAGGAGTTCTCTTTTGACGAGCTCAAGCTGGATATGTGTTTTCTGCGCCCCTTTAATCTCCGCTCCAAGCGGATCGCCACGGCTGTCGTGGAGATGGCAAAGAGCATAGATATCCACACCCTTGTAGAGGGGATCGAAACGGAAGAGCAGTTTGTCTATATGCGCAATATCGGCTGTGAAAAGGTGCAGGGCTATTATTTCGGAAAGCCGATGCCCTATGCCGAGGCTCTGGATAACCTCAAAAAGCAGGGGATTCAGATCGAACCGCCCCAGGATCGGCAGTATTACGACGATATCGGCAGGATCGATTTTCTGAGTGCCGTACCCTTTATGACGCGGGAGGAGCGCGACGCCATTGTCACGGCGCGCCAGCTCAACAGTATCCCCCTGGCGCTGGTGGAGTGCTCAGCGGACAGCTTCAAGGTGCTGTTCTGCAACACCGCATTTGAGGAGACGGCGCACAGCACAGGCATGTTCTTCAACATCTTTACTCAGGAGATGCTATGCAAGTCCCAGCCCTATCACCTGATCTCGGATAAGATCGTGAATCTGATGGACTCCGTCAAAGCCGTCGGGGACGGCAGGATGCTCGTTACCTTTCAGGAGCAGTATTATGAGATACAGGCCCGCCGCATGGCAGCCGCTCGGGACAAATACTGTGTGCTGTTCCGTATCACAAACCTCACCAAGGACAGTCAGGCAAAGAATACGGGATATCTCGACGACTTTGTCCGCCGAATCTACGCGCTTTTTGAGCGCATTACCCTCATCAGCCTCGAGGAGGACACGATCCGCCCGCTCTACACCACTACGCGGGAGGATCTGCTTTCCACCAGAACGGGCATCAAAGCTCTGGTAAAAGAATACGCCGACGCCTTTATTTATCCCGATGACAGGGAGAGATATATCGCTGCCTTCGATCCGAAGAAGGCGATGGCGAGATTCGCAAAAACAGCCTGCGAGAGCTTCTCGGAACTATTCCGCGCAAGCGTGCGCCACGGGCAGTATGCCTGGAAGGAATACACGGTGCTCAAAATTGATGAGGGGCATCATATCATGCTCGTGCGCAATATCCAAAAGAGCACCAATGTCCTGCTGAAAAGCAAGACCGCCGGAACGGAGGAGGACAGTCCCTATGCGCCGGCCGTCATGTGGAACGATCTGATTCATTCCGATCTGCTGCGCATCTTCTGGAAGGACAAGGACCGCCGCTTCGTCGGGGCGAGCAAGGCATTTCTGGACTATTACGGCTTTTCCTCCGTGGAAGAGATCGTTGGAAAAAATGACGAGGAGCTCGGCTGGCACGTCCATCCCGACCGCTATAAAAACGATGAAAACCAGGTCATTCATGAGGGGGTGACCATCCACAATATACCCGGACACTGCATGAACGACGGGGAGAATAAGGAGATTCTGGCAAGCAAAATGCCCCTGTATGACGACAGTGGGGAGATCAAGGGCCTGATGGGTTACTTTATCGACAAGGAGCTTCTGACCGTAAACGACAAGCGCGGCCAGGAGACCACCCGGCGCGATATGCTGACGGGTCTGCTCAATACCCGCGGCATCTCCGAGGAGGCGACCATTTTTCATGACGAGTATTATCTTCGCGGCGTGGATTTCGCCCGCATCCACATCGGCGTCAACGATTTCAGCACCATCAACGCGCAGCACGGCTTTGATTTCGGGGACAAGGTACTCAACAGACTAGGAAAGGCGCTCAAGCGCGCATTCGGCAGAACCTGTGTTGTAGGCCGGTATTCCGGGAACAAATTTGTCGTGCTCCATCAGGTGGAACAGCGGGAAGAAGCGCATGATCTGCGCGCAAAGATCAAGGCTGTCGGGGAGTCGATCAGCAGGATCGACGGCATTCCCATCACCCTGTATCTCTCTGTGGGCTATACGCTGTTTTCCGAGACGCTTGACCTTGAAGAACAGGCAAAGCTGAGCGAGGTTCGCCTGCATGCCGACCATGACCACAATATCTCGTCCGAAAGCCGCCTCGGGCACGCGTCCGAACTCTTCCGTCTTTTTGACGACCTGCCCATTTCCTACAGCGTGTATCATGTGACATACGCCGAGCACAGCGGACAGTACGACGCGGTGATCTTCTACGTCAACCACAAATTTGAGGAATACGGCGGGCACGAGGCGAAAGAGGTCCTCGGCCACAGCGTCCGCGAGCTCTATCCCTTCGTTGCCGACGAGTGGTTTGACACCGTCCGGCGCGCGGCGATGGACGGGGAGAAGGTGGACGGCGAGTATGTCAACGCACTCGACGGAAAGCGTTTTCAATTTACCGCCCGGCAGATCATTTATCCCGGCTACTGTGCCGTAACCTATCTTGAAAAATAGAAAGACAACAAAAAAGGATGGCGTTGTCTCAAAAGGCAGCTCCCACACGCTTTGGCCTTGAGCTTCGCTGTTGTCGTCTATGTAGTGCTGACGCATCTTCCCGCGCGTTGGAGAGCACGAACGTTTTCTTCACATGATAATCCTCGTTCTTCATGAAAGTGTTCAGCGCACTGTGGATGGTGTAATCCTAGCCGGAATAGACCTCAATCGGAATAGAGACCAGACTGTCATAATCGTCGATCAGGCAATCGACTTCGCCTTTGCTGCGGTTATGGATTGCGCGTACTTTCATGATGTCCGTACTGGCAACGAAGGAGTGGCAATGTCCGCCAGTGCGCCAATCAGCAGATACTTTTTGAAAAGATTCATGACTTTCTCATGCGCCGCTGCGTCCAGACTCTCACCATCTAGAAATCCATCAACAAAGCTGTTGACTTCACGGCTCTTTTGAGATAATATACTCGTAAGTTAGTAACTTATAATACAGTTACTTTTGCTTTCGTATTGGAGGAGTATATTATGTTTCTCTGCCGGGAAAACGAATTGAACAAAATGAACAGACGTTATCGTACCGGAAGCATGGAGTGTATTATCATTTACGGGCGCCGACGTGTCGGCAAGACTGCATTGATACACGAATTTGCAAAGGATAAGCCGACGATCTTCTTCCCTGCCCTGAAGAGCAGCGCACGAGAAAATCTGCAAGCTCTTTCAAAGGCGATTTATTATTTCTTACACCCCGAGGCTATTGAAGCTCCGGTCTATGCTTCGTTTGATGCTGCGTTTGCGGAAATTACGCGAATCGCAAAAGAGCAGCGTGTCGTCTTCGTCATTGACGAACTCCCCTATCTCGTAAAAGCAGATTCCTCTATCACTTCCCGTCTGCAGCATCTTCTCGACCATGACTGGCACGATTCAAAGCTGTATCTTATACTCTGCGGTTCGTCCATGAGTTTTATGGAAAAGAAGGTTCTCAGTGAGAAGAGTCCCCTTTTTGGAAGAAGAACCGCGCAATTCAAGATTCTTCCGCTCACCTATTTGGATGCGGCACGATTCCATCCCGAACTCTCTCCGGCTGACAACGCTCTGCTCTATGGGATTACCGGCGGTATTCCTCACTATATCAACAAGCTTAATGTGTGCGGAAGCATTAAAGACGCTTTGCTTGAAAACTTCTTCGACCCTTCTGCGTATCTGTTTGAAGAACCGGAAAACCTGTTGAAGCAGGAGTTGCGTGAGCCTGCGATTTACAATTCAATCATAACGGCCATTGCCGGCGGAGCAACCAGGCTAAACCAGATATCAGACAGAACCGGGATCGACACTTCGGTATGTACGAAGTATATCAACGGCCTGACAGACCTCGGCATCGTACAGAAGCGACTTCCTGTCGTCCAGAAGAGCGCAAAGAAAACGACCTATCATATTTCCGATAATTTTTTCCGCTTCTGGTATCGCTTTGTCCCCGGAAACATGCTTGCTGTCAGTTCAGGAAACATGGAACGCATCTATGACGCTGCGGTCGGAAGCTATCTTTCCGCTTACATGGGGTTGGTGTTTGAGGACATCTGCAAGCAATACCTGGTTTTCTATGCGGCAGATTTGCCTTTCCAACTCCAGGAGATCGGAGAATGGTGGGGTCCTGATCCAAATCAAAAGAAAGAAGTCCAGGTGGATATTGTTGCTCTCGGCGCGAAACCAAACAACACCACTTCAGGAAGGAAAATGCTGATTGGATCATGTAAGTTCAAAAATGAGGCAATCGGAACCAATGAACTCGATCTGCTGAAAGAATATGCTGCTCTGTTCGCAACAGCCAATGATGAATGTTATTTTTACATTTTTTCAAAAAGCGGATTTACCAGCGGTCTTCTGGAAAGGCAGCAGCAAGGAGAAGTAACTCTGGTTTCAATTGATGAAATATACGGACTTGGCAGAAGATCCGAATAGACATTCTCTTTTGTGATGCAGATTTCCTGTTGATATTTTTTAACCAGTCTTGCAAGGCAGAAAGATGGCACCAAAATGGCACCTCCAAGGCACTGACACGGGAAACGAACCGTGGTATATTTGTATCGTCCCAAATTGGGATCAGGTGAAAGAACGCCGTACATCATGAATTGCTCCCTCATGATTGCGGCGTTTTTTCATGCCATCTTACCAGAAGGAGGTGAGGTTTATGGAAAAAAGACTTCGGCTGCGGGACAGACTGGTTGCGGCATTCTGGTCCGTGATCGGGATGCTCTCCGCCGCCGTATGCACTGTCTATCCGGTCATGGCAGACTCCATCTTTGACCGCATCCGGTCCATTGTGACGGATATCTACGGTCAGATTGTGGCAATCTCCACGATTGTCGCAGTTACTGTGGCAAGTATCGCCCTGATCGTCCGTATGATCTCCCGCAACCAGCGGGCAGTAGATGAAGCAACGAGCTGGCTCAAGCGCATTGTCGTGGCGTGGATCATTCTGAATTCTCTGGGCTTTGTCGTTGCCTATCTGCAGCCCCTTGTCGCGGGCGGCCAGTACACGGGCTAAGCTCTCCCGGTCAGGCAGGAACGGAGGTGATAAATCTTGCTTGACTGGATCTTTGAAGGCATCGTGACCTGGATCAGCAGTGTCATGACCTCGCTCATGGACGCTGTATCCGGACTGTTCCTCGATGCGCTCGGCACAGATATGGTGGTCATGGAGGAGTATTTCCCCTTTGTGACAAAGGCCTTCGTCATTCTCCAGTATACCGCATGGGCATTGTTATTTCTCATAACCGTCTGGCAGCTCTTCCGTGCTTTCGGCGGGCCGATCACAGACGCTGAGAATCCGCTGACACTTGTTGCGAGAAGTATTCTATTTGCCGTGATGATCGGCTATGCCCAGTCCATCTTCCAGATGACGCTGGATATAGCCCGGGCACCCTATACGGCTCTGATGGAGGTCACCATGACGGCGGAGGACTTCACCTTTGCCGGGATCGAAGAAGCTCTGAAAAACGGCCTTGTGACCATTGTGGCAACCACGTCCATCGTTGGGACGCTGCTGCTTGTGATCCTGGAGATCGCACTTGGCTGGAACTATTTTAAGCTCCTGCTTGAGACTGTCGAACGCTATGTGGTGGTCGGCGTCCTCTGCTATACCTCTCCCCTGGCCTTCGCCATGGGCGGCTCAAAAGAGACGAACTCCGTATTTCGATCCTGGTGCCGCATGGTCGGCTCTCAGCTGATCCTGCTCATTATGAACGTCTGGTTCCTGCGGGCCTTTGGATCATCCGTCGGCCAGTTCATCGGAAACGGCGGTGCGCTGACAAACGGCCAGGGCAGCATCTTTCTCTGGCTGTTCTGCGCGCTTGCTTTCCTCAAATGTGCCCAGCGCTTTGACAGCTATCTCTCCTCCATCGGCTTGAACGTCGCCCAGACCGGATCCAGTATGGCGATGGAGATGATGATGGCGGCACGGGTGCTCAGCGGTGTCGGCGGCGGCAAAGCAGCAGGCAGTGTCTTCCGCGGCTCAGCAGCAGCGGGCTCTGCACATACGACAAGCACCGCAACCGGTTTTGCGTCAGGCTTTGCCAATCGCTTCAAGGGCAACAGTTATGTTCGAGATGCCGTCGTAAGCGGCGGTACCCGGATGGGTGCCGGCGGCTCCGTCGGCTTTGTCGGAAGAGCTTTCGGAGGAATCGCCGCCAGGAACGGCGCTTCTCTCTCAGGCGAATCGATCGCTTCCGTTGCCTCCCGCCCCGCTGCCGTCTCAGGCAGTATCGGCGGAGATATCGCCGATCGCAGTCTTCAGAATTACATGCCGCAGTTTGCCGGGCGTCAGCTGAAGAATACGCAGATAAGCGGCGGACGCATCAGTACACAATCTGTGGGAGCCGATGGCAAGCAAACCTCTGTAGAGATGTTCAGCACCTCCCAGTTTGATCGGCCTGCGGGCCCGCACGCGCTCGTCACCGCTTCTGACGGAAGCCAATGGTATCAGGTTGCGCGCGGCTCCGACGCCGGTTCGTTCTATGATGCCCCGCATTTCAGCGGAAGCGCAGACGAGGCGGCACAGGTTGCCTCCTTCTTCCCCGACGCCCCCGAAGGCACCATGCTCCGCAGCGTCGGGCAAGGCGAAATAGAGGCCATCTCCCCGGATGGCACCAGCTCCATGTGGTATAACAGTGCCATGTTCGAGGAACCGGACGCCCCGCACTCCATCATGGAATCCGCAAATGGCGTTGACTGGTACGCGATGCAGCCGCACGCAGAAGCGCCCGGGTTTGAATCCGAAAGCAGCCCTGCCGGTTCTCAGCCTGGTATGGTCAATGATTTCTCCGCTGTTGAACCCGCTTCTTCTGTATCCGGTGATGGCTACTCCCAGCCCAATGTTGCAGGCGAGTCTGTTCCCGCTCCGGAGAACACAGATTATATGTATACTCCCGCTCCGTTTATGGACGGTCAAGGCACAGATTCCTCCGAATATTCCGATTCTATGGGAATACCGCCGGATGCTCCTCTTGATTCCCCGATCACTGACATTTCTCTTTCAGATACGGGCGTGCCAAGCCACTATACCCCCGGTGCCGATGTGCCTGACATTGGAGTCGAACCCCAGTTCGGTAACACGGATGTCAGTTTGGACATTCCCCAGACCGGTTCAGGAATGCCAGGCAGCCATGATATTGGCATGAGTGAGCCCGTTTCCGGTGGCGCTCCCCAGTATGATACTGCAGATACCGGCGCGTCTGTGTATGTTGAGCCCAGTGTTGCTTCCCCGTCTCAGCACAGTTCTCCGTCTGGCGATGGCAGCGAACCGGAGCCCGGGTATCCTTCCGAACCAGCACACCTGAATCCTTCTCCCAGTTCCGGTTACGACTCAATGGATACTGCTGCCGCTTATAACCAGGCGCTCTTCCAAAGCTTCATACCCGGATATGAACAGCCTGTCACCGCTATCGACGGTTCCAGCCGCAGTGAAGGTCACTTTGAGGTGCGCCACGCTGACGGCTCAGGTACCATGTTTTTTGACAGTACGCGCTACGCAGAGCCTCGCGGCGACCATAAGACCTTTGAGGACAGCAGCGGTGGGAAATGGTACGCAATCTCCGGACAGCCGGCAGTTGAGCACCGTCCGGTATATGAAAACGGCAAACCGGTTTATGAGGGCGAAAGCGTCAAGACGATTTCAGTCGAGACAGTGCGCTATCGAAATCTGCCGAATAAGCATGCTTCTCCCGCCCCCCGACGTCAGCGTGACGGCAAGAATCCGAAGAAAAAATAATACTCTCATCCGAGCAGCCGAACATTTAACCAGTTCGGCTGCTCTTTCAAGGAGGTGGCGTTCATGGCTGAACCGGACAAGCGCCAGTTTGGCGACGGTTCAGACAACTATTCTCAGGCAGCGTCCGATCTGGTCAGAGCTGCAAACGAAGCTCGAAATCAAGCGGCATCTGCCGCTGCCGGCGCTTCGGTCTCTGGCGTAAAGGTCGGCAAGGCAGTTGCCGGGATTGCAAAAGGCGCTGCCGCGGGCGGTCCCTGGGGCGCGATTGCATCCGCCGCCTGGAGCATGCGTCATACCTTATATAAATTATTAGTATGAAGAGCTGCTGGCAAATCCCATGACCCAGCGTCTCGCGGTGATCATCAGCCGCTTTGTGACCGGCTCAGCCCAGAGCTTCAATCAGCAGACCAACGTAGACTTGACGAACAAGTACATTGTACTGGATCTCTCAGAATTAAAGGGCAAGCTGCTTCCGGTCGGCATGTTCATCGCGCTCGACTACGTGTGGGACACAGTCAAGGCCGATCGCACGAAGAAGAAAGCGATCATGATCGACGAAATCTGGCAGCTTATCGGCGCAAACTCCAACCGCATGGCAGCGGAGTTCTGCCTGACGATCTTCAAAACGATCCGCGGCTTCGGCGGCGCTGCCATCTCCGCGACGCAGGATCTTTCGGATTTCTTCGGTCTGGAGGACGGCAAGTACGGCAGGGCCATCATCAACAACTCCAAAAACAAGATCATTCTGAATCTGGAGCCGGATGAGGCCAAGACTGTCCAGGAGGTCCTGAAGCTCACAAAAACCGAGCTTCGATCAATCACTCAGTTTGAGCGCGGCGAGGCGCTGATCTGCTCCAACAATAACAAGGTTCCCGTGGTCATCAAGGCATCAAAAGAGGAACAGGAGATGATTACCACAGACCGTGCGGAGCTGGAGGCGATACTTCAGGACCGTCAAAAAGAGAATACGCATTTCTGAAACGGAGAAAGCGAAAATACGTATTTTGGCTATTGCTACAGCTCAGAATACGTATTTTGAGCTGGCTTCTATGGCAAAATACGTATTTCAGGCATCAAAATACGTATTTTGCATTTCTTAGAATACGTATTTTGAACCTCAGTTTTGAAGGGAGGTGACTGATTGCTGCTTGAAGATGAAACCCATGTGATCCAATGGCTCTCTCAATACGGCGCATTGCCAAAAACGCAATTGCTACGGATGCTTCAGAAGACTCCGGCAACATCTGAAAAGATTCTCAGCCGGATGAAGCGGGAGCTTCAGATTGCCGATGTCGGAGACGGATACTATCTTGGTCTTGATCCACTGAGCCGACCCGATCAGAAAACGGTACTGGCTGTGTGGGTCCTGCTCAGGTTTATTGATTTTGTTGAGCCTCTGGCGCATTATCCGGCATCCTTTCCATCTCAGCTATTCTTCCTCAAAGAGAACACCGGCTACGAAATTGTAGTGCTGTACGAGGGCGAGGGTAATCTTCTACGTCTGCTTCAGCCGCAGGATGATCTGAAATATATCATCGTAGTCCCGCGCATTGCTATGGCGCAGGACCTGAGGCTCCCACGAGCCCCCTGTCTGTTTGCTACCGTTGAGTTTCAGGGGCTGGAGGAGCCAGAAGTATTATTTTATTCAGAGGAGACAATCCATAATGGCATCAAACAATTCATTTCTTGACGTGTTGGGTACGATTGACGGAAAAGTCCAGCGCATGAGTACGGAGGTAAAACCATCCGTCAGCTTGCGACGGACGGTCACATGGAGGACGCCTACGCTGTTTCCCTGCGCTTGGCGAAGATTGCAGAGCGCAGCACCCTGCTTAGCAGGATCCTCCTGGTCTACAGCGGCAAGCCGACCGCGTACATGGATGTTGAAGTGGTTATTCGAGGCACAGTCCCCGTAAAAGTTTCCATAACTGATATGGGATGGTTTTATGTTAATCTCCCTGCTCTTCTTCCCAAGAAGGAATTCAACTCCCGCAGCTATGTCCGCGGTTACCTGTTCCCTACCCTTAACCAGTTCTTTGCCGATAAAGACCCGCTTCATTATGAAGACGCCGTCATCATCTTCCGCCATGTGTACTGCCGTGACCGCCCCGAACGCAGACGCCGTGATCACGACAACATCGAGGTAAATTGCGTTGCGGATACCATTGCCCTGTTCGTTCTCCTGGATGACAGTCCCTCAGTATGCTCGCACTACTATTGCAGCGCAGCGGGTGACACGGACTGCACAGAAGTCTTTGTAATCCCGCATGCGGATTTTCCGCTTTGGCTTGCAACCAATGGCGCGCCGGGTAAGGCTCAGAACGGTGAAATAAGCACTTAAAACCTTGTGTAAATTCGCTTGCCCGGTTTTGGCGTCTCCCGTCACAAGGTCATTTTCGTAAAAAGCATTGACATTCAATGACTTCAAGGCTTTCGGAGCCTCAAAACCGGGTCAAGAGGAGGAGCCGTTTGCCCTGTTTCACTTCAGAAAGAGGAACAATGCCCTTTTCCAAAACCAAACGGCTCAGAAGCCTCACTGTGTTGCTCTGCGCTACCGCAATGGCCGAGACCGATGCCTACGGTCACAGCGCTGCCAACAATCTGCCGCTCGGTATGTACCTGTTCGTTGAAACCCGTGTGCCCGAAATGGTCGTGGACACCACCGATCCCTTCCTCCTCTCCCTCCCGATGACCGCCGTCAACGGCAGCAACGCCACCAACGGCGGCGAGGCCTGGAATTACGATGTGACACTGTATCCCAAAAACAACACTGGGATTCCCAGTCTGGAGAAAACGCTGCGTGAAGCCAAGGCAGATACCGGCAAGCACGGCGGCAGCACTTCGGACATCACCGACGGGTACGCCCACACAGCAAGCGCTTCCACCGGTGACATGATCGATTACCAGATCATCTCTACGCTCTCGAGTATCACATCCGCTGCAAGCTATATTTCTGAGTATACCTTTGTAGATACGCTTGACGCCGCTGGTATACAGCGCCCGGAAAACTCGGCAGATGAAGGAGGAGAGCCGGACTTTCTATGAGAATACAGAGCTAGTACAGCAGGATGCCGTTCAAAAGCATATCCCCATGCCCTACGAAAACCTCTATCTGGATATCCGGGACTACAACAAATGGCTCTACGCCACCAGGAGGAAAGTCTGGACAGCAGGGAGGCTTATCAGGCATATCGTTTTGATCTGACGGAATATGGACTCAGCAATCAGGTTTTCGGTGTAATACAGATTCCGAAAATGGAGCTCGAGATGCCGCTCTACCTGGGTGCCAGCGATGAAAACATGTCCAATGGAGCGGCAGTCCTGGCGCAGACCAGCATTCCGATCGGCGGAGAGAACAGCAACAGCGTCATCGCCGGACACCGGAGCTGGAATGGGTACAAGTATTTTCTGGATATTGAACTGCTGGAGGCAGGCGATTTAGTTTACATAACAAATCTTTGGGGAACGCTGACCTACCGCGTGACGGAAATACAGATCATCAATCCCAACGAGATCGATGCCATTTTAATTCGTCCCGGGAAAGACATGATCACGCTCCTCACCTGCCACCCTTACGGATCTGGCGGACTTTACCGCTACCTGGTCTTCTGTGAGCGGGTTTAAAACTGCACTCACAGGTTACTATTGGAGGTTTATATGAAGAAAAGAATTCTGCAAATCTTTTTACTCGCCGCTGTCATCATTTTCTCCGGGTGTTTTCTCCCGCGTCCCTGCGTGTTTGCAGATACGGATGGCAGCGAGATCATTGTCGTTCAGCCGGAGAAGCTGGAGATTCAGCTCGGAATGGATTGGATCGGTGCCGAGTTTCAGTTGAGGACCGATCAGGGGCTTTATCCGGATCTTATTCCTGTCGGCAATGACGGTGTCCTCCGGCTGGAAATTGGAGGAAGCGGCAGTTACATTCTCTCCTGCGTCAGTACCGGCAGGACAATGCCGGTCAGCAGGCCCGAGGCTTATTACACGCCCGCGCCGCTTCAGTCTGTTCCCTCTTCCGCTCCGGTCTATACTCCCGAATATGTCGCGCCTGCTCCTGAATCGGTAGTATATCCGGTGTCTGAAACAGCTTTGCCCCAGGACGCCGAGCCGGAGGCGGGATATTCGGATGAAGCAGCATATGATGACGACTTTTATTATGAGGAGCCGTATGATGACGAGTACTATGAATATGAGGATATCCTGATAGCAGGTATTCCGCTTAAGCACGCGCTCTTCTTCATTATCGGTCTGCTTACGTGCATCAGTATTCTTGTCGCGCTGCAGATCGCATCTGTCCGAATATCGGAAGATGACGATTTTGATGATAATGACGAATAAAGCTCCCTCAGGCTGAGATTTGAACATTGAGCTGTCGAAAGTGCTGATTTTAAGCAAATTTGGCATTATTCGTTGACTTTTCAGCGTTCTGCTGTTATTATCTAAGTGTAAAGAGGCTTGCGCCCAGGCTCTCGGTACTTCGGAAGAGCTCCCGGAGTCATACTCCATCAGATGGATGGAGAAACCGTTACGGACGCATTGCGACGTCTCTAACGACGCAGGCTTCGTTGATAATCGCCGGAAGGCGCCATATCGCTTACAGAGTCATGGATCGGGATCTGATTATTCCCGGTCTGTGGCTCTGTTTGCTTTAGGGCGAATTCCGGTTTTGTTTTTCTGGAGGTTTTGATTATGAAAAAAAGCAAGCAGCGAAAAGCTGCCTATTATAACCGGATGCGCTGTCCATACTGCGGCAGCCCCGTGATATTTCGTTCTTCGGAGGGAATCATCAAAGGCAATCCCAAGAAAGTAAAGCTTTATGTCTGCCTACGCTACCCGGCCTGCAATGCCTATGTCCGTGTCCACGAGGGAACGCGCATACCGGTCGGTGAGCTTGCCACTCCGGAGCTTCGTTCTCTACGGCGTCAGGCTCACCTCTACTTCGATCAGCTTTATCTGTCCGGTCTGATGAGCAAGCAAGTCGCATACCGGTGGCTCTCCGACGTCACATGTACGCCGCCGAACCGGGCACATATAGGCTATCTTCGTGAGTATAACTGTCAGCTTGTCATTGATGAGAGCAAGAAGCTCCTTGATGAGAAACACATCCCCTATCCCAACAAAGAGGAGGCGAAATGCCATGGTTCTAACTGAAGCTCAGAGGACTGTTGTTGAAAACAATATGGGTCTTGTGGGAACAGTCATGAAGGAAAAGCTGAATGGCGGCAGTGCCCTTTCCTATTACAGCTATGACGATCTCTTTCAGATCGGCTGTATCGGGCTGTGCAAAGCCGCCGCAACGGATAACGGTATCGGTTGTTTTTTCACCTACGCTTACAGAGTGATATGGAACGAAATCTGCGACGCGCTGATCCATGCTACCAGACACATTTCAAAAGAGGCCAGCTTCGATGATGGCTTCCTCACATCCATATCAGCCAAGGAAAGTATCCCTTCTGCCGAGAGTCTTGATCTCAAAAATTTCCTCAATCGTACCCTGAAGGACGCCCCGGAAGGAATGCGGAAAGGTCTTTCCGCCGCCCTGCTCATGGCAGAGGGTTATTCGAGTCAGGAAGCCGGGGATATGCTGAAGATGTCCGCAAATGTCGCACGCTCCCTTGCCTCGCGCGCCCGCCGGTATCTCAGGGACTCGCCCGAATATTCTCAGCTTGTGGGAGGCCTACTATGAAGGCAGCAAAGAAGCTGTTGATTCCGCTGCTGAGTCTCGCTCTGTTTCTGGGATTATTCAATACCGTCTTCTTTTGGGGATATATCCCCAGTTCCTCGATGGAGCCAACAATTCATAAAGGTGATGTCATTCTTGGACTGCGCTTGTTTCGAGAACTCCATAACGGAGATATTATCATCTTTGAACGCGATGGTCGTTACCTGGTTAAACGCATCGCAGCAAGCAGCGGAGATTCGGTAGCCATAGACGGCGCATCTTTTCAGGTTCCCGAGAAATCCTTCTATGTTCTCGGAGACAATGCTTCAAACTCATTTGACTCCCGTTTCTGGTCTGATCCCTTCGTTCCGCTCAGCGATGTCATTGCCAGGGTCATCGCATAGTAATTTGCCCGCCAGACGCTTTGTTCAACGTTCGGCGGGCATTTTTTATTTATGTTTTGTCTCCTCATCAAATTCCTGTAAAAAGTTCACCATGAACAGGTGCCGGCTTTCGGCGATCTTCTTTGCTGTCTCGGTGTTCATCTCATCTTTTAATAGCAGCAGCTTATCCTGGAAATGCTGAATCGTCGCTTCCAGAGGCCTCCCGTGCTCACCGCCGAATGCTAAGGTTCGAGCAATCCCGATCGCACCGATGGCATCAAGACGATCAGCGTCCTGAACAATCATTCCTTCCAGGCTTTCCGGGCGTTTTCCTCTGTTCTGGCTGAATGAAACAGCGTTAATTACTCTGCAGATATACTCGATCTTATCTGACTCAACATCATGCTGCGTCAAAAAAGATCTCGCGTTTGCATTATTCTCTGTATGGAACAGCTTATGGTCGTCTGCATCGTGAAGCAGAGCGCTCAACACCAGTATTTCCAGGTCACAGTCGGGCTCCTGCTGGGCAATCAGCATCGCGTTTTGATAGACACGCAAGGTATGTGCGGCATCATGCCCGCCGGCATTATCCCGAAACAGCGAATACACATAGTCGATCGCTGCATCAATCAAAGACATATACTCACCTCGTTCGCTCAATGTTTATCTGAGCGCAGCCAGAGCTGCTTCTCTGGCATGGATCAGGGCAGTGTCGAACACCGGCAGCTCAAGATCTTCAGAATGAATGATCAGGCCAAGCTCCGTGCAGCCGAGGATGACACCCTGGGCCCCGTTATTCTGAAGCTGCTGAACGATCCTCAACAGAACCTGTTTCGATTCTTCGCGGATGATGCCGACACAGAGCTCATCGAAAATGATATTGTTGACAGCTCGGATCGCCTCTTCTTCCGGTGTAAGGACGTCAATTCCGGCTTCCCGTATCACATCCTTATAAAAACTCTCCGTCATGGTATAGCTTGTGCCCAGCAGTCCTACCCGGGTAATTCCTGCCTCTGTCAGCTTCTGTGCGGTTGCTTCGGCTATATGAAGCAGAGGAACGGAAAGCCCTGCCTTTATTTCCTCCGCGACCTTGTGCATGGTATTGGTGCAGATCACGATGAAATCAGCCCCGGCAGCCTCCAGATGCTGAGCAGCATCTCTCAGGATGGCTGCGCTCTTTTCCCAATCTCCGGAGGACTGGCAGCGTTCGATCTCATCAAAGTCTACACTGTACAGGAGGATCTTTGCAGAATGAAGCCCTCCGAGCTTCTCCTTAATCGTCTCATTGATAACCTGATAGTAGGTGACGGTACTCTCCCAGCTCATGCCGCCGAGCAGTCCGATCGTCTTCATCTTGTTTTCCTCCTCAATGATTCTTTCAGTGCGATTTTTCATGATTATTCCAATACTTTCATCGGCTTCCATTTCAGATAATCTCCGGAAACAAGGCTGTATCGGATCCCGTTTTTCTCTCCGAGGATACTGTCATGGAAACGGCTCTCTCCATGACTGTGCGCATATATGACCTGCTCCGCCCCGTACTCCTCTGCCATGGCAGTGAAAGGACTCTCGTCCTCAAGGATGCTCGTTGGCGGATAATGCAGAAACATGATATACCGGCGGTACCCGGCTGCTCTCGCCGTCTCAAAGGAAATGTGCAGCCTTTCAAGCTCCCGGTCCACCAGCTTTTTCGCGTGCTCCGCTTTCTCCTCGTCCCATCCGACGATCTGTCCCCTGCGGTTGAGATAAAACGGGCCTTCAAAGCAGAAGCCCTTTGTCCCGACAAGCGCATAGTCCTCGTATGGATAGAAGTTATCCTGCAAGAACAGCAGCTTTCCGGCATAGCGCTCATTAAGCATCTGCGTCTTTTTCGCGTCCCAGAACATATCATGATTGCCGCGCAGAAGGATTTTGTGCCCGGGCAGCTCTGCGATAAATTGCAGGTCCTGCACACATTCCTCGAAACTGCGACCCCAGCTGTGGTCTCCAACCAGAACGAGGGTGTCCTCGGGCTGGATCATTTCCGCGCAGTACTTCTGTACCTTCTGTTCATGGTTTTTCCATACCCTGTCTTTGAGCTGGGCTTTCGCTTTCAGATCCGTCTGAAAATGGAGATGCAGATCTCCGATCGCGTACAGGCTCATGTGTCTCTCCTACATATTTCCGGGATAAACATAGCTCAGCTTTTCCCTTGCGATTTCTGTGAGCCGCAGGACGGTTTTTCGCTCCGTCGCCGCTCTGTCCGTCATCCGGTAACGCGGGAAAAAGCGTGTGATATGCAGCGGGATCTCTTTCCCGCCCGGCAGTGACGCTGTCCAGCTTGTCAGCGAGCGCATCTCCGCCTCCGAATCGTTCATGCCGGGAACGATCAGCGTTGTCAGCTCGACATGGCACTGCGCGGCTGCGCGCTCAATAAAACGCTTCACTGTATCCAGATCGCCGCCGAGCGTTTTCCGGTAAATCTCCGTGTCAAAGCTCTTGAGGTCAATGTTAAGGGCGTCCACATGCGGGAGGAGCCGCTTTGCCGTTTGATCCTCCACGCAGCCGTTTGTGACCAGAACGGTTTTCAATCCCTTTTCTCGCAGAAGCGGAGCTGTGTCCAGAATATACTCCAAGCAGATCGTAGGCTCGTTATATGTAAAGGCGACGCCGATGTTTCCTCTGTCGCGCAGCCCATCCGCCATATCCGCCAGAACGTCCGGGGCGAGATAGTGCGAGTCTATGTCCTGCAAATACGTGTTGCCGTCGGTCATGGAGATTTCCCAGTTCTGGCAGAAGGGGCAGTTCAGGTTGCAGCCGAAGCTGCCGACCGAAAGAATGGTACTGCCGGGATAAAAGCGGCGCAGAGGCTTCTTCTCAATCGGATCAAGGGCGACAGAGCTCATGATCCCGTACAAAAGCGGCACGTTCTTCCCATTCCTTGTCCCCCGTGCACGGCATTTGCCCCTGCCGCCCTCGCCAATTGCGCAGTGATGCGGGCAGATCCCGCACACGACAGTGTTTTCAGACATGGCGCACCACCTCAAAGCGCTGCAGCTCGATACCCTTCTCATGACTGGAGATACCGGCTTTTTGCAGGGCAATGGCAATCTGCTCGTCAATACTGTCCACGCCGTCCAGATTGGGCAGCAGCAGTCCCCTTCTCCCGCCTTTGCTGACAATCACGCCGTAGCGCTTTACATCCAGCTCGGCTTTGGAGCTGATGCTTTCCGGTTCCGAGAGGACGTCCACGCTGATCTCCAGGCTGTCCAACTCTTCGGGCCTGACAGGGCTGAAGCGCGGGTCCCTGGTCGCGGCGCTGATCGCGTTGTCGGCGATCTCCTCCGCAACACAGCTTCGCACCGGCTGTATCGTTCCGATGCAGCCCCGCAGTCTGCCGTCCTTGTGCAGGGACACGAATGCCCCGGCGCGCTGCCAAGTCATCTCCGGCGGCAGGTCTTCCGGCAGCGGGAGTCTTTTACGCTCTCTGATCCAGGCGTTGATCACCGCTCTTGCCAGTCTCACAAAAGCGTCCTCGTTTGCCCGCTTTTCCATGAGGATTTTGTTCTGTTCCTCTTCCCATTTCCGGAGCAGCCGCCTGTCCGGATCGTCACCCAGCACGCGATAGGTGCATATCCCATAGCCGACGCCGAAAGTGCCCTCATGGCTCAGACGTTCTGTCCTCAGTCGCTTTCCGTCCAATGCCCCCGCGAGTATGCAGAAGCTCCGATGCCCGCACTCGGCCGCTTTCTCACAGAAGCTCTCGTCAAAATTCAAAAGCTCCTCAAAAGCAGCGCTGCCCATCACATCCATCAAGCGCTCGTCGTAGTCCGGGCCCTCCTTTGCATAGCCGTAGGGTCCTTCCACACGCAGCTTGTGGGACAGATCGCCGCTGCCGATGAAAACCACCCGTCTGTCGAGCTTGTCCGCAGTTTCCTGAATCATCTGTCCAAGGCGGTAATGCTCCGCAAGCGGCAATCCGGACAGGCCGATCCTGACGAGCTTATAGTTCCGGTAATAGTGGTTGACATAATATAGTGGTATCATTGTCCCATGGTCGAGTTCAGTCTTCCGTTCCCCCAGCGTCCCGGCGGGAAAACCGGTCTGATCGCAGAGCTTTGTGAGCTCTGCCACGAACTCCGTGTCATACTCCACGTGGATTTTGACCTCAGGTGCGCGGAACTGACCCATATCTCCCTTTGCGGCCTTCCCTGGAGAGATGTGGAAGTAATCCGAATACAGGATCGAATGCGGCGAGGCCAGGACAATCGTATCCGGCCGAAGCTCGGATACAAGAGCTGCCGCCTGTTCATAAGCCGCGGCGGTAGCGGCTATTTTCTTTTCCTCCCCTCTTCCGACCTCCGGAAGGATGATCGGGGGATGCGGGACCATGATCGCACCGACGACGGACATGCTCTCTCCTCCTTAGATA